>NZ_RJMM01000011.1 GCF_003943655.1 Streptococcus sanguinis
TTTTAAAATAATCCAGTTGCCATTTTTGTGTTGCCTGAGCTGTTTTATTTAAATTTGTGCACCAGGACGGATAAAACCGCATAGCCATCTTTCCTTTACAATCCTTTGTAGAAAGAATTTTTTTACTAATAGCCACCCCTTTGGGAATTATAAATATACCGCAATGACAGTCGTCAATAACGACAATAACTAGTTCATCACCCAAGTCTCTATCAGTATAAGGAATATTCTTGTTGTTTTGGTCTTTTTTCCAAAAGACTGTAAAGTAGCCTTCTTTTTTGGGTGNTTTCTTTGCCAAACGGCATCTTTTATATTCTTGATTATCCTTTGGCTTAATTAAAATGCTTTCATAGTCTTCGTTCCATTTTTCATTTACCAGATCAAAGTCACCATAATACCTATAAAGAATGTCTGTCATTTTCATTCTTTTATTGCCTTTCTGATTTTTACTAAAATTAAATTATGTAAAATATTTACTAGAATAAAAACTCCCTAATCAAATCAACTACCTGTTCATTTTGCGGCAAGGAAGAATGATGGGCGTCCTTGCCTACGATGACGACCTCTCTGTGTGAAGCGATTTTTCCTTTGTAAATCAAACTCCCAGCCTCTACACTGCTTTTATGGACAATTCCGTCGCCATCTCGGAAAAAGATTCCCAAAATTGACAAATGCTCCAGCTTCTTAGGCAGTTTTTCCTGGTTGTCTACAAAGTCAACTAACATCGCAACTCGATGATTGAGATTTTTCTTGTTCAGATTATAAGGACTGCCGATAGTCAGGAGCTTTTCCATCTCTAGCCCAGAATGGTTTGCAAGGTATTGCTGCAGGAATAATGTATAAACTAGACCACCGTTAGAATGTCCAAGCGCCTTAAAGCTGTTAAAAGAATACTTCTCTCGCAAGGCAGTCAAGACAGCGTCAAACATTGCTGCTTGATTCTTGATATTTTCATAACCATCGCGATTATTTTGAAAGCCAACTACAAAAATGGGATTTCTATCCTTTCGCTTCAAATGCCCTCGGTAAGTTATATGCCCGTCATTCCAAATTTTAATACGGAGCAAACTATGATGCGGATGCTGATTACGATTGAGTTTTTTAACCATTCGATTAAATCGATTCTCTGTCGCCGAACTACCTGGAATCATGATAATAGGATGTATTTTGACCTTGCTGGCAGGTAGATGAGAAATAGGGTGGGAAGGCAGCTTATTCAATAATTTTTGAAAGGTTTTAGCAAGTCGATGAATGCATCGAGTAAAAAAAGGTTTCATTATAGTCTCCGTATCTGAATCTGATGTTTCCAAAAACAAGCCACATAAAACTTAGTTATGCGACTTGTTTTTTTGTTATTACTTCCGCTTCTTCTTGTTTTTCTTCATTTGCTTGGCCATCTTGTTCATGCTGCGGCGCATCAGGAACTCTCCAGCCTTGCCCTTGAGTCCGCCGCCAAACATTTGGCTCATATCCGGCATGCCGGATCCTCCTAAGCCTGACATATCTGGCATACCGCCTTGACCCATCATGCCTTCTAGAGCTGACATGTCGGGCATTCCTCCGCCGCCAGGCATGTTCTTAGGCATATTGTTTGGATTGAGCCCCATTTGCTTCATCATCTTGCTCATATCGCCTGACAGAACGCCCTGCATCATCTGCTTAGCTTGATTGAAGTCTTTGATAAATTTATTGACATCGACGAAGCTGTTACCTGAACCATTGGCAATCCGACGGCGACGGCTAGGACTCAGCAAGTCAGGATTTTCCCGCTCAGCTGGTGTCATAGAGGATACGATGGCACGCTTGCGAGCAATTTCTTTCTCATCTACTTTGATATTCTTGAGAGCAGGATTATTGGCCATACCTGGAATCAGCTTGAGCAAGTCTTCCATAGGTCCCATGCCTTGTACCTGATCCAGCTGATCAATGAAGTCATTGAAATCAAAGGTGTTTTCCCGCATCTTTTCAGCCATTTCAAGCGATTTTTTCTCATCGTATTCCTGAGAGGCTTTTTCGATCAGAGTCAGCATGTCCCCCATGCCCAGAATCCGACTGGACATGCGGTCTGGGTGGAAGGTTTCGATATCAGTAATCTTTTCACCGGTACCAGTAAATTTAATAGGCTTACCAGTAATCTGACGGACAGACAGGGCTGCACCACCACGGGTATCGCCATCAATCTTAGTCAGGATAACCCCGGTCACCTCCAGTTGACTGTTAAATTCTCGAGCGACATTAGCCGCCTCCTGACCAATCATGGCATCTACAACCAAGAGGATTTCATTCGGATTAGCCAGCGCTTTGACATCTGACAGCTCCTGCATGAGCTTTTCGTCAATCTGAAGGCGCCCAGCCGTATCAATCAGGACATAGTCATTGTGGTTTGCTTTGGCTTGCTCCAAACCCTGACGGACAATCTCAACTGCTGGAACTTCCGTGCCTAAAGCAAAGACAGGAACATCAATTTGCTGTCCAAGTGTTTTCAGCTGATCAATAGCCGCCGGACGGTAAATATCCGCCGCAATCATGAGAGGACGAGCATTTTCTTCTTTCTTGAGCTTATTAGCAAGCTTTCCAGCAAAGGTGGTCTTACCAGCCCCTTGCAGACCAACCATCATGATAATAGTTGGAATCTTTGGTGACTTGATAATCTCAGCAGTATCAGAACCCAGAATAGTTGTCAGCTCTTCGTCAACAATCTTGATAATCTGTTGCGCTGGATTGAGGGTGTCGATAACTTCATGGCCGACAGCTCGCTCACGGACTTTCTTGATAAAGTCTTTGACAACTGGCAGGGCAACATCGGCTTCTAAAAGGGCCAAACGAATCTCTTTGGTTGCTTCCTGAACATCGCTTTCTGAGATTTTTCCTTTTCTGCGCAGATTTTTAAAGACGTTCTGCAAACGTTCCGTTAAACTTTCAAATGCCATTTTTTTATTCTCCTAGTTTCTATTTCGATCAATTCAGTGGAAATTTTCCAAAACGTGTTAAACAAGCGTATTCCTCAGCAGAGACTTCTTTCATAATCTCATTTGGGTAGCCCCAGCAGCTGAAGCCTTCTTGCGTTGCCTTAGAAAGATCGTCAGGGGAGATGATTTGTACCCTGGCAGGAAAAGCTTCTTCCAACTCTAACAACCAGCAAGACATTCCCTTGTAGCTAACTTGTTTAGCCATGGTCACTCCCTATTGTCAATACCAGACAGAATCCCGATCTGCTCCTGCAGATAGCTGTCGTCAGGGTATTTCTCTGTAATCTGGTCAAATATCTGACTTCTGACGATATAGTCCGAGTACATGTGCAGCTTTTTCTCATAGTCCTCCAGAATCTTCTCCGTCCGCTTAATATTATCATAAACGGCTTGACGGCTAACACCAAACTCTTCAGCAATCTCTGCCAGACTGTAGTCATCCGCATAGTAGAGCTCAATATAGTTCATCTGCTTGTCAGTCAAAAGCGCCGCATAAAACTCAAAGAGAGCATTCATTCGGTTTGTTTTTTCAATTTCCATAAGAAACATTATACCAGAAAAGCATGATAAACTCTAGTCTGACAAGGGGGATAAACACTCGAAATATGAGATTGCAAAAGGTCAATCAGCTTTTTCTTCCTTGTAAAAGACAAGTTAAAAACTCTTAGTGATAACTAAGAGTTTTGCAATAATTAATTGTTTTCCAAATAAAATTCAAAACGATCGCCGACATACTGGCTTTTTACATATTCAAAAGCTGTTCCGTCATCAAAATAAGAAATCTGAGTCAGTCCTAAGATGGCATGGCCGCGAGGAATATCGAGGTAATTGGCGATTTTTTCCTTAGCCAGCCGAGCATAAATAGTCTGCTGAGACTTGCCGATCTTATAGCCATGTTCCTGCAAGGTTTGGAAGAAATGACTAGTCACCTCTTCTTTTTTGAAATTCTTAATGAACTTCTCTGGAATTGAAGCCACCTCGTAGACCACCGGCAAATCGTCAGCGTAGCGAACCCGCTCCATCCGAATGACATTTTCCGTCTTGTGGATGCCTAGTTTCTCCACTTCCTGCTCACTCGGCAGAGTACGTCGATAAGAAATAAGCTGACTGGATGGCGTTTTGCCTTGTGCCTTCATGATTTCCGTGAAGCTTGTAGTGCCGCGCATTTTTTCCTGAACACGTGTGCTAGCTACGAAAGTTCCGCTACCGACTCGACGCTCTAGCACTCCCTCCTCAACCAAGAGTGTAATAGCCTGACGCAAGGTCATACGGCTGACTTTAAAAGTTTCGGCTAGATCTCGCTCGCTGGGCAGGCGCTCCCCGATCTCCCAAACGGCATCATCAATATCTTTCTTAATCTGATCATGAATTTTAATATATGCGGGTAACATGTCGGCTCTTCTTTCTTATTTGGTACCTTCCTTTATTTTAGTACCAAATACTTCAAATGTCAAACTAAATATTGAAGAGCGGAGGCTTTTCTCACGAAATCAGTTATTTTGTCAAAAAAGATCAACATTTTAAGAGCTTGTTTATTTGATTTTAGTCAGAGATGGCACTGGCGTCTATGGCAAGTCAGTCTAAACAAACGATAAAAACAAACTAAAGACTCATATTCGTTTTTTCATCACTCTTACTTTTTATTACCTTGGAAAAATTCCTTTTTTGTGATAAAATGAGGGGAAAAGATTACTTCTTTTAAGAAAGGGAACAGATGACAACTAGAACTGAATTGCAAGATATCGAAAAGATTATCGTGCTTGATTACGGCAGCCAGTACAACCAGCTGATTTCACGCCGCATTCGTGAAATCGGTGTTTTTTCTGAGCTCAAGAGCCACAAGATTACAGCTGACGAAGTCCGTGCTATCCAGCCTGTCGGGATTATCCTTTCCGGCGGTCCAAATTCTGTATATGAAGACGGCTCTTTTGATATTGATCCAGAAATTTTCGAGTTGGGAATCCCGATTTTGGGGATCTGCTATGGTATGCAGCTGTTAACTCACAAGCTAGGCGGCAAGGTTGTCCCTGCTGGTCATGCTGGAAATCGAGAATATGGTCAGTCGACTCTGTCACATACTGCTAATTCCAGCCTTTTCAACGGTACGCCTGAAAGCCAGTTAGTTCTTATGAGCCACGGAGATGCAGTAACAGAAATTCCTGCTGACTTTGTCCGTACTGGTACTTCTGCTGACTGTCCTTTTGCAGCCATTGAAAATCCAGCTAAGAAAATCTATGGCATTCAGTTCCACCCTGAGGTTCGTCATTCAGAGTTTGGTTATGATATCCTGCGCAACTTTGCTCTTAATATTTGTGGAGCCAAAGGCGACTGGTCTATGGATAACTTCATTGACATGGAAATTCAAAAAATCCGGCAAACCGTTGGTGACAAGAAGGTGCTGTTGGGACTTTCTGGTGGTGTAGACTCTTCTGTCGTCGGTGTTCTCTTGCAGAAAGCAATCGGCGATCAACTAATCTGTATCTTTGTGGATCATGGTCTTTTGCGTAAAGGCGAAGCAGATCAGGTCATGGATATGCTGGGCGGCAAATTTGGTTTGAATATTATTAAGGCTGACGCAGCTAAGCGTTTTCTTGATAAACTATCCGGCGTCTCAGACCCAGAGCAAAAACGTAAAATCATTGGAAACGAGTTTGTCTATGTCTTTGACGACGAAGCCAGCAAACTAAAAGATGTAAAATTCTTGGCTCAAGGAACTCTCTATACAGACGTTATCGAATCTGGTACCGACACTGCTCAGACTATCAAGTCCCACCATAACGTTGGTGGTCTGCCAGAAGACATGCAGTTTGAGCTGATTGAGCCACTGAACACGCTCTACAAGGACGAAGTGCGTGCTTTGGGTACAGAGCTTGGTATGCCTGATGAAATCGTCTGGCGCCAGCCATTCCCAGGACCAGGACTTGCTATTCGTGTTATGGGAGAAATCACTGAGGAAAAATTGGAAACTGTCCGCGAATCTGACGCAATTCTCCGTGAAGAAATCGCCAAAGCTGGTCTTGACCGCGACATCTGGCAATACTTTACTGTTAATACTGGAGTCCGATCTGTTGGTGTCATGGGTGACGGCCGGACTTACGACTACACAATTGCGATTCGTGCTATCACTTCTATTGATGGTATGACAGCTGACTTTGCCAAACTTCCTTGGGATGTTCTGCAAAAAATCTCTGTTCGTATCGTCAACGAAGTAGACCATGTCAACCGCATCGTCTACGATATCACCAGCAAACCACCTGCAACTGTAGAGTGGGAGTAAGAAATAAATCTAATTTGAAATATTAAAAGTAAAAATCCTCCACTAGAACGCTTCTGATGGAGGATTTAACATATTAAGAAATAACAAACAAGGCTGGGACTAACATGTCCCAGCCTTGTTTTACATAGTCTTAGAATTAACCGCCAAACAATCCTTTAAAGAAGTTGACGATGGCATTCCAGATATTAGAAAAGAAATTACCACCTTCTTGAAGGAGGCCGTTTGCATCAAAGTTGAGGTTAATATTGTTAAAAGTATCCCCTGCCTTTGAAACAATGCTGTCTTTCAAGTCACTAAGTGTCTTTGTAAAGTCAGAATCCGTAATGACTCCACTGTTTGAAAGATTGATAGCAAAATTAACGATGAGGTTGATTTGGTCGCTAGTTACTGACTGAGTCAGTCCATAGTTTTTCAAGGTTTCTTCAACAATCTTACGAACATCATCTGCTGTGAGATTGCTGTTGTTCTTCTTAGCATTGGCGATGGCCGCTTTGATATCTGCCAAAGCTACGTTGAGCTTGTCTGCGTCATAGCCTTCCTTACCTGTGTTTTCAGCATTGATACCAGAAAGGGCAGCCAGTTCTTCTTGTGCTAGATTCTTATTTTCCTGAGGAATGGTCGCGCCATTATCCTCCAGAGAGTAGTAAATCCCTGCCAAGGCGCTCTCACCTGTTACCGGAATCGGTGCTGCAACGGTAATCTGCGCGTGCTTGACACCCAGAGTAACAGCTGCATTGCGATACATATCTTCCGTAACCTTAGTGATATTTTGCGGAGTGACGATTTTTACTTCTAATGGCTTGTTGCCGCCTAACTTCTGGATTTTTACAGAAGAATAAAGCTGCAGGCTAGGGTCGTTGGCAACATCCATGATTTTTGAGTAGACTTCAGGCGTCATGGTTTTAAGCGGCTTGCTATCGCTGGATGAATTGTAGCCCAACATCTGCAAGGTCTGCTGTTTTTGGTTCTCATCTAAGGAGTAACCCAGCACATACTCTGGCTGCACGTATGTCTCATCAATGACTTTCTGAACATTTGAATCGGCAGCTGCGGTCGATACAGTAAACAGAGTAGCCAGCAAGGCTCCTGCTGTCATTAAAGTTTTTTTGAATTTCATATTTTTTCCTCTTTTCCTCCCGCTATAGTTTCCCAAATTCTATAGCTTTTTTATAGAGCAAACTTTTTATCTGAGTGCCTCGAATTTCTGTTTCTTGAGCTTGTGATTTTCGCTCCTTTTGATATTCAGAGTACTTCAGTTGAGTTGCTGCAATGATGGAGTTATTATTATCTCATCCATAAATGGCTCGAGATAATAGATACATTTTACAACATTTCTCAAAGAAGTTCAAAGAAAAAACAGTCGCTGGATTTGCTAGCCAGCAACTGCTCTTTTCTACTTTTTCCAGAGGAAGTCAATCAGCAATTCATCTACCTCTGGATTCTCATGCAATTGGCTGTGCTGAGCCAACTGACCTGTGATTTTCTTTTCCTGGTAAGATTTGGCATTCTCAACCAGGAGATATTTGAGACTGCGAGAAGAAATATTGAGGACAGAACCGTCGGATTCATTTTTAAAATCACCGTAAATGTTCAGAACATCTACTTGTTCTTGCGGGTAAACTTCTCGTAATCCCAGTAGTTTTTGATAAGTCTGGCTCATAGCACTAGGCTTGCCAGTTTGGTCATCTAGGATTCTCAAATCTTCAGGTAAGTCCCTTCCTTGCAGACCATTAACATGGTTGGCAATATTGACCTGCTTTTGCAGCTCGGGCAGCTTTTCATCCTGACCGTTCTCCAGCATATAAAAGAGGACGGACATATTCCCCATCGAATGTCCTACTAGATTCATTTTATCAAATCCATAAGTCTCTTGTAACTTACGAATCACAGCTGCTGCATATTTGCCATCTTGAGCATAGTCGGCATTGCGGTTATCTTCGTAGTTTACCTTAATAATGGGATTGATAGCACCTTCCGGTATCTTTCCTAATAAGCTTACTTGCCCGTTTTTACTGACATTTGCTGTGATAATTGTCTGAGTGACTCCAGCCTTTTTGGCAGCCTCTGTCATATGATTTTCAGCATTAGAGCTGGATCCAAAACCATGGAAAAACAAGGTCGGAGTTGTTGACTGCACATAGTATTTTGTATTGAGGTTAGTGGCTTCTTTATGGTTGTAAAAAGCTGTTAGACCGGCAATTGTCACTAAAACCAGAATGAGGAGCTTAAAACCGAGTTTCTTGTTCATTTTTCATTCCTTTTTATGATAGATGTACAAAATTATATCATGTATCCATCGTGGTTACAAATATCCGGATTATTACTTCACCATCAAAAAAGAAAGAAGCTTGAAAACTTCTTTCTAAAACCATTTTAAGAGGCGCATGATGTGCATGTTCATCTTGACCTGACGGGAATAATAATAATTTCCGCCGTTGATATAGAGCTCTGGACCGTGGAAAATTGAAATCAGGTTATAGTAGCCGTAGGTCTTGCCAGTTACATTTCCTAAGCTTGGCGCTACTACATCTTTGGAATATTTCTTAGCCAGGTCCAGCGTATTTTCACCACCGTTTTTAGCGACGTAGTCGATATAGGCCTGACCGAAATTATAGGCTTGTACTGCTGTCCAAACGTCCACCTTTTTCTCGCTGGCTAACTCTAGGTTATCAGACAAGGTCTGAACTCCCTGGCGAATACTTTCTTTGTTGTCCGTGATGGCATTGATCTGACCAGTCGCGCTTTCACTGGACTGCATGACATCAGTATCTTTCCCCTTGGTTTCTGTATAAATCATGGCCAGTACCAATTCTTCATTGGCTGCTGTGTCCTGCTCGTCCAGCACTTCTCTGACCAAAGTCTGATACTTCATGACCTGTTTGACATCATGATGAACCTGATAAATCTTGCAGCCAGCAAAGAGCACAAAAAGGACTAAAATCAGTCTTCTTAAAAATTTAAACATTATTTATTTTGGATATCCTCGATGTTCTTAATCAAAATAGAATAGGTCCCATTATCGTTCTGGATAAATTCTACAGACTCTGCGTCCTGATAGATATTATTGGGAACGATGAGCTCAATTCCGTTTGAAAGGGAGAGTTTCTGATTTTCGAACTTTTTCTTCTGGCGGCTGCTGTCAATCTCATCAAACTTGACTGGTTCAGGAATAGCTTCCTTGACTTGGTCAATAAAGGTAAGTCGGGCAGTCAGATTGTTGTCAAAAAGATCATCAGCCAGTTTTTCAGGCGACAGTTCGTCATTTTCTTCCAAATTTTTGAAAATACTGGATTTGACCTTGGACTGGAACTGAAAATCGTCTTTATTAAAACTCTCGGCAACTTTTTGAGCAGTCTTCTCCAGAGCTTTGATTGATTTCTTAGCTGAGATTGTCGGATTGACCTGCAAGAGATTATCTGACATATAATTGAGAAAGGCACCGTTATACTTGATGCGTTTTTCAATCAGATGGTACTTGCGAGATTTAAGATTGATGACCAAAGCCTCGTCCGCACCTGTACCAAAGCCAGGCAGATTGTTCTGCGTCAGTTTGATAGGATTGTCCACCTCACCACCCAAGTGGGTCAGGGTTTCCCGCAGAGCAATCCGCAGAAAAGCGAAGTGCTCCACGCCCTCTTTGTCAAACTGGACAAAAATCAGATCGTTGGTTTTCTGGTTTTCACTGACAGAAAACTCCTCCTGCCAAAGCTTGGCCACTGTCACTGATGTTTCCAGTAAGTCGTCTGAAAGCTGGGCTAAAAAGACGTTTTCGGGATCGAAAACACCTGTTTTAGCATCGTCAGAATAGACCCGCTCGATTTTTTTGCGCAGATATTCTTCTATCTTAGGAGTGATGTTGAGAAACTTATCCGCTAGCAGCAGTTCGGTATCAGCTGGGCTGAATTGATGAATAATCGCTTTTTTTACGTAAATATCCATCTTAGTTCAAGCCCTCATAGAGTGGAAAAGCGTCTGTTAGTTCGCGAACTTCTGCTCGCACTTGATTCAGCACCGCTTCGTTTTCAGCGTTTTCCAGAGCCTTGATAATAAGCTCGGCTACCTTGATACTTTCTGTTACGCCAAAGCCTCGAGCTGCAATAGCTGCTGTACCGATACGAATTCCGCTAGTCTTAAATGGTGATAAAGTCTCGTAAGGAATGGAGTTTTTATTAAGGGTTATATTGACTTCATCCAAGAGATTTTGAGCGACTTTCCCATTTTCTACAACCTTAGTGACATCCACTAAGAAAAGGTGATTTTCAGTACCGTCAGAAATCACACGGAACTTGTCAAGCTGACGGAAGACTTGGGCCATGGCTTGGGCATTGTCCAAAATCTGCTGAGCATAAACCTTGAAAGCTGGATCCAGCACTTCTTTGAAAGCCACAGCTTTGGCTGCAATGACATGCTCCAATGGTCCGCCTTGAATGCCTGGGAAGATAGCTGAGTTGATTTTCTTAGCCAATTCTTCATCATTTGTCAAAATCAAGCCACCGCGAGGTCCTCGCAAGGTCTTGTGGGTCGTTGTTGTCGTGATATCTGCATAAGGAACAGGACTTGGATGGAGACCTGCAGCAACCAAACCAGCAATGTGAGCCATATCTACCATAAGCTTGGCACCTACTGCATCAGCAATTTCACGGAATTTTGAAAAGTCAATGATATGAGAGTAGGCTGAAGCACCCGCTACAATAAGTTTAGGCTGTACTTCTTTGGCTTGCTGGAGGATGGCATCAAAGTCAAGCAATTCTGTTTCTGGGTCAACACTATAGGATACAAAATTATAGGTTTGACCAGAAAAGCTGACTGATGCACCATGAGTCAAGTGGCCGCCAGCAGACAGATCCATGCCCATAACTGTATCACCTGGCTCAATCAAAGCCATATAAGCCGCACAATTTGCCTGGCTGCCTGAGTGAGGCTGCACATTGGCAAACTTGGCACCAAAAATCTCCTTGGCGCGCTCAATCGCTAGACTCTCAATCACATCCACTACATCTGTCCCACCATAGTAACGGCGTCCTGGATAACCTTCGGCATATTTATTGGTCAAAATAGAACCTTGAGCGGCCATGACAGCTTTAGAAACGACATTTTCTGAAGCAATCAGCTCAATATTATGCTGCTGACGTTCTTCTTCTTTAGCAACTGCTTCCCAAATCTCTGGGTCAAATGCTTTGTAGTCTTCTTGGTCAAAAATCATAAGGTGTCTCCCTTCTTTTGCGAAAATAGGACCTTCGGTCCTAAAGTTGAAATTTTATATCATTTACTTGGGCGAGAATATCCTCGCGAGTAATCGCTCCCTGGCGTAGAATAAGTGCCTTTTCTCCAGACAAGTCTAGAATAGTTGAATCCTGACCTGTCAAGAATGCATCATCTTCTACACCTGAGACCTCCTCTTGAAAATCCATCATAATCTGCTGGAAAGAAGTTCCACTGGCTTTTCCAGAAAGATTGGCGGATGGACCAATCAAGGGACCGTACTTGCTAATCAAGTCCAGGGTAACTGGATGTTTAGGAATCCGAAATCCTACAGTATCCATACCTGAGTTTATCCAAGTCGGCACTTGGTCATTGGCTTGGAGGATAATAGTCAGTGGCCCAGGCAGAAAGGCTTGGTAGAGTTGATCTAGATAAGTGGGCTGGTTCTTAGAAAAAGCATAAATCTCTTCTAAGCTAGCCACATTAAGATTAAGAGCCTTGTCGCGAGGTCTTCGTTTTAATTCATAGACTCGCTCAACCGCCTCTTCATTCAAAGCCTGTGCAAAGAGGCCATAAACAGTTTCTGTCGGCAGAACGACCGCTCCGCCTGCTGCCAGGGTCTTTTCTATCTTATCCATTGTCCATCGCCACCATTCTATCTTTGCCAAATTGATCTTTCAGAACTCGGATTCGTTTTTGCGGGAAGGATTCTTTCAACAAATCCCTAACAGCGTCTCCTTGCTTATAGCCAATTTCCAGATAAATTTTTCCTTTTTCTGTTAGATAGGCCCCTGCCTGCTCTGCTATTTTTCGGTAGATGGCATAGCCATCCTCTTCTGCAAAAAGGGCCATGTGAGGCTCTGAGGTCAGAACGTTAAGTCCGACTTCGTCTTTATCTGCTTCTGAAATATAGGGCGGATTGGAGACAACGATGTCAAAGCTCCCTCTAATTGCTTCCAAACAATCAGATTGGACAAAAGTGAGGTTGAGTCCGCAAGACTGAGCATTTTCTGCTGCCAAGGAAAGAGCATCGCTTGAGAGATCAGAAGCAGTAATCTGCCAGTCTGGACGGCTGTTTGCTAGTGCAAGAGCAATGGCTCCGCTACCTGTTCCGATATCCAAGACAGACAGAGAACTTTCAGGATTTTCTGACAAAATCAGCTCCACCAGCTCCTCCGTCTCAGGCCTAGGAATTAGAACCCGCTCATCAACCTTGAGAGCCAGGCCGTGAAAGTCACTGCTGCCAATGATATACTGGGCTGGCCTATGAGCAAGCAGCTGCTCTTGAATTGCTTTTAGCTGGTCACGATCTTCTTGGCTGACTTCTGTCCGAAGCTTGAGAACAAATTCCGTAAAGGAGAGATTCTTGAGAGCCCGATAAACGAAAGTCAGGCTTTCTGCTTCTTCTCCAGCTGCTACCAGCTCTTGCTCTAACTCCGCCAAATATTGAGCTAATGTCATTATTTATTCAGCTCTTCTAGTTTTTGCGTTTGGTCATAGAGAACCAGAGCGTCAACGACTTCATCCAGTTTCCCAGCTAAAATCGTGTCCAGTTTTTGCAGAGTCAATCCGATACGGTGGTCTGTCACCCGGTTTTGCGGGAAATTATAGGTGCGAATCCGCTCCGAGCGATCGCCAGTACCAATCGTTGACTTGCGCTCTGCATCTTGCTCATCTTGAGCAATTTGAGCAAAGTGGTCTGCCACGCGAGCTCGGATGATTTTCATAGCCTTATCCCTGTTCTTCTGCTGGGTACGCTCTTCCTGCATTTCGACCTTGATATTGGTAGGCAAGTGAACAATACGAACAGCAGTCGCAACCTTATTGACGTTCTGTCCGCCGGCACCTGAAGCATGGTAGATGTCCACCCGCAAATCTTTAGGATCAATGTCGTATTCTACTTCTTCGATTTCTGGCATTACCAGCACTGTTGCCGTCGAAGTGTGAACGCGGCCTTGGCTCTCGGTTACAGGAACCCGCTGTACGCGGTGAGCACCAGATTCATACTTAAGCTTTGAGTAGACCGACTGACCCGAGACCATAGCGACCACTTCCTTGATTCCACCTACACCATTGTAAGAAGCTTCCATAACTTCAAAGCGCCAGCCTTGGCTTTCAGCATATTTTTGATACATCTGCAAGAGATCTCCTGCAAACAACTGCGCCTCGTCTCCTCCTGCTGCACCGCGGATTTCAAGGATAATATTCTTATCATCGTTTGGGTCTTTGGGTAAAAGAAGGATTTTTAGTTTTTCCTCGTATTCTTCTTTTTCAGCCTTGGCATCCTTGAGCTCCTGCTTGGCCATTTCCTCCAAGTCCGCATCACCAGAGGCGTCTTTAATCATTTCTTCGGCGTCTGTGATGTTTTGCAGAACTTTTTTATACTCGCGGTAAGCTGCCACTGTATCGCGGGTGCTGGCTTCTTCCTTAGAAAGCTCCATAAAACGCTTGGTATCACTGACCACATCAGGGTCACTCAAAAGCTCACCTAACTCTTCGTAGCGATCTTCTACCGCTTGTAACTGTTCATAGATGTTCATATATTTTTCATCATCTCCTTTGTTTCTATCGTTGGATTACTTAATGTCGGGGTTAAAATAGTGTTTGCGGCAGACTGAGATATAGGTCTCGTGGCCGCCAATTTTAATCTGTTCTCCGTCATAAACCGGCTTTCCGTTATCAGTCCGTAAAACCATGATTGCCTTACGAGAGCAATATTGGCAAATGGTTTTAATCTCCTCAATCTTGTCAGCCAAGAGCAAGAGATGTTTGGAGCCTTCGAATAGTTCATTGCGAAAGTCGTTTTTCAGACCAAAAGCCATAACTGGAACATCCAACTCATCCACCACTCTAGCCAAATCATAGACATGATGGCGTTTCAAGAACTGAGCCTCATCAATCAAAACGCAATAAGGCTTCTCAGGCAGCTGCTGGATATAGCCAAAAATATCGGTCTGATCTTCAATAGCCATAGCATTCCGCTTCATACCGATACGACTAGAAACGACACCAAAGCCGTCCCGGGTATCAACAGCCGAGGTCATGATAACGACGCTCTTGCCTTGTTCTTCATAATTGTGGGCCACTTTCAAAATTTCAATGGTCTTGCCCGAATTCATCGTGCCATATTTGTAGTATAACTGAGCCATAATTTAAATCTTTGCTAATTCACTATCTCCATTTTTACTTCACATTATTTTACCATAATTCATTACTCTTTAAAACCTCATTTGTGATAAAATAATGATAAAGAAATAAAGGAGGCAGAAAATATGCCATTTGTTAGAATTGATTTATTTGAAGGTCGTACTCTGGAGCAGAAAAAAGCTCTTGCCAAGGAAGTAACTGAAGCCGTTGTCAGAAATACAGGCGCACCTCAGTCTGCTGTCCATGTCATTATTAACGACATGCCAGAAGGAACCTACTTCCCACAAGGAGAAATGAGGGAAAAATAAAAAAGAAAAGCTGGCAGTGTATAGGGATACAAACTGCTGGCTTTTTTCTATGAATGGCTTCTACTGTTTTATCTTTTGCTCTCAAATTCTTTAATTAATTTTTGATACCAGTAAAAACTATCTTTTCGAATCCGCTCTAGACTACCCCCTTCTTCCTCATCACGGTCTACATAAACGAATCCATAGCGCTTGCCATAACCGTTGAGCCATGAAAGTAGATCTGTGAAAGACCACGTACAATAGCCGATGACTTGGCAACCATCTTCTATGGCATTTTGTACAGCTGTAATATGATTATCAAGATATTCAATCCGATATGGGTCATGGATCTTTCTATCTTCCGTTAAGGTATCATACTCTCCTAGCCCATTTTCAGTTATCATAATCGGGATGTCATATCTGCTGGTAATCCGCCGTAAAGCAATTCGTAAACCAATTGGATCTATTTCCCACTCCCAGCTAGTACGCTCTAAGTGTTCGTTTGGCACATGCTTAAACTGGTCCGGCTCACCAGCTTCAGCATTCGGTACATTAGCAGCAAAAGTATGAGATTGGTAATAGTTGACACCAACGAAATCTGGACGACCAGCTTTTAAAATCTCTAAATCTCCTTCTCGGATATCTAATTCTATCCCGAATTGATTTTTCAGATAAGCTAAGGCTGTCTTTGGATAACGGCCCAATAGATAAGCATCCATCCAGTACCAAACATTAACATCCAAGGATTTCTCCATAGCTAGAACATTCTCTGGATGATTATCCAGAGCATAAAGGACAGGAAAAGCAAAGCTTGGACCGATTTGACCTTTTATTTTTAAATCATGGAATCGTTTGATAATCGTCGCATTAGCCAAGTTGACAATATGATTCACCTGGTGCATTAACTGAATATTTTTGATTCCTGGTGGAAAAAGACCATCCCGATAGCCTAGTCCAACAAAAACATTTTGCTCATTGAGTCCAATCCAATATTTCACTCGATCTCCAAAGTTTTTGAACAGAATCTCTGCATAATACAGGAAATCGTCGATTATCTTTCTGGATTCCCAACCGCCGTACTCATCTTGCAGTACTTGAGGCAAATCCCAGTGATAGATCGTGATAATGGGTTCAATATTATATTTGAGAAGCTCATCAATCAGATTTGAATAAAATTCAATCCCTTTCTGATTGACCTCTCCTCGTCCTTCGGGCAAAATACGGGTCCATGCAATAGAAAATCGATAAGCTTTTAGGCCCATTTCGGCCATCAGTTTAACATCTTCTTTGTAGTGATGATAATGGTCCACTGCCACATCGCCTGTCGTGTTTTTAAAGGTCCTATTAGGCTGGCGGACAAAGATGTCCCAGATAGACAGACTCTTACCATCTTCATCCCAAGCTCCTTCAACTTGATAGGCTGCTGAAGCCGATCCCCAGAGAAAGTCTCTGGAAAATTTTGTCACATCAATCAAGCTGCTGCACCTCCTTTGGCTTCTAGAGCTTCCATTTCAGCTTCTTGCTTAACCAATTGCTCTTCGTATTTTTTGAAGAATGGATAGTAGATTAACATAGCTGGTAAAATCAAGATATAGTCCCAAACAAAGTTTTGCCAACGAAGGGTGGTCAGATAGTTACTAAAGCCCATTGGCAACTGAGCGCTGACAACAATCCAAGCCGGAATGATAAAGCCTGTTTTGTAAGCAAAATAAGTCAAAATCATCATAATAGGCACATTGAGTACATAAGGGATACAAAGAATTGGGTTGAACATAATTGGCATACCAAATGTTACCGGCTCATTGATACCAAACCATCCAGGAATGAGAGAAATCTTAGACACGGCACTGATTTGTTTAGATTTTGATCGTAAGCCCATCAGGACCAGGGCCCAGGTATTCCCTGTACCTCCAACTAAAGCCATGGAAGTGTAGAGTAAGACTGGGAAGAATTGCATTGGCTGACCGTTCGCATGAAGAGCAGCATTGGTTGTTGCCGCTTGAATCCCAAGCGGAGAAATGATTGGAATAATGATGAGGGTACCATGAATACCGAAGCACCAAAGAATCAGCGCTAACATACAAAGCATCACAATACCTGGAACAGATGATACAGCGCCAAGCGGTGCACGCAAGAGAGCCATAAAACCAGACGGAACATTATAAGCTCCTGCTGTCAAGGCTCCAATTCCAACATTCAGCAAGAGGAAGAGAGTGATGGAGAAGAATACCGGCAGAATAGAGCCGAAACTATCTTGCAGGAACTGCGGCACAACATCTGGCATCTTTATTTTAATATCTTTTTCATAACAGAATTTTTCAATCTGTACGACGACAAAGACAATAAAGAAGCTGATAAACATACCTTGTGAGCCGAGATAGTCTAATTGCAGACCGGAGAATTCTTCAGTATCAACAAAAGCTCCTGCCACAAGCATGAAAGTAACTGCTGTATCAACAGCTGCCATAATAGGGGATTTCAATTTCAAATTCTTAGCATAATGATAAGCAAAGAAGATAGCAACCCAGATAGAAATAAAATCCATTGAATAACGGAAAGGCAAGGTCAATGTATTATACACTGCATCCCCTGTTTTGAACCAACCTAGAGCTGTTTCATTTCCAATCGCAGCTAAGACTTGAAATAAGGAACCCACGGTAATCAATCCCAAGAGAGAGCCTAATCCAGCTTGTAAAGACTGTATAAACACATTGTTGGCCAGTTTATAACCAATTTCCTGAAGTTTGGTCATGAATTTACTGTTAAAGAATTTTTCCATCAGAAAAACCTCCTTAAGATATTGCTTTAATTAATTGAAAGATATTCTTACAATCTCCCATTGCATAATCCATAGCTGGGATGGTGGCAACAGGTTTTGAAACTGTCTCTTTGACTGAATCAAGTTTATAAGAAACCTGAGGGCCTAATAAAATTACGTCATAGTCCTGAGCATAATCTTGATAGTCCATCAATCCAACCGCTTTGATATCGAGGTCAATACCTTGGTCATTTGCATATTGCTCCATTTTTTTCATCAGGATGCTCGTGGACATTCCGGCTGCACATATTAATAAGATTTTCATTGTCTTTCTCCTTCTCGATTGGAATACAGCTCAATCATCTCAGTGATAAGGTCAATGGCCAAGAGACTCGTCATAAAATGATCTTGTGCATGAACAAGCAGTATACTCAACTGATGACCGTTTCCTTGTGCTTCTTCCTGCAATAAATCTGTTTGGGAATGATGGGCTTTTAAAATAACACTATTTGCCTCATCCATTAATTCCTTAGCTGCATCAAATTCTGCTAGTTTTGCTTTTTTAAGTGCTTCAAAAGCTAAGGATCGGGCTGCACCAGAATTGGCAATTAAGGACATGGCAATAATCTCCGCTGAACTATTCCATTCTTCCATACAAACTCCTCCTTTCAATTTGACTTCTTACCCAAAGTTTACTATAGCTCTATTCTACTGTCAAAAGCGTTTATATTTTCTTAATATACAGTTTTCTAGCTTAGTGTATCCATTTTCAAATGCCATTCATACTCAATTTATTATAAAAAATTTAAAGCAACAGTTTCTTACGTGCTTTACCTCTGGTACTCTGTTATTTTTAAATAGTTCCTTTAATATATTTTAGAACCTATCGTAAAATTAGTGTATAAAAATTAATCGTTTTTTATGATAATGTATAACACAAAGCTAAAGAGTATAAATTTCATTAAAATCCGTCTCTTTTTCCTCAGGGGGTTACTTTCCGCAAGGGCTTATTATATACTTAATTTATGAAGATTATTAGAGAACTCCAAGTCACTTCAGATGAATTTTATGACTTCTTGGAAAGCGAGTTTCTGAATCAAATCAATCAAACTGACAATCAAACAAAAAAGATAGATAGGTTAAAGAAAGGACTTCGTTACTCAAAATTGTCAGACAATGTCTATACCAAGACTGATTATGAGATTCTGGACTATCGTCGCCATGAAACCTACGTCATTCAAATCTCGTCCCACAGTGAAAAAACGATTACTTGCTACAAGACCAAGCCTTGCTCAAAAGGGCTTGAGGTTACGCTAGAACAAGAACAAAATAAATTGACAAAAAATTCAAAAAGCAAGCTCATCAAGTGGATGGGAGAGCTTCTCTACTTTGGTCGCCTTTCGGAAAATCTTTATAAGATTCAAGGGGAAATTGAAAAGGCTAGAAAAGCGAAAACTCAGTAAAAGGCAAATCCGATCCATACCTTCTTTTCTGCTACCAAATTTTTTATGACTCGCAGATATTCAGATAGTTCAAGGAGTAGATCATGAAACAAGGCATCACACCTCAATATTGGAAACAAGAAAACAACGGTCGCTATTTCACTAAAGAAACTCAAATATTCAGCCCTCTGCCTATTTTGACCGACACCTTACTGGCTCATCCAAAAGTAAGAAATGATGGCCAGCTGGCTTTCCCTGCCATTCATTTCATAGAAGGGATTTCCCGAGAAGTCGGACAAGAGGTTATGCAGTCCTTTTCACTTCCCTATCCATCCAACCCTGAAGCGCACATCGTAAAGGTTGCTCAAAACGGTATTTTCGTTTATGCCTTATCCCAGCGTGGCTTATTTTATGGGGCTATTTCAATTATCCAAATGTTGCAGGATGGCTACTTGCCTTATGGCTTGGCCTACGACGAACCTGTCTGTTCCGAGCGTGGCCTCAAAGTCTTTTTACCGTCTCGTAAGAATATGGATTTCTTCAAGCAATTTGTGGATATGCTTGCTTTCTTCAAGTACAATACCCTCATGATTGAAATCGGCGGTGCTATGGAATATAAAAAACACCCTGAAATTAATCAAGAGTGGATCAAATATTGTTCTGAAATGGCTGAATACTCTGGCAAGACCAAAGAAATCCAAGACTATACCTTCCCTTGGTACAAGAATGCCATTCACATGGAGAATGGTGACGGGGAGTTTCTAAGTCAAAATGATGTGAAAGATCTGGTCCTCTACTGCAAGGAACGATTTTTTGAGGTGATTCCTGAAGTGCCATCCCTCGGTCACTGCGATTATTTGATGCTTGGCCACCCAGAAATTGCAGAAATCCCTGAAGATCCTTATCCAGACACTTACTGCCCATCAAATCCTGCCTCTTATGAACTCCTCTTTGATGTTCTGGATGAAATCATTGAGGTCTTTGAACCTGAAGTCATCAATATCGGGCATGATGAATACTATTCAATTGCCATGTGTGAGCGTTGCAAAGGGAAGGCTGGAGCTGATATCTTTGCAGAGGACATTATCAAGATTTATGACCACCTCAAGCAGAAAAATGTCCGAACCATGATTTGGGGAGACAAGTTACTGAAAAACGCTATCGTTCCTGATGCTGGGCCTTTTGGTGGAGCAGAAATCATCATGTACACTCCCCAGTTCAAAAAAGATACAGGCACAAAAGTTGGCATTATGCCGGCAACCTGGCAGGCCATTCATCAGATTCCCAAAGATGTCGAGATTCTCCATTGGCTCTGGAGTTTGGATGAAACATTGGAAGATGAAGTTTTGGAAGAAGGCTTTAGCATCCGTTATGGTAATTTTGAAGGCTATCTCTTTCCGCATTGGGCTGAGCATTTGAAGAAGGGGAGCAAGGGAGCTATCATCTCCAACTGGAGCACCTTAAATGAGGTAATCCTGCAGAGAAATGTCATTTTCTTCGGCTTGGCCTATGCTTACGAGATGTTTTGGAATCATGACTATCGTGATGAAGACTATGCGACTATCCGTGATAAAACCTTATCTTATCTCTTCCATTACCACTATCCCGACCTGCAAAACCACACGCGCAGTCTTGAAGCACTGGCGCATCCCAGCTGGATTGAAATCGGCTATGCTACTGACTATTTTGTGGAATACCAATGGTTTGTGGACGGTGTCTTCCCTGAAATGGAAACCTATCAAATCGGAAATATCCTACTAACCTATACTGATCAAACCGAGTTCACTCTTCCCATTATCTTTGGAGAAAACATTGGCAAAACAAGTGTTGAATGGGATCGGACTACCAATACCAACCCTTTACCTGGTGAACCTATCTATAAAGTAAATGAGCAATTATTTGAAGTCTCGCTTAGCACCAAACCTTATCAGAAAGACGGTCAGACCTTCTTCGCATTTCCTATTCAAAACCCTTATCCTGAAAAGGAATTGAAGAATGTAGAAGTTCAAACAGAAGCTGACAAAGATTGTCAAATTTTTGTTGATCAAATTGCCTATTATCACTAAACTTGAGGCTTAGTTCAAGCTATCAGGTAGAAAGAACGAAGTTTATGAGGAATCAGAATCATCCAATTCAAAAAAAGCAGAAACTTTCTAGATATCAGGTTACTAGACATACTGATTGCTTATCCTATTTGAAACGAAAGGAGGTGGGAGAGTGAGTGAAAAGAAAACATTTCTGAAACAATTCTTACGTCTCAGTCTACCGTTTTCTCTTCAATTTCTACTGGCTAGCGCTGTCAATCTAGCTGATGTTGTCATGATTGGACAGCTAGGGGAAAAACAAATCGCAGCTGCTGGTGCTGCCAACCAGATTTTCTTTCTCTTGACTATTGTACAGTTTGGTATCGGTAGCGGAGCTTCTGTCTTCATGGCCCAATACTGGGGAGCCCAGCGAATTGCTGATATGAGAAAAACCTTGGGATTAGTCTATATGCTGAGCGGGCTCATCTCCGCTTCCTTTACTTTAGTCGCTTTACTTTTTCCCAAGCAACTGATTGGTTTTTATATTCATGATACCGAAGCTATTCAGTTGGGCGCCCAGTACTTATCTATCGTCTCCTGGACCTACCTGATGACAGCTATTACAACTTCTCTGGCTACTATGTGTCGCTGTAGTAACGAAGTTTTCTTACCAACTCTTGCTAGTCTCCTATCCATGGCGACCAATATCATTGGCAATGCCGTCCTTATTTTTGGGCTGATTGGGTTTCCTAAACTTGGACTGGTTGGTGCCGCTATTGCTACCTTTATGGCTCGATTGCTAGAGCTTTGCTGGTTAGTCTTTGGTGTCTATCGAACAAGGATGGCTGGAGCCGCTAGCATAGCTGAACTCTTTGCTTTCCACAAAGACTTCGTTTATCAATTTTTGAAAAAAACCTTGCCAGTCGTCTTCAATGAAGGCGCCTGGTCTCTTGGAACATCAATTGGCTTGGCTATTATCGGACTATTAGGTACTGAAGTGGTGGCCTCCACCCAGATTGCTAGCGCCATTGCCCAAATTGGTTTTGTCTTTGTACGCGGTGCGGGAAATGCCGTAGCTGTTATGCTAGGCAATACCATCGGAGAGAATCAAATAGAAAAAGCCTTACAAGATGCCAAGCGCTTCTTACTTCTATTACCTCTCATCGGGCTCATCGTCAGCATCCTACTCATCTGGGCTATGCCCTTAGCCCTGAAACTCTACAACTTAAGCAATCAGACAGAGCAGCTAACCATCCTGATGATTCAGTTAAATGCCCTATTGTTTATCCCAAAAGCTTTTAGTGTTGTTTTAATCGTCGGGATTTTACGTAGCGGAGGCGATACCAACTATGCCTGCCTGCTAGATGTTTTACCTGTCTGGCTCTTCAGCATTCCACTTGGCTATGCTCTGGTTAGTCTGCAGGCTCCCATTTGGCTAATCTTTCTTGTGATAAATGGCGAAGATATTCTCAAACCAATCTGGGGCATCCCTCGTGTTTTCTCAGGAAAATGGCTGCATAATCTTGTGCAAGAGCGCATGTAAAAAAGCATCTAAATCACAACATTACCACAGAAATCGGAAGTGCAAATCCCGACTAAACAGGGTAATGAGAGTTAGGTGCTTTTTTATTGGTTTGCTACTCTAACATACAATTTTATAACTTGCGCAGCATCTGAATTAAAACACTAATCTCTGCGTCATCTATAAGAATCTTAAAGCTTCGCTCCACTGTTCGGATGATTTTCCTAACATGCTTATAGTCATCAGGGAATTTTTCGATAACACCAGCAATTTCTTTACTGCCCTTCTTCAGGCATTCTCCTGAAAGGGTTCGCTCCACCAGACACGCAATATGAACAAACAAGCCTATTGTTTGCTCCTCTGTCAGCTGATAATAAAAATCAAATTCATCTAAAATAGCAGGAAGAATCTTTTTAATCTTAGCTAAGGAAGTATAGACAAATTGCTCTTCTAAAAATTGGTAAACTTTCTCATAATCGTAGCTATTGACAGAGGTCGGTACAAACATCAATAATTTATCTAGGTGCTCCTGGGGTTGCTCAAAAACATCTTTAATGGAAATGAAAGGNATACCCATAATTTGAGGATCGAAAGTTCCAACAAAAGCATGAATTTGATAGGTCTTTCTTAAGGCCATCACTTCCTCAATCAACATCTCCTTATTAGCAACTGACAAAGCAATGACACGGTAACCCAGCTTTGAATACTGATCAAGATAGTGCTTGAGCTGAAGAGAACCACCTTCGCTGGTATAACAGAGCGTGATGATGATTTTTTCTTGGTTCCGATTTTTATAAAGCTGATTCATTTCCATATGAAAAGCGTGAAAGACACTGTCAATATCATTTTCTATCAAACAGCGCCGTGCAATCCCCATGCCAATCATAGTAATGGGAATTTCAAATTCTCTGATTTTAATCAGAGTTTCTTCTCGAATTTTATCCAGCATTTCCTTAATCGATCCCATATCATAGAGGACAATGACCCCTAAACCTTGGTCTAGTTCCTCAATTTGCCCTTTTAATTTACGATAGCTTTCCTCTAGAGATTCTTCTAATAGAATATCAAAGCCATACACTTGGCTATTTTTGGTCAACATCTTGGTTGACTCAGCCAAGGACTTGGCAACCCCTTTACCGTGCAGAACGTAGAGCAAGATAGGTCGTAGACTATCTTGTTTCTTTTCGGATTCAATAATAAACATGGTTAGGATGACGATTTCATCTATTGGAACAGCTAGTTGAAATCTTGTTTCTAGTTGCCTAGCAAATTTAGAACATTGTGCATACTCTATTGGATAATCCCGAATCACTTTCACAATAGCATCATTATCCAACTGCCGATTCAACGAGCCTTTCTGCTTAATCATCGCATTGACATGAAGACTGATGCCGTAATATGCCGTCGAATTAAGCTCTATATTGAGTTCTTTTTGAACAGATAAAACAAAGGCTTGTACCAACTGAATCACTTCAGCAGAAACAATCGTCTCAAGCTGATTAAGATTTTCCAACTCATCTTCTTTCTCGACAAAAGGTTTGTATTCAATATAGCTTTGAATATAGTTTCTCACTGCCTCAAAAACATCATCCTGCTCAATGCCTCTTTCTGATAACTGAGTATATTCTGATTTAATTTTGTTATATAAATCATCCGACTCTTGCTCTGGAAAATCCAGCAATCCCAACTCCTTATCATAAATTAGCACCTTACGTTTGCCAATCAATTCATCAATTTTAACTACATTATGACTACCTAAATGACGAATCCCTTGATAAGGAATGGGTAAATCGTCATTACTGAGTGTTAAATCTTTTAGCTCCGACCTCAGACTTCTTACAAAAGCATTAGCGCAAGCTGTTCGAACTGCATATTCTAATTCTTTTATATTGCTAATATTCGCTGATAGGATGAAGGAATGAATGACATCACGCGGCACTTGAATATCATGCGCAGAATTCTTTGATTCGATAGCTAAAAAGTAATTTAGTAACTCTAGCTTTTCACTAATCGGTCGATTCGGATAAGAAGGCAGCTNGATTACAACAGGAAGTTTATTGGATAAATGTTCAGATAGCTTAGCGCTACTTCCGATAATTACCAAACCTTTCTTCTGACGTCTCTTTTGTTCTCCTTCTCTGTGATTCAGCCAGGAAATCAATCTATTTTGATCCGCCGAAGATAGAACTTGTATGTTATCTATAAATAAAATTCCCTCTGCCACTTTCTCAAATACAGACTTCGTCGCCTCTGAGCCAAATAACAACTTCAGCAAATCATCTAGAACATCAATATAGTCTAAGCAGTTAATTTTTTCAAACAACTGAGGCTTACTAATCGCTTGATTTTGAATAGCAAACTCCATCATTTTATTAACGAAGTGAGTTCTACCAGCACCGACCTCGGATAAAATGAGTACTGGAAGGGCATAATTTGGGTATAAAATAGCTGCCTGTGCTAACTGGATGGCTGTTCGCAAGCTGCCATTTTCACCTATAATGCTTGGAAAATCCAAAGGATTTTCCACAAATACCTCTTTTAACTTGTATTGAACTGGCCGTTTATTTCCTTTAACGAGTATCCCTTCTTTTACCAATTGATTCAAAATAGTGCTCACATTTGAGCGTTGCATTCCTAAAGCAGCAGCAATTACTTTCGTTTCAAGGCCTTGCTTATTATTCTTTAGTAATTCTTGCTCTAGATATTCTAAGACTAGTGTTTTGGCAACCTTCATATTCTACCTCACTGATATTTTTCTCCCATTATCGTCATTCAATTTATCTTATAATGCAGCTTTTTTACCTACTTAGAGTCTTAGAACTCACTCCCTACCAACCTGTCATTTCCTTACCTATTCATTATAAATTTGAAGAAGAGGATGATATAATACATAAAGGCCAACTGTTAATGAGTGATTTAAACAGCTGGCCTTTTTCTTTATCATTCAGGAATGAAATTCACCATTCATTCTTTTATCAGAAAACCAAGTCGTAAGGAGACTCCAATTTGTCCGCTAGACTGGCTAGAAACTCCGCTGCGGGCTGACCATCTACGACTTGATGGTCAAAAGTCAAGCTGAGCGGCAGGAATTTTTGCTCGTAGACCTGTCCTTGGCTGTCAAGAGCCAAGGACGTTTGCAAGGCACCAACTCCTAAAATGGCTACTTCTGGTGTATTTAGGATAGGAGTGAAATACTCAATTCCTGCTCCCCCGAGATTAGTAATACTGAAGGTTGAACCTGAGTAAAGAGCTGGATCCAAAGTTCCTTTACGAGCTTGATTGGCTTCCGTTTTGATAGCTAAGCCCAAGTCGGCCAGTGTTAGCTTATCCACGTGACGAATGACCGGAACCACCAAACCATCACTAAGTGCCGTCGCGATACCAATATGAATATCTTCTACTTCCTGATATTGACCATTGAAATACCAAGCATTGAGCTGAGGGTGATCTTTCAACGCCTTGGCAACAGCCTTTGTAAGCAGAGTTGTGATGTTGATTTCGCCATTTTCTAATGGAGAAGTTACCTTATCCTTCATATCCTGTCTAAAGGCTATCAGCTTGCTGATATCAACCTTACGGTGCAAGGTGACCTGAGCAGATGCTTGCAGACTGGTCATCATCCGCTCTGCAATAGTCTTACGCATACCTGTCAATCCTGCACCGTAGTCAGCCTGACTAGTTGGCTGAAGGACTGCTAAACTACTTTCCGGTGCTTGGGTTGGGAGTGCCTCTGGTTTATGATTCTCTACATCACGTCGGGTAATGCGGCCCTTGCCTCCCGTTCCTGAAATCATGGAAATATCATATCCTTTTTCCTTAGCAATCTTGCGGGCCAGCGGAGTGATAAAAATACGTCCCTGTTCACTTTTTCCAACAGTGTTGGAACTTGCTGCCACAGTTTTTTCAGCTAGCTCTGGCTCTGAATCAACTGCTCCCTTATCACTTTCTGATTTATTCGCAGAGACTTCTTCCGTCTCCATACCTGGAATAGATTCTCCTGCTTCACCAATCCATGCAATTACTTTCTTGCACGGGACAGTATCGCCTGCCTGACTGATAATTTTTAAAATCACCCCTGCGCTTGGCGCCTCTACATCGCTGGTCAATTTTTCAGAACTGATTTCCAAGACAGGCTGACCAGCAGCTACGGTGTCGCCTTCCTTGACCAGCCAGTTATTAATCAGACCTTCGGTCATTGTTAAGCCTAGCTTAGGCATTACAATTTCTGTAGCCATACTTGCCTCCCTTCTATCTCTTCAGATCGTCAATCAATTCTGCAGCAACAGTCAGAACCTTATCAGCATTAGGGATATAGAGCTGTTCCAAATTCACTGCAAATGGTACCGGCACATTTGGCGCGCAGACGCATTTCACTGGGCCGTCTAGATAGTCAAAGCATTTGTCTGTCACTGCTGCTGCAATATCTGTCGCTGTGTTATTGTGAGGGTTGGATTCATCAACGATAATCAGCCGTCCAGTTTTCTTGACTGATTCAAAGACAGTCTCCTCATCCCAAGGAGCTACCGTTCTCAAGTCAATCACTTCAACCGAAACACCATCTTTTTCCAAGCGATCCGCTACTTCATAGGCTACATAGAGCATCTTACCGATAGTGACGATAGTAAGATCAGTTCCCTCACGGCGGACAGCAGCCTTCCCAATTGGAACTGTATAATATTCTTCTGGTACCTCTCCCTTGATACCATAGAGAGTCTTATCTTCTGAATAAATGACGATATTATCATCTTCAATAGAAGCCAGCAGTAAGCCCTTAGCATCGTAAGGTGTTGCCGGAACGACTACCTTAATGCCGGGAATGGATCCGAAGAGGCCGTAATATGAACCCGAGTGTTGAGCTGCAGCCGAAGCTCCTGCCCCATGCATGGTCCGCATTGTCATCGGAACCTTTGCCTTACCGCCAAACATATAGCGCATTTTTGAGCCTTGCCCCAAAATGGCGTCAAAGCAGAAACCGATAAAGTCATTGAACATCAGCTCCGGTACTGGACGCAAGCCAGTCAGAGCCATTCCAACAGAAGCTGACACGTATCCGTGCTCAGAAATTGGAGTGTCAATTACCCGTTCTCGACCATATTTTGGCATAAGCCCTTTGGTTACACCCATTACACCGCCCCAAGCATCTTCGTTTTCTTCTTCCAAGTGCTTGATTGTTACACCGCCAGCAATATCTTCTCCCAGAAGGATTACGGTGTCATCTTTTGCCATTGCCTGATCCAGCGCTTCATTGATTGCTTTCATAAATAACAGTTGTCTAGCCATTTGATCAACCTCCTTCTATCAATCAGCAAATACATCTTCCAGCAGAGACTCGGAACGAGGAATCGGACTGTCTTGAGCAAATTTGATAGCTTCTTCCACATCCTTTCTAGACTCCTCTAATATGGCATCAAGTTCCTCTTCAGTCAAGAGGCCGTGCTCGATAGCGTAGTCACGGAAGACATCTAGAGCATCCACATCAGCCCAGTCTTTTTCTTCACCTTCCAAAGCCTTATACTTCTGCTCATCCCCTTCAAAGTGACCATTGTCGCGATATGTTACAGCCTCAATCAAGGTAGGACCTTCACCTCTACGAGCCCGCTCTACAGCTTCCTTGGCTACTTGGTAGACAGCGAATAAATCCTTACCATTAACCCGAACGCCGGGCATATTATAAGCAGCCGCTCTCTCAGCAATGGTGCCAGACGCTGAAGAATACCATTGCGGTGTCGATTCTGCAAAGAAGTTGTTTTCATTGACAAAGATAACTGGCAGTTTCCAAATTGATGCCATATTGAGACATTCGTGGAAATTCCCTTCATTGGCCGCACCGTCACCGAAGAAGCAGACAGCTACACTGTCGGTTTTCAAGTACTTGTTGCGCATTGCTGCACCGGTAGCTAGACCAAAGCCTCCACCAACCATACCATTGGCACCGAGGATTCCCTTGTCCAAGTCAGCGATGTGCATAGATCCGCCTTTTCCTTTTCCAAGCCCAGTCTCCTTGCCAAAAATTTCTGCCATCATTCCCTTTAAATCACCGCCCTTAGCAACACAGTGACCGTGTCCCCGGTGAGTACTTGTAATATAGTCCTGGTCTGTCAGATTGGCACAGACACCAGTAGCAATCGCTTCCTCTCCAGCATAAAGGTGAACAAAGCCAGGAATCTGTCCTGCAGCAAAGAAACGCCGTGTATTTTCCTCAAAATTTCGGATATCCCACATGGTTTTATACATGGTTTTGGCTTTTTCTTTGGAAATCTGCTCCACCTCAACTTCGGTAGCATCATGGACTTTTAAATCGACTAGCTCTGATACAGCACTTTGGTTTCTTGTTTTGGTCAATCGTTGTGGTAAATCTTTATAATTTGACATATTTTTACCTCCTCATTAATCGTCCTGAACGAGTCTTTTAGCGACTTCTTGTATTAGTTCTGATGTGGTAGGATGAGCAAAAACCGTTTCAAGAACTTGATCCAGCGTTGCTTCGGCCTGCCTCAGCAAAATCAAATTCTGCAGAAGATCTGTACCGTTCGGACCGACGATGACTGCACCTAGCAGAAGATGGTATTGCTTTTCTGAGATTAGCTTGACATAGCCCTCCGTCTCACCTATAGCGATAGCCCGCCCATTATAAGAGAAAGGCAGCTGCTCGACCAGAACATCATAGCCCGCCTTCTCAGCCTCTTCCTTGCTGAGACCAAAAGAAGCCACTTCAGGATTGGTGTAGAGTGAACGGGGAACACCCAGCGGATCAACTGCTTCTTCAGCTCTCCGGCAGATAGCTCTTACAGCCTTTATTCCTTCTGCACTAGCTACGTGAGCCAACATATAAGATTCCAAAAGATCACCGATAGCATACACATGCTCTTTTGATGTCTCATAGTATTGATCTACCTTGACAAAATTCCGATCTGTCAAGGCTAATCCCATATCCTTGGCTAGCTCTAGGTTTGGTTTGCGGCCAGTAGCGACCAAAAGATGGTCGAAAGCAACC
Source organism: Streptococcus sanguinis (assembly GCF_003943655.1). Lineage (GTDB taxonomy): Bacteria > Bacillota > Bacilli > Lactobacillales > Streptococcaceae > Streptococcus > Streptococcus sanguinis_F. Next base: position 29,623 of record NZ_RJMM01000011.1, read on the forward strand.
TGCTCGTTCTCAAGTAAGACAGAATTAGCAGTTACTTCCTTTATCTGCGCTCCCTGATAAATCATCACCCCCATTTTCTTTAGTTTCTTTTGAATCACATGTCGCGCTTCAGCTTCTTCGGTCAAAAGAATTTCCGGCGCAACCTCAATAACAGTGACAGCGACACCCAGAGGAGCCATAGCGAAAGCTAGCTCAATTGCGATAACGCCACCTCCGATAATGACTAACTTCTCAGGAAGCTCCCTCAAGTCAAAAAACGTATCCGTCGTTAGATAGTCAACCTGTTCCAATCCCTTGATAGGAGGCACAAAAGGATAACTGCCAGTAGCCAAAATCACATCTTTGCCACTGATTTCTTTACCATTGACGGAAAAAGTTCGGTCTTTGACAAACTTGGCCTGCCCTTGGATATATTCAATACCTAAAGACTTAAAGCTAGCATGAATTCCAGATTGCAAACTGGCAACAACCTGATTCTTTCGGTCTACCAATTTCTCAAAATCAATCCTTTCAAGCTTGCTCTCAATGCCATAACGCCTAGCTTCCTCCATTGTCAGCAACCAATGACCGTGCTGGAGATAGGCCTTAGACGGTATACATCCCACATTCAGGCAGGTTCCGCCGATAGACTTCTTTTCTACTACGGCGACTTTCTTACCTAAACGAGCTGCTTCTTCAGCAGCCACATAACCGCCCGGTCCAGCACCGATAATCAAAACATCATAAACAGACAAAACACTCCTCCTTTCATAAAATACAAAGGGTGCTCCAACAATCAAAATGATTGCTGTCGGCTATAGATACAAAAAGTATCTCATTATTTTACGTATTTCTAAGACTCATTTCAAAATCTCAGGATAGAGTCTGCTCAGAAACCATGAACCCCCTTTCTTTGTATATACATAGTAAGCGCTTACTTTTAGAAGAAACTTATACCAAATAATTAAAATCCAGTTGCCTATCCTTCAAACTGACTTGAACTGTCATTTCAGTTGTTTCCTTATTTTCTACCAAATAACGAGCCAAAGGCGTTTCGAGATAGCGCATAATGCTTCTTTGAATAGGACGGGCACCAAATTCTGGTTGGTAACCTTTCTGGGCTAAAAAAGCATAGACTTCTTCGCTCAGATGAAGCTGAATCTTCTGATGTTTCAACCTTTCCTGAAGTTGCCGAACCATAATTTTTACGATATTAATCATATCTTCTGCCCTCAGAGAGTTGAAAATAACCGTCTCGTCAATCCGATTTAAAAACTCTGCTCTAAAGCTATGTTGCAGCAGGGACAGAACTTCTTCCTGCGCTTCAGCAGTCAGTCCCTGTTTACTTTTTAGACTTTCCAAAATCTGCTGGGAGCCAATATTGCTTGTCATAATCAAAATAGTATTTTTAAAATCAATAGTACGCCCTTTAGAGTCTGTCAAGCGTCCTTCGTCCAAGACTTGCAGCAAGGTGTTAAATACATCCGGATGGGCTTTCTCAATCTCATCCAGCAAGACAATCGAATAAAGCCTCCTACGAACAGCTTCTGTCAGCTGTCCTCCCTCTTCAAATCCTACGTAGCCTGGTGGCGGACCAACTAAACGAGCTACGGCATGTTTTTCCATGTATTCAGACATGTCCAGTCGGACCATTTCCAGCTCATTGCCAAACAGCCGCTCAGCAAGGGCTTTTGCCAGAGCGGTCTTTCCGACTCCAGTAGGCCCCAGAAAGAGGAAAGAACCAATAGGACGCTTTGGATTTTGAATTCCTGCTCTCGAGCGTAAAATGGCCTCCGAAACTTTTTGAACAGCTTGGTCTTGTCCTACAATTCTCTTGCGCAGGAGCTTGTCTAGATTTAGCAGGTGTTCGCGCTCATTGTCCATGATTCCCTGCACTTTGATTCCTGTTATACGTTCTACGATACTGGCTATATCCTCACGACTGACGTCTACCTGCTCAGTTCCTGCTTGAGCTAGCTGGATTTTCTTGACAGCACACGCCTCATCAATCAAGTCCAGTGCCTTATCAGGCAAATAACGATCTGACAGATAACGAATTGAAAGACTAATCGCTGCCTGCAGAGCTTCGTCCGTCAGCCTAACTCCGTGAAAGTCCTGATAATTCTCTCGCAGTCCTTGCAGAATTGTCAATGCCTTATCTTGATCAGGCTCCTCAATGCGAATGCGCTGGAAGCGCCCCTCCAAAGCTTGATCTAGCTCGAAGCTTTCTCGATAGGCAGCAAAAGTCGTTGTGCCGATGATATTAATCTGTCCCTGAGCCAAGAGCGGCTTTAAAAGATTGCCTGCATCAAGAGAGCCCTCTGTACGACCTGCTGTCACGATTTGGTGGATATCCTCAATATAAAGAATAATCTTCCCCTTAGCAGCCAGCACCTCATCCAAAACAGCCTTGAAGCGCTCTTCAAACTCTCCTCTATATTTAGTCCCGGCAATCAGTCCGCCTAGATTTAACTTAAAAACTTCCTTGCCCAGTAAATGTTCTGGAACATCATCAGCAAGCAGTCTGCCAACAAATCCCTCCATTACCTTGGATTTTCCAACACCTGGAAAGCCTATGAGAATGGCATTGCTCTTGTCTTTTCTGGAAAGGACACGGATAATATCATTGATTTCCTCTTGGCAGCCTATCACCTTCCTACCGGTCTGGTCTGCTAACCACTGATTAAAGTTAATTGCATATTTGCTCAGGGCTTGATAGCGACTCTCCTGACTGGAAGAGACTGCTCGTTTGCCTTGACGAACCTTATTCAACTTTTTCGCAACTAGCTCCTTATCAATCCCTGCCTGCTTCAAAAAGACAGTTATCGGATTTCGCTGCTGATGAAATAGACTGAGAATCAGGTGTTCTACTGTTACTACCTCGTCCCTCAGTTCCGCCCTCTCAGCCTCCGCATCATCTAAAAGATTCTTGAGACGCTGGCTATACTGACGTCCAAATCGGTTCTTGTCCGTGTGTGAAAATACAGGAATCTTGGCTAGTTCCTGATTGATGACGCTGATAAATTCATTAATATCAAGGTCCAAACTGGTATAGAATTCCAAGGCAAAAGCCTGAGGCTGGGTCAGCACTGTCCAGACATGCGGAATGTCCACTTGATAATTGTGTTTTTGAATAGCTAATTCCTTTGCAGCATTTAGTACTTCTTGTAAAAGATGGGTATAGTGTTCAGTCATATAGTTCCCTCGCTTTTCTACTGAAAACCAAAGATAACTGTAAACAATATTTTAAAAATTAACCTATTTTAACAAAAACTTGACTTGATAATCTTATGACTATTATATCATTTTCACAATCAATATACTAGAAAATATGTAAGCGTTTTACCGTTTTAATCTAATTTTAACAAAAGTTTGTGAAAAAAATAACACTGACTTATCCTAAAAGGACAAGCCAGCGCTCTTTAAGTTATGATATTTTTAGCCAAACGGTTAAGCCGCCACTGAAAGAGAATGCCGCTCGTCACCAAACTAGCAATGAGACCAATCCAATATCCATAAGGGCCCAAGCTGGTAAAATGATCTAAGAAGAGTCCCAGGGGCAGCGAAACTCCCCAATAAGCAATCAAACCTAAGTAAAATGGCACCTGAGTATCCTTGTATCCCCGAAGAATACCCTGCAAAGGAGCCGCAAAAGTATCTGCTAATTGGAAAAAGAGGCTGTAGGTCAGAAAAACAGATGTCATACGGATAAACTCGGTATCCGACCCATAGAGAGCAGCCACACGGTCGCGTAAGATATAGAGAAAGAGAAAGGTAAATCCAGCGATTCCCAAAGCCGTCAGCCGCCCAAGTTTACAGAATTTCCTAACATCGTCAGGACGATTAGCTCCAATTTCATAAGAAACTATAATAGACATTGAGGTTGAAATACTCATAGGAAAGGCATACATTAAGTTTGAAAAATTCATGGCCGCCTGATGACTAGCAATGATTAGAGACGAAAACTTAGCCATGACCAAGCCGACAACCGAGAAAATCACAACTTCTGCAAAAAACGTTCCGCCAATAGGCAGTCCAAGTCGAATGCCTTCGATGAAGCCCTTTTTATCTAGCGGTCGAATCTTCCACAGCTCATAGGCTCGGACTTTTGGATGTTTGACTGCTACTAACAAGGATATGAGGAGCAAAACCCAATAAGCCAAAGAAGTCCCAAGTCCAGCTCCAGCTCCGCCCATTTCCGGAAAGCCAAATGCTCCGTAGATTAGGGCATAATTGAAAGAGCCATTCAAGGGCAAGAGTAAGAGCATGAGATACATGGAAAGTTTGGTCAACCCCAGAGCATCAAACAGAGAACGGATGGTGCTAAAGAGCAAAAGAGGGATAATACCAAGCGCCAGATACCAAAGATAGTTCTTAGCCACTTCTTCTACCAAAGGCTCTAGGCCAAGGTGAGACAAAACTAGAGGAGCGCCCACAAATACCAAGGCAAATAAAATTAGCGATAGCCCCAAAGAAAGATAAATAAACTGATAAAAATCAGAAGCAATCTTTTCTTTTTTTCCCTGTCCTAAATGATGCCCGATTATGGGTACCAAGGCCGAAACAATCCCTATCAGCAGGTCGAAAAATGGAATCCAAAGACTAGTTGCCATGGAAACACCAGCTAGATGCAGAGTGTCATACTGGCCAGTCATGGTCGTATCGACAAATGAGGCTGAAAAATTGGCCAGTTGGTAGATCAAAATTGGCAAAAAAATAGAAATAAAGAGCCGCATCCGCTGATTTAAATTATGAGTTTGGTGCATAGAAATCCCTCAAAAACTTTTTCTACCCAAGTAAAATCAATGAGCTTAGATTTTTAAAATATCAACTATCTTTACTATACTATAAGCCAGACAGATAGTCAAAAGGAAAAGGAAATCATATATCTGCCTCAGTAAAGACAACCTGACCTTTCTCAAATCCTGCGATTCGCGCCAAAGAAAGGACACGATATCCAGCTGTTTCTAAAAGCTTGCGGCCATTCTGAAAGGATTTTTCAATGACAATACCAACTGCTTCAACCTGTGCTCCTGCTTGCTCAATAATGGTAATCAATCCCTTGGCTGCCTGACCATTCGCCAAGAAATCGTCAATAATCAGTACCTTATCATCAGAGTTGAGAAATTTCCCAGCAATCGAAATGGTCGAAGTCACTTGCTTGGTAAAAGAATAAACTTCAGCCGTCAAAATCCCTTCTGTCATCGTGATATTTTTGGCCTTCTTAGCAAAAATCATTGGTAGACCCAGTGCCTCTGCAACGTAGACAGCCGGAGCAATACCAGAAGCTTCAATAGTTGCTACCTTGGTAATTCCTGCGTCCTTTACCGCCTCCGCAAAGACCTGGCCAATCTCTTTCATCAATGAAAAATCAACCTGATGGGTCAGAAAAGAGTCAACTTTTAGGATATTCTCACCTAACACTTGTCCATCTCTGAGAATCCGTTCTTCTAATTTTTTCATTTATCCTCCTTTTCACAAACCAACTTCACTCTAGCAGAAAAACACGGCTATCCGTGCTTTTCATTTACTCTTTTTCATTTTTATTCTCGGTCTTGTCTTCTTCTCCAGCATGATTGACTGCTTTTTTAAATTCTGAAAACATTTTACCAATAGATTGCCCCAGTTCGGGCAGACGTTTTGGTCCAAAAATGAGCAGGGCTCCCAGAACAATAATGATTACCCCAGGTACTCCGATGTCTTTTAAAAGTCCCATTAATTTCTCCTCATTGATTTTCTTTGATAAATGATGCGACTGAGCAAGATGCTGACTTCATAGAGCAAAATCAAAGGTACTGTCATAGTCAGATCGCTGATAAAGTCGGCCGGTGTCAGGACAACAGCTAAAACCAGCAAAATGAAGTAAGCGTATCGTCTATATTTTACCAAAAATTTCGGATTGAGCAAACCAATAGAAGTCAGAAAGGACACAAGAACTGGCAGCTCAAAAAGGCATGCAATCGGAATAGTGGTATGGAAGACGAAACTTAGATAATTCTGCGCTGTCAGTCGAGTCTCAAAGAGACCCTCACCCAGCGACAGTAACACCTGTAAAATAGCCGGAGTCACAAAGTAAAAGCCGAAAGCCAGCCCAAGAACAAAACAGATAAAGGTAGCTGGGATATAGACGAAAACGGCTCGCGCTTCATTGGCTCGTAAAGCTGGTCGGACAAACTCCCAGACCTGATAAACCAAAAATGGCAAGGTCAAGGAAAAAGCGACCAGACTAGCCAGACTGATATAAATCCAGAGGATATAATCCGGCCCCAGCACCAGCAGTTTCTGTTCAAAATTACTAGTTAGCCATCGATAAATATCGGCTGAAAAGAGCAAGCCAACCAGAAAAACTATGAAGAAGCAAGCCAATACCGCTAGGAAACGCCGTCTGAACTCAATCAAATGCTCAATAATAGTCTGTTCTTTTTTATCCATGCTACTGCTCGCTTTTCAGATTTTTGAAGCTAACATAGACCACCAGCAGGATAAAGAGCGCCTGACTGACGACCACTTCTAGGCTTGGATAAATCCCCATCCAGTCTACTGTCACAAAGCCATTGATTAGGTGAGTCGGGAGGATATTGGTCAGCTGAAGGGCATGGATGCTGACGCCCAGCATCTTAAAGGCCAGTGCATAGATTAGCCAGGTCAGCCAGAAGAAAATGCTGTGTGGCTTGAGAAGACCTGACGCCTTGCTCATGACAAAGGCCAGCAAGACCAGGACTAGAAGAGCCAAGCCGATTCCCAAAAGGAAATCAGTCATAGTAATGCGCGGCAGAATTCCTGCATAAAAGAGGATGGTCTCAGCCCCTTCGCGGAAAACTGCCAGAAAGCTAAGAGCAAACATGGAAAGAAAACTGCCTGTGGCTGTTACAGCCTTCATTTGGCTTTCCATGAAGTCATTCCATTTCTCGATAGATGCCTTGCTGTGCAGCCAGATACCAACTAATATCATCATGGCGACGGCGAAAATTCCCACTGCACCCTCGATAATCTCACGATTGGATCCAGAAGCAACTGCCGGGAAAAGAAACTGCAACAAAGCTGCAATCGCAGCACTGGCTAGAACTCCACTTGCTGCGCCGGCATAGACCCACTTGAGTCCTTTTTTCAGCTTGGAGGCTTTTAGGGTCGTTATCAAAGCCATGACGATCAAGAGCGCTTCTACACCCTCACGCAGCAAAATCAGCATAGCATCAAAGAAATGATAGGAAGCTGTCGTGTCAATCTGCGACAGCTCACTAATCAAGGATTCCAGCTGCTTTTGATACTTCTCTTCGCTCCCCTTGACCATAATAAGAGGTGTCTGACTCTCAACCTTGGTATAAAGCGAAGGATTATTGACGCTGACATCTGCTTCAATCGTTGGCCAAATGGTGATGAATTCTTTCATCTTAGCAGCGGCCTTTTTATCATCTCCGCTTTGAAAGAGACTCAAGGCTTCCTCTAGGAGCTTAATTCCATCTTTCAGCGTCAGATTGCCAGCAATTTCTTGGACTTTCTCTCCTTTGACAAAATTATCAATGGCGGTTTTCAAATCATCAAAAGAAGTCTGAATCATGTCAAAGTCAGTAGGCTCCGTCTCAATGGCACTGCGCAGGAATGAAATAGCTGTTTCTACCTTGCCGTAATGGGCTGTGCTGTTGTCTCGCACCACGCTTTCATTGGTAGTCCAGGTGCTATTCATTTTTTTGTATGCTTCTCTTGTCGCTTCTAAATCCTTAGCACTAATAGCCTTTTGTAGATTTTCAAATTTTGGCTCTAGCTTACTGAGAAGCTTCTTTTTCTCGGCCTCTAAGTCGACTGGATTCTGCTCTTTTTCAAATTTCAAGAGGGCTGAAGAAATCTTTGTCAGCTTCTCCTCAGTCACCTGACCCGATAAGTCTAGTGCCTTGCTTACCTCTTGTCCCGCTGCTGAGTCGTGATTAGCCACTCTATCAAACTCAGTCTTGATTTCTCCGACTAGCTGCTTGGCTTTTTCCTGCTCCTTCTGCTTGACCGCAGTGCTGGCATCAGTGATTTTGACAAATAAACTGCTGTAGCTCTCATCCGCTAAAACTGGCTTAGCTAAAACAACTATCAAGAGACCCAATATCAAGAGACTTTTATTCAAATAATTTTTGACCAAGGTACTCTCCTTTTTTCACTCCGCCAAAGCAAGCAAACAAGCCACTGCCGACATGTGTGACGTATTCATTCATCTTATCTTGAGCGCCTAGATTGGTCTGAACTTTGACAAAGCTATCTGGATCTTTCTGGAAGGAAAGAAAGAGCAAGCCTGTGTCGAACTGACCAGTACTCTCATCAATCCCATCAGAGTACGAGTAAGACCGGCGGTATATTGGCTTATCGACTTCCTTGGCCAGACGGACATGTGAATCCTCTGGCAGCAAGTCTAAGTCAACCTCGTCAAACTCGTCTTTCTTGCCAAAAGGCGCTCCGCTTTCCTTATAGCGGCCAAAAGTATTTTCCTGCTCTTGGAGATTGGTCCGGTCCCAGGTCTCAAGGAACATCTGGATTCGGCGGACAGCCATGTAAGAGCCGCCCTGCATCCAGTCCTTGCTGTCGCACCAAATGACCTTTTCAAAATCTTTTTCCTTGGTCACATTGGCCGTGCCATCCTTAAATCCAAAGAGATTACGAGGCGTTGACATCCGGTCTCCGATAGCTGCAAAGCCTGACTGACTCCACTTCATGGTGATGGCATTTCTGCCCTTACGGATTAGATTCCGGACCGCATGAAAGGCTACCTGCTCATCATCTGCGCAGGCCTGAATAACAATATCGCCACCCGAGTATTTTTCTTTGAGCTGCTCTTTTGGAAAAGGCGGCAAATCCCGAAAAGCCTTAGGTCGTTTGTCTGATAAGCCCATTTTTTTCAGAAAAGAGGCTGAGACACCAAAGGTCAAGGTCAGTCGATAAGGGTTGAGACCAACAGTTTCTCCAGTGTCTGTTGGCGGCAAAAGAGCATTAGAATTATCTTTTTTGACCAATTCTCCGTCTACTAGCTTCTCGCTGTAGGCCGTCCAGTCCTTGAAGAGCTGGATAATGGACTCCCTATCTGTCGTATGCAAATCCAGAATAACAAAGTAGATATTCTTCTGCATCGGAGTTGTAATACCTGCCTGATGCTCCCCATAGAAGCTAATTTCTTCCTCACCGTCAGCGAATTTCTTATCTTCCTTCGACTGATTAGCGAAAAAAGCAGATGCACCAGAGACACCCAGTGCAAGACCAGCGCCTCCAATCCCTGCTTTTTTAAGAAATTCACGACGATCCATCTTTTTATTAAACCATTTTTCGTCGTTTGTCATATGATCACTCCCCGTCTAGAATGACTCCCATTTGTGAAAGAGGCTCACCCAGTTTGGTAACTGCTTCCGCCAGCTCCTTGGTGTCTTCTTTTGTCAATTCTGTATAGAGCTTGTAGTTTTCAGAGTCAGTCATGTGCTTATCTAGGAGACTATTGACGTTTTTAAACTCAAGTTCCAAGGTCTTGACAAGCTTCTCGTCCTTGTCCTGAATCAATGGCTTGAAGAGCTCAAAAATCTTTTCTGCTCCTTCAATATTTGCTCGGAAATCATAGAGATCTGTATGGGAGAATACTTCTTCCTCACCTGTAATCTTGCTGGTCGCTACTTCATTGAGCAAGTCAACAGCACCTGTCAGCATCATATCTGGAGTCACTTCAACTGTTGCGATTTTAGCTTTCAGCTCCTTAATATCGTTGACCAGCTGATCGGCATAGCTTTCCGTTCCCTTGGTTGTATTTTGCTCCCACATGATTTTTTCGATGCGGTGGAAACCAGACCAGCCTTCTTCGGTCTTGTTTTCGTCTACATAGTCGACCAGGCGGAAGTCAATTTTAACATCTGATTCACCAAAGCTCTCAGCAATCGGCTCCGAGCGCTCGTAGGCCATCCGGATAAGCGGATATTGCTTTTTGGCCTCATCAAGCTTGCCTTCTTTAAGGGTATCACGAAACTTCTCCGTATCTGTCAGGAGTTGATCGATTTGTCCTTGGACAAACGTTTTGTAATCTGCTGTCGCCTTGTCCAATTCTTTCTGATTGACGGCCGTTTGGCTGCTGGATGCTTGACTGCTTGAGCCAGTCTTATTTGTAGAATTGTTGGCTGCACAGCCAGTCAGTAAAATTGCCGTTGAAAATAGGACGATGCCAAGTTTTTTCATGGTGACTCCTTTGTTTTCTCTCTGATATGAGATTATTTCCTGTAAATTATACCAGTTTTTTTCTCATATTTCAAGAAATTGTCTGACAATTTAATCAAAAACTATATATTAAGACCATTAAAGCAGCTCTTCTTTAACTTTCCCAATCTCCGTCTTTTTCAGCACCAAGTAAATCGTATCCCCCAAATAGAGGCGCGTGCTGCCATTGACTGTTTGAGTCTTGCCCTTGTGGACATTCATGGTAATCAAGACTCCATCTGGTAAGTTTAGCTCATGCACTTGACGACCAGCAATCTTTTCAGAAACAGGGATTTCAATTAAAGTCGTATCTCCCTGATCCTCAATACTGTCTGGCAACATTTTTTCCAGCATGGCTTCATAGACGGGCGCTCCTTTTAGCAAATCCATGATAATGTAAGCAGTCAGAGTGACCAGTCCCAGAGGCATAAGATTACTGATATCACCGACCATTTCAGTCACTAGAATCATGGCTGTCAGCGGAGCCTTGGAAATGGCGCCAAAATAACCACTCATGCCTAGGATAATGAAAATTGGAAATTGCTCCTGAGAAATCAAACCAAGCTGCAGACAGACTGCACCCATTGCTCCGCCAAGCAATGAACCCAGAGCTAGAATAGGCAGGAAAATCCCACCCGGCAATCCACTCCCGTAACTTAACATACTCCAGACAAAACGCAGAGCAAAAAACAAGAGCAAGGTTTCCACAGTGTAATGACCAGCAGTCAAAGATAAAATCAACTGATTGCCCCCGCCCAACAAGTGAGGCAGGAAATAACCAATTGGAAGAATCAAGGCAAAGGCCAGAATAGGATAATAGGCTTCTGAAATCTTAAACAACCGACCAAAAAACTGATAAACCAGCTGAATATTCAAAATGACTTTCTCATAAATATAGCCTGACAAGCCCAGCAGCAAACCCATGACTAGGTAGATCCAATACTGCTCCAGCCTCATGACCGGGATATTATCCGGCATGTCCAACACTGGCGTCAGTCCAAACATGGATAGCGAGACAAAGTTAGCAACTAGACTGGCCGCCAGTGTAGAAACCCAGAAAAAACGTGAAAAATGACGGTAAACTTCTTCTACTACGAATAGCAGACCAGCGATTGGTGCATTAAAAGCTGCTGCTAAGCCTGCCGCCGCACCGCTAGCAATAAGCGCTCTCTCCTCAGCAGCACTCAGATTCAAGAATTTAGAGACTCCTTTGCCGCTCATAGCGCCTAACTGAATACTTGGTCCTTCTCGCCCCAGCATCAGACCAGTGGAAATGGCTAAAATCCCCAATACAAACTTCTTCCAGAGAATACTCCACCAAGAAAGAGACATCAGACCCTTCAGCTCTGCTTCGACCTGCGGAATCCCTGACCCCTTGATATTTTTCTCCGACTTTACCAAGCGGTCATTGAGCAAGACGATGAAACAATAAAGCAATACCAAGGCCAGTAACCAAAGCATAGACTGCTNACTCCTATGGTAGACAACCTGCACTAAATGAAAGATTTTTTCAATCAGAAAGCGAAAAATCCCTACTACTAGTCCAGCAAAAATCCCAACTAAAACACCTCGCAAAACCTGGGAAATAATCGAATGAGTTGCGAAATTAAATTCTCTCTTGATGTCGTCCTCACGTGAGCTAGCCTCTTTTGCCATTCCCAATCTCCTCTAAATAGTTACTTTACCAATATTCTAGCACAAAGCATGCCTGATAAACAGATGAAATATAAATTTCTTATTTCAGTATTCTTTTTAAAAGATTTACACAAAAAAGTCCGGGAATTGTCCCAGACTTACTTATTTTCTTATTTAGCGCGCAAAGCTGCTTGAGTGATGTAGTTGTATGGTTTGTTGAAGTGTGGCAGGAAGAAGAGATCCAGCAAGGCTAGTTTATCAATTGTAACCTTTTCCTGAATGGCCAATGAGAACATGTGAATACCCATAGACATATCTTCTCTAGAAACCATCTGAGCCCCAAGAACTACACGTGTATCTTTATCATAGACAATCTTAATTGTAACATCATGATGCTCAACCTTTTCAAGGAAGGTTGGTTTTTGAGTATCTTTAAACTCAACCACAGCTGGGCTGTAACCAAAGCGTTTAGCTTTTTCTTCGGTCAGACCAGTTGAAACCATCTTCAGACCAAAGATTTCGATACCATTAGAACCTTGAACACCGTTAGATTCCAATTCATGACCACAAGCATTATGAGCTGCTACGATACCAGAGCGCAGGGCGTTAGAAGCCAAGGCAATGTAGTTTGTATCATTGATAGAATTATCGTAGACAGTCGCACAGTCACCGATTGCATAAACATCATTGATGCTAGTTTCTTGCTTCTTATCCACCAAGAAAGCACCATTGCGGAATGTTTCCAACTTGCCAGCACCAAGACCAGTGTTTGGACGGAAGCCAACTGCTAAGACAACCATATCTACATCATAGCTAGCCTTATCTGTTACAATGCGTTCTACTTTACTTTCACCCTCAATAGCCTGAACAGTTTGACCGAAGGCTAATTGAACACCATTGTCTTCAAGGTTTTGGCGCATCATATCAGACAAGTCGTGGTCATAATAACCAGCCAAGCAAGTATCCACAACATCAATCAGAATCACTTCTTTACCAAGGCGTTTGAAGGCTTCTGCTAACTCAACCCCAATGTAACCAGCTCCTACTACTGCCACACGTTCGATATGTTTGCTCTTGTCTTGCAATTTCTCGATAACATCTGCAGCATTTTGATACAGTTTTACGAACTGCAGATTTTCTAAGGTTGACTTAAATTCGCGGCTGTTAGGATCCATCTCAGCACCTTTAATCGGAGGCAAAATCGGCTGAGAACCTGTTGCCAAAATCAATTTGTCATATGACTCTACATGCTCTTTGCCATCAACGATAGCTGTAACTGTTTTTGCATCATAATCAATTGACTCAACTGGTGAATTCATATAAACTTTTGCGCCTTTTGCTTCAAAAGTTTCTTTGTCTGCATAAAAAAGTCCATCTGGCTTGCTGATTTGCTGTCCAATCCAAAGGGCCATTCCGCATGCCAAGAATGAAATGTTTGAGTTTTGGTCAAAAATAACTACTTCATTTTCTGCACCATAATTATCCAACATTGTATTAATACACGCTGTACCTGCGTGGTTTGCACCAACTACAACGATTTTACTCATAAGAATAGTCCTACCTTAATTTATAATTTACTAAACAAGTATATCATCTCCTGTGAGCGTTTACAAGAAATTTGCTCGAAATTTTCAAAAATTCTTAGGCTACCTAAAAAGTTGTACCACTGTAGTCTAAATGCTTCAGAAAAACTACCTTTTGCAATGTTTCATTTTCTGAAAATATAACAAATTTAAGATTGTGAAACCGGTATCTTTTTGATATAATAAGGTCAGAGAGGTTAATTTTAGAAAGGTTGTGATAATGTGGACTTTGCTTCTCGCTCGCTCCATTTGATGGGGAGTACGATTTGCATCTCTCTCTATCATGAGCGAGCGGAAATACTCTTAGATGAGGCGGTCCAACTGCTTCATGTCTATAAAAATCGCTTCAGTGCCAATGATGAAGACTCTGAACTTATGACTATCAACCATCTAGCAGGAATTAAAAGTGTCTCAGTTCATCCAGAGCTTTTTGAGCTGATTGAGCTGGGAAAATATCACAGCCTAGCAGAAGGCAGCCACTTAAATATCACAATCGGCCCTCTAGTCCAGACCTGGCGGATAGGATTTTCAGACGCCCGTCTCCCAAGTACAGAGGAGATTCAGCAAGCTCTGAGCCTGACTGACCCAAACTTGCTTGAGCTGAATCCAGAAGACCGTAGTGTCTTTTTGGCTAAGAAAGGCATGAAACTGGATCTAGGCGCCTTGGCTAAAGGCTATATCGCTGATAAGATTAAGGACTATTTGCTGAGTCAGGGAGTGACTTCTGCTCTTATCAATCTTGGTGGCAATGTACTAACCATTGGGCAAAATGCAGTCAGCCAGCGCGCCTGGCGGATTGGCATCCAAAATCCCAAGCTGTTACGCGGCAATCACTCAGCTATACTTGCTATCACCAATCAGTCAGTGGTCACATCAGGAATCTACGAGCGAACCCTTACAGTGGATGGGCGGAACTACCATCACATTCTGGATCGTAAAACAGGTTATCCTATCGAAAATCGATTAGCTAGTCTGACCATTGTTTCAGACAAGTCGGTAGATGGCGAAATCTGGACGACTCGCCTATTTGGTGAAAGTCCGATATCAATTCTGTCCCAGATTGAACAGCAAACAGGGATTGAAGCCTTGATTATCACCCAGGATAGTCAGCTCTTCTGTAGCTCAGGCCTTTTAGAGCAGATAATTCCTGCTTCTTAATTTTCAAAAGTGATAATTTTACTGCCACAAAAGCGGTACCTCTATCGCTCTAGCTTTTATAAACATGCCCATTTAAAAACACCCTCTTTTTCTTCAGGTTTTTACTTGCCTTAAGAAAAATAAATGCACCTACGAGGGATTTGTATCTTCATTTCAGAAAGGAAATTTTATGTTAAAACTTATTGCAATTGTTGGAACAAATTCTAACCGTTCTACAAACCGGCAACTTCTTCAATATATGTCTAAGCACTTCGCTGACAAGGCTGAAATCGAGCTGGTTGAGATTAAAGATATCCCAATGTTTAATAAACCTGCTGATAGAAACGTGCCTGAATTGGTATCAGAAATTGCCGAAAAAATCGATGCTGCGGATGGCGTACTTATCGGCACACCTGAATACGACCATTCTATCCCAGCTGTGCTCATGAATGCTCTGGCTTGGCTTTCTTATGGTATCTATCCACTGCTGAACAAGCCGGTCATGATCACTGGTGCTTCTTATGGTACACTTGGCTCCTCTCGTGCCCAGCTGCAGCTCCGTCAAATTTTGAACGCTCCAGAAATCAAGGCAACTGTTCTTCCAGATGAGTTCTTGCTTTCACATTCTCTTCAAGCTTTTGA
Source organism: Streptococcus sanguinis (assembly GCF_003943655.1). GTDB lineage: Bacteria > Bacillota > Bacilli > Lactobacillales > Streptococcaceae > Streptococcus > Streptococcus sanguinis_F. Next base: position 44,805 of record NZ_RJMM01000011.1, read on the forward strand.
CCAAAGCGGAGACTTGGTAGATCTTGACGTTGTCAAAAAATTGGATGCTATCTTTGATGACTTCCGTATCTTTGTCAAAATCACTGAAAAATTGCGCAACGCACAAGAATTGCTTCGCAAAGATGCTGAAGAATTTAATTGGGAAAAATTGTAAGATAGGAGACTGAAAGAATGAAATTTGTTGGAATTGTAGGATCAAACTACGAACAATCATATAACCGAAAATTATTGGAATTCATCCGTCGTCAGTTCAAAATTAAATTTGAATTGGAAGTCTTAGAAATCGATGAAGTCCCAATGTTTAACCAGGATGAAAAATGGGATGAAAGCTTCCAATTGCGTTATTTGTATAACAAAATCACACGTGCAGACGGTGTCATCATCGCAACCCCTGAGCACAATCATACTATCAGCGCTCCTTTGAAGAGTGTCTTAGAATGGCTCTCTTACGAGGTTCATCCTTTCGAAAACAAGCCTGTCATGATTGTCGGTGCTTCTTACTACGACCAAGGAACTTCTCGTGCTCAAGTTCACCTACGTAAAATCCTAGATGCTCCTGGCGTCAATGCTTACACCCTCCCAGGCAATGAGTTCTTGCTGGGCAAAGCCAAGGAAGCTTTTGACAATGATGGTAATATTACAAACGAAGGAACTGTGAATTTCCTTGAAACATGCTTAGATAACTTTATCAAATATGTAGAGGTCGTTTCAAAATTGAAAAAACCAAAACCAATTGAACCTGAAGACTTAGACTGCGGAAAACCAATCGCTACGACAATTACAGAAGTTGATCCAGATGATCCAGAATGGGTGGAAAAAGTCGCTGAAATCACTGGCGCTGTTTCAGGCGATACTTATGTCAAGCTCGACCATGGTATCTTGACCGTTAATCAAATTGATATGTTCTTAAAAGCTATGCCATTTGAATTGACATACGCTGACGATAACAACCAATTCCTCTACTACAACAACGCCCACCAAGACCCAGACACCATGTTTGCCAAACGTGTGCCACCTCAATCAGGTAGCCGCATGTCAACAGTTCATGGCTCTCTTCCACCAGCTCGGATGAAAAATGTAGAGTGGGTTATCGGAACACTTCGCAACGGAAATCAAGAATACGTTCGTACAATCGTCCCAGGTTCACCTGCAGGCGTTATCAATACTCACAACTACCAAGCTATGTACTATCCTGACGGATCATACGCAGGAATCAATGAAATCGTCTTTAATTTCCAACCATGGCTCGACTGGTACTTAAAAGAAACTGGTCAACGTTTGGTTGGAGGCAGCGGACCATTTGCTCCTGCCGGAGGTCATGGAGACGCAGACGCTACTTCTGGTGCTTCTGATGCTGGAGGCGATGGAGGTCATGGAGACGGAGGAGCTGATGCAACATCAGGTGCTAGTGCTTAATTACCTTACAAACTAAAAAGAGAGTGGGACAGAAATCGGGAATTCGTTAGAATTCGATTTCGTCGTCCCACCTCCGCACAGTTGAGTAGGGCTGTAAAAGCTGATGAAATCAGCGTAGTAGAGCCCACTCAACCACTGCGTCTTGCTCGACAATCCAAAGACAATTGAGAGGCTAGGACTTTTGTCCCAGCCTCTTTTTTGCTTTATTTCATTTCCTTGAAAGCTGCTTCTGCATCAGCATTACTGATAGCTCCAAACTGGATTTTACCGATTTTCCCTTGACTGTCAATGAGGATTTCAGTCGGGATACTGCGAATCTGATAGGCTTGGAAAATTTCTCCTGAAGTGTCAAATAGAACTGGTACATCTTTATAACCTTGTTCTTGAAACCATTTTGGAAATTCCTCGACAGATTTCTCTCCTTGGAGACCTGGTGCTACAACTGTCAAGATTTCAAAATCACGATCTGTTTTACCAGCCAATTCGACCAATTCCGGCATACTCTTCTTACAAGGTCCACACCAAGAAGCCCAGAATTTTAGATAAACTTTCTTGCCTTTGTAGTCAGAAAGTCTGACTGTTTTTCCATCCATAGACTGCAAAGTAAAGTCAGGCGCCTCTTGGGCGACTGTGCTTGTCTGAGTGGTCTCACTAGACGAGCTGCTGGTTGTGGACATAGTCATAGGCTTATCCTCCTGCTCCGAGCAGGCCGCCAAAAAGGCTACAGCTGACACAGTTGCTAATATCGTAACGATTTTTTTCATATTTCTTTCTCCTTTTATCCAAAAAGTCCAGACAGGGCATTAAGCTGTCCTAGCATCAGCAGAATTCCCATCAGAATAATCAGGGCTCCGCCAATTTTCTTCATCAGGCCCATATAAGGCTTGATTTTATTAAAATACTGCATAACAAAGCTAGACGCCAAAGCTAAGATTAAGAAAGGCAGAGCCATTCCCAAAGTGTAAATCAAGGTCAGAATTGCTCCCTGAAAAGCACCATTCCCACCCGAAGCTGCTAAGGCTAAAACTGAGCTGAGAATGGGACCAATACAAGGAGTCCAGCCAAAGCTAAAGGTAATCCCCAGTAAAAATGCAGACCAAAAATGATTTTTCTGGCCTTTCTTCTTGAAAGTCAAACTCTTTTGAATCTGTAGCTGGCGAATATTAATAAGCTCCATCTGATGCAGACCTAGCAGAATGATGAGTCCCCCCATCACATAACGAAAGGTCGAACTGTAAATAATTGTTCCTAGAAAGCCTGCTCCAAAACCTAGCAAAAAGAAGACTGTTGAGATGCCTGCAATGAAAAAGAGCGTTTTAACCATGCCTTGCCAAGCAAGCTCTCGGCCAGATACTTTCAGGGTCTTGACCTCCTTGTCATCCAATAAAATGCCAATATAAACCGGCAATAAGGGAAAAATACAAGGGGAAAAGAAGGACAAAATACCAGCTAAAAAAACTGAAACAAAAAATAAAGGTGATTCCATTTTCTCTCCTCTAACTACTTACGTAGAATATACATTCACTTATCATTATAAATGAATCTTATAGATTTTTCACAAATCCGCTACGGTAATTTTCTTGCAAACTCATGAGACTAGGAAAAGAGAAAATTTCGCTCGATGAACAGCAAAACCTGTGCATTTTTTCAAACAGTAAAAAGCCGGAGAAAATCCTACCGGCTTGAATATTTTAAAACTTAATAGATTTGATCATCTGTAACTAGTGGCAAATAAAGACTAATCTGGGTAAATTTATCTGGTTCGGACTGGATTTCCATATGGTAGTCGTCTCCGAACTGCAATCTTAAGCGTTGATCGACATTTTTCAGACCGACACCACCTAAGCGAAGGAGAGTCGCATCCATAGAGGCGTTGACATCAAAGCCTCGGCCGTTATCATAGATAGATAATATCAGCTGTCCCTCTTCTGCTGCCGACGTCACCCGAATCATGCCCTGTCGGTCAATTTCCTTGATGCCATGGTAGATGGCATTTTCAACCAAAGGCTGAAGTACCAGCTTGGGCAGTTTATAATCAGCTATGGATTCATCCTCTTCAATCTCATACTGGAGCTTGTCACCATAGCGCTGCTTCTGGATGAAGAGATACTGACGAACGTGATCAATCTCATCTCTAAGAGAAATCTGTTCGTGCCCTTGATTAAGCGCCAAACGGAAATACTGAGCGAGTGACTTTGTTACCTCAACAACACGCTTGCTGTCGTTAAATTCAGCCATCCAGACAATAGTATCCAAGGTATTATAAAGGAAATGGGGGTTGATTTGAGCAGAGAGAGCTCGGAGCTCATAGCGGCGAACATTTTGCTCTTCAATCTTGACAGCTTCCATCAGTTGTTCAATCTGATCCAGCATTTTATTGAACTGCTGAGCCAAGTTAACCAACTCTGGAGACCCCGTAGCTTCCGCTCGCAGATTTGAGTCACCTGCCCCAATCTTCAGAATGACAGTCTGCAGATTCTGCAGAGGCTTAATCCACAAACGCAGAACAAACCAAATACCAGTCAAGCACATCAGGAGGGCTAAAACGCCCATTCCTACAAAAGAATAAAGCATCTGTGACTGAAGCATCTGCAATTGCTCTAATGAGGCGACGCCAATTAAAGTCCAATCACTGTCCACAATATCAATCTGGTAGACAAAAGCCTGCTTCTGGTCTGCATAACCATCCTTGACCGAGATATAGGGCTGCATAGCTTTCATTTCCTGACTAGAGGAATAAACACTCTTCTTAGGATGATAGACAAATTCATGCTGGCTATTGACAATAAAGCTAAAGCCTTTCTTCCCTAGCTGAAGCCGATCCAGATAGCCTTTGAGACTGTTATAGCCGATATCCAGACGCAAAACACCGAGATTCTGTCCTGCTTCATCCACCACTTCCTGAGTGACGGAAACAACCCACTTCTCCTTCTCTGATGATAGAGACTCCTTGCGAGCAGGAGTCAAGACAGGCATGGCTTTGGTATGAACAGCTTCCTGATACCATTTTTCATTCATCATATCAGAAGATGTCTGCATGCTGATTTGAGAATCTGTTGAGACCACGCGTCCGTCCTTGGTAACCAATACTGCCGACACCAAATCAGGATCTGTTTCAATGATGGTTTTCATCAAAGTCTGAACTGATGTTTCACTACTTTCTTGATTTTGAGCAAAGGTTCGAATCGTTTCATTCTTACTAAGTGTGGAGGTGGTTTGTTTTAATTTCTGCAAATAGGAAGCAATGAACTGCCCGCTTTGCTCCATGCTATTACGCGTCGTCCGCTCTGTCAGCTGTCGAATAGTCCCCGAGCTAGTCTGATAGTAAAGACTCCCAACAACCCCCAAGAGTAAAAGAACCAACAGAAAAATATAGACAATCAACTGGATAAGAAGCGGATATCGTTTCATTTCTCCTCTCCTTTTTTAAACTGCCGGGGTGTCAGCCCGACCACCTGCTTGAAGCGCTGAGAAAAATAGTTCATATCTTCAAAACCTACCTGCTCTGCTATTTCATAAATCTTCAAATCTGTAGTTAAGAGTAGGAGTTTTGCTTTTTTCATCCGCTCTTGGATCAGATAATCCTGAAAGGGCAAGCCTAATTCTTTTTTGATAAGAACGCTAAGATAGGACGGACTAAACCCCAATTGGAAAGCCAAACTTTTCAGGCTTAATTCTGAATCAGCTAGACGCGCGTGAATGGCCTCTTCCAACTCAGAGCGTTGCCCCTGATCAACCAAGTTTTGAATCTGGGCTTTTTTGCGTTCTTTATCAAGCTTTGTCTGCAGCTTGGCCAACATTTCCTCAACATCATCCTTGGAAAATGGCTTGAGAAGATAGTCATCTGCACCTAACTTAATGGCCGACCGAGCATAGTCAAAATCATCATAGCCTGTCAGAAAAACGATATGGCAAGTAGGTGCTTGCTCTCTGACCAGCTTGGCTAGTTCTAAACCGTTCATCTGGGGCATATTGATATCGGTCAGCAGGATGTCGGCAGGATTTTTCTGAAATTTCTGCCAAGCTTCTATTCCATTTTCAGCCTGGGCAATGACTTGCATACCAAACTGTTCATAGTCTACCAAGGACGCAATCCCCTGTCTTACCAGATACTCGTCCTCTACAATCATAATTGAATACACAAGATTCAACTCCTTATTTATACTGGATTTATTATAGCAAATTTTTAATCAAAATGCTCTTAAACATAATCCAAAAGATAACCGTAGCCCTTCTCCTCCATCTCAGCTTTTGGAATGAACTTAATTGACAGACTATTGATGCAATAGCGCAAGCCGCCCTTGTCCTTAGGACCATCTGTGAAAACATGGCCCAGATGGGAATTTCCAACTCGGCTACGAACTTCCGTTCGAGTCATGTTGAAACTCTTATCTTCCTTGTAAGTTGCAACATCTGGACTGATAGGACGGGTGAAACTCGGCCAACCGCAGCCTGAGTCAAACTTATCCTTTGATGAAAAGAGAGGCTCGCCCGTCACCACATCCACGTAGATACCAGCATCGAACTTATCCCAATATCGATTAGAAAAAGCTCGCTCTGTGTCATTCTTTTGTGTGACAGCGTATTCTTCTGGCGAGAGCTTAGCCTTAATCTCTTCATCGCTAGGCTTAGGATAGCGACTAGCTTCGATAACTGGGTAAGCAGCTTGATTGACATCAATATGGCAATATCCATTAGGATTCTTCTTCAGGTAATCCTGATGATAATCTTCTGCTTTGATAAAGTTTTTCAGAGCTTCTTTTTCAACAGCTAAAGGTTTATCATATTTCTTAGCAATCTCATCAAAGACCTGATTAATAGTACCAAGATCAGCTTCGTCCTTATAATAAACACCCGTTCGATACTGGGTACCCTGATCATTTCCCTGCTTGTTTTTAGAAGTTGGATCAATAATGCGGAAATAGTGAAGCAGAATTTCTTTTAGCGAAATTTTCTTGGCATTGTAAGTGATGTGAACAGTCTCAGCATGGCCAGTTTGGGAGACCAATTCATACTTGGTCGTGTCGCCCTTACCATTTGCATAGCCTGATACTGCATCAAGTACACCTGGCACGCGAGAAAAGTATTCTTCTACTCCCCAGAAACAGCCGCCAGCTAGATAAATCTCCCGCTTATCTTCTTCCTTGACGTCTTCTTGCTTTTGTTGGGATACAGCCTCTGTCTTGCTCATAGAGGCTTTCTTAATCTGCTCAGGAGATGATTGCTTACCATTCCCCGCAATCACATATACCAACCCAAAGCAGACAAGCAAGCTCATCAAAACCAGAAAAATCTTCCATTTGCCTTCCATTTTCATTGCACCTTTCTACTTGATTTCCTTTAGTGTTTTTTCAATATCTTCCTTGCTCATGTAGCCAATATGTGTCTTGGCAAGAGAACCATCGCTGCCTACGAATAGAGCAGATGGATAAGAGCGAATACCGTATTCTTTCAGCAATTCCCCCTTGGTGTCCATGAGAACTGGGAAGTCTTTGTAATCCAAAGACTTATACCATTCCTTGAAATCATCGGCAGACTTTTCTCCGTTAAAAGTCGGAGACACCACCGAAAGGACAACATAATCTTTTCCTGACTGCTCCTTAGCCAAATCATTGGTATCTCCAAGTGTAGATAGACAGATTGAGCACCAAGAAGCCCAAAACTTCAAATAGACTTTCTTGCCTTTGAAATCAGACAACTTGTAGGTCTTGCCGTCTACTCCTTGCAGACTAAAGTCCTTGGCCATCTTGGTAGATTGCTCAGAATCAGCTTTTGTTTCCATATTACTTTTATCACTTTTAGAAACTTCCGAGTTCATCTTCTGATTTGAACAGGCTCCCAAAAAGCCGACACAAAGCAGACTGACAGTCAATATCGATATCTTCTTCATCGTTTTCTTTCCTTTCAAAATAAGGAGAAAGCCGACAAAACTGACGACTTTCTTTCCTATGGTGGAATTCTTATTTGTCAGATGACATTTCGGATGAATCTTTCATGTCATCCTTCATGCTTGAATCACTTGATTTCATATCATCTTTCATGTCAGACTTGCTGTCGGACATCATAGAAGAGTCCTTCATATCATCCTTTTTCATTTTATCATCAGACATGTTAGAGTCTTTCATATCCTCTTTCTTCATGTCGTCTTTTTTCATATCATCCTTCTTCATCATGCTACTGTCATCCATCTTCTTCATATCAGAATCTGATTTTTGATTAGAGCAGGCAGCTAGGACAAAGACACTAAGTGCAGCGATTGTAAGTGTAGCGATTTTTTTCATGATGTTTCTCCTTTAATTATATAATATTTATCCAAATAATGATGCTAAAACGTTTAGATTTCCAAGCATGAGCAAAATTCCCATGAGAATAATGAGTGCACCGCCGATTTTCTTAAACGTTCCCATATAAGGTTTGAGTTTCGCAAAGCGCTGTAATACCCAGCCAGAAGCCAAAGCCATGGCTAGAAAAGGAAGGGCTAATCCAAGTGTATAAACCAACATAAGCAAGCCTCCCTGAAGAGCGCCGTTGCCTCCTGAAGCTGCAATTGCTAAAACAGAACTCAGAACAGGTCCCACACAGGGCGTCCAACCAAAGCTAAAGGTAATACCCAAGAGAAAAGCGTTAAGAAAATCACTTCTTTTACTGTTCTTTTTAAGTTGGATGCTCTTTTGCTTTTGCAGCTGCTGGATATTAATGATTCCCATCTGGTGGATTCCCAGTAGAATGACAATCCCGCCAAGAACGTAGCGAAACCAAGGTGCATAGAGGACTTGCCCCAAAGCACCAGCTCCATAANCTAAAACCAAAAACACAGTAGATAGACCTACTATAAAGCAGAGAGTCTTAGCTAGACCATACCAGGAAACATCTTTTCCCATAAACCGAACCGTTNTCGGCTGATCTGAATCCAGCAAAATTCCCACATAGACTGGCATAAGCGGTAAAATACAGGGCGAGAAAAAAGAGAGAATCCCCGCCAGAAAAACAGAAATAAAGAACAAAAAACTTGTTGCCATTTCAAAAACCTCTCTATCAATTTCTGAATCTAGTATAAAATAAAAATCCCCCTAAAAATAGGGAGAAAGATTTGAAAAAACTTGAATTTGATGTTATATTGCTTGAGATTTCTGGTTTGGGCAAAAACATCCACCACATTGTGGCGGATGTTATCTATTAGCTTTCCATCTCAAAACGCTCACTCTTCTGCTTGTTAGGCAAAAAGAGAGAAAGTAGGATTCCAACTAGAGCCGGCACCAACCAAGGCAAAGAAGCCTGAGCAAATGGAAGGGCATTTACAATATCACTTATCCTAGTGATATGGAACTGCTGCCCAAGAATACCCGCAAAGGAAATCAGAGTCACTGCTGCTAACGTCAATTGCATACCGATTTTGGATAGTGGCAAGAATTTATTGACAATGACAATCAGTACGATAACAATGGTAATTGGATAAAGAATTTGCAGTACCGGAACTGAATATTGAATAATAGCATTAAGGCCAAGATTAGCAATCGCAAACCCAATCAAAGTAAAGACAGTTGCGTACACTTTATAAGATACCTTAGGGAAAGTTTTATGGAAGAATTCCCCAGTCGATACAATAAGTCCTGCTGTTGTCGTAAAGCAAGTCACAGTAACCATAGCTGCAAGGAAAATCTGTGCTGTAGGTCCAAAGATAGCCTGTGTCGCCTGCGATAGGACATAAACACCTGGATTGCCTTTGGCAATAATCTCAGCTGGAACTGGAAAATGATTGCCCAGAAAAGCCAAACCAATATACATGGCGCTAAAGCCCAACGCTACCATCAAACCAACAACCCAGATGGTTGAAACATATTCCTTTTTATTCTTGAAACCTAGCTGGTTAAGAGTTGTTACAGCAATTACGCTGAAAGCCACGGAAGCCAAGGCATCCAAAGTGTTATAACCTTCCAAGAACCCTTGCCCAAAAGCTGACGAAGAATAAGCTTGTGAAGCCTGCTGAGGTGTCGTTGTTCCGTATTTCAAAGCTCCTAGAATGACTAAGATAATAATCAAAACTGCAAAAACTGGCGTCAGAACACGCCCAATTCGATCCAAAATCTTAGATGGATTCAAAGAAATCAGATAAGCAGCCGCAAAGTAAAGGGTCGTGAAAACAATCAATCCTATATCAGTCATGTTTTTAGACAGCATGGGAGCAATTCCAACTTCATAAGCTACTGTCGCAGTCCGCGGGATAGCAAAGAAGGGCCCGATTGACAGATACAAGGCTACAAGATAGACAATAGCAAACCAAGGTGCAATCTTCTGAGAAATCTCGTGGATATAGCCCTTAGGATTGAGTGTCCCGATAATCAAAGTCAGAACAGCAAGCCCAACCCCGGACAGGACAAATCCTGCAATAGCTGGCCAAAAATGCTGGCCAGATAATGTTCCAAGTGAAGGCGGGAAAATCAAATTCCCAGCACCAAAAAATATTCCAAACAAGAGCAAGCCTGTCAAGGCACCTTTTTTAATCACAGGAATCTCCTTTAAATTTTTTCATGCTTTATCATTATATACGGAAGAAGCCCGCTCCGCAAGACTTTTGAATTTTTCAGAATATTGATTCAAACCAAAAGGGTATATCTGATTTAAATCGAATTAGTTATCCGGAATTTTGGGCAAAACCCTCACTTATCCACAGATTTAAGGCTCATTTTAAAGTAATATAAATAAATTTGTTTTAAATCGTATATTTTAGCAACCTCTCTCTATCTTTTTTGATGGTTTACTTACTTTAAGCAGACATTGTCTATTATTGCTTAATGCGTGAGAAATACAATATTGTACTTCCTGATCCAAAACAAAATAAAAGAGATTTTTCATAGTAAAAAGGTTGAGACATCTTATCTCAACCTTTTAAAAACGGCTATAAATCATCTAGCAATCTTTACACATCGCTAAATCTTCTGTACTTAATTTCGAATTCAAAGAAGTTCTTCTCTTGCAGCATATGGAAAATATCTCGATAAGCCTCCTCATCAAAATGATGTCCCAAATACAAGATTTCAAAGCTTAAGCCTTCATATTCCAGAAAAGCATTGGTCGTTCGAAAGCCGTTACACTTATAGAAGTCCATACGTGCTTGACGTTGCTCTAAATTATCACATTCTTCATCGACACGTTCTACCTCTAGAACCATAGTTTTTTGATAAAACTCTGTCAGTTTATGAATAATCTCTCCCCCATAGCCATGGCTGCGAAGGTGCGGCATAATCGCAAAGAAGCTAACGTAGAACATTTTGTCGTTATAAACTGCAAAAGCAAAACCAACAAATTCTTCCTCATTGTAGAAGGCAAAGAAATGAGACCGCTTATCGTTTGTATAACGAAGAAATTTACTAATAGGAACTCTCTCTTCTTCAGGAAAAGCCTCGCGGTTTAAGACCTCAACCTTATCCAAATCAGGAAATTCTGCTGTAATAATTTGACTCGTTAAAGACATTGCTACCTCACTTTGCTTATATTCTAGCAGTTGTCAAAAAATTTAGCAAGCATTATCAAGCTTCTTCCGCCTTTTTAGAAAATTGGCTCTGATAGAGGTCATAATAAAATCCTTTATCAGCCAAGAGGCTCTCATGATTTCCTTGCTCGATAATCTGACCATCCTTAAGCACCAAAATCTTATCCGCTTCCTGAATGGTCGATAATCGGTGAGCAATGACAAAACTAGTCCTGCCCTGCATAAGTGTTTTCATAGCCTTCTGAATCAAGAGCTCCAGCCGTGTATCGACAGATGAGGTCGCTTCATCCAAAATCAGAATCTTAGGATTGGCCAAAAGAGCTCTCGCAATCGTAAGCAACTGCTTTTGACCCAGCGAGATATTGCTAGATTCTTGGTTCATTTCCATATTGTAGCCGCCTGGCAAGGTCCGGATAAAGTGGTCCACATTAACTGCCTTGGCCGCTTCTACAATTTCTTCATCAGTGGCTTGCAGATTGCCAAAGCGAAGATTTTCCTTGATAGTCCCTTCATAAAGCCAGGCATCCTGCAGCACCATACCGAACTGTTTACGGTAGTCCTGGCGGGACAGATGTCGTATGTCATGCCCATCAACTGTAATCGCGCCTCGGGTTACATCGTAGAAACGCATGAGCAGGTTAATCAACGTGGTCTTACCAGCACCAGTCGGACCTACAATAGCTACCATTTCTCCAGGTTTGACTTCCAGATTGAAATTCCGAATGAGCGGCTTGTCTGCCACATACTGGAAGTCCACATCCTTGAAGCTAACCTGACTTGTCAGATCTTGCTCCAGCTTTTCTGTCCTATCATTGACTTCATCTGCTTCGTCCAGCACTTGGAAAATCCGGTCTAAAGAAGACTTGGCACTCTGCAGCTGACCAGCCAGCTGAGTCAGGTTTTGAATGGGCTGATTAATCTGCCAGACATACTGAACAAAGGCTTGCATATTTCCGACTGTCAATCGCCCTGCAATAACCTGAAGACCGCCCAGCAGAGCCAGCAAGAGGTAGGTCAGATCTGAAATAACATTCAAAACAGGCATCATCAAACCAGAAATAAAGCTGGCTTTAAAACCTACTTTCTGCAGATTTTGCGTAATTTGACGAAAATCCTCCTGGGAGCTTTCTTCTCTGACATAGAGCTTCAAAATATTAAAGCCTGTCAAATTCTCCTGAACAAAGCCATTCATAGCTCCTAGTGCATCTGCCTGCTGTTTAAAGTAAGGCTGGGATTTCTTCACGATAAAGCGAGCACTGAGGTAGGTAATCGGAATCGAAACTACCACAATTATACCCAACTGCAGATTGAGCACCAATACCATGACTATAACCAAGATCAGAGTGAAGACTGCATTGATAACCTGCAGAAAGGACTGCTGCAAAGCATTTGAAACAGCTTCGACATCGCTGGTAAAACGCCCCAGCAAATCACCAAACTGATGCTTATCAAAGTAAGAAACGGGGATACGATTAATCTTATGACTAAGTTCATCGCGCAAGTCACGAATGGTAGCCTGCACTGCATTGGTCATAAAGTAATTAGAATAGTAAGAACCGATTTCATAAAAAATCGCTCGCACAAAATACAAGACCATGACCCAGCCGACATAAGACACATTAATTTGGGCGCCAGCCACACCTTTAGCCATATCCAGCAAATTATTTGTCAGTTCCGTAATGGCTAGACCTAAGACAAAGGGCTCGACGACACTCATAACGACGCTGAGGATTTTGAGGAAGATCGCAAAGGCGACTGCAAACTTATAAACTTTTAGATAGCTCCACAGGCGAGCAAAACTAGATGTGTTTTTCATATCAGTTTCCTTTCTATTCCTCTGTCAAAGCTTGATTTTTCAGCTGCGAATCCGCAATTTCACGATAAATATCATTGGTTTCCATCAGCTCTTCATGCTTCCCGCGTCCGACGATTTCCCCCTGATCCAGAACGATAATTTGGTCAGCATCCATGATGGTTCCCACACGTTGGGCTACAATCAGCACCGTTGCCTGGCCTGTCACTTCCTTGAGGCGACGACGCAGCACCGCATCTGTCTTATAATCTAGAGCAGAAAAAGAGTCGTCGAAGATATAAATTTCCGGCTTTTTGACCACCGCGCGGGCGATAGAAAGCCGCTGCTTCTGCCCACCGGATAGATTGCTGCCTCCCTCAGCCAGATGAGTCTCAAAACGCTCTTCCCGACTCTCGATAAAGTCCTTGGCTTGAGCTACATCAGCCGCCTGACTCAGTTCCTCTTGGCTGGCTTCTTCCTTTCCGTAGCGTAGGTTCGCTGCGATAGTTCCAGTAAATAGCAGAGCCTTCTGCGGAATAAAGCCAATCTTCTGACGCAGTGCCTTCAGATTGTATTCACGGACGTCCACACCATCCACTAAAATCTTACCTAGTGTTACATCGTAAAAGCGTGGAATCAGCTGTACCAGCGTAGACTTACCAGAACCAGTTGAACCGATAAAGGCAATAGTCTCGCCCAGCTTAGCCTTGAAAGAAATATTATGCAGTACAGGACTCTCTGTCTCACCTGGATAAGCGAAGGTTACATTGTCGAACTCCAGATAACCCTGCGTATCTGTCTCGGTTACACCATTTTCATTAGGATTGATTGAAATGGGCATATCCATGACTTCCTTGAGCCGCTGGCTCGATACCGCCGTCCGAGGATACATAGTAAAGAGATTGGCCAAGAAAAGGAAGGAAAGCAGGGCGTGAAAGCTGTATTCGATAAAGGCAACAAGATTTCCGATTTCAAGACTGCCGTCCCGCAAGGGGGCTAGGGCAAACCAGACAATGGCCACAATCATGGCAATAATAATCTGTACAAAGAGTGGCTCTGTCAGACCAGTCAGCTTAAAGAGCTTATTGGAGTTTTGTGCATAGACCTCATTTTCATCAGCAAAACGCTTCTCTTGAAATTCCTCTCTTGCAAAAGCTCGAATAACGCGCAGACCAGTCAGATTTTCCCTCACGTACTGATTAATCTTATCAAGAGTCTTCTGCTGCTTTTCAGACAAGGGCTTAGTTTTAACCGCCACATAAATGACCACGACAGCCAAGAAAGGCACTGAAACAGCTACAATCCAGGCCAGAGACGGACTGGTCAGAAAAATCATGAGAATACTGGACAGCATCATCATGGGAGTAATAACGCCCATTTTCAGGGTTTGCTCCGCAAACTGCATGAGTACAAAAGTATCCGAAGTCAAGCGCGTGACCAAAGAGGATACACCGATTTGCTCATACTCATGATGAGAATACTCTTGCAGCTTAGCATAGAGATCATTGCGCATGTCCTGCACCATGGTCGTCGTTAGCTTCCCAGCCGCATAAGCCAGAACGATTCGCCCAAGCACTCCTAAGATAATAACGCCAAACATGATCCAAGCCCAGAAAAAGAGACGGTCTGTCTGCTTAGGATTGATTCCCTCATCAATCATCCGAGCCAGCACCGTTGGCAAACCTAGATTGACGATTACAAAAAAGATTGCCGCAACAAAGTCCAAGACCAGCCACTTAGGATATCTCTTCAAATAAGACCAAATGTATAACATAATTCCTCCTTCACCATCTATTCAAAAATAACTCACTTTAAAGCATTCAGTACTTTTCAAACACAGAAAAGAGCGCGCAAACGCACGCCTTACTATAGATATTATAACAAAAATATGAAAGCGGGTAAAGGTTATTGGGGACTTTTTTCCTGTCTAGTATCAGCCTCATAACTGACTGTCAGCAACAAACTGCCTGAAAACAGACCAGCAACTGTTTTAATTGCATGACTTATATAGAAAAACAAACCTAGTTCTCACTAGGTTTGTAATTTCTTATCTGCAAGAAGGTCTCAGTCTGAGAGCAATCAATCTCGTAACTCTGCCCTAAATTTCAGACTTACAACTTTGAAGACTATTTGACAGCTCAAACCAATCATTTCTGGTTTTCAAAGATTGATGTTCTGAAATCATTGGTTTGGTCGAGGTAAGCCTTGAAGACTGCTTTTTTCAGCTTATGCACAGCACTGTCATGTTCTGGTTTATAGCCACTCCAAGAATACCAATTATCATTGGCATCTTTGAGTACGGCTTCATCCATCAATGCCTGCAACTCTCCCACGGTACTTATAGTCTTAGTAGCATAACTTGTCCATGGTTGTCTCGTATCATCAAATGTGACCTTGTTCAAGCTGTCGAACTTGTTTTTCCGTTCCTCATACATAGCCTTCTTAAACTCGGCCCAATTATTAAACTGACCATTGAAGACCTTGCGTAAAACCAAGTCATCTGTTACCAGACCTCTGGTCTTACCATAGATACTGATTGTTTTCCCGTTTTGCTTGGCATCATCTTCATATTGATTAGAGATATAAGGGACCATACCATCTTTAAAGCCTTTGGCTGCCAGAAGTTCATAAGCCATACGCCGTCCCATAAGATCTCCAGGCGTTCCTTTTTCACTGCTTAAAGCAGAATAAATCGGTGAGAAGAGTTTAATCGTATGGTAGCCGTTTCTTTCTACATCACCATTTTTGTACTCACGCGCTGAAAGAATATCATTTTCAATGAGACTGTCAAATGAGTTTAATTTTTGCGCATCCTCCATTGTAATATTTTTTATCACATTCGTTGCGTAAACATCATTTCCATCAGCATCTCGTACATATTTATTCTCAATCTTCCTCAGAGCATTAACTTTCTGCACATCGGACAGACGGTTCACGATTGACATTCCTTCTAGGTATTCCAACATATAAATGACATCAAACATGTTATGAACATAGTTTCTCAAATCATCCGCATTTTGGAAACGTTGAGTTGGATCCAGGACCTGCAAACGAGATTTTTCAGTCGCATCATTCTTGTCATATTTGAGAATTGAGTTGACCGTGATTGTCGCATCATCTGGATGGTCCGGTGCTTGCAACAAGCCCTTGGCGAAGAATTCTGGACCAAGACCGCTTCTTCTTCCATATCCACCCAAATAGATCTCATTATCAGAATCATGCGTCATTTCATGGGTATAGGTAATGGCTCCGTCCTTGTCCAGCATGCGATAGCCCATGTAGTAAACCCCGTCTCCAGTAGCATAAGCTCCGTGCTTATTGTGTACGACCTTGTTTCCAACCGGTCCAAAGAAGTATTTCATAGCTGGATTAGAACTGTCAAATTGCGCCTCCACTGTAGCTTTGCCGACAGTAGTATCATCTCCAAACTTATAGGCGTCATAGAGCAAGATATTTCGATAGAGCTTTTCACGGCCCTGCTCGTCTAATATTCTGTACCAATAATCATAATGGTCACGTTGGCGTTTTGCGGTTTCCTGAGCATTTTCCTCAACAAACTTATTGAGTTCTGCCCCTGCTCTGTGCTCATTATTTCTATATCTGTCATAGGCACCAAAACCAAGACTGGATATAGTCGATATGACAAAGACTGATCTTTCAGGCATTGTCAGCAAAGGTAGAACCATATTTCGGTATTTCCAAGTGTCGCTGGTAATTCGATCATACACCCCGATAGAATACTTGCTGCTAGCCTGCTCTTGTTTGACCCTCACCTCATCAATAGCTGATTTTTCTTCAACAATATAAGCCTTGGTTTGCTCTTTGAACCATTGATTATTCGTTTTGTTTGGTAAAAATACTTCCCGGTAATTGGCAAGCGTGCTGAACAAATCTTTTGTTGCATTATTGTTGGCAAGGCTGATGCTATAAGCATCTACGTTGTTCTTGGCTAGAAGATTGTTAAAGCCAGATTTACCTAATTCAATGATTGTGTCTAGCGGTGATACGTTGCCCTTACCAAAGAAATCCATGTGGTACATGACTAAGTCTTTGACATTCACATCACCATAGTTAAAGTTGTACCAGCGCTCTAAATAGGTCAAACCTAGAAGCAAGGCTTCCTTGTTGCGTTTGATTTTATTTATGACGTAACCATTAATCGTTTGATTTTCGCTGGCAATGACTGCATCAGCTGACAAAAGTTTTTCCAGTGTATTTGCTAGATTTTCCTTCGTTTTGGCAAACTGCTCCTCTAAGTATAATTCCGTTAATGAAACTCCTGAAGAAATACCTAAGGTACTTCTGATAGCCTCTGACTGATAATCGACCGCTTTCAAATCAGGTAAAACTTCATTGATGATCGAACTATGACTATGTAAGAATTGATTTGGCGTATAGATGAGACCTGTATCGCCCACACGGTATTCTGCTAACTTACTAAAGTCAGATTGGTAGGTGATATCTAGTGTTTCAGATGTATGATCCTTATAATGAATCAAGAGCTTATTAGCTGCTTCTTTATGTGAAGCAATATCTGTAATCACTTCATTATCTTTCATCATGACTGTAGATAGGACTTCTTTTTCGTGCAAAGCGCTATCTTCTTTTACCAGATTACCGTATTTGACAATGGTTGCCTTATCATAAAACGGCAGTAATTTTTCTATATTCTTATATGCTAATGCTCGACTGGCTTGATAGTCTTTAACCTTAGAAAAATCACTTTCTATATTTCTGCTAGTCAGTAAGCTTTCGACTTTCGGTACAGCAAGAGAGTTAATTTCAGATTTCTTACTTGCGATTTGAGCAGGATCAATCAATGTTCCCCTCTCTTCGAGAGATTCCTTGGTGACAACTTCATCTTTTTCAAGAGTCACTTTGTAGACTCTGTTCTCCTTGTTGCTATATGAGTCAGTTATTCGCATTCCTCGATAGTGATACCCACTAATGGCATTTCCGTTCATAACATTGACATCACTAAGAACATTATGCAATCTTCCAGCGTGTCTCTCTTCGTTAGAGTCTCTATCCCATAAGTAGCCAGCTATACCAGCAACGCTTCCAAAGCGCTTCACATTATTAATGTTGCCCTCAGCGTAACTATTGCTGATAAGCGCATCTTTCTCGACAAGACCTGCAAGGCCGCCGACAGTTTGGTTTGTGCTATCCGCATTTGACGAGATGGTAATTGTAGCTTTTGACTTGTCAACTACTGCATTGATACCAGTCAGTTGACCTACTAATCCTCCAATATTGTATGGTGACCTCGTTTCATAGGAGTTAACAATTCTTCCCTTGAAACTGCTATTGGTAATCTTAGAATTATCTGCCCTCCACACCAAGCCACCAATACCTCGTTCACCAGCCAGAACACCGTCTACATGGACATTGTTAATCCTTGTTGCATTATTGGCTTCATTTGCAAGGGCACCAATATCAGTTTTTCCTGAGATATTCACATCTTTAAGAGTCAGATTTTCTACAGTAGCAGCGCTCAAAGTGTCAAATAAAGGCTTCTTCAAGTTATAGATAGCATAATTTTTTCCGTCTTTGCTGCCAAAGAGTTTACCAGTAAATCTGCCCTTTATATAACTGCTAGAGCTATTTTCTAGTTCGACCTCATTGGCATTAAGACTAGCACCTAAATAATAGATTCCGCCAAGATTATTATTTATAGCTTGGACTAGGTTACTAAAGGAAGTAAAGTTTGTGACTTCTCTCTCAGCCTTTTTAGCTAGATAGAAAGTAAAATTGTTCTGGTACTTATTGTCAACATCCTGTTTTAATTTTTCCGCACTTGCAGTAATTTTATAAACTGGCTGACCATCTTTTGTGCTATCGACTATTGAAGAAATCGGCAAGAAGACATCTTTAAATTTAGATGATTTCACTTTCACGAAATAATTCTCTCGATCGCTTGGAACTGCATCCAGAGAAACGTGCTGTTTGTATTTTCCATCAGTTAGACTATATAGCTCTACATCAGATACATTTCTTAGCTCGATATTCTTTTCTGGTTCTTGCTTCTGCTCTTTCGGCTCCTCAGCTTTTTCAGCAGGATTTTCTGCTTCTGGCGCTGCTGGTTCGATGTTTCCAGTATACTCTTGCGGAGACTCTACATGCTCGGGCTCAACTATGGCTCCAGATTGGACTCCTGTGTACTCTGGCAATGGAGTCACTTGTTCAGGTTCTACGATTGCTCCTGCTTGGACATCTGTATACTCAGGTAATGGAGCGACCTGCTCAGGTTCCACTACCGCTCCTGATTGTGTGTCTGTATATTCCGGCAAGGAAGAAACTTGTTCTGGCTCAACTATGGCTCCTGCTTGAACACCAGTGTATTCAGGTAACGGAGTGACTTGTTCAGGTTCTACTACTGCACCTGCTTGAGTCCCCGTATACTCTGGTAAGGGTGTAGCTTGTTCAGGTGACACTACTGAACCTGCTTGAACACCAGTGTATTCAGGTAATGGAGTAACTTGCGCAGGTTCTACTATTGCCCCGGATTGGATGCCTCCGATCTCCGGTTCAATTTGTTCAGGCTCAACTATAGCTCCAGATAATGTACCTGAATAATCAGGCAATGAAGCCACCTGCTCAGGCTCAACAATTGCGCCGGATTGGACACCTGTGTATTCTGGTAAGGAAGCGACTTGCTCGGGAGCGACTACCGCACCGGCTTGAGTTCCTGTGTATTCCGGTAATGGTGTAACTTGCTCGGGAGCGACCAAGTTAGCACCCACTGGTTTTTCGCTAGGCGTTTCAAGCTTTTTAGTCCCTTTTTCCACTATTTTAGGAGTCGCTTCCTCTATTTTAGTCGAAAGAACCTCTCTAGAAACTTCCGCAATATCTACAGTAAAAATTCGAACGACTTCGATTTTACGGCCTGGTTTGCCTTCTTGTTTTACTATTACAGTACCTTCAGGTAAATCCGGATTTTCTTGTATTTGTTCTCCAAAGGCTATCTCAGTTTCAACAGTCTCTTCTTTGTATAATAATTCTGGCTTAGCTACTCGGCCAGACAAGACTTCATCTTGAGGAGCCCGAGATTTCACCTGGTGACGGCAGACTTTCCCCAGCTGACACTTGATATTCGGCATTATACTGCAGCAAGATCCCATTTTCCAACGCATCGACGGATAGTATCAAACCTCCTCCAACACCAGCACCCACCAACACAGTCAATAGGAACTTGCTTTTAACCTTTCTTTTTGACACAACAAAAACAACCAATCCTATCGTCGTTAACAGACCGGCCGTCATCATTGTATTGGAATTGTTGCTGTCGCCTGTATTCGGTAAGGTTTTTGCTCCAGTATTTGAGTTTAACCTGTAGACAAGATAGTAAGTCTCCTCGTTGCCTTCTGACATTTTAGGAAATCCACTTACAATCAACTCCTTTTCTTGCGGAGTTATTTCAGTATCTGTCACGTATTTATAGTGAACATTCAACTTCTCCTGCGCTTGAACAGAGTCAACCCCAACGATAGAAACAAAAAACAAACTAGAAATAGCAGCCGAAACAAGCCCGACAGCTAATTTCCTAAAAGCAAACCGAGTTTGCTTCTCCCCAAAAAACTTTTTCATTAAAATCCCTTTCAAATTATTCTAAAAAGAATAACAAATCCTTCAACCAGAGAATGAGCAACAGTAAGCCATTGCATTCATTCATCTGAATCCCCCTAACAAAAATTCCCTAATCAACAATCTCATATAACTTTTATCTTATTCATAATATCTCCTAAATCGCAATAATCTGTCTAAATTATATCATACAATCCTATTTTTTGTTAGCGTTTTAACATAAAAATGATTTTGGGATACAAAAAAACCAAGTCTTTCGACTTGGTTGATTTCTATGATTGGAAACTCTATTATTTAAGAGTAACTGAAGCGCCTGCTTCTTCCAATTTAGCTTTAAGTTCTTCAGCTTCTGCTGCAGCAACGCCTTCTTTGATAACGTTTGGTGCACCATCAACAAGTTCTTTAGCTTCTTTAAGGCCAAGACCAGTGATTTCGCGTACAACTTTGATAACGCCGACTTTCTTGTCGCCAGCTGCAGTCAATTCAACGTCAAACGAATCTTTAGCAGCGGCAGCTTCACCAGCACCAGCAGCAGCTACAGCTACAGGAGCAGCTGCAGTTACACCAAATTCTTCTTCGATAG
>NZ_RJMM01000012.1 GCF_003943655.1 Streptococcus sanguinis
TCTGCAAGCACATCCGCTTCCACAAGCGCGTCAGTATCTGCAGTATCTGCAAGTACGTCAGCTTCAACGAGCGCATCTGTATCTGCAAGTACATCTGCCTCAACGAGTGCGTCGGTAAGTGCAAGTACATCNGCNTCNACGAGNGCGTCAGTATCTGCAAGTGAATCTGCGTCAACCAGTGCGTCAGTATCTGCAAGTACGTCAGCTTCAACGAGCGCGTCTACAAGTGCAAGTACGTCCGCGTCTACCAGCGCGTCAGTGAGCGCAAGTATCTCGGCTTCAACGAGTGCATCAGTAAGCGCAAGCACCTCAGCGTCGACGAGTGCATCAGTTTCTGCAAGCACATCAGCGTCTACCAGCGCATCTGTATCTGCAAGTGAATCTGCGTCAACCAGTGCGTCAGTAAGTGCAAGTACGTCAGCTTCAACGAGCGCGTCTACAAGTGCAAGCACGTCTGCGTCGACTAGCGCTTCAGTAAGTGCAAGTACGTCCGCATCGACCAGCGCGTCTGTGTCTGCAAGTACGTCAGCGTCGACGAGTGCATCAGTAAGTGCAAGCACATCCGCTTCCACAAGCGCGTCAGTATCTGCAAGTACGTCCGCATCGACGAGCGCATCTGTATCTGCAAGTACATCTGCCTCAACGAGTGCGTCGGTAAGTGCAAGTACATCTGCCTCAACGAGTGCATCAGTAAGCGCAAGCACCTCAGCGTCGACGAGTGCATCAGTTTCTGCAAGCACATCAGCGTCTACCAGCGCATCTGTATCTGCAAGTGAATCTGCGTCAACCAGTGCGTCAGTAAGTGCAAGTACGTCAGCTTCAACGAGCGCGTCTACAAGTGCAAGCACGTCTGCGTCGACTAGCGCGTCAGTAAGTGCAAGTACGTCCGCATCGACCAGCGCGTCTGTGTCTGCAAGTACGTCAGCGTCGACGAGTGCATCTGTATCTGCAAGCACATCCGCTTCCACAAGCGCGTCAGTATCTGCAAGTACGTCNGCATCAACGAGCGCATCTGTATCTGCAAGTACATCTGCCTCAACGAGTGCGTCGGTAAGTGCAAGTACATCTGCCTCAACGAGTGCGTCAGTATCTGCAAGTGAATCTGCGTCAACCAGTGCGTCAGTATCTGCAAGTACGTCCGCCTCAACGAGTGCGTCAGTATCTGCAAGTGAATCTGCGTCAACCAGTGCGTCAGTATCTGCAAGTACGTCCGCCTCAACGAGCGCGTCTACAAGTGCAAGCACGTCTGCGTCTACCAGCGCATCTGTATCTGCAAGCACATCAGCGTCTACCAGCGCATCTGTATCTGCAAGTGAATCTGCGTCAACCAGTGCGTCAGTATCTGCAAGTGAATCTGCGTCAACCAGTGCGTCAGTATCTGCAAGTGAATCTGCGTCAACCAGTGCGTCAGTATCTGCAAGTACGTCCGCATCAACGAGTGCGTCTGTAAGTGCAAGTACGTCAGCGTCCACAAGCGCGTCTGTGTCTGCAAGTACATCTGCCTCAACGAGTGCATCAGTTTCTGCAAGCACATCAGCGTCTACCAGCGCATCTGTATCTGCAAGTGAATCTGCGTCAACCAGTGCGTCAGTATCTGCAAGTACGTCCGCATCAACGAGCGCGTCTACAAGTGCAAGCACGTCTGCGTCGACTAGCGCGTCAGTAAGTGCAAGTACGTCCGCATCGACGAGTGCGTCAGTATCTGCAAGTGAATCTGCGTCAACCAGTGCGTCAGTATCTGCAAGTACGTCCGCCTCAACGAGCGCGTCTACAAGTGCAAGCACGTCTGCGTCTACCAGCGCATCTGTATCTGCAAGCACATCCGCTTCCACAAGTGCGTCCGTATCAGCAAGTACGTCAGCGTCGACGAGTGCATCCGTAAGTGCAAGTACGTCCGCATCGACGAGTGCCTCTGTATCCGCAAGTATGTCTGCATCGACGAGTGCATCCGTAAGTGCAAGTATGTCCGCCTCAACGAGTGCATCCGTAAGTGCAAGTACTTCAGCGTCCACAAGCGCGTCTGTGTCTGCAAGTACGTCAGCGTCGACGAGTGCATCAGTAAGTGCAAGTACGTCAGCTTCAACGAGTGCATCAGTATCTGCAAGTACGTCAGCGTCCACAAGCGCATCAGTGTCTGCAAGTACGTCAGCTTCAACGAGCGCGTCTACAAGTGCAAGCACGTCTTCGTCGACTAGCGCGTCAGTATCTGCAAGTACGTCCGCATCGACTAGCGCATCTGTATCTGCAAGTACATCTGCCTCAACGAGTGCGTCTGTAAGTGCAAGTACATCTGCCTCAACGAGTGCATCAGTAAGTGCAAGTACGTCTGCCTCAACGAGTGCGTCTGTAAGTGCAAGTACNTCAGCGTCCACAAGCGCGTCTGTATCTGCCAGCACGTTGGCATCAACAAGTGCGTCTGTATCTGCAAGCATGTCTGCGTCAACCAGCGCGTCAGTGAGTGCCAGCACGTCAGCGTCCACGAGCGCGTCTGTAAGTGCAAGTACGTCAGCATCAACTAGCGCATCCGTATCCGCAAGTACGTCCGCGTCTACCAGCGCTTCTGTATCCGCAAGTACATCCGCGTCCACGAGCGCGTCTGTATCTGCCAGCACGTCGGCATCAACAAGTGCGTCTGTATCTGCCAGCATGTCTGCGTCAACCAGCGCGTCCGTAAGTGCAAGTACGTCAGCATCAACTAGCGCATCCGTATCTGCAAGTACATCCGCTTCAACGAGTGCTTCAGTAAGCGCAAGTACTTCCGCCTCCACGAGTGCGTCCGTTTCAGCAAGCACATCAGAGTCGACCAGTGCATCTGTATCTGCCAGCACGTCCGCGTCTACTAGCGCGTCTGTATCAGCAAGCACGTCCGCCTCCACGAGTGCATCTGTAAGTGCCAGCACGTCTGCATTGACGAGCGCATCAGTCAGCGCCAGCACGTCCGCGTCCACGAGCGCGTCCGTAAGTGCAAGTACGTCTGCATCGACGAGTGCGTCAGTGAGTGCAAGTGAATCAGCGTCTACAAGTGCATCAGTATCCGCAAGCACATCAGAGTCGACCAGTGCATCTGTATCTGCCAGCACGTCCGCGTCTACTAGCGCGTCTGTATCAGCAAGCACGTCCGCCTCCACGAGTGCATCTGTAAGTGCCAGCACGTCTGCATCGACGAGCGCATCAGTCAGCGCCAGCACGTCCGCGTCCACGAGCGCGTCCGTAAGTGCAAGTACGTCTGCATCGACGAGTGCGTCAGTGAGTGCAAGTGAATCAGCGTCTACAAGTGCATCAGTATCCGCAAGTACATCTGCATCAACGAGTGCGTCTGTAAGTGCGAGCGAATCCGCCTCCACGAGCGCGTCCGTAAGTGCAAGTACGTCCGCCTCAACGAGTGCGTCAGTGAGTGCAAGTGAATCAGCGTCTACAAGTGCATCAGTATCCGCAAGTACGTCTGCATCCACGAGTGCATCTGTAAGTGCGAGCACGTCAGCTTCAACTAGCTCATCTGCGAAAGCGAGTGAATCAGCATCCACGAGCGCATCAGTATCCGCAAGTACATCTGCGTCGACGAGTGCGTCCGTAAGTGCAAGTGAATCTGCGTCGACAAGTGCCTCTGTATCCGCCAGCACGTCCGCCTCAACGAATGCGTCAGTAAGTGCTTCAGAATCCGCAAGTATTTCGGCTAGCCTGTCTGGTTCGGAAAGTGCTTCGATTAGCGATTCTCAGTCAATCAGTGAGTCTACCTCAGTGAGCACCAGCACCTCAGTCTTGCATAGTCAGCTGGATCTGGTTCATGAGAAGGAATTCTACTCACTCAGTCTTTCTACAAGTGAGTCACTGTCAGTAGCAGTCAGTCTCAGCGAGCTTGCCCGTGTCAGTCAGTCTGTATCGGAAAGCCTGTCGACGAGTCTGTCAGCTAGTCAGAGCACATCTGAAAGTCTGTCCGCTTCAGCAAGACAGTCTGAGCTGGATCTGATTTCCAGAGGTCGTCTGCCTCAGACAGGGGAAACGGAGAGCAAGGCTTCCATCCTGGCTCTGGGCTTAGGAGCATTGGGCTTGGCCTTCAAGAGACGTAAAAAGAAAAGCGACTCTGAGGAGTAGCAGTAAATAGAGCAGATCAGTTTATCTTTTAGTCTGTCGAAAGTTCACTCAATTAGTGAGCTGTGGAAGTGATGGACAGAGCAAGTCTTAAGGAAATAACTTGGTTATTTCTGGTACTTGCTTCCTAAAATCCTAGACTAGAAACTAGTAAAAAGAAACTGATAGGCAATAGAAACAGGAAGTTTTGACAACTTCCTGTTTTTTTGACAATTTAGTAGAAAAAAAGTGTTCTTTATTCTGCAGGAAAGTCCTTGAGAATATAGATTTTTTGGACAATATTTTATATAATATCAAGTATAGAAATGATGTTTATGAGTTTATGAAATGAAAGAGTAAGGGAAGAAATGAAAACGATTGTTTTGGTTGGGGATCAGGCCTATCAGGAGCAAGTTTCGACTACAATTAAGTCGATTTTATATTACAATAAAAATGTAAAAATCTATGTTTTCAATCAGGGATTGAGTGACGAATGGTTCCGTGATTTTAATGATCTGGCCGAGCAGCTGGACAGTGAATTAGTCAATGTTAGCTTGGACCAAGTGACTATCAGTCCAGAGTGGCTGACGCAGGACCATATCAGCTCAGCAGCCTATGCTCGCTATTTCATTCCGCAGTTTGTGGTAGAGGAGCGTGTCCTTTACCTGGACAGCGATTTGGTGGTCAATGGGGACTTGCAGCCTTTATGTGATATTTCTCTGGAAGGCAAGCTTGTGGCTGCGGTTGGAGATGCTGGAGGTTATGGCTTTAACTCTGGCGTTCTGCTAATTGATAATCGAGCATGGAAAGAAAAGCAGCTGCAGGAGACCTTTATCAAGGAAACGGATCGCATCATAGGTTTGGTCCAGTCTGGCCAGATGGAGGATTTCAACGGCGATCAGACGGTTTTAAATCATGTGTTGGCTCAGGATTGGCTGCCCTTGGATAAGATTTACAATCTGCAGGTAGGCCATGACTTAGTGGCCTTTTACAGCGGCTGGAATGGTCATTTTGAGCTGGATCAGGAACCTCTGATTATCCACTATACAACCTTCCGCAAGCCTTGGAACTCGGAAGTTAGCTATCGCTATCGTCAGCTTTGGTGGGACTTTCAGGCCTTGAGCTTGGCGGAGATTTCAGCCCATCATCGGGGAGAGTTTGAGATGCAAGACCGTTGGGAGAAGGCAGCTCTGAACTGCATGCTCCTGACAGATGTACAGGAGCTAGAGCAGATAGAGTTTTTAGCCCAGTCCCTGCCTAACGTTCATTTTTATATAGCCTGTTACACAGATATGGGAGATTATCTGCGTTCTTTGGATCGCTATGAAAATATCCATCTCTATCCACAGGTTATCCATGCAGTGCTGGATGAGCTCATTGATAAGTGCCAGGTCTATTTGGATATTCACCATGGGAACGAGCACTATGAACTGAGCCGTCGTTTCAAGGCACTTAGCAAGCCGGTTCTGGCTTTTGACAATACTAAGAAAAATGAAAAGGAAGAACTGGTCTATCCCCATGAGCACCCTCAGGAGATGGTGAGAAAGCTGCGCAGTCTGATGAAAAAAGAGAAGCCGCAAGCCTTTCGGGCTGTGGTGCTGGCGGCTAATGCTGCCTATAGTGAGCAGGTCTTAACCACCATTAAGTCCATCGTCTGCCACAATCGCTTTATCAAGTTTTATGTCATCAACAGTGACTTTCCGACAGAGTGGTTTGTCAGCATGCGGAAAAAGCTGGCCAAGCTGGACTGCCAGATTGTCAATGCTCGGGTGGATGGCAGTCATATTAGTCAATATAAGACAAATATCCATTATTCAGTTTTTTTGAGATATTTTACGGCTACTTTTGTAGAGGAAGATCAAGCTCTTTATTTGGACTGCGATATTGTAGTAACACGTGATTTATCAGAAATTTTTGCAGTTGATTTAGGTTCCTATCCGCTTGGAGCGGTAAGAGATCTGGGTGGAGAAGTATACTTTGGCGAGCAGATTTTTAATTCAGGTGTTTTACTAATTAATGTGAACTACTGGAGAGAAAACGATATTGCAGGCCAATTGATTGAGATGACTGATAACCTACATGATAAAGTTACTCAGGATGATCAAAGCATTCTCAATATGCTCTTTGAAAACCGCTGGATGGAGCTGCCTTTTGCTTATAACTGCATTACGCTGCACACGACCTTTTCGGACTATGAGCCAGAAAAAGGTCTCTATCCGCCTGTGATTCATTATCTGACCGAGCGCAAGCCTTGGAAAGAGTATACCCAGTCCATCTATCGTGAGGTTTGGTGGTTCTATCAGGGGCTGGATTGGTCGGATATGCAGGAGCCAGTCGGAGCCCTGACTCAAAAGATGGTGGAAGGGGAAGAGGGCTCAAGTCTGTCCTGCCTAGTCTACACCTACTCTTGTGACCTGATGCATATCAACTATCTGATTCAAGCCCTGCCTGCCTGTCATTTCTACATCGCGGCACCGGTAGTGGTGGCAGAGCCAATCACGCGTCTGCTCCAGTATCCTAATGTCAGCGTCAGTTCAGATATAGCGGGCATTCCGGCTCTCTTGGAGTCGCTGGAAACCAAGTCTCAGCTGTTGCTGGATATCAATGCTGGTGATGAGGTAGGGGACATTATTGCTCGCTTTAAGTCTGCTGGCAAGCCAGTCTTTGCCTTTGATAGTACAGCCCATGATCAGCAGGGGCAGGAAGTCTTTCCAGCTGATAACCCTGAAGTCATGGTGCAGGCTATTGAGAAGCTGGGCTTAGCCGAGCCTGAGGAGCGGCAGATTTCTGTACTCTCTATCAACCAGTCGCTGGATTATCTCTTGGAGAAAGGTGCTTCAGTGGTTCGTTTTGGAGATGGGGAGATGGATTTGGTTGCGGGCCGTAGTATCGTCTATCAGGACTTTGATCCAGAACTGTCAGCGCGCTTGAGAGAGATTATGTCTATGGAAAGCGATGAGCGTTTGATGATTTGTCTGCCCGATGTCTTTACAGGGTTAGAGCGCTATTCCATTGATGCCCAAAATTTTTGGAGTCTAAATCATTTGCCACATTTTCTTGAGAAATATAAAAATATTTGCCGAGCACCTTGGTATGGATCGACCTTTATTTCCCGTCCTTATATTGACTTGGAAGATAAGACGCCGTCTGCGGGCTATTTTGCAAAGCTTAAGCAGCTTTGGCAGGACAAAGACCTCTTGATCGTAGAGGGCTTGACTTCTCGCTCTGGTGTGGGCAATGACCTCTTTGACGGGGCTAAATCCATCAAGCGGATTATCTGTCCTTCGCGCAATGCCTACAGCAAACTGGAGGCGATTAAGCAAGCAGTTCGAGAGCATGCGGATAATCGTCTGATTTTGACCATGCTGGGTCCGACGGCTAAGGTCTTGGTCTATGAACTGGTTCAAGAAGGCTATAGAGCGTTGGATATTGGGCATATTGACTCAGAGTATGAATGGTTCCAGATGGGAGCTAGCCACAAGGTCAAGCTGTCACACAAGCATACAGCTGAGCACAACTTTGATCAAGATATTGAGTTTAGAGACGACCAAGCTTATGACAGTCAGATTGTTGCCAATCTGGCTCAGGAATGAAGATTAGAAAAAGAATATGAAAGTTAATATTACCAATCTATACGGTATGTCTGGCCAGAGTACGGCCTTGATTGCCCAGAATGATGTGACCAAGCTAGCCAAGCAGCTGGGCTTCAATGAATTGAGTTTTTATTTTTACGATATATACAGTGACAGCCAGTCGGAACTCAGTCGTCGTCTGGACGGTATCATGGCCAGTGTGGGCTATGGCGATGTGGTTATCTATCAGTCGCCGACTTGGAACGGCCGGGAGTTTGACCAGGCCTTTATCAGCAAGCTGAAGATTTTGCAGGCCAAGCTGGTGACCTTTATCCATGATGTACCGCCGCTGATGTTCCCGTCAAACTACTATCTGATGCCAGAGTATATCGATATGTACAATCAGTCAGATGCGGTCATCGTGCCTTCTGAGCAGATGCGGGACAAGCTTCAGGCAGAGGGGCTGACTGTGGACAAGATTTTGATCCAACGCATGTGGGATCATCCCTATGATTTGCCCTTGCACCAGCCTCAGTTTGCGCCTAAGCTGTATTTCGCGGGAAGTGTGGAGCGTTTTCCGCATCTGAGCAACTGGTCTTATGCAACGCCGCTGGAGATTTTTTCGCCTGAGGAAGAATCAAATCCAGATGCCAATGTCAGCTATCGCGGCTGGGTCAGCCGGCCAGAGTTGCTTTTGGAGCTGTCCAAGGGCGGTCTAGGTCTGGTCTGGGGTGTTGAGGAAAATCCAGCAGACGAGCCGGAATACTACGGCCTCAATATCTCTCATAAGTCTGCCACCTATCTGGCAGCTGGGATTCCGGTCATCGTCCCTTCTTACCTGTCCAATGCAGAGCTGATTCGCGAGCGCGGTCTGGGCTTTGTAGTAGACAGTCTGGAAGAGGCCAGTCGGATCGTTGAAAATCTGACTGCAGAGGAATATCAGGCTATGGTCGAGCGGGTTAGAAAGTTCTCTTTCCTGCTCAAGGAAGGTTATTTTAGCAAGAAAGTCTTAGTAGATGCGGTGATGGAAGTCTTATCTTAGAGCCTTTCCAGCCATCGTCATGAGGAGTCAGTGTGAAGTCATTTTTTAAACCGGTCATTATCAAGAAGTTTCTGTGGACCTTATTTTTCTTATTTATCTATGTCTTGGGAACCAAGCTGACCCTGCCTTTCATCGATATGAGTAAGGCAGCTGCCATGGACGGGACCTCTACTACCTTGAACTATGCGACAGCTCTGATGGGTGGGAATCTGCGCAGTATGTCGCTCTTTTCTGTCGGTCTGTCTCCTTGGATGTCCTCTATGCTGATCTGGCAGATGTTTGCTGTGTCTAAGCGCCTAGGCTTGAGTAAGCTCCCTCTGGAAGTACAGGAAAGGCGGCGGATGCTGCTGACTTTGGTCATTGCTTTGATTCAGTCCGTGGCGCTGGTCTTAAACCTGCCTCTGCAAGAAGCAGGTGGGGTGGATATGACTACGATTATGGTCTTAGATACCTTGGTCTTGATGGCTGGGACCTACTTTCTCATTTGGTTGACGGATTTGAATGCTGCCATGGGACTTGGCGGCTCCATCATGATTGTCATGGCCAGCATGATTGCCTACATTCCACAGGATATTTGGAACTCCATCAAGGAGCTGAAGATTTCTTCACTTTGGCTAGCCTTGATGCTGGTTTTCAGTCTAGTCTTTCTCTATCTGGCTGTTACAGTTGAGCGGTCCAAGTACCGAATTCCAGTCAATAAGATCAATATTCATAACCGTTTCAAGAAGTACTCTTATCTGGATATTCGTCTAAACCCTGCTGGTGGGATGCCGATTATGTACGCTATGACCTTGGTCAGCATTCCCCAGTATTTCCTTTTGATTATCCACTTTCTCCAGCCGAACAATCAGCTGATTGATCAGTGGATAGAAGCGCTGTCTATGGGAAGTCCAGCTTGGTTTATCCTTTATCTGCTGACCATTTTCATCCTGGCGCTGGCCTTCGCCTTTATCAATATAAGTGGCGACCAGATTGCTGAACGGATGCAAAAGAGTGGAGAGTATATTGAAAATGTTTATCCGGGAGGAGCAACCCGCCGGTATATCAATGGTTTGGTGACCTATTTTGCACTAGTGGGGGCTTTCTATCTTATCCTGATTTCTGGTCTGCCTATGATGGTGGTCCTTCTGGACATTCGCTATCTGAGGCTCAGTATGATTCCGGGGATTTTTATGATTTTTATCGGAATGGTCTTTTCTATTAAGGACGAGGTGGATGCCTTGACGCTTAATGACCGTTATCGTTCATTGTTGTAGGAGAAACTATGTATTACTTTATTCCTTCATGGAGTGGCAGTGGGGATCGGATTTGGCACCGGGATATTATCCCTTGGTACCGCTCTATGCAGCGACTGGAGTTTGATGACTCGATTCATCAGATTCGGATTTTTCAAAGTGAAAATTTGCCAGTCCAGCTGCTTTTGCCAGCCTATATGCCGCATGCCCGCTACCTATTGCATCGGCAGGATATTTTTGAGACGGACTATTACTCGGTCTTTGACGAGATTCAGGGGATTGACTCTAAGGACATGCAGGTCCTGCAAATCAAGGATCTGGACTGGGAACCAGACTGTGAATTTATCTATACGCCCTTTCTAATCATGGTTCGCAGGCAGGGACAGCTCTATGCCCATGTCGAGTTTGGAGTAGAAGGCTTTATCAGCTTCATCAAGTTTTTCACGAATGACCAGCTGGACAAGTTTTATATCTTTGATGATCGGGGCTTTGTCTCCAGTATCACCTATTATGAAGAGGGGCAGCCCCTTTATCAGGACTACCTGCAGCCGGATGGTGACTGGCGGATTCGCGAGCATCTGAAGCCTGACGATAGTCGAGTAGAGGTCAATCCGGCTTACTTACTGGACTTTGATAAGCTGGAGTATGACCGCATGCCGGATTTGATCTTGGAGAAGCTGGGCCACTATATGGAGCGCAATGCAGGAGCAGACAGCCGCTTCGTCCTGGCAGCGCATCCTTTATACAACCAAGCTATTTTGCGTTTATTGCCCAAGAATGTTCAAATCATTCTCAGCTTTTTCCACGAGCGCAATCATACAGTGGATTGGCCAGCTTTAGAAGAAGATTTGCAGCAGGCAGATTTAGTCTTGACTGACCGCATGGACTTCAAGAAGGCTATTCAGCGTTACCTGCCTAGGCAGGCTCAGAAGGTGCATTACCTGTCGCCTTTTGATACCCGTCTGCAGCTGGGCAAGAGCCAACGCCGCCGCGAATCCAAGATTTTTTATCAGATTAATCTGGAAGAAGGGATTAATGACTATGCCATCTTCAAGGTTCTCCACTATGTGGCCAAGCATCCGGATACGGAGCTGACTGTCGGTGTTTACAATGCTTGGCAGGAAGGAATCCAAAAGGTGGAGACCAAGGTGCAGGAGGTTATTGATGAGTATCTGAATCGCTATGAATTTATCAAGAACTACCGCCGCAGTGAGCAGGCTGAGAATGCCCTGCTGGAAAATCAGGAACAGGACCTCCGCTTCACCATTAAGAATATCACGGACGAGCTTAGCTTGATTCAGGAGCTGGATGATACGCGGTTAATCATTGACCTGAGTGAGCAGCCCAATCTCTATACGCAGATTGCTGGGATTTCTGCCGGGATTCCGCAGATCAATCTGGTGGGCTCGGACTATGTGACCCATCTGCAAAATGGCTATATCTTGGACTCTATCTCTGATCTACCGACTGCTGCAAACTATTACTTGGAAGGTTTGAAAAATTGGAACCAGGCCTTGATTTATTCCATTGAAAAAATCCATCATAATACTGGTCTAGAGCTGATTGGCCGGTGGGAGCAGTGGCTCAAGGAGGCTGAGAATGCAAAATAAGCTGAAAATCTTACAGATTGGTTCAAGCGACTGGAGCAAAGAGCTTGCTATTCCGGACAATATGGCCTGGTATTATTTCTTTCCCAACTCCAATCTAGCTATCAAAAAGGTCATGGAGATGGATAAGATTGGCAAGTTTGATGCGATTCTGGTGGACGATTTGCGTCGGATTCCAGATTTGTTTATGATTGAGGCCAAGATTATCCCTTATACGGTTTTCTATGATCAGGAACAGGAAACCCAGGAAGCGGATATTGAGTACTTTCTCAAGCGTCACTGCGCTCAGCCAACGGATATGAGCGATCGAGCTGACCTGCTCCGCAAGCTGTCCAAGGCTCTCTTTTCCGGTCAGTATGGCGATAAGATGACCCCGCTCGATATGGTGGTCAGTCCCGGCTTTCGCGGGAAGATTTGCTACAATGGCTATGAAAATCTAGAGCTGGAAGGTGACTTTGGTCAGGACTTTCAGCCAATCCTGTCTTGGAAATATAATATTATTGCCAACAAGTTCAATCCAGTTGAACTCTGGCTTGANTATGAAAAGTCAGGCAGCTGTGAGCTGCGGCTGCGCCTCTATAACATCCAGGAAGGATCGACTGCGGACATTGCTCGCGAGACTGTTTTCGCAGAAGAGGATATGCGGGAATCCATGGTTCTGGACAATGACTTTACTTCCTATCTGGGCGTCAGTCTGGAGGCTAGAGGCAAGGGACAGATTCAGGTTGGTGCTCTGCATCAGCGTCTGACCCGCTTTGAGTTTGGTAAGTATGTTCTGGGTGGGAAGATTTTTCGCGATAGCCATCGACAAGAGCTTAATTACTTCTTTTATCCAGGAGATTTGAAGCCACCTTTGGCTGTTTATTTCTCTGGTTACCGTCGGGCGGAAGGCTTCGAGGGCTTCGGAATGATGCGGAGTCTGGGCTGTCCTTTTCTCTTGTTTTCAGATCCGCGCGTGGATGGCGGTATGTTCTATCTGGGCAGTCAGGAGCTGGAGAGCAGTATTCATAAGATTATCCAAGAGCATTTGGACTTTCTGGGCTTTACCGAGCGGGACCTAATCCTGTCGGGGATGTCAATGGGGACCTACGGTGCTGTTTATTACGGATCGGAGTTTCGTCCGCGGGCTATCGTTTTGTCCAAGCCCTTGGGAAATCTAGGCACTATTGCCCAACGTGGCCGTTTACGCCTGCCCGAGGTCTTTCCGACGGCTCTAGATGTCCTTCACCGTCACACGGGTGGCAAAGATAAGGAGCATGTAGAGGAGCTGAATCAACGCTACTGGCGTAAGTTTGAGAAGGCTGATTTCAGTCGGACGACCTTTGGTATCGCCTATATGAAGGAAGAAGACTATGATCCGACGGCCTATGAGGACCTGGTAGCGGCTCTTCATCTGACTGAGGCTAAGCTGATTAGCAGAGGTGTCCCAGGACGGCATAATGACGACTTAGCTGTGTCTGTGTCTTGGTTTATGAATTATTATCGAATGATATTGGAAAAGGAATTTGGGAGAAAGAAATGAACATTCAAAAAAGAAAGGGCATTTACTGGGGAGAGCTGAGAGGGGTTTCGGCAGCTGGTAAAATGACTGACTTTACCTATCTCTATGGAACTACCCTTATTATTCATTCCCCTTCACATATATTTTTTGAAAATAAACTGATGGCCTCCGGACAGACCATCCATGAATGGTCTTCCAAATGGAACTATCAGCGAGACCGGCAGGTGCCTGCTCTCCCCTTGCTCAAAAAGGGAGCTCGCTATTGCCTGTCTAGAGATATGACCACCTATCCTGAATCCAGCGTCTTTCTGAAAATCATCTTCTTTGACCGCTATGAGAAAGAAATCAGCAATCAAGTGGAGCGCTCGGAGAGTATGATCTTCACCTATCCCAACGAAGCCTATAGTTATAAGGTTCAGCTGCTGAGTGCAGGAGTTGAGTCCTTAGAGTTTCATTGCCTAAACATTGACCAAATCATAGAGGAGTCTGATGATTAAAAATCATTTTCAAATTCAGCGCTTAAAGAAAATCTTAGCCAAAGTCAAGAGCTTTGAGTCAGAAATGGCTGGTCTGACAGACGCTGAGCTGCGGAAGAAAACTCAGGAATTTAAGGAGAGACTGGCCGCAGGTGAGACTTTAGACGACTTGCTGCCGGAGGCTTATGCTGTGGTGCGGGAAGCGGACAAGCGGGTGCTGGGCATGTTTCCCTACGATGTTCAGGTTATGGGGGCGATTGTTCTCCATGAAGGAAATGTCGCTGAGATGGCTACGGGAGAGGGCAAGACTCTGACGGCTACCATGCCGCTCTATCTCAATGCCCTGTCTGGTCAAGGAGCTATGCTGGTGACCACCAATACCTATCTGGCTCTGAGGGACGCTCAGGAAATGGGGCAGGTCTATCGTTTTCTGGGGTTGACTATTGAGGCAGCGGTGGTAGCTGATGAGACTGAAAATTTGACGCCCAAGCAGAAGCGTCTGATTTATCAGGCGGATATTGTCTATACGACCAATAGTGCCTTGGGCTTTGACTATTTGATTGAGAATCTCGCAGAGAATAAGGATAGCCAATATCTTAGTCCTTTCAACTATGTCATCATAGACGAGATTGACTCCATTCTCTTGGATAGCGCTCAGGTACCTTTGGTTATCTCTGGTGCTCCTCGGGTTCAGTCAAACTTCTATAGTATCATGGATACCTTCATTACGACTTTGAAAGAAGAAGAGGACTACCACTACGATGACGAGAAAAATGAAGTCTGGCTGACATCGAAAGGTATTCTGGCGGCAGAGTCTTTTCTTGACTTGGAGCATCTTTTTTCCAAGGAAAATCAAGAGTTGGTCCGCCACCTCAATCTAGCCTTGCGGGCCCACAAGCTCTACAAGAAGGATAAGGACTATGTTGTCCGCCAGGGTGACAAAGAAGCAGAAGTTGTACTTCTGGACCGCGCAACCGGCCGTCTGCTGGAAATGACCCGGCTTCAGGGAGGCCAGCACCAGGCCATTGAGGCCAAGGAGCATGTCAAGCTGACGGAGGAAACGCGGGCCATGGCTTCCATCACCTATCAGAATCTCTTCCGGCTCTTCCGGAAAATCTCTGGTATGACTGGAACCGGCAAGGTGGTGGAGAGCGAGTTTATGGAGACTTACTCCATGTCTGTCATCAAGATCCCGACCAACCAGCCAGTTATTCGACAGGATTTGCCAGACCAGCTTTATCAGACTCTGCCAGAAAAAGTCTTTGCTTCACTAGACGAGGTCAAGCACTACCATGCTCAAGGCAATCCACTCTTGATTTTCACCGGCTCAGTGGAGATGTCAGAGATTTACTCTTCCCTACTGCTGAGAGAAGGCATCGCCCACAATCTGCTCAATGCCAACAATGCGGCGCGTGAGGCGCAGATCATCGCAGAGTCTGGGCAGAAAGGTGCTGTGACGGTGGCTACATCCATGGCCGGCCGCGGTACGGATATAAAGTTGGGACCGGGTGTCGCTGATTTGGGTGGTCTCGTGGTGATTGGTACTGAGCGGATGGAGAACCAGCGGATTGACCTACAGATTCGTGGCCGTTCAGGCCGCCAAGGTGATCCGGGGATTAGTAAGTTTTTCATCTCGCTAGAGGATGATCTGCTCAGGAAGTGGGGGCCAGATTGGCTCAAGAAGCTCTACAAGGACTATTCAACTGAAGAAGTTCAGCAGCATCCAGTCCAGCTGGGACAGCGTCGTTTCAGACACTTGGTGGCTAAGGCTCAGAGAGCTAGTGAAAGCAGCTCCAAGATGTCCCGTCGGATGACGCTGGAATATGCCCAGTGCATGAAGATTCAGCGGGAGATTACCTATGCTGAGCGCAATCGCCTGATTCAAGCTGAGGAGCGGATCGATGAAGAAATCAGCAGCGTCCTCCGTCAGGTTATTCATCAGGCGGCCTATGAGCAGTCCTATGCGACACGGGCTGACCTCTATCGCTTTATTTTAGACCATTTCAGCTACCATGCTGAGCGTATTCCTTATGATTTTGATATTTATTCGCCGGAGAAAATTGCAGAGCTCTTGCAGGATATTGCTGAGCAGGAATTGCAGGCAAAGAAAGCCTATCTCAAGTCTGACAAGCTATTCACCCATTTTCAGCGGGTGTCCGTTCTCAAGGCTATTGATGAGAACTGGGTCGAGCAGGTGGACTATCTGCAGCAACTCAAGACGGCCTTGAGCGGTCAGCATTTCTCTATGAAAAATCCTCTGGTAGAATATTATCAAGAGGCTTACGATGGCTTTGAATATATGAAGGAGCGCATGAAACAGCAGATTGTCAAGAATCTTTTGATGAGTGAATTGGCACTCAACCCTAAAGGAGAAGTCATCATGTACTTCCCGTAAGACGAGGAGAATATGACAGTATATAACATCAACTTAGGCATTGGCTGGGCCAGCAGCGGTGTAGAATACGCCCAAGCTTATCGGGCCCAGCTTCTGCGCAGGATCCAGCAGCCGGCTAAGTTTATCTTTATGGATATGATTTTAGCGGATAATATTCAGCATTTGACGGAAAATATTGGTTTTCTGGATGAGGAAGTTATCTGGCTTTATAATTACTTTACTGATGTCAAGATTGCACCAACGACGGTGACGCTGGATCAGGTGCTGGCTCAAGTCGCAGGTCAGCCGGAGCGCTCGGAGAGAGAGGGCAAGATTGTCCGCTATTTCTATCCGCAGGATGATCAGTTTATCACTTGCTATCTGCGGCAGGAAGACCAGGACTTTGTCGAGCATGTGGAGTATGTCTCGCGGGGGAGATTGATTCGCAAGGATTATTTCTCCTATGTCCGCTATGCCAGTGAGTACTTCGCACCCCACAATGACGCCGCAACCCTCTACCAGCGCCGTTTTTACCACGAAGACGGCAGTGTGGCCTATGACATGCTGATAGAGGATGGTCAGGAAGAGCTCTATCGCTTTCCGGATCGGATTTTCTATTCCAAGGCTGAGCTGGTTCGTTATTTTCTTCAGAGCTTGGAGTTGAAATCTGATGATGTGGTCATCTTGGATAGGGAGACTGGGATTGGTCAGGTTGTCTTTGAGGAGAGTCAGAAGGCTAAGCTGGGAGTGGTGGTCCATGCAGAGCATTTTAGTGAAAATGCCAGCAGTGACGACTACATTCTCTGGAATAATTTCTATGACTACCAGTTTACCAATGCTGATAAGGTGGACTTTTTCATCGTGGCAACAGAGGCTCAGAAAGCGATTCTAGAGCAGCAGTTTCAGCATTACTCGGACAAGCAGCCCAAGATTGTCACCATACCGGTGGGGAGTCTCGACCAGTTGACTTATCCCAAAGAGCCTCGCAAGCCTTTCTCTATGATTACGGCTTCGCGTCTCGCTACGGAAAAGCATATCGATTGGCTAGTGGCAGCGACTGTCCAAGCCCATGCCCAGCTGCCTGAGCTGACTCTTGACATTTACGGTAAGGGGGGCGAAGAGGAGAAGCTGCGCCGCAGGATTGAGGAAGCAGGAGCTCAGGACTACATTCGGCTCAAGGGGCATGCAGATTTGAGCCAGATTTATGTAGGTTATGAGCTTTATCTGACGGCTTCAACCAGTGAAGGCTTTGGTCTAACGCTCATGGAAGCAGTTGGATCGGGTCTGCCTCTCATCGGCTTTGATGTCCGCTATGGCAATCAGACTTTTATCGATGATGGTAAAAATGGTTATCTGATACCGGTCAGTTCCAATCAGGTCGAGGATCAGATTATTGCTGCTTTTGTGGAGAAGATAGTAGCTCTTTTTAGCCAAGGACGCCAGCAGGAGATGAGCCAACACTCTTATCAAGTGGCCGAGAATTATTTGACCAGCCGAGTTGAAGCGGCTTGGTCCCAGCTTTTAAAGGAGGTCAGAGATGATTCAGCTCTTTGATTATTACAATCAGGAAACCCAGGATCTGCATGATTCCCTCCTTGCAGCTGGCTATGACTGTCCGACCATTGTCATTGAGGCCAATGGCTTTCTGCCGGATGACATGATCTCCCCCTATACTTACTTTCTGGGGGATGAAGAGGGAGTAGACCATCCGCTCTTTTTCAATCAAGTACCAGTGCCACCTTTCTGGGAAATCACAGGTGACCATCAGTCGGCGCGTGTCAGTGACATGGGAGAAGAAAGGGCACGGATTCACTATGCCAGTCAAGCCAAGGGCCGGCTGGTCAAGCAGGTAGACTGGCTGGATAAAAAAGGCCAGCTACGACTGAGTGAGCGCTATAATAAGCAAGGCCGCTGCTTTGCTAAAACAGCCTATAAATCAGGACAGGAAGCTTTCAACACAACCTATTACAGCACTGATGGTCAGGAGCGTATCGTGGAAAATCATGCCACTGGTGACATCATCCTGACTTTAGACCAAGAGCCCTTGCGGATTTTTAAAAGCCGAGTGGATTTTATCCGTTTCTTTTTAGAGCGGCTAGACTTTGACTTGGATCACATTCTCTTTAATTCGCTGGCTTATTCTTTCCTAGTTTCCCACAACTTGACCGGCCGGTCTGGCCAGGATATTCTCTTTTGGCAGGAGCCTCTGTATGATGAGCTTCCGGGCAATATGCAGCTGATTCTAGAAAATAGTCAGCTGCGGGCGCAGACCATTGTCATTCCAGATTTAGCAACTTATGAAAAGGCCAAGAGTCTAGCTGCAGCTGACCAGCAGCAGAAGTTCCTACATCTGGGCTATCATTATGACTTCAAGCGGGACAACTACCTACGAAAAGATGCCTTAATCCTGACCCATTCGGATCAGATTGAAGGCTTAGAAACCTTGGTTCAGTCCCTGCCGCAGCTAGTCTTTCGCATTGCTGCCCTTACGGAAATGTCGCCTAAGCTCTTGTCTATGCTGTCCTATAAGAATGTCGTCCTTTATCAAAATGCCAGTCTCAAGCAGATCGAGCAGCTCTACTTGGAATCAGACATTTATCTGGATATCAATCACGGCGGTCAGGTCCTGCAGGCAGTGCGCAAGGCTTTTGAGAACAATCTCTTGATTCTAGGCTTTGAGCAGACACTGCATGATAGGCACTACATTGCCCAACAGCATATTTTCGACAGCAGCCAGCCAGCTCAACTGGCATCAACTTTGGAAGAAGCCTTATCTGGTGTTGAGCAGATGCGGTCAGCCTTGCAAGCTCAAGGCCGACATGCCAATGATGTACCCGTCAGTCTTTATCAGGAGACTCTCCAAAGCTTGTTAGGAGGTCAGCATGGCTAAAAAAGATTTATTTCATAAGGATATTGAGGGACGGTTAGATGAGCTTAAGCATGGCAAGCCCAAGAAGGAGAAGGCCAGCCTGGGTGAAAACCTCAACAAGGTTTTTGTCATTGCCTTGGGCTTGATGATCTTGATTGGCTTGATTTTTACATTGATTGGAGCCTTGAGGAAATAAAATGCAAACAATATTGATTACACTTACCATTGTAGCAGCCCTTGTCTTGATTTTGCTGGTTAGTCTGCTTCCCAGAGAAAACCAGCAATTTTATAGAGAAACTAATACATCGATTGGCAAGTCAGGCTACTGGGAAACCCACCTCGCAAAGAAAATCCTAGTTCTTTTAGCAAGCCTTTCCCTGATTGTGCTCATGATTTTCTTTATAATTCAATCCATCTAGCATCTGTCTAGTAAACTACTCAGACGACTGCTAAATAAGAAAGACCCTCTATTATAGACAATGGAGGGAATTTTTATAAGCAAATTTTGGATGTAAAGGTTTTAATTTCTGAAAGCACCTTGATATTTTTCTGAAAAGGAGTAAACTGGATATACAAGTGATGGAGGTTTGGTATGAAATTATACGTTCAGTTGATGATTATTTTTATGATTTCCCTCGTTGGAGAAGGGATTTCAAGTGTTTTCCACCTGCCTGTTCCGGGCAGTATCATAGGTCTGGTTTTGCTGTTTTTGGCTCTGCAGTTCAAGCTCCTACGCCTGCGTCATATCAGCATGGTTGGCAATTTTCTTTTGGCAAATATGACCATCCTTTTTCTGCCTCCTGCGGTTGGTATCATGGATAAATTTCAGGTCATCGCGCCTTATCTGCTGCCGATTATTTTGATTGTTTTAGGAGCGATTGTGCTTAATGTCTGCGTGATTGCAGTTGTGGTGCAGCTGATTAAGACTCGTTTTGAAGGAGATTATGAGGAAGGAGACGCCAGCAATGTCTGATTTATGGAGCAACCCTCTCTTTGGCCTTGCCTTATCTATCTTGGCCTATCTTTGTGGTCTATTGATTTTTCGGAGATTTCCTCATCCTTTGACAACACCGTTGCTGATTGCAGCAGTTTTGGTTATTGCATTTTTAAAATTAACCGGTATTTCCTACAAGGATTACTATGTCGGCGGCTCCTATTTAAACAACCTAATTGTGCCATCTACGGTTGCTTTGGGGATTCCGCTTTACAAGACTTTTCATTTGATGAAGCACCATGCACGCAGTATTTTGATTGGGACCTTTGCGGCGGTTGTAGTCAATACCAGCTTCACTGCTTTACTGGCTAAGTTTTTNGGAATGGATTTCTTTCTGGCTGTTTCTCTTTTTCCGAAATCTGTCACAACGGCCATGGCTGTCGGTATCACAGACAAGCTGCAAGGGCTTGCCACAGTGACATTAGTGGTGGTGGTTGCGACGGGCATTCTGACCAGTGTATTAGGACCAACGCTTCTTAAGCTCTTAAAAATCACAGACCCGGTAGCTATTGGTCTAGCTTTAGGGGGAACAGGCCATGCGGTAGGAACGGGAACCGCCTTTAAATACGGCCAGGTCGCAGGAGCTATGGCAGGACTTGCGATTGGCGTGACCGGCCTCATGTACGTTCTGGTCAGCCCCATCGTGGCAGCGATTATTCTGAAGTAAAAATAAACAAGGTTGAAACGTTTTGTTTCAACCTTGTTTTGCTTATTGCAGATTTAGTTTGTTTTTTACGATGGCATAGATTGTAAAATAGAAACCGAAAATTTTGACGAGTTCAAAGACGATTCGGATAATAATGAAACCATCTAGCATCTGTTCAAATTCCGAAGAGGAGTAACTATAATCATATAAACTAAGTAGTCCATATGAATCAAAAGAACTAGGTAATAAGAGTGACAGGACTGCCAGAACAGTCCAAATCAAAAATCCGAAGAGCACAGCCATCATAATCCGATTCTTCTTGAAAAGCTGTCCGACTGAGATTGCTAGGTAAAAGAAGAGGATACCAGAAAGGATTTGAAGGAGATTAAGGAAGCCGTATTTGACAATCCATAGCCACAAATCTGGTATTTCACCGATATATTTAAAAATCTCATTGAATGAAAAGCCTACAAGGGGAAGCGCAATGCCAAAGATGACTAAACCACTAATAAACATGGTCAGCATACACAAGAGGGTCCAAACAAATGCGGAAAGAAGCTTGGACAGAAGAATCTGATGCGGGGTGACCGGCAAGGTCCAAGTCAGGTAGCCTTCTCGCCCAAAGACATTTTTATAAAATCGACGGATAATAATGATGGTATTGGATAGAAAGACTGCGCAAGATGCAGAAAACAGCAAGAGAAATAGTAGATAGAAAGTGATAATAACACCACTAATAGACAATGGATGTTCACTATAGCGATTCATTGCCTCAGGTCTTAGGATGCTGCCAGCTATGATTCCCATAAAGACTGATAGAGTGAGAAGAATGGCAAAGGTGATACAATACCATTTGTAATTAGACTTAAAGTCGTATTTAAATAGTTTTCCAAACATATAATGAAGTCCTCCTAATAAAAGCGAAACTGGCTGCGGAAGAGATTATCAATGGATTGATTGTACTGTTGACGCAGCTGATTAGCATTTTCATGCAAAAAGATCTGACCTTGGTTAATCAGGATTACTTCGTCCAATATTGGCTCGATATCTGCGATCAAGTGGGTGGAAATGATGACAGAAGACTGAGGTGTGCGATTTTGAATGATGGTCTGCAGGATATAGTCGCGAGCAGCCGGATCGACACCACCGATAGGCTCGTCTAGGATATAGAGTTCCGCATGGCGGCTCATGACCAGAATGAGCTGCATTTTTTCTTTGTTTCCTTTTGAAAGGCTTCCGATGCGCGCTTGAGGATCAATATGAAGATCCTTTAGAAG
Source organism: Streptococcus sanguinis (assembly GCF_003943655.1). Classification (GTDB taxonomy): domain Bacteria; phylum Bacillota; class Bacilli; order Lactobacillales; family Streptococcaceae; genus Streptococcus; species Streptococcus sanguinis_F. The sequence goes on from NZ_RJMM01000012.1 coordinate 21,662, forward strand.
CTGCATGGCTTTCGCGCTGTCAAAATTATCATAAAAATCTTGGAAATATTTTACAGCTTCAATCACTTTAGAGCTGTCGCTTAGATAAGTCGTATCTGGCAGATAGGAAACGATTCTTTTGGTCTCAGGTGAAGGTTCCACGCCTTTGAGATAAATATGGCCAGAGGTGGGCTGCAAGAGACCATTGATAAGCTTGATAATAGTTGTCTTGCCGCTGCCATTAGGACCTAGAAGTCCGATGATTCTGCCAGGCTGGATGTTTAAGCTTACATCATAGAGGGCGGGTGCGTCACCATAATTTTTATGGACATGGTCAAGATAGACCAGAGGATACTGATTCATACATGTCTCCTTTATTTTCTTCAATTTACAATTATTATACCTTTTCCTTAGGAAAATGGCAAAGAAAGCCGGAAAGGATGAATGGAATCTTTCTGTTCGGTCAAACTCCTATTTCCCTCATTCAGTGAATTGCGGTATAATAGTTATAAGAAGAAGCAAAGCATGTTCAAGGAGAAAAATGTGGTGATACAACTTGATACCAAGACTGTTTACAGTTTTATGGATAGCTTAATCCCGATAAAGAAATATGTGCAAAAAGCCAAGGAGTTAGGATACAGTCATCTGGGCATGATGGATGTGAACAATCTCTATGGGGCTTATCATTTCTTAGAGGAAGCCGAATCTGCGGGACTGCAGCCGCTTTTAGGCTTGGAGCTGAGTCTGATCAAGGCAGAGCAGGAGCTTCATCTCCGTCTGCTGGCCTTGGACAGTCAAGGCTATCGCAATCTGATGAAAGTCTCGACTCTCAAGATGATGGGACAAAAAAACTGGGAGGATTTCCAGCATCTCTTTAAGGGGTTGGCTGTGATTGTTCCTGCTTTTGACGGAGTAGCAGATCTGGATTTGGGGTTGGATTTTTATGTTGGAGTCTTTCCAGCAACGCTCCAGCAGGAGTTTGGTCGACCAACCCTGCCCCTGCATACCGTCCGATATTTTGATAGGGGGGATTTGGAAACCTTGCAGATGCTCCGGGCTATTCGAGAAAATGCCAGCCTGCGGGAGATTGGCAGCCTTCCCAATCATGAGTTTTTGCTGGCACCAGATGCTCTGGCAGGAGCTTTTAAGGAAACTTTCCCAGAGAGTTTGGCTAATCTTGAGAAGCTAGTCCGTCATGTTCACTATGATATCAATAGGGAGCTGAAACTGCCCCGCTTTAATCGGGAGCGACCAGCCGTGGAAGAGTTGCGGGAGCGCTCCGAAGCTGGCTTAAAAAAACGCGGTTTAACAGGTAAACTTTATCAGGAACGGCTGGACCAGGAGCTGGCTGTCATTCATCAGATGGGCTTTGATGATTATTTTCTCATTGTCTGGGATTTGCTGCGCTTTGGTCGCAGTCAGGGCTACTATATGGGCATGGGCCGAGGATCTGCTGTTGGCAGTCTGGTGGCCTATGCTTTGGAGATTACTGGGATTGACCCAGTCAAGAACAACCTGCTCTTTGAGCGCTTTCTCAATCTAGAGCGCTATACCATGCCCGATATTGATATCGATATTCCTGATGTTTACCGGCCAGAGTTTATCCGCTATGTTCGTGACCGCTATGGCAGTATGCATGCGGCTCAGATTGTGACCTACTCGACTTTCGGAGCCAAGCAGGCCATTCGCGATGTTTTCAAGCGTTTCGGTCTGCCAGAGTATGAGCTAACCAATATCACCAAGAAAATCCGCTTCGGGGATAGTCTGACCTCTGCTTATGAGAAAAATATGGGCTTTCGTCAGATTATCAATAGCAAACTAGAATATCAAAAGGCCTTTGATATTGCTAAAAAAATTGAAGGTCATCCCCGTCAGACTTCTATCCATGCAGCCGGCGTTGTGATGAGTGACAATGACCTGACAGACCAGATACCGCTCAAATACGGTGAGGACATGTATATCACCCAATATGATGCCCACGGTGTGGAGAGCAACGGTCTGCTTAAGATGGACTTTCTGGGCTTGCGCAATCTGACCTTTGTCCAGCGGATGAAAGAAGCAACCCTGAAAAAATATGAGGTAGATATTGAGATTGCAGAGATTGACTTGGAGGATGCAGAAACTCTGAAACTCTTTGCGGCTGGCCAGACCAAGGGCATTTTCCAGTTTGAGCAGCCGGGTGCTATCAGCCTGCTCAAGCGGGTTCAGCCAGTTTGCTTTGAAGAAGTAGTGGCCACAACCTCTCTCAATCGTCCTGGAGCCAGTGATTACATCGACAATTTTGTCAAGAGAAAGCATGGGCTGGAGCAGGTGGAGCTGATTGATGACAGTTTGGCTGATATTCTAGCTCCGACTTACGGTATCATGCTCTACCAAGAGCAGGTTATGCAGGTAGCCCAGCGTTTTGGTGGCTTTAGTCTGGGGAAAGCCGATATTTTGCGGCGGGCAATGGGTAAGAAAAGTGCTGCTGAAATGCACCGCATGCAGGAGGACTTTGTTGCAGGTGCTCTCAAGCTAGGTCACTCGGAATCCAAAGCCAAGGAAGTCTTTGCTATTATGGAGAAGTTTGCTGGTTATGGCTTCAACCGCAGCCATGCCTACGCCTACTCAGCTCTGGCCTTTCAGTTGGCTTACTTCAAGGCTCATTATCCAGATGTTTTCTTTGATGTCATGCTCAATTATTCTAGCAGCGACTATATCACCGATGCCCTGAGTTTTGACTTTGAAACAGCGCCCCTCAGTATTAACAATATCCCCTACCATGATAAGTTTCAGGATAAGAAGATTTTTTTAGGCCTGAAAAATATCAAAGGCTTGCCTAGGGATTTGGCATACTGGATTATCGAAGAGCGACAAAATGCTGCCTTTACTGGGGTAGAAGACTTTATTCTGCGCCTGCCTCAGAATTACCATAAGATTCCGCTGCTGACTCCTCTGATCCAGCTGGGGCTCTTTGACAGTTTTGAGAAAAATCGCCAAAAAATTCTAGCCAATCTGCCTAATCTATTTGTATTTGCGGATGAGCTGGGCAGCCTCTTTGCGGATACGACCTACTCTTGGACAGAGGCTCAGGATTTTAGCGATGCTGAAAAGTTTGAGCTGGAACAGAGCATTATCGGTGTGGGGCTTAGTGATCACCCCTTGGTTAAACTGGCCAAAGAAGCGGACCAGCCCTTTAGCTGGATTAGTGAGCTGACCGAAAATAGCAGAGCTAGGATTTTAGCTCAAGTCCAGTCTATTAAGACTATCCGGACCAAAAAGGGCGAGAATATGGCCTTCTTGCAGGTTTCAGATACGAAGAAAAAACTGGATGTTACCCTCTTTCCTGATACCTATCGTCAGTTGGCCGAACGTATTAAGGAGAAGGGGATTTACTACTTGACCGGCAAGATGCAGGAACGGGATGGACGCTTACAGTTGGTCTTGTCAGATATAGAAGAAGCCACTACAGAACGGTTCTGGATAAAACTTGCTGGACATGAGCATGATCGGGCAATATCTCATATTTTGCAGAAATACCCCGGTAATATTCCGGTTGTCCTGCGCTATGAAGATGAGAAGCGAACCATATCTGCACCGCATTTCCGAGTGGAGAAATCGGAGCAGCTGCAAGAGGAATTGAAGAATTATACTATGAAAACGATTTTTCGTTAAAAAATATGGAAAATAAGAGAATTTTCATGATGATTGTGGTATAATCTATAAGAATGTTAAAAAGAAAAAGGAGCAAAAAGCGAAATGAAACGTATTGCTGTTTTGACTAGTGGTGGTGATGCCCCTGGTATGAATGCTGCCATCCGTGCGGTTGTTCGTAAAGCAATTTCCGAAGGAATGGAAGTTTACGGGATTTATGATGGTTACGCTGGAATGGTAGCTGGCGAGATTTATCCACTTGATGCGACATCAGTTGGTGACATTATTTCTCGCGGTGGAACTTTCCTTCACTCTGCTCGTTACCCTGAGTTTGCCCAAGTTGAAGGGCAGCTGAAAGGGATTGAGCAGCTTAAAAAACATGGAATCGAAGGTGTCGTTGTTATCGGTGGTGATGGATCTTACCACGGTGCGATGCGCTTGACAGAGCATGGCTTCCCAGCTGTCGGTGTTCCAGGAACCATTGACAATGATATCGTCGGAACAGACTTCACTATCGGTTTTGATACAGCTGTTACTACAGCCATGGATGCGATTGACAAGATTCGGGATACCTCATCCAGTCACCGTCGTACTTTCGTTATCGAAGTAATGGGACGTAATGCTGGTGATATTGCTCTCTGGGCAGGTATTGCATCTGGTGCGGACGAAATCATCGTTCCTGAAGAAGGTTTCAAGATCGAAGAAGTTGTTGAAAGCATTAAGAGTGGCTATGCCAAGGGTAAGAAGCACAACATCATCGTCTTGGCTGAGGGTGTCATGTCAGCGGATGAATTTGCTGAAAAGCTGAAAGAAGCTGGAGATATGAGCGATTTGCGTGTCACAGAGCTCGGACATATCCAGCGTGGAGGCTCACCGACTGCGCGTGACCGTGTTCTTGCATCTCGTATGGGAGCACATGCTGTTAAACTGCTTAAAGCAGGTATCGGCGGAGTTGCTGTTGGAATCCGCAATGAGCAGATGGTTGAAAGCCCAATCCTGGGAACTGCTGAAGAAGGAGCACTCTTTAGCTTGACTGCTGAAGGCAAGATTGTCGTCAATAATCCGCACAAGGCTGATCTGGACTTGGCTGATTTGAACCGCAGCATCAATATTTAATTATTATTTGTTATTCAGGCCAAGAGGCCAAATAGAGAAGGAGTTTCATACAATCATGAATAAACGTGTAAAAATCGTTGCAACATTAGGTCCTGCGGTAGAAATCCGCGGTGGTAAAAAATTCGGTGATGACGGATATTGGGGAGAAAAGCTGGATGTTGAAGCATCAGCTCAAAACATTGCTAAGTTGATTGAAGCTGGCGCAAACACATTCCGTTTCAACTTCTCACACGGTGACCATGCTGAGCAAGGAGAGCGCATGGCAACTGTTAAGCGTGCAGAAGAAATTGCTGGCCAAAAAGTTGGTTTCCTTCTTGATACAAAAGGACCAGAAATTCGTACAGAATTGTTCGAAGGCGATGCAAAAGAGTATTCATACAAGACTGGTGAAAAAATCCGTGTTGCTACTAAGCAAGGTATCAAATCTACTCGTGAAGTAATTGCTTTGAACGTTGCTGGCGGATTGGACATCTACGATGATGTTGAAGTTGGCCGTCAAGTATTGGTTGACGATGGTAAACTTGGTCTTCGTGTTATTGCTAAAGACGATGCTACTCGTGAATTTGAAGTAGAAGTTGAAAACGACGGCATCATTGCTAAGCAAAAAGGTGTGAACATCCCTAACACTAAGATTCCTTTCCCAGCACTTGCTGAGCGTGACAATGACGATATCCGCTTTGGTCTTGAGCAAGGAATTAACTTCATTGCTATTTCATTTGTACGTACTGCAAAAGACGTCAACGAAGTTCGTGCAATCTGTGAAGAAACTGGTAATGGCCATGTTCAATTGTTCGCGAAAATCGAAAACCAACAAGGTATCGATAACTTGGACGAAATCATTGAAGCTGCTGACGGTATCATGATTGCCCGTGGTGACATGGGTATCGAAGTACCATTCGAAATGGTTCCAGTTTACCAAAAGATGATCATCACTAAGGTAAATGCAGCTGGTAAAGTGGTTATCACAGCAACTAACATGCTTGAAACCATGACAGAAAAACCACGTGCAACTCGTTCAGAAGTATCAGACGTATTTAACGCTGTTATCGACGGAACTGATGCAACTATGCTTTCAGGCGAGTCTGCAAATGGTAAATACCCACTTGAGTCAGTAACAACAATGGCTACTATCGATAAGAATGCTCAAACCCTTCTTAACGAATATGGCCGTTTGACAACTGATAACTTTGAGCGTAACTCTAAGACTGAAGTTATGGCTTCAGCAGTTAAAGATGCTACAAACTCAATGGATATCAAGTTGGTAGTTACCCTTACTAAGACTGGTCACACAGCTCGCTTGATTTCTAAATACCGTCCAAATGCTGATATCTTGGCTATCACTTTCGACGAATTGACTCAACGCGGTCTTATGCTGAACTGGGGTGTAATTCCAGTGACTACAAACAGGCCATCTAACACAGATGATATGTTTGACATCGCTGAAAAGATTGCGGTTGAGCAAGGCTTGGTTGAATCTGGTGATGATATCGTTATCGTTGCTGGTGTGCCGCTTGGTGAAGCAGTTCGTACCAACACAATGCGTATCCGTACAGTACGTTAATCTAAGATAATAAAAAAGAGGCTCTTTGTCAACTGTAGTGGGTTGATGAAAAGCTATACCCTGGAGAGGACCAAATTGGTTCTCTCCTTTTTGATGTTCAAAGCAATGAGAATTCTAGTTTTAAAGTTGTCAAAGTTCCGGAAGCCAAAAGCATTTCGCTTGATGACTTTGATGATATTATTGGTAGCCTCTAGTTTTGCGTTTGAGTAGGGAAGTTCCAGTGCATTCATGATCTTGTCTTTATCTTTCGAAAAGGTCTTGAAAACAGTTTGAAAAATAGGATTTACAGAAGAAATTGTTTCTTCAATAAGACTAAAGAAATGTTCCGTTTGTTTCTCTTGAAAATGAAAGAGTAGGAGTTGATAGAGATTATAGTGCTGTCTAAGTTCTTGAGAGTATGAAAGCAGCTTTTCTAGAACCTCTTTATTGGTCAAGTGTGACCGAAAAGTTGGTCGATAAAAACGTTTATCACTGAGTTTACGGCTATCCTGTTGAATGAGTTTCCAGTAACGTTTCAGTTCTTTATATTCGTGCGATCTCCGATCAAACTGATTCATAATTTGGATGCGAAGACGATTCATAGCTCGACTGAGATGCTGGACAATGTGAAAGCGGTCGAGAACAATTTTTGCATTTGGAAAAAGTTTTCTAGCAATATCGTAGTAGGGACTAAACATGTCCATGATAATGACTTTCACACGACTTCTCACCTGTCTAGAATAACGAAGGAAATGATTGCGAATAGTTACTTGAGTCCGCCCATCAAGGATAGCTACGATCTTTCTGGAATCAAAATCCTGTGCAATGAAGCTCATCTTACCTTTCTTGAAGCCATACTCATCCCAAGACATGTGAGTTGGAAGGGAAGATAAATCTGTCTTGAATTTAAATTCTTTCAATTTACGAATGACTGTTGAAGTAGAGATGGATAAACTTTCGGCGATAGCAGTCATAGGGATTTTCTCGATTAATTTTTGAGTGATTTTCTGGTTGACGATCGTTGAGATTTGGTGGTTCTTCTTGACTAAGGAAGTCTCTGCGACAGCCATTTTCCCGCAGACTTTACAACGAAAACGTCGTTTTCTCAATCGAATGAGAGTCTTGTAGCCCGCACACTCTAGATAGGGAATTTTAGATTCTTTTTGGAAGTCATATTTAGCCATTTGTCCATGACAGTTGTGACATTTAGATGCAGGGTAATCAAGCTTAGCGATGATTTCTTTATGTGTTTTAGAATCCAGATAATTCAAGATTATAATGTTCTTGTCTTTAATTCCGAGTAAGTTTGTGATAAAATTTAATTGTTCCATAAGATTCTTTCTAATGATGGTTTGGTCACTTTTCATTATAGGTCTTATGGGACTTTTTTTCTACAACAAAATAGGCTCCATAATTCCTATGGTAGTTTTACCCACTACAGAAATTATAGAGCCAAAAAAGAACCGTTGATTGAAAAATCATCGGTTTTTTCTCTNGTCGAAGTGATGATCATTATCTTGTGTGGGAAGAAGGACACGTCAGCGTTTTGATTTTTGAAATAAGATTGTCCCTTTGTCTATTTTGTCTAAAAATGATATAATGGTATAAAAGAGATGGGAGAGACAGATGTTAAAGAGAGATTTATTAAGAAATGTCATTATTTTTTCAGTTCTAGCAGCTATCATTATAGGGTTGAGAGTTTTTATTTATACGCCTTATCGGGTGACTGAACAAGACAGCAATGCTTATGTGGCAAAGAATGACTTGGTCTTGGCGACGAGAAAGCAAGACATCAAGCGTGGAGACTTTGTCCTCTATGAAGTGGACGGTAAAGACTATGTCGGCCGGGTCATTGCCCAAGAAAAAGATCAGGTAACCTATATGGATGATCTCCTTTACCTGAACGGCCAGGTCATGTCGGAAGAATACATTGAGAAAATGCGCGAGAAATATTTGGCTTCAGCAGGAAGTTCGGGTTACTATACTCATGATTTCTCTATTATGGATTTAAAAGACTCAAAGTCTGATAAAATTACTAAAGATTCTTATCTGATTCTTAATGACCGACGTGAAAATACCAAGGACAGCCGAGAATTTGGACTCATAAAAGCCAGTCAAATCAAGGGAGTGGTGGAGTTCCGACTCTCACNTCTTAATGAATTTGGTTTTATTANGAATAAGTAAATTGAAGTCTATTTTCAACCAAGGCAGGGCGAGCCTTGGTTTTTTTCTTTGAAAATCAACTTTAAAGTTACAAGTAAACATAAAGATACTTGTCCTGATGTGGTATACTAATATCAAAAGACCGCAAAAAGGAGATTGCTTTTGAAGTCAAGAAAGAAGAAATTATTATTTTTTGCTATACTGGCTCTAAATTTTTTGACAGCATGCAGCAGTATAGTAAATAGAGATGGTGAAAATCCAAGGGAAATTTATGGAAAGAGGATTCCGTTAGTCTCATAGTAAATGACACCAGTTATATCCCACATGTTTCTTTGGACTCAAAAGATGAAAACTATAATATAAATGATAGCTCTCACACTGATTCGACAGAATTGACTTTTCGTCTGAAAAAGAAAGAGAAGGTCACAAGTTTTAAAGATGCGGGTGAGACGGATGTTATTTACTCTGGACAAAATGCTTGGCTGACGACTGAGGAAAAAGTAAAGGTGCGCAATCAGGAAGAGGGGCTGGCTTTATTTTTACTGAATCACTATGAAAATGTTGAAAAAATTGAATTTACAAAGATTTCAAGAAAGCCTTTTGGACAGGCAAGAGAAACTACGTTCCTTGTTAATGATAAGATAAAGATTTATACCTACCTAGATGATAGCTATGACAACTATCATTTGTCTTATAATCCTGAAAAAGACGGCCTGAAAGCTAAAGAGAAACCAACAAATTTGCAAAGTCTAGATAGTATTACTGTTATCTATTATACGGGGAAATGAATGATGTGTTGCAATGAAAAAGCCAGACTGACTTAGTCATCAGACTGGTTTTTTCGTGTCTCTTGGTGAAAGATGTTTTGCCATACTTCGTGGCGGCGCCAGAGGCTGGTATGGATGACACCGTCCATTTCATAGCGGATGAGCTTGGTTTTCTGGCTGACAGAAAGCAGTTCAAAGTTTTTGATAGGTGTTTTTGAGGCTCTTTCTACCTGAAATTCAGCCTTGTTCAGCTGTCGGCCATCTTGGGAAATATAGAGAAATTCTGCTGACAGAAGCGTATCCAGTTGGCTGCCTTGCTCCACGAGCTGCTCACGCATGAGCAAGTTTGGGTAAAGATTTTCCAATCTCTCATCTTCAGGAATGGGAGCGGGCTCGATATGAATGTCAATGTCAAAGACCCCAAAGCGCTCCATCAACATATCCTCAACTTGGTCCGCAATCTCATGGCTTTCAAAAACAGATAAATCTGGATTCATTTCAAGAATAATATCTAGATAGATATTACTGCCATAGGTCCTACCCCGCTGGGACTTAACCTGAGTGATTTTAGGAATTTCCAGGATAGCTTGCTTGTAGTCCTGCAGCAGGCTTTCATCAAAGCCGTCGGACAGGCTGAAGGAAGATTCCATAAAGATGTCATAGGCTGTCTTAAGAATGAAGAAGGTAATGACAATGGCTGCCAGCTTATCAACTATTGGAAAGTTAAAGGCGCTGGCAATGATAGCAACTGAAGTGCCGATAGAAGTGACAGCGTCTGACAGGTTGTCCTTGGCTGCAGCATCCAGAGCCTTGGAGTGAGCTTTTTTAGCCAGTGTTTTATTGTAAAAATAAACACCTAACATAATGATTGCCGAGATGATTCCGACCACGGCACCAATAGGGTCAAGCTTGGTTTCTTGGTTGGAGATGATTTTCTGAATGGTTTCTATCAAGACATCAAATCCAACGAAAAACATGATAAAAGATGTGACGAGACTGGCCAGATCTTCTATCTTCCAGTGGCCGAAGCGATGGTCACGGTCGGCTGGTTTTCTGGCCATACGCAGGCCAATTAAAACGGCGATATTAGCCACAATATCAGAGACATTGTTGAAGCCATCGGCTGTCAGACTGGAGGACTGGAGAGTGGAGCCTGCGATAATCTTGACCGCGGAGAGAATCAGATAGGTAGCGATGGAAAGGATGGCTCCTCTCTCCGCTAGCTTCAGATTGTTACTAGGATTTTTCATGACAGCCTTTCTTTCTAAGTGGGGCAGCAGAATGGAAAAGAGACTTGAGAAGAAATGTCATCTCTGGACAGATGTTCTAAGTCTCATATGGGCATATTATAGCAAAAATAGGCCTGATTTTCAATTTCCTTCGGGCTTAGGGCGTCTTAAATGACTTTTCCTAAAATCTAATCTAAAATCAGAAATTCCTCTTCTTTCTGGTTTAGCTTCATCAGGATTTTTGTTATAATAGTAGCATTGACTTTGAAAGAGGAAGAAAAATGCATCCTTTATTAAACGGTATGAATGACCGTCAGGCTGAGGCGGTCCAGACAACAGAAGGGCCTTTGCTGATAATGGCGGGAGCTGGTTCGGGTAAGACCCGTGTCCTGACCCACCGTATTGCCTATTTGATTGATGAGAAGATGGTCAATCCTTGGAATATCCTTGCCATTACCTTTACTAATAAGGCTGCGCGGGAGATGAGAGAACGGGCTGAAAAACTTAAAACGGAGGCCCAAGACTGCTTAATTGCCACCTTCCACTCCATGTGTGTGCGCATCCTGAGGCGAGAGGCAGACCATATTGGCTACAACCGCAACTTCACAATCGTTGATCCAGGCGAACAGCGGACTCTGATGAAACGGATTCTTAAAAATCTCAATCTAGATCCTAAAAAGTGGAATGAGCGCGCCATTCTGGGTACTATTTCTAATGCTAAGAACGACCTGATTGATGAGGTGACCTATGCGAATCTAGCTGGTGATATGTATACAGAGATTGTGGCTAAGTGTTACACGACCTATCAAAAGGAATTGCGCCAGTCTGAGGCCATGGACTTTGATGACTTGATCATGCTTACTTTGCGACTTTTTGATCAAAATCCTGACGTCCTAACCTACTACCAGCAACGCTATCAGTACATCCATGTGGACGAGTATCAGGATACCAACCATGCCCAGTACCAGCTGGTTAAGCTCTTGGCTTCCCGCTTTAAGAATATCTGTGTGGTCGGAGATGCTGACCAGTCTATCTATGGCTGGCGGGGAGCTGATATGCAGAATATCCTGGACTTTGAAAAAGATTATCCAGAAGCTAAGGTAGTTCTTCTGGAGGAAAATTATCGTTCCACCAAAACCATCCTTCAGGCAGCTAATGAAGTCATCCGAAACAACCGAAACCGCCGTCCTAAAAATCTCTGGACTCAAAACGAAGACGGTGAGGAAATTGTCTACTATCGGGCTAATGACGAGCAGGACGAGGCTCTCTTTGTCGCCCGAACTATTGATCAGCTGAGCCGAGAAGGATACAGTCATAAGGATTTTGCAGTTCTTTACCGGACCAATGCCCAGTCACGGACAGTGGAGGAAGCCCTGCTAAAGTCCAATATTCCCTATACTATGGTCGGTGGCACCAAGTTCTACAGCCGCAAGGAGATACGCGATGTTATTTCTTATCTCAATCTTATTGCCAATCCTAGCGACAATATCAGCTATGAGCGAGTGGTAAATGAGCCCAAACGTGGTGTCGGTCCAGGAACGGTGGAGAAAATTCGGAATTTTGCAGCCAGTCAGGAAATCTCCTTGCTAGATGCGTCGGCTAATATCCTGCTGTCGCCAGTCAAGGGCAAGGCAGCTCAGGCGGTCTATGATTTTGCCAATCTGCTTCTGGATTTACGGGAGCGCTTGAATGACTTTACAGTGACGGAGCTGGTAGAAGCCGTTTTAGAAAAGACAGGTTATACTGCATACTTGGCAGCCCAGGCAACCTTGGAAAGCCAAGCACGGATTGAAAATATTGAAGAATTCCTGTCTGTAACCAAGAACTTTGATGAAAGTCCAGACAATCCTGCTGATGAGTCTGGTCTTGACAAGCTCAGCCGTTTTCTCAATGACTTAGCCTTGATTGCAGATACAGACGACGGAGATCAGGAGAGTTCTGAAGTGACTTTGATGACCCTTCACGCGGCTAAGGGATTGGAATTTCCAGTCGTCTTTCTAGTTGGAATGGAGGAAAATGTCTTCCCTCTGAGCCGAGCATCTGAAGATGAGGATGAATTGGAAGAGGAGCGGCGTCTTGCTTACGTTGGCATCACCCGAGCAGAGAAGATTCTCTATCTGACCAATGCCAATTCCCGTATGCTTTATGGTAAAACCAACTATAATCATCCTACTCGCTTCTTGAGAGAAATCAGTTCAGACTTGCTAGACTATCAGGGACTGGCTCGGCCGGCAAATAGCTCCTTTAAGGTCAGTTACACCAATAGCGATACTAGCAAATTCGGTCAGGGCATGAGTCTAGCCCAGGCTCTACAAGAGCGGAAGCGTCAGGCGGCTCCTAATTCGATTTCTACTGGCAGTCTGCCTTTTGGAAAGAGCAGTCAGAGCCAGCCATCTAAGCCTGAAGTTGCTTGGGCTATCGGAGATATTGTCCACCATAAGAAATGGGGCGATGGAACAGTTTTGGCAGTCTCTGGCAGTGGAAACAGTCAAGAGCTCAAGATTAATTTCCCAGAAGTTGGTCTGAAGAAAGTGCTGGCCAGCATAGCACCGATTGAGAAAAAATCATGATGAGACAGTCGATTGAAGCCTGGATCTATCATCCAGAGGATGGAGAAATCCTGCTCTTGAAAGTGGAGGATGAGAAAGTTTCCTTTTGGCAGCCCATTACTGGTGGGATTGAGAGCGGTGAGAGCCCAGAAGAAGCCTGCCTTCGTGAAATAAAAGAGGAGACCGGCTTGCTCTTAGCTTGTTCAAATCTGACTAGTCTTGGAGATATTACGGTAAAGATTGATGAAAATCTGTCTATCCACAAGAATCTTTTTCTAGTTCTGACAGAACAGAAGGAAATCCAGCTTTCAGATGAGCATGTAGGAGCTCAGTGGGTAGCTTTAGACAAAGTTTCGTCGCAGCTGTACTGGCCCAGCAATCAGGCGACTTTTGAGATTATAACTGAGAAGCTATAAGATATAGCTTCTCTTTATTTCTTTTGATAAGGAAATTCTATTAGTCAAGCGAGACGTTTAGTGGTAGACTTATCACATAACTATAGTGAGGTGACCTTATGACACGTGAATTTAAATTTGAAACCCTGCAGCTTCATGCCGGACAAACAGTGGACCCGACAACTAAGTCGCGGGCTCTGCCTATTTACCAGACAACTTCCTATGTGTTTGACGATACTCAGGAGGGAGAAGATCTCTTTGCCCTACGCAAGCCGGGAAATATCTACACTCGGATTACCAATCCGACCCTGTCTGCTTTTGAGGAGCGGATTGCGGCTTTGGAGGGTGGAGTCGGAGCCCTAGCAACAGCTTCTGGTATGGCGGCCCTTACCTATACCGTTCTAGCTTTGGCGCATGCTGGCGACCATGTAGTGGCAGCCTCCACCATCTACGGCGGCACCTTTAATTTGCTCAAGGAAACCCTGCCTCGCTATGGCATTACCACGACTTTTGTGGATATTGAAAATCTGGCTGAAGTAGAAGCAGCCATTCAGGACAATACCAAGCTGGTTCTGATTGAAAGCTTGGGCAATCCTTTGATTAATATTCCTGACTTTGAAGCTTTGGCAGAGCTGGTTCATGCTCACAAGATTCCGTTGATTTCTGACAATACCTTTGCTACGCCTTATTTGATCAATGTCTTTTCTCATGGAGTGGATATCGCGGTGCATTCTGCGACCAAGTTTATCGGCGGTCACGGAACCAGCATCGGCGGTGTGATTGTGGACAGCGGTCGCTTCGACTGGGAAGCTTCTGGCAAGTTTCCACAGTTTGTTGATCCGGACCCGAGTTATCATGATATCAGTTATACGCGCGATGTCGGAGCAGCAGCCTTTGTCACTGCTGTCCGGACTCAGCTCTTGCGTGATACGGGCGCAGCCATGTCCCCCTTCAATGCCTTTCTCTTCCTGCAGGGCTTGGAAACTCTCTCTTTGCGAGTAGAGCGCCATGTGTCCAATGCCGAGAAGATTGTAGATTTCCTAGCAGGGCATCCTAAGGTTGAGCAGGTCAATTATCCCAAGCTTGCTGACAGTCCTTATCATACTTTAGCAGAAAAATATTTTCCTAAAGGCGTGGGCTCAATTTTCACCTTTAATGTCAAAGGTGGGGAGAAAGAAGCTCGTAAAGTTATTGACAGCCTGGAGATTTTCTCTGACTTGGCCAATGTAGCAGATGCTAAGTCTCTGGTCGTCCATCCAGCTACGACGACTCATGGTCAGATGTCGCCAGAAGATCAGCTGGCAGCAGGCATTACACCAAATCAAATCCGTCTCTCTATTGGCCTTGAAAATGTGGATGACTTGATTGAGGATTTGAGGATTGCCTTGGAATCTATCTAATTTTCAAGGCTTCTAGACAGAGCAAATAAGAATAAAACTAGGTTTTCGCCTAGTTTTTTGTTATAATAGAATGGAATATATAAAAATAGTAGGTAATTTAAATGACAATTTCGGTGATTGTTCCGTGCTTTAATGAAGAAGAATCTATTCCTTTGTTTCATGAAGCTATGGAAGCGGTGAAATATCAAATCCGTGACCAGTTTGAATATATTTTTGTCAATGACGGATCGACAGACCAAACCTTGGCTGTTTTGCGTGAGCTCAGCAGTCGCTGTCCAGATGTGCACTATCTGTCCTTTTCTCGTAATTTCGGGAAAGAAGCAGCCCTCTATGCTGGTTTGCAAGAGGCGAGCGGGGATTTGGTGACAGTCATGGATGTGGACTTGCAGGATCCGCCAGAGCTTTTGATTGAGATGAAGGCTATGCTGGGCTCGAATCCTNAGCTGGACTGTGTGGGAACCCGCCGCACTACTCGTGAGGGAGAGCCGCCAATCCGAAGCTTTTTTGCCAATTTGTTCTATAAGCTGATTAACAAGATTAGTCAGGTAGAGATGGTAGATGGTGCGCGTGACTTCCGACTGATGCGCCGCCAGATGGTAGAAGCCATTCTGGAAGTTTCAGAGTACAATCGCTTCTCTAAGGGAATTTTTGCCTGGGTTGGCTTCAATACCGAGTACTTGGAATACAAAAATGTTGAACGAGTGGCTGGTAAGACCTCTTGGAATTTCTGGTCTCTTTTCAACTATTCTTTGGAAGGCATCGTCAATTTCTCTGATGCACCGCTCAACATCGCTTTTTTAGGGGGCATCCTGTCTTGGATTTTAGCCTTCATCCTGATGGCAGTAATTATTATCCGTACCTTGGTTTTTGGTGATCCGACATCGGGTTGGCCGTCCCTCATGACCGTCATTCTCCTTATCGGAGGATTCCAGCTGCTGACCATCGGTATCCTAGGTAAATACATCGGCAAAATCTTCATGGAAACCAAGCATCGTCCAATTTATGTGATAAAAGAGAAGAGTAAATAAGNTAGCAGATTTTTTCTGCTTTTTTTGTTATAATAAACTCATTGAACGTTTATGATGTGAAAGGAAAGACAAATGATTTTAATTACAGGTGCGAATGGACAGCTGGGTACAGAGCTTCGCTATCTTTTGGATGAGCGCAATGAGGAGTATGTGGCTGTTGATGTAGCAGAAATGGATATTACCAATGACCAAATGGTGGACAAGGTCTTTGCGGAGGTCAAGCCAAGCTTGGTTTATCACTGCGCAGCCTATACCGCTGTTGATGCGGCAGAGGACGAAGGAAAAGAGCTGGACTATGCCATCAATGTGACTGGGACTGAAAATGTGGCAAAAGCTGCAGAAGCACACGGGGCAACCCTGGTCTACATCTCAACAGACTATGTCTTTGACGGACAAAAGCCTGTCGGTGAGGAGTGGGAAGTAGATGACCGGCCGGATCCGCAGACTGAGTATGGCCGTACCAAGCGTATGGGCGAGGAGCTGGTTGAGAAACATTCCAGCCGTTTCTACATTATCCGTACTGCCTGGGTCTTTGGTAACTACGGTAAAAACTTTGTTTTTACCATGCAAAATCTTGCCAAGACGCACAAAACTCTGACCGTGGTCAATGACCAGCATGGCCGTCCGACTTGGACTCGTACGCTGGCTGAATTTATGACTCATTTGGCTGAAAATCAAAAGGAATTTGGTTATTACCATCTGTCTAATGATGCGGCAGAGGACACGACATGGTATGACTTTGCAGTGGAAATTCTCAAAGATACAGATGTGGAAGTCCAACCGGTTGATTCCAGCAAATTCCCGGCCAAGGCTAAGCGGCCTTTCAACTCAACTATGAGCTTGACCAAGGCCAAGTCTACAGGCTTTGTCATTCCGACTTGGCAGGATGCCTTGAAAGAGTTTTACAAGCAAGAGAAGAAACAGTGATATTCTTTGAAGTTTATAACAGCGACAGAACTTAGTCTCAGACTAGGTTCTGTTTTTTTTCTAGCAGACTCAAGAAGTGATTTTCAGGTGCGTGCTCTGGTGGAGAAAGAGCTGGCTTGAAGATGCGGGTGGAAAATGAGAATGAGAAGAATTTTCCACAGATCTTATCCCCTTAAAATAAAGATGTTTCAATTTGATGAAATTCTGTGGATAACCTTTATTATTTCATGCAACTGTGTTACAATGTTACTATAAATAAAATAGAAGAGGTGTGTGAATATGTCACGTAAACCATTTATTGCTGGTAACTGGAAAATGAACAAAAATCCTGAAGAAGCAAAGGCTTTTGTAGAAGCGGTTGCTGCTAAGCTGCCTTCTTCAGACTTGGTAGAAGCTGGTATTGCTGCTCCAGCACTTGATTTGACAACTGTTTTGGCAGCAGCTAAAGGAAGCAATCTTAAAGTTGCAGCCCAAAACGCTTACTTTGAAGATGCAGGTGCTTTCACTGGTGAAAACAGCCCTAAAGTTCTTGCAGAAGTTGGAGTTGACTACATCGTTATCGGTCACTCAGAACGCCGCGATTATTTCCATGAAACAGACCAAGACATCAACAAAAAAGCGCANGCAATCTTCCGCAATGGTCTGGTGCCAATCATCTGCTGTGGTGAATCGCTTGAAACTTACGAAGCTGGCAAAGCTGTAGATTTCGTTGGTGCTCAAGTATCAGCTGCTTTGAAAGACTTGACAGCTGAGCAAGTTGCATCATTGGTTATAGCTTATGAGCCAATCTGGGCTATCGGTACTGGTAAGTCAGCAACTCAAGACGACGCTCAAAAGATGTGTAAAGCAGTTCGTGACATTGTAGCAGCCGACTTTGGTCAAGAAGTAGCAGACAAGTTTCGTGTTCAGTACGGTGGTTCTGTAAAACCTGAAAATGTTGCGTCTTACATGGCTTGTCCAGATGTTGACGGTGCTCTTGTTGGTGGTGCATCACTTGAAGCTGAAAGCTTCTTAGCATTGCTTGATTTTGTAAAATAAAAAATGTTGAAAAAGACTTGTCCTCCCAAAGGTGACAAGTTTTTTAAAAGTTGGAGAGAAAAGTTGAAATCGAAAGAATTGGTTTATTTAGCGAGTACGGCTATTTTGTTGGCAGCGACTGCCAATGTTGCAAAAGCCGAGGAACATACAATCGCTGAGTCAGAAATTTTAAAAACAGAAAGGTCTGTTAGTTCCCAGAATCAGATAGTGAATGCGGCTGCATCGCAAGCGTCTAATCAGCCGATTGTAGGAGTATCATCTGCAGAACAGTCAGTTCAAGCAGTTAAGCAAGAGGAGCAAATAACGAATGCTGTAGGAACAGCTGTTGAGTCTGGAGGAGCAGCTCAATCAGCTACTGTAGAAACTCAGGTGGCACCTGCTAAGCCAGAAGGGCAAACTCAGTCAGATGCAAATAATTTTAATCAGAATGAAACTGCAGCTGATCAGTCAGCAAAAGCAAGCTCTTCTGTTGCAGATTCTGCTATTGCCTCAGAGCCAAAGGCCAGTCCTGCAGTAGCATCAGCACCAAAAGCTAGTAATGCTGGAAAAACTGTATTTTATAATGCTGGGTCAAAGGCTCAGGCAGCCCGCGGGAATTCCCAAGCAGAGATTAAAGGTACTTCCTTTGTAGATGTCAGCAGCCACAATGGCCATATCAGCGTAGACGACTATCGTAAATTAGCCCAGCAAGGGGTTGGCGGTGTCGTTGTCAAACTAACTGAAGGAACCCATTACACCAATCCATTTGCCGAGTCTCAGGTGAGAAATGCTCAGGGAGCCGGTTTACAAGTATCGACCTATGCCTTCTCGCACTATACCAGTGATGAAGAAGCGAGAGCAGAAGCTCGTTATTATGCTGCCTTTGCTAATAGACTAGGTTTGCCTAAAAACACAGTCATGGTCAATGACATGGAAGATCCTAAAATGCAAAATGGGATCAACCAGCATACCCAGGCTTGGGCGGATGAGATGCGCAGACTGGGTTATTCTAACCTGATGTACTATACCAGTGCCAGCTGGCTGGATCAAAATAATCTTCGCAGCAAGGGACCGGTTAATACATCGCAATTTGGCTATAGCAACTTCTGGGTGGCCCAGTATCCGTCTTCTAATTTAAATCTTGATGGAGCTAAATCTCTCAAATACAATAGTGGCGCTGGAGCATGGCAGTTTACAGCCCAGGCTCAGCTGTTAGCTGGCAAGCATGTATTTGACCATAGCGTTGATTACACTGGGAGATTTACCCAGCAGTCTGCTCTTGCTAAGCAGTCTTTAAAGGGTAACATCAGTATTCAGAATAAGAATAATGTCAACGGCAGCTTTGATGTTGTGATTTCAAACGTTTCTGCTCCTTATGGAGTGTCTGTTGTTAGTGTTCCAGTGTGGTCTGAAGCTAATGGTCAAGACGATATTATCTGGTACAAAGCCACTCAGCAGGCCAATGGTACTTATAAAGTTTCTGTTGATTCTAGCAGACATAAGGATTCGGTTGGCAAGTACAATGTCCATCTCTACTATGTCCGCAACGACGGTCAATTAGTCGGTGTTGGCGGTACTACAACCAATGTATCTATCATCAAGCCACAGGGCAAAATCAGCATCCAGAATCGTAACAGCGAAACTGGTGATTTCGATATTGTGGTTTCAGGTATCTCATCCCCTGGTGGTCTTAAGACTGTCTCTCTGCCGACTTGGTCAGAGGCCAATGGTCAAGATGATATCAAATGGTATACTGCTGAACGTCAGGCCGACGGCACCTATCGTAAGCGAGTCCGCATAAGTGATCACAATCATGTGCAGGGCGAGTACAATGTCCATCTCTACTATGTCCAAAATGACGGCCGCTTGGTTGGTGTAAGCGGCACTAAAACGACCGTTTCTCTTGGCAAACCTAAGGGGACCATCAGTATTCAAAATCGAAACAAAGAAACTGGCGATTTTGATATCGTTGTTTCAGGTATTTCATCTCCGGGCGGTCTGAAGAGCGTTTCTCTGCCAACTTGGTCTACTGTGAATGGTCAAGATGATGTTAAATGGTATGACGCTGAGCGTCAGGCTGATGGCACTTATCGTAAGCATGTCCGTCTGAGTGATCACAATAATGTTGAGGGTGAGTACAATGTGCACCTTTACTATGTGCAGAATGATGGCCGCTTGGTCGGTGTTGGCGGCACTAAAACGACTATTTCCATAGAAAAACCAAAAGCCCAAGGCAAAATCAGCATCCAGAATCGCAACAGCGAAACCGGTGATTTTGATATTGTGGTTTCAGGTATTGTCTCTCCAGGCGGTCTCAAAAGCGTATCATTGCCAACTTGGTCAGAGGCCAATGGCCAAGATGACATCAAATGGTATGACGCAGAACGTCAGGCTGACGGCACTTATCGGAAACGAGTTCGCCTGAGCGATCATAACAATGTCCAAGGCGAATATAATGTCCATCTCTACTATTTGCAAAATGATGGCAAGCTAGTAGGAGCAGGCGGCATCAAGACCAACGTTTCTATCAGCAAGCCGCAGGGCAAAATCAGCATCCAGAATCGCAACAATGAAACCGGTGATTTTGATATTGTGGTTTCGGGGATCTCATCCCCAGGGGGGGTGAAGAGTGTTTCTGTTCCAACCTGGTCTACAGCCAACGGCCAAGATGACATCAAGTGGTACGATGCTGAGCGTCAAGCGGATGGCACCTATCGTAAGCGTGTCCGTCTGAGTGATCACAATAATGTTGAGGGTGAATATAATGTGCACCTTTACTATGTGCAGAATGATGGTAGCTTGGTTGGTGTGAGTGGCACTAAAACGACTATTTCCATTGAGAAACCAAAAGCGCAAGGTAAAATCAGCATTCAGAATCGCAACAGCGAAACCGGCGATTTTGATATTGTGGTTTCAGATATTGTATCTCCAGGCGGTCTCAAGACTGTTTCCCTGCCAACTTGGTCAGAGGTTAATGGCCAAGATGATGTCCAATGGTACACAGCGGATCGTCAGGCTGATGGTACTTATCGTAAGCATGTATATGCGCGTGACCATAACAACGTTCAGGGCGAGTATAATGTGCATCTCTACTATTTGCAAAATGATGGCAAGCTAGTAGGAGCAGGCGGCATCAAGACCAATGTGTCTATCAGTAAGCCGCAGGGTAAAATCAGTATTCAAAATAAAAATAATGATACTGGAGAGTTTGATATTGTAGTATCAGGCATTGTGGCACCAGAAGGTCTCAAGACAGTTTACCTGCCGACTTGGTCAGAGGCCAACGGACAAGATGATGTCCAATGGTACACGGCTGATCGTCAGGCTGACGGTACTTATCGTAAGCATGTTTACGCACGTGACCATAAGAATAATGCAGGCGAGTATAATGTTCACTTGTATTACTTAAATAATCAAAATCAGCTACAGGGAGCAGGCGGAGAAAAGACCTCTATCTCTGTGAACCGTCCTCAGTCAGCTAGTCAGCGAGACCGCGTTCTTGCGGCGGCAGCTGCTATGGTAGGTGTCAAGGGAGGCAGTGCTGAGCATCAACGCTTGGTCAACGATTATAACAGTGTCAGACCTCTGCCGGTTGGCTATGCTGTAAAAAACACAGATGACTGGTGCGACATTTTCACGACGGTTATTTTCCAAAGAGAGGGCTTGAGCGATCTTATTGGCCGCGAGTGTGGTGTAGAGCGTCATATTCATATTTTCAAGAGACTAGGCATCTGGAATGAAGATGGCAATTCGACACCTAGCGCAGGTGATATCATCACCTTTAACTGGGACAAAGATACCCAGCAAAACGATGGCTGGGCTGATCATATCGGTATTGTCGAAAAAGTCAAAAATGGCATCATTCACACGATTGAAGGCAACAGCAATAACGTAGTTAAACGCAACACTTACCGCATCGGTCATGGAAATATCCGTGGTTTTGCGACACCTCGTTATAAATAACCACACAAAAAAACCAAGGGGGACCTTGGTTTTTTAACGTCTTAGAATTTTTTTAATGAGCTGAAGCAGCTTAAACTTGAGAGGGTTAGGGTAGTAGCGGAAAGTTCCCATTTTTCGAACGATGAAGCCGTTGAAGTTCTGTTTGAAGCGCAGAACACCGTCAGAACCGTCGAAAATTCCCATAATGCCGAGGAAATTGTAAAATGGAATGCCTCTCTTGATGCTTTCGGTCATAACGTATTCCTGCAGCAGGGCTGGAGCATAGAATTTATTAAACTCAGGATAGGAGCCGCTGAAGAGGTAGGTTGTTTCCTGAGGGGTGTAGATAAAGAGACTGGCAGCCAGAATCTGGTCTTGGTCGCCGTACTTGTCAATCAGCTCTTTGGCCTCTGCTTTGCGGGTTTCAAAGCTATCAAACTGGCTGGAAAGCTCTCGCAACTGGTTTTGCTTCTTTTCAGATTGAGGATTGTTTTCCAAGTCCGCCTGCAGTTTCTGAATTTTCTGGCCCAGTTTCTCTTGGTCTTTTTGTAAGTTCTGAAGGTAGTCCTTGAAGTTAAGACTGGCTGTCATAAAGTCCGCTTGCTTACCAAAGCTATCATAAAAATCTTGATAGTAGTCTAGCGGCTTGTCATCATATTCCCGCCGGTCAGAAGTAGCGGCTGTGATGTCTTTAAAAATGCTGAGTTGGTCACGTTCTAGCCTTTTTAGCTTGATGCCAAAGGTATTCGCCTTTTTGACGGTCGCCTTGCCATTTTTACTGAAGGACTTGAGCAAGTCTTTCTCCGTCAGACCATGTAAGTTTTTGACATAATGCCAATCAGGCTCCCCGCCTGGATAGCCCGTCTGTAAGCCGTCAAAGTCAAAGCCCAAATCAGTCAGTTGCTGGATAAGCTGGCCTTTTTCATCAGATGTGGGCTGGCCATTGCTGTCAAAGGTCTGATAAGTCTCGTAGGGCTTGATGATCAGCTCTAGAGCGCCTTCTTCTTTAGCATAGGCCTGCAAAGCTTGATAGAAGAGGGTCAGGTATTGAGCATCGGTAGAGACAGGGCCGCAGTTGATTTCCATATGGAGGCCGCCAGTCATCGGCATACTGTAGAGGACAGCAGACACCACTACCTGTCCCTGTGGGTCAGTGTAGCCAACATACTGGGTACTGAAGCCACGCTTGCTCAGCAGCTCTGCCATTTCCACGGTCTGCATAAAAGAGCGTTGGAAGCTAGCTGAGGTATGCTGGATGAATTCTTCTTGGCTGAGAAGTTTAAAGGTCATAGGCTTCCTTTCTTTTAATGCTTGCTGCGCAGTTTCTTTCTGAGTGTGTAGGCCAGATTGGAGAGGTGGTAAAGAGGATTAGTTGGCAAGTTAAACTCACCAGCAAATTCTTCAATGGTCGGATTGAACTTAGATTTAAAGCTGTAGAGACCACCCTTGAGGTCGTTTTCGATTCCACCCATATTTTGCCAATCAGCTCCACGCTCAAAAGCATGTTTGGCCGTTTCATACCAAGTGATGATGGCTGGCTGATAACGACGGTATTCCTCGTCCATTCCGGCATAGATATTTTCAGAGGTCTTGCCGTATTCTAAGACCAAGGTGCCAGACAGGGAAACGACAGCAGTCCCTTGGCTGATTTTGTCCTGTAGGAAGTCAATCTCTTCCTGGAGGCGTTTCTGTTCTTGCTGGTTATTCTCAATCTTGCCGGGCTTGGTTTTCTCGGTAAATTTCTCTGCTTCTTTAAGTGTCTTGGTCAGCTGAGCCTGCAAGTCTTCCAAGCGTGCCTTTAGATCAATGCTGGATAAGGTGATATAGGAGTGGTCAGGATAAGTATCCAAGAGTTTTTGGTAATAGTCTTTGCCGCGTAGGTGGATGTTTTTTCTATTTTCCGTTTTCTTCATCAGGGCTGAAAAGTCATCCAGTAATTCTGCTCCGCCAAATTGGATTTGAATACCTTTGTTACGGGCTGTACGAATAGCCTGCCGAGTACTTTTAGAAAGCAGATCCTCGCTGAAATCTTCTTTATGGATATTGGCCTGCAAGCGAGGCTGGATGGTTTCGTCCAGAGATTCAGTCCGTCCGACCCAGACAGTTCCAGCTTGCTGCAGTTCTTGAATCAGCTCAACTGTCTCTGCTTTGTCTTGCAATTCACTGCCCATCTTGCTTTCTGCCAGAAAGAGGCTAGGATCAAACTTGACAAAGAGCGCTTTTTTCTCCTTGGCAAATTTCTTGAGCGACGCCAAAACAAAGGTCAGCAGCTCCTTGTCACTATAGTCCATGATGGGACCGCGCGGGATATAAAGCATGGTCATCCCCAAGGGCAGTGGTTTGATCAGGACACTGGCTGCAGCAACCAAGTGGTCGTCTTTATAGAAGCCCAAGCGCTCATTGGCCCAGTTATCCTTAATCTGAGCCCAAGCTGAGCTCTGCAGAAGATTGGCCTGCGGATGAGCCGTGACAAAATCGTCGTGTTCCTGAGCTGAAATTCCAATTTTGTAACTAAACATTATTTTAAAACCCACTCTCTAATAGCGTGTGCTACGCCGGATTCGTCGTTCGATTTGGTGATATATTTGGCGATTTTCTTGAGTTCTTCCTTGCCATTTTCCATGACAACAGGAGAGCCAACGGCTTCCAGCATGGCGCGGTCGTTTTCTTCGTCACCAATAGCCATGGTCTGCTCCTTGCTTAAGCCAAGTTTTTCAGCTAGATGCAGAACAGCAGCGCCTTTATTGACAGTCTTTTTGACAATTTCCAGATAGAAAGGAGCTGATTTAACCAGTGTATATTTTTCAGATAATTCCGGTGGCAGCTTAGAAATGGCCACATCCAAAATTTCCGGCTCATCAATATACATGCACTTAACGATTTCTTTGTTGACCATTTCCTCAGGTGTGCGGTAGAAGATAGGCATGCTGACCAGATTGGACTCGTAAACAGTGTACTTGCCGATGTTTCGATTGGCCGTATAAATGCCGTCCTTGGTGATGGCATGCATGTGAACGCCTAATTTTCGCCCGAGCAGTTCGATATCCAGATAGTCCTCATAAGTCAATGTTTCTTTGATTAATTCTTCGCCAGTAACAGTATCCTGCACCAGTCCGCCGTTGAAGGTAACGACGTAGTTGTCTGGCTGATTAAGCTCTAGCTCCTCGAGAAGCTTTTGAACTCCTGCAATAGGACGGCCGGTTGCAATAACGATTTTTACACCAGCAGCCTTGGCATCTTGAACAGCGCTGAAGACTTCAGGAGTGATTTCTTTTTGGTTATTTAAAAGGGTACCGTCAATGTCAACGGCAACTAATTTGATAGACATATTATTCTCCGTAGGTAAATTGGTCGTTTTTGATATAGTGCATAAAGGTCTGGTTTTTTTCGCTGAAAAGTCCGGTCTCTGCCAGCATTTCCTTGGGGAAGTAGAAGCGATTATCACCCTGTCTGGTCCCGGCTAGCGAATGGACGATAGGTGACAGGCTGGACAGTTCTGCTAAGCTGCCATCTTTTTGCAGAATTTCGATCTGGGTCCGAGGTTTTTCAACGTCAGGCCGGTAGAAATCATAAGGCAAATCAAAATTACGATGGATAGCAGTATAGTAATCAGGGTCAAAACCAACCTGTCCAACTAGGTCTCGCATGATATCCAAATGCGCTTCGTTTTCCTGAGAGAAGACGATAGACTTAAAGACTTTGCGGTTGATAAAACGCTGAGCCAAGTCAGATAAAATCTTGTCTGGACTAGCCATCCAAACTTGGAAATAGGTATTCATAACACCATCATCCAAGGCCAGATAATCCTGCAGGGTCACTCTATTTTCAAAGAATGGAATGAGATTGGGAGATGATAGGGCAAAATAATCCTTCTGAGCTGGATAGAGAAACTTGGCCCGCTTGAGCAGATTTTGCAGCAGAACTTCCATAGCTCGGCTGGCCGGGTGGAAATAGACCTGCATGTACATCTGGTAGCGGCTGACTACGTAGTCTTCTACCGCATGCATGCCATTGCGCTTGAAGGCGATGCCCTTTTCTACAGGACAAATCACTCGTAAAATTCTAGTCAAGTCAAATTGCCCATAGGAAGCGCCAGTAAAGAAGGAATCTCGCAAGAGATAATCCATCCGGTCCACATCAATCTGGCTGGAAATCAGCTGGACCACCTGCTTATTGGGGTAGGTATGGTTGATGACGCTAGCCACCTTTTCTGGGAAATCCGGCGAAACCTGCACCAGAGCCTGATGAATCTCTGTCTCTGGACTGGTGATGATTTGCCGCGTAATGTCCTCGTGGTTAGTATCAAAGAGCCGCTCGAAGGTGTGTGAATAAGCTCCGTGTCCCAAGTCATGCAGGAGAGCAGCAGTCATAGTCAGCAGGCTTTCGTGGCTGTCCCAGTTGGCTTGGTATTTTTCATTGAAAATCTTGGTGATGCGCCGGGCAATCTCATAAG
This sequence comes from Streptococcus sanguinis, assembly GCF_003943655.1. GTDB lineage: Bacteria > Bacillota > Bacilli > Lactobacillales > Streptococcaceae > Streptococcus > Streptococcus sanguinis_F. The sequence continues at coordinate 47,800 of NZ_RJMM01000012.1, forward strand.
CTCCCAGACAATGCGAAAAACGGCTGTGCTCCCCGCCGTGGAAAGTATAGCCGGAGGTGCCCAGCTGTTTGATGCGGCGCAGCCGTTGAAATTCTTTGGTATTGATTAAATCATAAATAACCTGATGGTCCACATGAACATAATTATGAACCGGGTCCCGAAATACTTTTTCAATCATACTACCATTATACCACAAATCATAGTAGGAAAAAAATCAAAGCTGCGACTGAAAGAAGAGCAATTTTGTCCTTTTTTTGATAAAATAGGGAAAGAAAAAGAGAAACGAGATAAAGATGCAAATCAGAATAAAAAATCACATCCAGCTGGACGGGCATACCGAGCTAATTGATCAAATCTACGATACGGACTGGACGCAAAAAGGAAACTATCATTATCTGCTATACAAAAATGAAGAAGGAGAGAAAGTAGTTCTGAAGTTTCACGATAAAGAGTTGGTTATGACCCGCTTTTCTGAGCCTAAGTCCATCATGCGCTTCATCAGTCAAGGGCAGGCGCTGGTTGGCATCTATACACCTGTGGGCGTGCAGCAGTTTGTGACCGATACTCCTTTCTATAAGGTTGATTTGACCAAGCAGGTTCTGCAACTTCATTATCAGCTGAAAACTGTTGACGGAGAGCAGATTTTTGCCAGCTATGAGATGGAGATTAGCTGGGGTTAGCTGCTATTCTCCGAGAAAACTCTTGAAAATCATAATGTTTCCCCTTGCAAAAGCTTGAAAATTTGGTATAATAGTTTCTAACTCAAGGGAGTAGCTAACGGAATAACCGTTACAAGGTCGTCAATACGAAAGAAATTTCCGGCCTTGTATGAAATAGCGAGACTTGTTAATAAACAGGTCTCTTTTTTGTTTCTGACTTTTTGGATATGACTGATTCGGCTTGAGATGATGAGTCGTAGTGGTTAGAAAAGTTCAGAAATAAAAGAGGCCAAGAGGAGGAATACATTGTCAAAAGAACAAAAGCGCCAAGCTTTTTACACCCAGAGTCCTGAGGAAATTTTCAAAACTTTGGACGCTTCAGAGCAAGGTTTGTCCAGTCAAGAAGCTGCCAAGCGTTTAGCTGATTATGGCCGCAATGAACTGGATGAAGGGGAGAAAAAATCTCTCTTAATGAAGTTTTTGGAGCAGTTCAAGGATTTGATGATTATCATCTTGTTGGTAGCAGCTGTCTTGTCTGTTGTCACATCAGGTGGCGAAGACATCGCAGATGCTTTAATCATCTTAGCAGTCGTAATCATTAACGCTATCTTCGGTGTCTACCAGGAGGGCAAGGCAGAAGAAGCCATTGCGGCTCTCAAATCTATGTCCAGCCCGGCTGCGCGTGTCCTGCGTGATGGCCATGTCACAGAAGTGGATTCTAAGGACTTGGTACCTGGTGATATCGTTAGATTGGAAGCCGGTGACGTTGTCCCAGCGGATATGCGACTTTTAGAAGCTAATTCACTGAAAATCGAAGAAGCGGCTCTGACAGGTGAGTCTGTGCCGGTTGAGAAAGATTTGACAGTTGAGGTAGCTGCAGATGCTGGTATTGGCGACCGTGTGAATATGGCCTTCCAAAACTCAAATGTGACCTATGGTCGTGGGGTTGGATTGGTTGTTAATACAGGGATGTATACGGAAGTCGGTCACATCGCGGGTATGTTGCAGGATGCGGATGAAACGGACACACCGCTCAAGCAAAATCTTAATAGTCTGTCTAAGGTTCTGACCTATGCTATCTTGGTGATTGCTGCAGTGACTTTTGTAGTTGGTGTCTTCATTCAAGGGAAAAATCCACTGGATGAGCTGATGACCTCTGTAGCCTTGGCAGTTGCGGCTATCCCTGAAGGTCTGCCAGCTATCGTTACCATTGTGCTGGCCTTGGGAACTCAGGTTCTGGCTAAGCGGAATTCGATTGTCCGTAAGCTTCCGGCTGTTGAGACTTTGGGATCAACTGAGATTATCGCTTCAGATAAGACTGGTACCCTGACCATGAATAAGATGACGGTCGAAAAAGTCTTTTATGACGGAGTCCTGAATGAAGCTGGTCAAGATATTGAACTTGGACTGGAGCTGCCTCTTTTACGTTCAGTTGTTTTGGCCAATGATACCAAGATTGACCAAGAAGGAAAGCTGATTGGTGACCCAACAGAAACAGCCTTTATCCAGTATGCTTTGGACAAGGGCTATGATGTGAAGGCCTTTTTAGAGAAATATCCTCGTGTAACCGAGCTGCCATTTGATTCAGATCGTAAGCTCATGTCTACTGTCCATCCATTGCCAGATGGGAAATTCCTTGTGGCAGTAAAGGGTGCACCAGATCAACTATTGAAACGCTGTGTTGCCCGTGATAAGGCTGGAGATGTTGCAGCGATTGATGATGCTACTTCACAGCTGATTAAGTCTAACAACTCAGACATGGCTCATCAAGCTTTGCGTGTTCTTGCAGGTGCCTACAAGATTATTGATGCAGTTCCGACTGACTTGACATCTGAAAATCTAGAAAATGATTTAATCTTTACTGGTTTAATCGGTATGATTGACCCAGAACGTGCAGAAGCAGCAGAAGCTGTTCGCGTAGCCAAGGAAGCTGGTATTCGTCCCATTATGATTACCGGTGACCATCAGGATACAGCAGAAGCTATCGCCAAGCGCTTGGGTATTATTGAAGAAGGAGATACTGAAGACCATGTCCTGACTGGTGCAGAGCTCAATGAGCTTTCTGATGCAGAATTTGAAAAGGTTGTTGGCCAATACTCTGTCTATGCCCGAGTTTCACCTGAGCACAAGGTTCGGATTGTCAAAGCGTGGCAAAACCAAGGTAAGGTCGTAGCCATGACAGGAGATGGTGTCAATGACGCACCAGCTCTGAAGACAGCTGATATCGGTATCGGTATGGGAATTACAGGTACAGAAGTATCTAAGGGTGCCTCTGACATGATTTTGGCAGATGATAATTTTGCGACCATCATTGTAGCCGTGGAAGAAGGACGTAAGGTCTTCTCTAATATTCAAAAGACTATCCAGTATCTCCTTTCAGCTAATACAGCTGAGGTACTGACTATTTTCTTGGCAACCCTCTTTGGCTGGGATGTGCTGCAGCCAGTTCATCTGCTTTGGATTAACCTAGTAACGGATACCTTCCCTGCCATTGCTCTGGGGGTTGAACTTGCTGAGCCAGGTGTCATGAGTCATAAGCCTCGTGGCCGTAAGTCTAGCTTCTTCTCAGGTGGAGTGATGAGCTCTATCATCTATCAGGGTGTCCTGCAGGGAGCTTTGGTTCTGGCGGTTTATGGTTATGCTATCTCTAATCCCGTCCATGTCGGTGATATCAAGGCTATCCATGCGGACGCTCTGACAATGGCCTTTGCAACTCTTGGACTCATCCAGCTCTTCCATGCTTATAATGTGAAATCTGTTTACCAGTCTATCTTTACAGTTGGACCATTCAAGTCTAAGACCTTTAACTGGTCTATTCTGGTTTCTTTCATCCTATTGATTTCAACTATTGTAATCGATCCGCTGGAAAAGATTTTCCATGTAACCAAGCTGGACTTGTCACAATGGACAGTTGTTCTGATTGGTAGCTTTGCCATGATTGTTATTGTTGAGATTGTTAAGTTCATCCAACGTAAATTAGGTATGGATAGGAATGCTATTTAACAGCAAAAAGTCATCTGCGGATGGCTTTTTTGCGTACAAGGCGATATAATCAAATTCAAAGAAAGGAACTCGAAAGGACGGTGAAAGTATGTATCAAAACTTACGAAAGAAGTTGGAAGAGGCTTCTCCTTTATATTATGAGGAAGAAATCTTATGGTTACTGGATCATATTGGTCATCCAGAAGCGACAATCCGTGATGAGTTAGTCTTTTCGTCCTTAGCAAGGGGACTTCAGACTGACATATTTTCAGCTGAACAGTTTCGTTTCTTGGCTCAAGAAGCAGTTAACAGACAAGGACTTTTTTACAAGAGTGATAAAAATGGTCAAGCTACCTTAACACGCTCCTTCACAGCTTTACTTTATGCCAATCTCTTAAACTGTGATGGTAATCCAAACTCTTCGTATTATCAGGCATTATCAGTGCAAGGAAGAAAATATTTACTAGATAAGGGGCTAACCTACCTGTCAGTAGAAAGAGACACAAGGGGTTACTCCAGGAAATACGGTTGGGTTCATGCCTTCGCTCATGGAGCAGACTTATTGACAGAAGTGGCTTGTCATCCGGACTTTCCCTCTAGTAGGATGCCAGAGGTTTTAGAGGTCATTCATCAAGTTTTTAAAAGAGTTTCAGTCCGTTTCGGAAATGATGAGGATTGGCGCTTAGCCCAGATGCTCTATCAAGCTGTCTTAAAGGAAAAACTGTCGCAGCGTGAACTTAGACTATGGCTTCAATCACAGAGTTTTCCATTGGAAAACAACCAAGACTTCATTTCTTTTTCCAATTTTCGCTCCTGCTTATTAGAAGTCTATGTGAAGTTGGACAGCAAAAAGCAGCTCTCAGATGAGCTGAGAGCTGCTATTCAACATTTCCATTACTGAACTTCAATTACTGTTAAAGCATCTCGCAGTTCAGCTGCCAGGTGTTTTTTCTTATAGTCTCGAAATTCGACTAAATCTTTAACAGCATTATAACGCTTGTGCAGGCGGTACATCTGGGGGATCTTATACTGAGGAAAGTCATTAAAAAAGTTCCGAGTCAGTTCCCATTCGCGGATGTAGCCCAGAGGACGCATATGGTAACGGACACCTTCGATAACACGGCTTTGGTGGCGGTGGTGGAGATGACCAAAAATCACTTCTTTCACCCTGTATTTGACAAAGAGCTGATGAAAAGCTTGGCTTCCTAGGAAGGCGTTGAAGCGCTGGAAATAGGGATGGTCGTATAGAAAGTCTTGATGGGGGACAAAATGCAGAGCAACAATAATGGGACCATCTAAAGTCATCAGCAGTTTTTCTAACTCTTGCAACGTCTGAGCTGTAATACTAGGGTCGTCTAAGGCTCTCTTTAATCTGCGATCAAACCAGAAATTGGTCTTGGTGCGCAGATGCTCTTCTTTGCTTTTTTCTGGAACAAAGCTGTAGTCGTACCAGCCAGAAAAGCTGACGAGCTTGGTCTGGCCGAACTGTTGGACCTGAAAATCATAGTTTGAAATTTCTTGCTCAGAAAGTCCCAGCATATCGTGATTTCCCAGATTAAAAGAAAGGGGAATCTCTTGCTTCAAAGTTTCAAGAAAGGGCAAACTGATATTGGTCAGGTCGTTGGACAAATCCCCTGCGATGTGTAGGTGGTCAATCCCTTCTTCTCTTAAAAGCTGGCGGAGTGCTTGTCGCTCAAAGTCTCCAAATTGATTGGAATCCAGATGGAGGTCGCTCATAAATCCGATTCTTGTCATGGTTTTAGTCTAGCATATTTTTCAAAACTTGAAAATGCTTAAGGCCCTATGGAGAGTCTCCCTTTTTATCAAAACACCTCATAAATTTTCGTAATCTTGTATTTCGTTTATCCATGAATGAAGTCTAGGAAGTCTTGAAATAATTCTTCCAACCCCATGTCATTATATTACTTTTCTAACAATTAGGTGACAAGGAGTCGCTTGTCTTGCCTAGCTAGGGAAAATCCGATAAAATGTAAGCTGCTGAATGTGAGATTAGGCAAACTGTTTAATTTATGTTATAATTAAACGATATGTGAAAAGAGGTATTTATGGACATTTCAGAAATTCGTCAAAAGATTGACGCAAATCGTGAAAAATTAGCTTCTTTCAGGGGGTCTCTTTGACTTAGAAGGTCTGGAAGAAGAAATTGCCATCTTAGAAAATAAGATGACAGAACCCGACTTTTGGGATGACAACATTGCAGCCCAAAAGACATCTCAAGATCTGAATGAACTCAAGCAAACCTATGAAAATTTCCATCAGATGACCGAGCTTTTTGATGAATCGGAAATCTTGCTTGATTTTCTGGCTGAAGATGAGTCGGTTCAGGGTGAGTTAGAAGAAAAGCTGGCCGAACTCGAGAAAATGATGACCAGCTATGAAATGACCCTGCTCCTATCTGAGCCTTATGACAATAACAATGCTATCCTTGAAATTCACCCGGGCTCTGGTGGTACAGAGGCCCAGGATTGGGGAGATATGCTGCTGCGTATGTATACACGCTTTGGCAATGCCAAGGGCTTCAAAGTAGAGGTCTTGGACTATCAAGCTGGTGATGAAGCAGGCATCAAGTCAGTGACTCTTTCATTTGAAGGGCCGCACGCTTATGGCTTGCTCAAGTCAGAAATGGGAGTCCACCGTTTGGTCCGGATTTCGCCATTTGACTCAGCTAAGCGTCGCCATACTTCCTTTACCTCAGTAGAGGTCATGCCAGAGCTGGATGACACCATTGAGGTGGAAATTCGCGATGACGATATTAAGATGGACACTTTCCGCTCGGGAGGAGCCGGCGGGCAGAACGTCAATAAAGTCTCTACCGGTGTGCGACTGACCCATATTCCTACGGGAATTGTGGTGCAGTCTACCGTTGACCGGACCCAGTATGGAAACCGTGATCGGGCGATGAAGATGCTGCAGGCTAAGCTTTATCAGCTAGAGCAAGAGAAACAAGCAGCCGAAGTTGATTCACTCAAGGGAGATAAGAAGGAGATTTCCTGGGGCAGCCAAATCCGCTCTTATGTCTTTACGCCTTATACTATGGTCAAAGACCATCGGACCAGTTACGAAGTAGCACAGGTGGACAAGGTGATGGATGGAGATTTGGATGGTTTCATCGACGCTTATTTGAAATGGCGTTTGAACTAGGAAGTGTAAGAGATTAGAATTAGATTGAAAGGAAATTTCAATAGATGTCAATAATTGAAATGAAAGATGTTGTCAAGAAGTATGGCAACGGGACCACTGCCCTGCGTAGTGTGTCTATTAACGTAGAACCTGGGGAGTTTGCCTATATTGTAGGCCCTTCAGGAGCGGGAAAGTCAACCTTTATTCGTTTGCTTTACCGGGAGATAAAGCTGGATAAGGGAAGTCTGAAAGTAGCTGATTTTGACTTAGCTAAGATTAAGAAGCGTGATGTTCCAATGCTGCGCCGTCAGGTTGGAGTCGTCTTTCAAGACTATAAACTTCTTCCTAAAAAGACAGTGTATGAGAATATTGCTTATGCCATGGAAGTTATCGGTGAGCGCCGCCGCAATATTAAAAAGCGGGTTATGGAAGTGCTGGACCTAGTTGGCCTTAAGCATAAGGTTCGCTCATTCCCTAACGAGCTTTCCGGTGGTGAGCAGCAGCGGATTGCCATTGCGCGTGCTATTGCTAACAATCCTAAAGTCCTAATTGCGGATGAGCCGACAGGAAACTTGGACCCAGATAATTCTTGGGAGATTATGAACCTGCTGGAGCGGATTAACCTTCAGGGAACGACTGTCCTGATGGCAACCCACAACAGCCAGATTGTAAATACTCTGCGTCACCGCGTTATTGCTATTGAAAATGGCCGTGTGGTACGTGATGAAGCGGAAGGAGAATACGGATACGATGATTAGAAGATTTTTTCGCCATTTGATTGAGTCGCTTAAGAGTCTTACGCGGAATGGTTGGATGACTGTAGCGGCTGTCAGCTCGGTTATGATTACCTTGAGCTTAGTGGCTGTCTTTGCTTCAGTAATTTTAAATACAGCTAAGCTGGCAAATGATATTTCAAATAATGTCCGCGTTATGGTCTACATGCGTAAGGATGTTGCCGACAATAGCGAAACGATTGTAAAAGAAGGCCAAACAGTTCAGAATGAGGACTACCATAAGGTCTATGATGCTCTGACTTCTATGAAAAATGTAGATAAGGTTACTTTTTCTAGTAAGGAAGAACAATATGAGCAGCTGACAGAAACCATGGGTAGCGAGTGGAAGATTTTTGACGGTGATGCCAACCCACTTTACGATGCTTATATTGTTGAGACCAAGGCGCCTAAGTATGTAGAATCTGTTACAAAAGATGCTCGGAAGATTGATGGTGTTTCAGAGGTTCAAAATGGTGGTACCAATACCAAAAAGCTCTTTGCGCTTTCTAATTTTATCCAAACGTGGGGCTTGATTGGTGCAGCGCTTCTGATTTTTGTTGCTGTCCTTCTCATTTCCAATACTATTCGGATTACCATTATTTCCCGCAGTCGCGAGATCCAAATCATGCGCTTGGTTGGTGCCAAGAATAGCTATATCCGTGGACCTTTCTTGTTTGAAGGGGCCTGGATTGGCTTGCTAGGGGCAACAATTCCGTCAGTGGCAGTGTATTTTATATACAAAATAGCCTTCCAGACTATGAATAAGAGCCTAGTCGGTCAAGGGCTTTCTATGATTGATCCGAAACTCTTTAGTCCGATTATGATAGCAATACTCTTCGTATTGGGTATTCTTATCGGATCATTGGGATCTGTCTTCTCTATGAGACGCTTCTTGAAGATTTAATAATACATAAAAAACCAGAGTTTGAAGAATTTCAAACTCTGGTTTTGTTATAGATAACTATAGGTAATTGCTTAAATGTCTACTAAGCTAAAAATGGATTAAAGACTTTTTCATGTGAAATAGTGGTGTCATGCCCATGACCAGGATAAACAGCATAGTCTTTGGGCAATACCAGAAGTTTTTCACGAATGGACGTCAGCAATTGTTCCATGTTTCCTGTCGGCAGATCCGTTCGTCCGATGCTTTCCCGAAAGAGGGCATCGCCCGTCAAAACAAGGCGGTCATCTGGAAAGACTAGAGAGACACCTCCGATAGAGTGGCCAGGTGTTGCAAGCGCATAGAAATGAAAGCCTCCAAGGTCATTGTCTGTCTCGTAGGAGAAAAACTCCTCTGCTGGTCGACAGATGATATCATCCATATCAGCATGGCGCGCCAGACCAGATAGGTTATCTGTCGGTGTGTAAAGCCAGCTGCTTTCACTCTCAGCCACATAGACAGGTGGGGCAGCATAGTGCTCTCGGACCTTTTCTAAGCTCATAATGTGGTCATAATGGGTGTGAGTCAAAAGAATAGCAATAACAGGCTTGGCGAGTTCCTCCAGCTTTCGCTCAATCTTTTTCCAGTCACTGCCAGGATCGACGACTAGGAGGCCCTGATCATTCTCTAAGATATAGGTATTTTCAAAAGCTACAAGGTTGATAATTTTATGAATTTTCATCTGATTTCCTCGGAAAATATATTCTGCTATTGAGTGTAACAGAAAAGCGGTTTTTTTGCACAGAATTGCTTTCTAGGCTAGAGCTGAAAATTTTCAGATGTCTCAGAATGGCTTTTATGATATAATCTTAGCAGTATGACACAAAATGATTATAAGTATGCCGTTGTGGACTTGGAGGCTACAGGAACGGGCAGCAGTGCAAAGATTATCCAGATTGGCATTGTTCTGATTGAGAATGGAATCATTACCAAGACTTATGAAACAGATGTCAATCCTCATGAGGAACTGGATGAACATATCAAAGAGCTGACGGGATTGAATGATGAGCGGCTTGGCCGAGCACCGGAGTTTTCTCAGGTAGCAGCTGAGGTATATGAGTTGATTCAGGATGCGATTTTTGTCGCTCATAATGTCAAGTTTGATGCCAATCTACTAGCGGAGGCCCTTTTCTGGGAAGGGTTTGACTTGCTGACACCGCGTGTGGACACGGTAGAGTTGGCTCAGGTCTTCTACCCGACCTTTGATAAATATTCTTTGGGCAATCTTTGCAATTTGCTGGATATTTCTTTGGAAAACGCCCATACTGCTCTGGCAGATGCTCAAGCAACGGCTCAGCTATTTTTAAAAATACAAGACAAAATCAAGAGCCTACCCAAGGCCTTGGTTGAGAAAATGTTAACTTTGGCAGATAGCATTATCTATGAGTCGCGTCTGGCTATCGAGGAAGTTTATCAGACAATGCCGGATCAGCAAGATAAGGAACTGCAATCCTGCCATGGTATTTTCCTGCGACGTCCCCAAAAGCTGACTTCGGAAAAGAAGCTGTCGCAGGATTTCCTGACCAATCTATACCTGCTGGGCTTAGAAGAGCGGCCAGAACAGCTCAAGTTTGCTCGCTTTATGGAGGAAGCTCTGGACCAGCAGGAGGCTAGTTTTTTAGAGGCGCAGACAGGCTTAGGTAAGACCTTTGGCTACTTGCTGCCTATCTTGTCTAGAGGTCAAGAAAAAGTACTAGTGACGGTTCCGACTAAGATCCTGCAGGACCAGCTGCTGCAAAAGGAAGGGCGATTGTTGGAGGAAGTATTTGGTATTTCCTTTCACAGTCTCAAGAGTCCGGAGAATTATATCAAGCTGGACCATTTCTATCAGACACTGGACAGGGAATATGACAACCGTCTGGTTAATCGCTGTAAGCTGCAACTCTTGGTTTGGCTGACAGAAACTAAAACAGGTGATTTGAACGAAATCGGGCAGGCTCATCGCTTCTCAAGCTACTTCAATGAAATCCGTCATGATGGCAAGCTAAGCAAACATTCTCTTTTTTATGAGGAAGATTTTTGGCGGTTGGGACAGGTCAAGTCGGCTACTAGTCGAGTCGTGATTACTAATCATGCTTACCTGCTGACGCGTTTAGAGGATGACCAGTCTTTGCTGGACAATCGTGTTCTGGTAGTTGATGAAGCTCAGAAGATGTTTTTTGCCTTGGAAAGTTTCTCTCAAGCCAATATAAATCTAACTAAAACGCTGCAGCAGATAAATCATCTCCTTCAGGAAGAAGGGGAGCTTCTGCAGCAACGGCTTTTGCAAAGCATTCAGTTTGAGCTGGCTGATGCCGCAGAGAAGCATCGCAAGAAAGCATCTGAGCTAAGTCCGGAAAAGATTGCCCGACTGCTTCAGGATGTGTCCGAGTTAAAGACTAGTGCACTGCCTGAGCTGCAGCACTTGTTCAGTGGCAAATACCAGTATTATTGGTTGGTTGATGAAGATTTGGCAGATCATCGCTTGATGACTCTGTATGCTGGCCGTTCAGAATTACTGCATTTCACAGATTTTTTGCCTGAAAGTGCCAAGGTTATCTTGGTTTCGTCTACTCTGGAAATCAGCTCTAAGGTCAATTTGGCGCAGTTGCTAGGCTTTGAAAGTTATCACTTTTACAAGCTGAAAAGCAAGAAGAAGCCACTGCAGAAGCTCTTTTTAGATGAAAGTTTTCCAGCAGTAGTGGATTTGTCAACTGAGGATTTTGCGCAAGAGATTGTTGCTTGCCTGCAAGAAGTGGCAGAACTTGGTCTGCCTATCGTCGTCCTCTTCACCTCTAAAGACTTGCTTTTGACTGTTTCGGAATTGTTGGCTCTGCCGCATTTGGCCCAATATAAAAATGGCGATGCCGGCAATATCAAGCGGCGTTTCGNTAGAGGAGAGGCAGGTATCCTTTTGGGCTCTGGCAGCTTCTGGGAGGGGGCGGATTTTGCTGAGCAAGACCAGATTATTCAGCTGATTACTCGGATTCCATTTGACAATCCCAAGGATTTCTTTGTGCAGAAGATTAACAGCCGCTTGAAAGCGGAAGGTAAGAATGCCTTTTATGATTATCAACTGCCTCTTGCCATCTTACGGCTTAAGCAGGCTATTGGCCGGACCCGGCGCAATGAACATCAGAAGTCAGCTGTTATTCTTTTGGACAACCGCATCTCTAGCAAACGCTACGGCAAGCAGATTCAGCATCATCTGTCACAATTAGCTTCTTTGGACATTCTGCCAGAGACAGCCATTATGCAGGAATTACAAGACTTTTTTGACTGAAACTATCTGAAATCAGCTGAGTTTTATCGGCTGATTTTTTAGGTTCAATCAGATTTTTGGGACAAAATTTGTTATAATGAGAGGCATAGGAAAGAAGGGGTGTTCGTGAAAAAATATTTACCAGGAATTCTGTTATCCTTTGGAATAGCGGCTGTTTCTATCTTTTTAGGCGGCTTGCTTCCCTTGATAGGCTCTAGTGTTTTTGCTATTGTCTTTGGGATTGTTTTGAACAACAGTATGAAGCTGCCGGCTGTATTTCAGGAAGGACTCAGCTATTCGGGGAAGAAATTGCTGCAGTATTCCATCATCTTTTTGGGATTTTCCATGTCCATAGGTCAGGTTTCTGAGACAGGGATTTCTTCTCTTCGTATCAGTCTTATCACTATTCTGATAGCCTTTCTGGCGGCCTATTTGGCTGGCCGTTTCTTTAAAATGAAACGTGTCTTGACTATTTTAATCGGTTTTGGAACAGCTATCTGCGGCGGCTCTGCCATTGCGGCCGCCTCACCAATCTTGGAGGCTGATGAAGAGGAAATCGCCCTGTCCATCTCCACTATTTTCTTTTTCAATATCTTAGCGGTATTCATTTTCCCTTTTTTAGGGCATTTGCTGCAGATGTCGGATGACTTTTTCGGGACTTGGGCCGGAACAGCCATCAATGATACTTCGTCAGTAGTGGCAGCAGGCTATACATATAGCCCGTCAGCTGGGGACTTGGCGACCATTGTCAAGCTTAGTCGGGCTCTGATGATTGTACCGGCCTGCTTGATCTTCGCGGCTTATCGCTATATCAAGCCTAAGCAGTCAGCACAAAAGACAAACTTGAAACAGATTTTTCCTTGGTTTATAGCCTGGTTTGTCTTAGCTTCACTTGTCAGCAGTCTAGGACTTGTGCCGGCTGCTATCATTCCTTATACAAAATTCATTTCTCAGTGGCTGATGGCTATGGCCTTGGCAGCTATTGGCGCAAAGGTTTCCTTTAAGCAGTTTAAACAAGCAGGAGCAGCGCCTTTGCTGACTGGTGCCTTCGCTTGGTTTTGCGTCGCTGTTTCTAGCTTGATTATCCAGTATTTTTTCTAAAAAGGAGGGACTATGCCTTATCAAAGACGCACGTTTGAGTCTCGGATTGATTATAGTTTAATTTTGCCCGTTTTGATGCTGCTCTCAATCGGTGTTGTGGCTATTTACATTGCTGTTAGTCATGATTATCCTGACAATGCCTGGCCAATGGTTGAGCAGCAGATCGCCTGGATTGCGGTGGGCTTCCTGCTCAGCTTTATCCTCATGTTTTTTAATACCAAGTTTCTCTGGAAAATTACGCCTTATCTCTATGTTTTTGGTCTTGGTCTCATGGTCTTGCCTCTGATTTTTTACAGCGAATCGCTGGTAGCCTCCACTGGTGCCAAAAACTGGATTGCTATTCGTGGGGTGACCCTCTTTCAGCCCTCAGAGTTTATGAAGATTTCATATATTCTCATGCTGTCGCGGCTGGTGGTTCATTTTCTCCAGCAACATAAGCAGGATGAGCGAACCCTGGCTTTAGACTTTTTTCTAATCCTGAAGCTAGGGCTCTACACAGTTCCTGTTCTGGTTCTGTTAACCCTTCAAAGTGATTTGGGAACAGCTCTGGTTTTTGTAGCTATATACGGCGGTATCGTGCTACTGTCAGGTGTTTCTTGGAAGATTATCCTGCCGGTCTTTCTGACGGGGGTCTTGCTGTTGGGAGGATTTCTCTTTATCTTTATTTCCGATGGCGGCCGTGCCTTTCTGCATAATCTTGGCATGCCAACCTACCAAATCAATCGGATTTTGGCTTGGCTTCATCCTTTTGATTACGCTCAGACGACCACCTTCCAACAAGCACAGGGACAAATCGCTGTCGGAAGCGGCGGTTTGACTGGTCAAGGCTTTAATGTTTCGAATCTTTTGGTTCCTGTTCGGGAAAGCGATATGATTTTCACCGTCATTGCAGAAGATTTTGGCTTTTTGGGCTCGACCTTGGTTATCATGCTCTATTTACTGCTGATTTATCGCATGCTCAAGATTACGATTAAATCTAACAACCAGTTTTATACCTATATCTCAACTGGCTTTATCATGATGCTGCTCTTCCATATCTTTGAAAATATTGGAGCGGTGACAGGGATTCTGCCTCTGACAGGGATTCCGCTGCCCTTTATCTCACAGGGTGGTTCTTCCATCATCAGTAATCTTATCGGTGTTGGTCTCCTGCTGTCCGTCTCCTATCAGAACAGCCTGACGGATGAAAAGAAGGAGCGAATTCCTGCAGTCCGAAAAAAAGTCGTACTGAAGAAATTAAAATAAAATAAACAGATAGCAAGTTTTTGACTCACAAATCAGATGCGATTTTGTGACTGGCTCATCTCAGAAAGGATATTTTCATGAAAAAAGCAGCTTTACTCTTAGCTCCCGGTTTTGAAGAAATCGAGGCCTTGACAGTTGTGGATGTCTTGCGCCGTGCAGGTCTTGTCTGTAATATGATTGGTTTTGATGAATCAGTGACTGGGTCTCATGCCATCACTGTTCAAGCGGATCAGGTCTGGAAGGGGCGGCTGGATGACTACGATATGGTCATCTTGCCAGGAGGGATGCCAGGATCGGCTAATCTCCGTGATGATGACCGCCTGATGCAGCTTTTGCAGGACTTTCAGCAGGCGGACAAATTCATCGCTGCCATCTGTGCTGCTCCCATTGCTCTTGACCGTGCAGGTATCTTGACTGGTAAGTATTTCACTTGCTATGATGGTGCGCAAGACAATATTAAAAATGGAACTTACCGTAAAGAAACAGTTCTTGTTGATGGGAAGCTGATTACTAGCCGTGGTCCATCGACTGCCTTGGCTTTCGCCTATGAGCTGGTTCGTCAGCTGGGAGGGGACGCCGAGCAGTTGGCTGATGCTATGCTTTATACAGATGTATTTGGAAAATAAAGAAGATGCTGGGATTCATAATGTTTCCCAGCTTTTTTGAAGTCTAATTTACCTTAGCGCTCCTCTATATGGAACGGGTTTAGGGATATTGGAAAGGACGAAACCATCATCCATTTTTAAATTTTAGATTCTTTGAGATATTTTGTTTAGAAAAAGGGTTGAAAAAAGTCGGAAAAGTGCTGGATTCGGGCAAATATTAGCCCCTTTTTCATGAAAATTATGGTATAATGAAAGGTATGAATTATCAAGATTACATCTGGGATTTAGGTGGAACACTCTTGGATAATTATGAAACTTCGACAGCAGCTTTTGTTCAAACCTTGAAAGAGTTTGGTCTGCAAGCTGGTCACGACGAAGTTTATAAGGCCCTCAAGGTGTCTACAGACTATGCTGTCCAGCAGTTTGCTCCCCAAGAAAAAGACTTTTTAAAGTTTTATAAGGCCAATGAAGCAGAAGAGTTGACTCACCCTGTCTTATTTGACGGCGCAGCAGAGTTGCTTAGGCGGATTGTGGCCAAGGGCGGTCGGAACTTTCTGGTCTCCCACCGGGACAACCAAGTGCTGGAAATTTTGGAGAAAACTGCCATTGCATCAGTATTTACAGAAGTGGTGACATCGGCGAATGGCTTTCCAAGGAAACCCTCACCAGACTCCATGCTCTATCTAAAAGACAAGTATCAGATTTCCTCTGGCTTGGTCATAGGTGACCGTACTCTGGATATTAAAGCAGGGCAGGCAGCTGGCTTTGATACCTATCTCTTTGATAATATGCAGCATCTTGAAGAATTTATAGATATTGATTAGAAAAGGAACACTATGACAGAAGAAAAGCAGCAAGATATACAGGCCCAGGAATATGATGCCAGTCAGATTCAGGTCTTAGAAGGCTTAGAAGCCGTTCGTATGCGTCCGGGGATGTATATCGGTTCGACCTCCAAGGAAGGTCTTCACCATTTAGTATGGGAAATTGTTGACAACTCAATTGATGAGGCGCTGGCTGGTTTTGCCAGTCACATTCAAGTCTTTATCGAAAAAGACAATTCCATCACGGTAGTAGATAACGGTCGGGGAATTCCTGTTGATATTCAGGAGAAAACAGGCCGTCCGGCCGTGGAAACCGTCTTTACCGTGCTCCATGCCGGAGGAAAATTCGGCGGTGGCGGATACAAGGTATCGGGAGGTCTGCACGGTGTGGGTTCTTCCGTTGTAAATGCCCTATCCACTCAGCTGGATGTCCGTGTTTATAAAAACGGTCAGATTCATTACCAAGAATATCGTCGTGGTCATGTAGTCGCTGATTTAGAAATCATTGGCGAGACAGACCGTACAGGTACCACAGTTCATTTCACACCGGATCCAGAGATTTTCACTGAAACAGTAGAATTTGACTTTGAAAAGCTCAATAAGCGGGTACAAGAACTGGCCTTCCTCAACCGTGGTCTCAGAATTTCCATCACTGATAAGCGGGATGGAATGGAGCAGGCCAAGGATTACCACTATGAGGGTGGGATTGCCAGCTATGTCCAATACATCAATGAAAACAAGGATGTAATCTTTGAAACGCCGATTTATACCGACGGCGAAATGGATGACATTACGGTTGAAGTAGCTATGCAGTATACGACTGGCTACCACGAAACAGTCATGAGCTTTGCCAATAACATCCATACCCACGAGGGTGGAACACATGAGCAAGGTTTCCGGACAGCCCTGACAAGGGTTATCAATGACTATGCCAAGAAAAACAAGCTTCTCAAAGAAAACGAAGACAATCTGACTGGGGAAGATGTTCGTGAGGGACTGACAGCGGTCATCTCTGTCAAGCACCCTAACCCTCAGTTTGAAGGTCAGACTAAGACCAAGCTGGGCAATAGCGAAGTGGTCAAGATTACCAATCGCCTCTTCAGCGAAGCTTTCTCAGATTTCCTCTTGGAAAATCCTGCGGTAGCTCGAAAAATCGTTGAAAAAGGAATTTTGGCTTCTAAGGCCCGAATTGCTGCCAAGCGAGCTCGAGAAGTAACCCGCAAAAAGTCTGGCTTGGAAATTTCCAATCTGCCAGGAAAATTGGCTGACTGTTCGTCCAACGATCCACAGGAAACGGAACTCTTCATCGTGGAGGGGGATTCAGCGGGTGGTTCAGCTAAGTCCGGTCGTAACCGTGAATTTCAGGCTATTTTGCCAATTCGCGGTAAGATTCTCAACGTTGAAAAAGCCAGCATGGACAAGATATTGGCCAATGAAGAAATCCGCAGCCTCTTTACTGCTATGGGAACTGGCTTTGGAGCTGACTTTGATGTCAGCAAGGCCCGCTACCAAAAATTAGTTATCATGACCGATGCCGATGTAGACGGTGCTCACATTCGGACCCTGCTCTTAACCTTGATTTACCGCTATATGAAGCCGGTTCTGGAAGCTGGATTTGTCTATATCGCTCAGCCGCCAATCTATGGTGTCAAGGTCGGAAGTGAAGTCAAAGAATACATCCAGCCAGGTGCTAATCAGGAAGAAGAGCTTCAGGCTGCTTTGGCTCGCTACAGTGAAGGTCGTTCCAAGCCAACCATTCAACGCTACAAGGGGCTCGGAGAGATGGATGACCATCAGCTGTGGGAGACAACTATGAATCCTGAACATCGCTTGATGGCTCGGGTTTCAGTGGATGATGCAGCGGAAGCTGACAAGATTTTTGACATGCTGATGGGGGATCGCGTTGAACCTCGTCGTGAATTTATCGAAGAAAATGCTGTATACAGTACGCTCGACGTCTAAAAAAATCAGAAAAATCAACCATTATGGGCAAAAATATGATATAATCATTATGTTTGCTTTATAGTAACAATGTGAAGGAGTTCTATATGTCTATTGGACTAGTTATTCTCGTTGCTGTGGTAGCTCTGCTTTTGGTTGTCGGCTATGGTACTGCAGTTCTGATGAGAAAGAGAAATGAAGCTTTACTTCAACATTTGGAGGAGAGAAAAGAAGCACTCTATAATCTCCCTGTGAATGATGAAGTTGAAGAAGTAAAAAATATGCATTTGATTGGGCAGAGTCAGGTAGCCTTCCGTGAATGGAATCAAAAATGGGTAGACTTGTCTTTAAATTCATTTGCTGATATCGAAAATAATCTATTTGAAGCAGAAGGTTACAATAATTCTTTCCGTTTCATAAAAGCTAAGCATGCCATCGGCAATATTGAAAGCCAGATCGACTTGATTGACGAAGATATCAAGATGATTCGTGCAGCCTTGGAAGATCTTAAAGAGCAAGAGTCTAAGAATAGTGGCCGTGTGCTCCATGCCCTGGATTTGTTTGAAAAACTGCAAACCCAGGTGGCGGAGAATGCAGACTCGTATGGGCAAGCCTTAGCTGAGATTGAAAAACAGCTGGAAAACATCCAGTCAGAGTTTTCTCAGTTTGTGACCCTTAATTCTTCAGGTGACCCGGTTGAAGCAGCTGAAATCTTGGATAAGGCTGAGGATCATATTCTTGCTCTGACACATATCGTTGAGAAAGTTCCTGCCATTGTCGAAGAGTTGACTGTGAAATTGCCAGATCAGTTGGAAGACTTAGAATCTGGTCACCGTAAGCTCTTGGAATCTGGTTATCACTTTATCGAAACTGATATAGAGTCACGCTTCCAGCAGCTTCATGCAAGTCTCAAACGCAACGAAGCCAACATTTCTGCCTTAGAGCTGGATAATGCTGAGTATGAAAATGAGCAGGCGCAAGAAGAGATTAACGCTCTCTATGAAATTTTTACGCGGGAAATTGAAGCCCACAAAGTAGTGGAGAAGTTGATTAAAAACTTGCCTAGCTATCTGGCTCATACAAAGGAAAACAACCAGCAACTCCAAAAAGAGATAGAACGTTTGTCTCAAACCTTCCTTCTCTCTGATACGGAAACTTCTCATGTCAAGGAGTTGCAGGCTGAGCTTTCTGCTCAGGAAGATGTGGTGCTTAGCGCGGTAGAAGATTCTTCTGAAACCAAGCAAGCTTATTCTGTAGTTCAGGAAGAGTTAGAAGCTATCCAAGAGCGGTTGAAAGAAATCGAAGATGAGCAGATTTCTCTTGGTGAAGCACTGGCAGAGATTGAAAAAGATGATGCCAACGCTCGCCAGAAGGTCAATATCTATGCTAACAAATTGCATACCATTAAGAGATATATGGAAAAGCGCAATTTGCCAGGTATTCCAGACTCTTTTTTAGAAATTTTCTTCTCAACCAGCAATAATATTGAAGAGTTGGTTAAGGAATTGGAAGCTGCACGAGTCAATATCGAATCAGTTAACCGTTGGCTGGAAATTCTAGGGAATGATATGGAGCAATTGGAAGAAGAAACCTATCGTATCGTCCAAGATGCTACCCTGACTGAGCAGTTGCTGCAGTATTCAAACCGCTATCGTTCCTTTGATGATAACGTACAGGCGGCTTTCAACAAGTCCTTGTATGTCTTTGAACATGACTACGACTATGCTCAATCCTTGGAAATCATTTCAAAAGCTTTGGATCTTGTCGAGCCAGGCGTGACAGAGCGTTTTGTGACATCCTACGAAAAAACACNCGAGAATATTCGTTTTTAAAAAAAGTTCCTGAGGGAACTTTTTTCTTTTACAAAGAGAAAGCTAGAGAACAGTCAGTAACAAGGATTCTGGGACTTCAATTTTTTCCAGCTTGTTTTGAAATAGAATTTCCTGTATAATACAAAAAAATAAAAAGAATGAGGTCGGACAATGAAAACAGTCAAAGGCTTGTTAGTCATGGATGTAGACAGCACCTTAATCATGGAAGAAGGGATTGACCTGCTAGGTGAGGAAGCGGGTGTAGGAGCTCAGGTTGCGGCTATTACCGAGCGTGCCATGCGAGGAGAGTTGGACTTTGAAGCTGCCTTACGTGAGCGAGTCGCCCTTTTAAAAGGGCTGCCAGAGGATATTTTTGCTCGAATTGCTGAAAGGATTCACTTCACTCCGGGAGCCGAGGACTTGGTCAAGGAGCTGCATAAACGTGGTTATAAAGTAGGCTTGGTGTCGGGTGGTTTTCATGAAACGGTGGACAGACTAGCTGAGCAGCTTGGAATTGACTACGTCAAGGCAAATCGTTTGGAAATCCAGCAGGGCATTTTGACAGGCCAAGTCTTAGGAGAGATTGTCACTAAGGATACCAAGCTTGCCATGCTAAAAGCATGGGCGGCTGAAAATAAGTTGGAATTAAATCAAACAATTGCTATGGGGGATGGCGCCAATGATCTGCCTATGATTCAAGCGGCAGGGATAGGAATTGCCTTTATGGCCAAGCCAATCGTGCGAGAGCAGGCTCCTTATCAGATTCAAGAATGCAATCTCTATCGTGTCATTGATCTTTTAGACAATAGAAAAGAATAGGAGAGAAGCATGCATATTCTTATTGCACCGGATTCTTTCAAGGAAAGCTTGTCAGCTCCTCAGGTTGCTCAAGCTCTTCAGACGGGCTTTTCTCAGGCCTTGCCAGATGCCAGCTTTGACTTGGTTCCGGTCGGTGACGGGGGCGAGGGGACAATGGCTGCGCTGACAGCAGCCTTGGGCTGGGCTGAATTTTTCCACACTGTGACTGGACCCTTTGGTCAGCCAGTAAAAATGCCCTACGCCAGAAATGGTCAGCAAGCGCTTTTTGAAATGGCTGACTTGGTAGGACTTGCCTCTATTCCTCAGGAAAAACGAAATCCCTTGGCCATAGAGACCAAAGGATTGGGAGAATTGATTTTGCACCTGGCTGAAGATGGTGTCAGAAAGATTTTAGTTGGTGTTGGGGGTTCGGCCAGCAATGACGGTGGAATTGGATTGGCTGCTGGATTGGGTTATAAATTTTTCGATGCGGACAATCATAGACTGCGTCCCATTGGCTCTTCATTAGGAAGAGTTGCACGAATATCAGCTGAGCAGGTTCCTGATTTCTTGAAAGAAGTTGAGATTGAGATTTTGACGGATGTAGACAATCCTCTCTGCGGAGAGCGAGGTGCGACAACTGTTTTCGGAGGACAGAAAGGTCTAGCTCCCCTACTCTTTTCTCAAGTAGACCAAGCTATGGCTGATTTCTATCAGTTGGTTGATCCTCAGGTGATTGATATGAATGGAACTGGGGCTGGAGGCGGAATGGCTGCTGGACTGGTTGCTTTTGCTGGAGGAAAAATTGTTTCGGGTATTGAAACCTGTCTAGATTTACTGGATTTTGATGAAAGAGTAAAAAAAGCGGACTTTGTCGTAGTGGGCGAGGGGCGGATGGACCGTCAGTCTTTGGCGGGCAAGGCACCAGTCGGGGTCGCAAGACGAACACCTGAAGGCATTCCTGTACTGGCGATTTGCGGTAGTCTGGCTGATGATTTACCGGATTTCCCAGTTGAGAATATTCAGGCAGCTTTTCCGATTATTGCACGAGCAGATAGCTTGGATAGGATTCTAGAGCAAGCGGAGCAAAATTTGATTCGCACAGCCAGAAATATTGGCAATGTACTAAAAATGAAAAAAAGCGGTTAGTCCGCTTTTTTTAGTAGGTATTCAATTTCTTTGACAATCATGCCCTTTTCAAAGAAGAAGATGTCACAAGAAATGTCACCAAAGTCATTTTCTAGAAGGGTCAGAATCCGATTCTGGTCGGGACTAAGCTGATAATAGGTGCAACGAAACTGGACGGGGTTCTTATGGTAGACTTTTTGAATTTTAGTCAGGTAGTCCGTTTTACCTTTGATGATTTCGATTGTGTCACCTTCTAATTCCCAGCTAACATGATCAGAAAGAAAAGTCTGATAGGTTTGCCAATCACGCTGATTTTCTGCTTCAAAGAAGGCAAAAAGTTTTTCTAAATTTGTCATCCTAGCTAAACCATTTTTTCCATAGAGAGCGCTTTTCTTTTACTGGTTTTTCTGCTGGCTGAAGGAGACTAGCAAACTGTTGGCTCATGTCCTTGTCATCTANTTGGACCAGATGGTCGCTATGGACAATCAGGCCAAAAGGAGAANACTGGTAATCGCTAGAGACGATAGTGGCTTCGCAGCCTAGTTCCTTAGAGGTTTTTAGATAAAAGATTTGATTGCTAGACTCGACTTCTGGGGAAATTTTGACAATTACTGGTTGGCAGTTTTTCATGATGATGCTGAGCATTTCTTTGAAATGATTGCGAATGAAAGAGTCGTTGGCTTGCTCAATGGAGCAAGAAGCCAGCACTCGCTCCTCAAAAGTCCCTAAAAACCTACGCTGTTCATCAGGGTTGAGCTTGACTCCGCCCTGAGCTTTTTCCATGATTACTTTATTAATATCAGTCATAATAAAATTGTACCATAAAAGGAGAAATTCTAAAAGGTCGAATCTTCTTTCTGATTTTCCGGAAAAACATTTATATAGTAAATTTGGAATCGTTTTCTTGTGCAAAATTTCTCAAATTTGCTTAGATTCTCTATTTTTCCTTGAAAAAAAAGCGTTTTTGAGGTATCATAGACTAGTAAATAATTTTAAATAATAAGGAGAGTAAGAAATGTCAATTATTACTGATGTTTACGCTCGCGAAGTCCTAGACTCACGCGGTAACCCAACACTTGAAGTAGAAGTTTATACTGAATCAGGTGCTTTCGGACGTGGTATGGTTCCTTCAGGAGCTTCTACAGGTGAGCACGAAGCAGTTGAACTTCGTGATGGCGACAAATCTCGTTACGGTGGTCTTGGTACACAAAAAGCAGTTGATAATGTAAACAACGTTATCGCTGAAGCTATCATCGGTTACGATGTTCGTGACCAACAAGCTATTGACCGTGCAATGATCGCTTTGGACGGTACTCCTAACAAAGGTAAATTGGGTGCGAACGCAATCCTTGGTGTGTCTATCGCTGTAGCTCGTGCTGCTGCTGACTACCTTGAAGTGCCACTTTACAGCTACCTTGGCGGATTTAACACTAAAGTTCTTCCAACTCCAATGATGAACATCATCAACGGTGGATCTCACTCAGATGCTCCAATCGCATTCCAAGAGTTCATGATCTTGCCAGTTGGTGCTCCAACATTCAAAGAAGCTCTTCGTTACGGTGCTGAAATCTTCCACTCTCTTAAGAAAATCCTTAAATCTCGTGGTTTGGAAACTGCCGTTGGTGACGAAGGTGGATTCGCTCCTCGCTTTGAAGGAACTGAAGATGGTGTAGAAACTATCATCGCTGCTATCGAAGCTGCTGGTTATGTTCCAGGTAAAGATGTATTTATCGGATTTGACTGTGCATCATCAGAATTCTACGATAAAGAACGTAAAGTATACGACTACACTAAATTTGAAGGTGAAGGCGCTGCTGTTCGTACATCTGCAGAACAAATCGACTACCTTGAAGAGTTGGTTAACAAATACCCAATCATCACTATCGAAGATGGTATGGATGAAAATGACTGGGATGGTTGGAAAGCTCTTACTGAACGTCTTGGTAAGAAAGTACAACTTGTTGGTGACGACTTCTTCGTAACAAACACTGACTACCTTGCACGTGGTATCAAAGAAGGTGCTGCTAACTCAATCCTTATCAAAGTTAACCAAATCGGTACTCTTACTGAAACTTTTGAAGCGATTGAAATGGCTAAAGAAGCTGGTTACACTGCAGTTGTATCACACCGTTCAGGTGAAACTGAAGATTCAACAATCGCTGACATCGCAGTTGCAACTAACGCAGGTCAAATCAAGACTGGTTCACTTTCACGTACAGACCGTATTGCTAAATACAACCAATTGCTTCGTATCGAAGATCAACTTGGTGAAGTTGCTCAATACAAAGGTCTTCAAGCTTTCTATAACTTGAAAAAATAATCTAACAAGATATAAGAGGAGCTAGGACTTAGTCCTAGCTTTTTTGGGGTAGAAAGATGAAACAATGGATATTTTTTGATTTAGGGTCAACCCTAATTGATGAAAGGGAGACCTATCATCTTTTCCGAGAACATTGCTTAGAAGTTCTGTGTGAGGCTGAGCATACTTTATCTCTTGAGGAATTTGAGGCTAAAATGATAGCTTTTGCTAAGTAAAATAAAGATCCTGTTAAGGAGACATGGACTTTCTTTGCACCGAGTGCTCTTTCACGTCCCAAATGGGATCATACAACAGATATTCTCTTTCAAGATGTAGCAACTGTTTTGGGAGAATTGAGTAAATCTTATCACCTCGGCATCGTTGCCAATCAGCAAGAAAATCTAGCAGAGCGTTTAGAACGATTTGAACTAGGCTCTTATTTTGGAGTAGTTGTAGGTTCTGCTGATGTTGGATTCAGTAAACCTGATCTAGCTATTTTTGAATACGCTTTGGAAAAAGCAGGTATTTCTCCACAGGAAGCTATTTACGTTGGAGATCGTATTGACAATGATATGATTCCTGCTAAAAAGCTAGGAATGACAACAATCTGGATTCGACAAGGTTTAGGAAAACATAATCAAGAATACCCTGCGTTCCCTTGTGACTACATGGTTGAAAAAGTGAGTGATTTACTAAAGATTTTATAGCTTTCTTGTATCAAAATCAGTATTTTATGGTATACTAGCAAAGTGGAAGGAGGAGTACAATGGAAGAATTATTAAATCAGGTCTTACTATCACAGGATAGGGAAGTTTTTAATCAGATATTTGACGATTACTATCCCATTGATATTGCTCTTTCTTTGGAGGCCTTGGAGGATGAGGAAGGGAATCTCCTCAAAACCTTTACGGAAATGGCTAGTGATGATCAATTGGTAGAGATTTTAAAAGAAGCCGAGCCGGAGTTGCAACGACAGATTATCCAATCGATTTCTTTCAAACGTACCAGCACTCTTTTTTATCTTATGCCAGATGATGATGTGGTAGATATTTTGGGTTACTTGAGTGTGGACTTGCGTAAGCAATACTTAAGTATGATGAAAAATGCCAGTCAAGAGAATTTGAAAGCTATGTTGGCTTACGATCCTCAGACAGCTGGTGGTCTGATGACGAAAGAATTCATTACCTTAAATGAAAATCTGACCGTCTCAGCAACTCTCAATAAATTGAGAGAAATTTCGCCCAATACAGAAGTTATTGATACCTTATTTATTAGAAATGTGCATCATTCGCTAGTTGGCTGGATTGATATCCGTGATTTGTTTATTCATGATGCGGAGATGAAACTCAGCGAATTTATGAACACTCAGTTAGTGACTGTGACGCCAGAGGTTGACCAAGAAGAGGTAGCCCAGCTTTCTGCCAAATATAATTTATCTGTCGTACCGGTCGTCAATCATCGGCAGGNATTGCTAGGAATCATCACAATTGACGATATCGTCGATGTTTTGCAAGAAGAGTACCAAGAAGATATCTTGCGGATGGGTGGTGTCCAAGAAAGTGAAGAAATTGGAGGACCTTTCAAAGAATCACTCAAGAAACGCTTACCTTGGTTAATGATTAACCTAGTAACAGCATTTCTAGCTTCTGCGACAGTAGCACTTTTTGATGATACGATTTCAAAAGTTGTAGCATTAGCAGCGATTAGTCCTATTATCACGGGAATGGGCGGAAATTCTGCCTCTCAGACACTTGCTTTGGTTATCCAGGGGATTGCCTTGGGCAAACTAGATCTGAAAGAAGATCGGTATTTAGTATTCAAAGAAATCGTGCTAGCTTTGGTTAATGGTTTCTTTACTGGCTTGATTGCAGCGATTGTCATGTTTGTCTTCTATCAAAATTTCTATCTGTCTGTTATTGTGGTATTGGCTATGATGATCAATCTAGCATGTGGTGCTCTATTTGGTTACTTTGTACCGTTGATTATCAAGACCTTGAATCAGGATCCGGCTCTAGCCTCGACCATTTTCATTACCACGGCAACAGATGTATTGGGTTATCTAGCTTTTCTAGGCTTAGCACAAATTTTTTTACCATTGATTTTATAAAAAATGATACACAAAAAACGCTTGATTTTTCAAGCGTTTTTGTTATGTTTACTTAGAACAAACCTTTAATTTTATCAATCGCGCCGCTAGCCATTTCATTTCCAGCTACTAGTTTTTTAGCTTGATCAAGGTATTCACCGAGTTTGTCTTTGTTTTCTTCGATAAACTTTTTAGCGCCATCAAAGTCTTTCTTTTCAATCATTTCTTTTACTTGGTTAAATAAATCTACTGGATTCATAGTTGTTGCTCCTTGGTATTTTTTTATATTATTTAATCAAATTTCTAATAGAAAGACAAGAAATCTGCTTACTTAAAGGTCACACAAACAGCTTCGGGAACGTAGAAATCATGGGAGATTTCTNTTAATTTTCCACTCTCAGCATCGCGTTTGAAAATAGTTGCATTATCAGAGTCTTGATGGACAGCGATGATATGGTTTTGATCCGGTGTGATGTTGAAATCTCGTGGATTTTGACCATTGGTAGGTACAATCTGGATTAACTCCAAGCTGCCATCAGCTAAGATTTTGTAGACGGCAAGAGAGTCATGACCACGGTTGGAACCGTAGAGGAACTTGCCGTCAGCAGACAGGCGGATAGCAGCTGTTCCATTGGCTCCTTCAAAGTCCTCTGGCAAGGTGGAGATAGTTTGCAGGTGTTCAAAATGGCCGACTCCATCGTAAATCAGGACTTCAATAGTAGAATTAAGCTCACAGATTAAATAGGCGATTTTATAATGATGGTGGAAAACGATATGGCGGGCACCAGCTCCAGCGGCACACTTGTAGGTGTTCAGAGGAGCGATCTTTCCATCTTCAGCAACATCATAAGTGGTAACTTCATCAGTTCCCAAGTCGCAGGTGATCAGGTATTGATCTGGCGTAAGGTCTGCGTAGTGGACATGGGCAGAGGCTTGGTTGGCGTGTGGTCCTTGCCCTTGATGGGTAGCTGAGTCAGTCAGTTCTAGTCTGCCGTCAGTTAGGCGTTTGTATACCAAGACTTGTCCCTTATGATAATTGGCACCGTATACCAAGTCACGTTCTTCGTCGACTGCGACATAGCAAAGCGGAGCCCCTTCTTCAACGACATGGTTGAGGAGCTGACCTGCCTGGTCAAAGGCTGCAATCCCTCCCTGTCCGTCCTTTGCTCCAACAGAATAGAGATGTCCAGCCTTGTCAAAGGCTAGGTAGGTTGGACTAGGCTCTTCAGCAACCAAGGTCAAGTTTTCTAGTGTTTCCTTGTTAGAATTAAAATCTGCCTTGTAAATTCCCTTGGAATCTCTGCGAGTATAGGTTCCAAAGTAAACCGTTTGTGTCATTCCATTACCTCGTATATATTTAGATTACTTGCTACTATTATATCATAAAAGCAGATAATAGGTCTTAGAGCGGTAGATTTGCCTGATTTTCAAAAGAATAGTATTGGTTTTGAAAAAACAGATAAAAAACAGATAGCGGGTAGGAAGGGGATAGATGGCTTTGTTAGAATAGAATTGTTCAAAAAAACAATTACTGTCAGGAAACAACAAAGTTCCTGCTTGCTAAACAAAGGAGAAATCAAATGAACGTTAAAAAAATTGCTATGCTCGTTGCTCTTATCGGAATGTCAGGATTCTTTTTAGCCGCATGCGGAAATAAAGAAGCTGATAACTCAGAAATTAAGGACGGGAAACAAGTGGACTTCCAGAAGGATGCTGTTGATAAGAAGACCAAGACAGTAGATGGCAAAGAAGTGACAGAATACACAATGCCGGATGGGAACGTTATCCAAATCCCAGCAGATGGTGAGGAAATTCCAGAAGATGGATCAGGATCTAGCTCAGAAGCTGAATAAAGATTAAAACATGTAGGTTGGAGGCAATATGTTTCGAAGAAAAAAAATGAATCGTAAGACCATTCTATTGGGCAGCACGGTCATTCTCGCTTGTGCTGGGCTGGGAGGCTATCTGTATTTTAGACAGATCAATCAACAACAGGCCATGAAAATGGCAGATAAGACGATTGATTCGCTGACAGTCCAAGAAGCTGTCAATAACAGCAAAAAAACAAGCCTGGTTTTATCTGGGGAAGTAGTTGCCAACAATAGCAGTAAGGTCAAGATTGACCCGTCTAAAGGGGAAGTCAAGGAAGTATTTGTCAAAAATGGTGATACCGTTACACAAGGACAGCCGCTCTTTTCCTATGCGACAGAGCAGCAATTGACAGCCCAGTCGGCTCAATATGATGCCCAGTCCAAGGCTAATGGCATTACAGCCGCTCAAAATAGCGCTGCGATTAAATGGGAAACTTATAATCGCAAGTTGGCCAGTCTCAACGCTCTCAAGGACAAATACAATTCCAGTCAGGATGAGTCACTGCTGGAGCAGATAAAGTCTGCTGAAGACGAGCTGGCTCAGGCACTGAGCGATGCCAAGACTGCAGATAGCGAAGTAACGACAGCTCAGATTGAGGCTGAAAAGGCTCAGGTGACAGCCCAGACAGAATCAGACCGGATGAAGTATGATACTGTGACTGCCGATACAGCAGGAACAATTACCTCTATGAATGAAGATTTGCCTAATCAGTCCAAGGCCAAAAAGGAAGAAGAAAACTTTATTGAGATTATGGACAAGTCCAAAACTCTGGTCAAAGGTACTGTCAGTGAATTTGACCGTGAGAAGCTGAGTGTCGGCCAGAAAGTGGAAGTGGTGGATCGCAAGGATCCTAAGAAACGCTGGAGTGGTACGGTAACTCAGGTCGGTAGTCTGACAGCAGAAAATACTTCCAATAATAATGGTGGGAATAAGCAACAGGAAAATCCCAACCAAGGTAAGTATCCTTATACCGTAGAGCTGGATCAAGGTGGTGAAATGCCGTTGGTGGGCTCTCATTCCTATGTCAACATCGTGGAGAATGCTCCCGAGGCAGGAAAGGTAGTTGTCAATAAGGCTTATACTTTCAATAAAAATGGCAAGACCTATGTCTGGAAGGTAGAAGGCAAGACTCTGAAATTGCAGGAAGTTAAGACCAAGAAAGTTTCTGACCGTTTGGTAGAGATTACAGAGGGTCTGACTATGCAGGATACCATTTCAACGCCAAGAGCAGGTATGGAAGAAGGGATGGAGGTAGGACAGCATGTTAAAGCTTAAGGATATCCACAAATCTTATCAGCAGGGCAGTCAGGAATTTCCAATTTTAAAAGGAATTGATCTGCATGTGAAAGAGGGGGATTTTCTAGCTATCATGGGACCGTCTGGATCTGGTAAGTCCACTCTGATGAACATTATCGGCTGTCTGGATAAGGCAAGTTCAGGAACTTATCATATTGAAGGAACCGATGTGTCTGAACTGTCCGACAATCAGCTGTCCGATTTGCGTAATCAGAAGATTGGCTTTGTTTTTCAAAATTTTAACCTCATGCCCAAGCTGACGGCCTGTCAAAATGTGGAACTGCCTCTAACTTACATGAAAATTCCTAAAAAGGAGAGACGGGAGCGGGCACTGGAAATGTTGCGATTGGTCGGGCTGGAAGAAAGAAGTGATTTTAAGCCTATGGAGCTGTCCGGTGGTCAGAAGCAGCGGGTAGCCATTGCACGAGCCTTGGTAACTAATCCCAGCTTCATCCTTGGTGACGAACCAACGGGGGCCCTGGATACCAAGACCAGTGTGCAGATTATGGACCTTTTCAAGCAATTTAATGATGAGGGCAAAACCATTGTTATCATTACCCATGAGCCGGAAGTAGCCCAACTCTGCAAGCAGACGGTTATCCTGCGGGACGGTAATATAGAGAGCAAAGCGATAGGATAGAAAGGAAGCTGTATGGAAGATATTTTTGTAGCTCTGAATTCAATCTTGTCGCATAAAATGCGCTCTATGCTGACCATGTTGGGGATTATCATCGGGATAGGCGCTATCATCGCTATCTTTTCTATCATTGAGGGAAATACGGAGAATACCAAGCGTCAGCTCATTGGCGGAAACAATAACACAATCAAGGTTGTCTATGACAAGAAAAGCGCCATCGATCCAACCATTCCAGAGAAATCTCAAGCTCAGAAGCCTTCTTATATTCCCTTTATGGGAGAGGATGTGTTGAGCAAGATTAAGGAAATCTCCGGGGTCAAGAATGCTCTGCTGACCTACGGTACAGATGAGAAGATTTACTACCTGAGCCAAAAGTCATCTGGGAAGATTCAGGCTGTTTCGCAAACAGCCGCTGACATCAAGCAGCAACGTCTGCTAGAAGGTGAAGGATTCGACTCAGAAGCCTTTAAAAATCAAGAGCAGGTGACCTATCTGGAAAAGTCTCTTTATGACAGTCTCTTTCCAAAGGGTGATGGTATCGGCAAGTATGTGGAAGTCTTGGGTAATCCTTTTAAAGTTATTGGTGTATTTGAGTCGACTGAGCAGAGTGGCTTAACAGCTGGTGCGGAAAAGGTAGCCTATATTCCCCTGCAACAGTGGCATCGGATTTTTGATACCATTAATGTCAGTCCAGAAGTGACTGTCCAAACCCACAAGGCCGATGATTTGAAGAAGGTGGCCAAGAAGGTCAGTGATTATCTCAATCAGCAAATGCCACCGTCAGACTATATGTTTGGTGTGCTCAACCTGCAGGAATTCGAACGGCAGCTGGACAATCTCAACAAGTCCAACTTCGTCTTGCTAGCAGGTATTGCCAGCATCTCCCTCTTAGTCGGAGGTATTGGTGTTATGAATATCATGTTGGTTTCAGTGACAGAGCGGACTCGTGAAATCGGGATTAAAAAGGCTCTGGGAGCTCGGCGGAAGATTATTCTCAAGCAATTCCTGATTGAGGCGGTTATCCTAACCTTGATGGGAGGAATTATTGGCGTGGTGGCTGGTATCGCCTCGGGCTTTGCCATCACTCAGTCTCTAGCTTATCCGTATATTTTATCCCTCTTTTCTGTCTTTGTAAGTTTAATCTTTTGTTGTATAATAGGAGTAGTATTTGGGCTCCTGCCAGCTGTGAAAGCATCCAAGCTGGATCCAATCGAGGCCCTGCGATTTGAATAGGTAAAGGAGAAAAATCTAAGTATGCACAAGATTCTAGTGGTGGAAGATGATACGACGATTAATCAAGTGATTTGCGAGTTTTTAAAGGAAAGTCAGTATGAGGTAAGGCCGGTCTTTGATGGTGGCGATGCTTTGCAGGCTTTTGAAGAAGAGCCCTTCGATCTGGTCATCTTAGACATGATGCTGCCGACCAAGAGCGGTCTGGAAGTGCTCAAGGAAATCCGCAAGACTTCCCAGATTCCGGTCATGATTTTGACTGCTCTGGATGACGAGTATACCCAGCTGGTCAGCTTTAATCACCTCATCAGTGATTATGTAACCAAGCCTTTTTCACCTCTAATCTTGGTCAAACGGATTGAGAATATTCTGCGCAGAAATACGGTTGCTTCAGAGATTGCTGTTGGCGACCTGACGGTTTCTATTGATGACTGCACGGTTTACTGGCAGGGTGAGAAAATGCCTCTGACCAAGAAAGAATATGAAATCTTGCAGACTCTGGCTAAGAGGAAGGGTCACTTGGTGACCCGAGATCAGCTGATGAATACCATTTGGGGCTACAGCGAGCTGGATAGTCGGGTACTGGATAATCATATCAAGAATATCCGCAAAAAGATTCCTGGTGTGCCGCTGAAAACCATTACGGGTATGGGTTATCAGCTTGGAGGAGAAGACAAGTGAAAATTGTCAAAAAGAACTTTCTCTTGACCTCGTCCATCATTTTCGTGGTGGTGACTATCGTTCTAGCCAGTCTTTACTTTGCCATGCCTGTGTATTATCAGCAGGTTAAGAGTGGAGAAGCTCAGCGGGAATTTGACCAAGTTTCCAAGCAGGTTAAGGGAAAGTCCAGTCAGCAAATCGGCGAGCTGTTGAGTGATTATAGTAAAAAGAGCAATCTGATTTGGTTTACCTTGCTGGCGAAAGACAATACGATTCTCTATCCTTCACTCGAAGCTGGCGATGAAAGTTCTCTGCAGCTGACCATCGTTCCAACAATTGCCAACAGCGACTATGAGAGCAAGAGTTTATCAGAAAGCTTTCGAACTTCAGATGGTAAAGAAGTTGTCCTGAGAGGGGAATATTCCTTACAACCGGTTTCTGATGCTAGTCGGATTTTGCTTAATCTCTATCCATTTGTCTTGCTTGTATCTCTGAGTCTGGGTGGTCTGGCTGCCTATCTCTACAGCCGGACTTCCAGTCAACGTATCAAAGCCATCTCTAAGAGCACCCGTCAAATGACGAGTCTGGCTCCAGATGTGACCTGTCAGGTCAAGGGGCGTGATGAGATTGCCGAACTGGCCCAAGATATCAATCATCTCTATGCTAATCTGCTGACCAGTATCGAGGCCTTGCGCCTAGAAAATGAAAAAGTAGCAGAAAGCGAGCGTGAGAAAGCTGAGTTTTTGCGGATGACATCGCATGAGCTCAAGACGCCCATTACCAGCATGATGGGGATGGTCGATGGCATGATTTATGGAGTAGGAGAGTTCAAGGATCGAGACAAGTACTTGCAGAAGTGCCGAGAAATCCTAGAGGAGCAGTCGGAGTTAGTCCAGTCTATCTTAGCCATTTCTAAACTGGAGATGAAGACTGAAACCGAACAGGAAGTCTTTTCACTCAAGCAGGTCTTGGAGGAAAATCTGAGCACCTATCGAGTTTTAGCAGATGTCAGACACTACCATTTTCAAGTTGAGCTGGCTGAAGCGAAGGTCAAGGGGAACCGCACCTATCTGCTCAAGGCTATCAAAAATCTTCTGGACAATGCCTTTCATTATACAGTAGAAGGTGGACAGATTCTACTTAGGCTGGAAGAGCATAAGCTAGTCATCGAAAATGAAGCGGAACGAGTCTTAAACAAAGACCAAATTCAGCAGATTTTTCAGCCTTTCTACCGGCCAGACTACAGTCGCAATCGCAAGGATGGCGGAACTGGTCTGGGACTCTTTATCGTTCAGCAAATTTTGGACAAGCATGGTCTGCGATATCAGTTTGAAGCCGTTGATGGGCAGAAGATGCGCTTTAGCATTTCTCTGCCCGCTGTCTAGAAATAGCCTTACATTCTAGCTGGCCTTGCAGGAGCAGAAGAGAGAAGTCAGAAGCTGTATTTTGCTAAAAATACAAGTCTTCTGGCACCTCTCTTTTTTTGCTTTTCCCTATAGCTGAGCAGAGAATTTTTCTCTGAAAAATGTTACAATGAAATGACGAGTTAAAGGAGGAGAATATGGAGCACAAAGAGAAAGATTTTAGCCTATCTTGGTTTTTTAAATGGTTTTTAGATAACAAGGCCATTACAGTATTTTTAGTAACCCTTTTGATGGGGCTGAATATTTTTATACTGAGTAAAATCAGTTTTATTTTTAGTCCAGTCATTGAATTTTTGGGAGTAATTATGCTGCCGGTTATTTTAGCTGGTCTGCTTTATTATCTGTTAAATCCCATCGTCGACTGGATGGAAAAGCACAAGATTAATCGACTGGTTGCTATTACCATTGTCTTTGTTTTAATTGCTTTTTTGATTATCTGGGGCTTGGCTGTTGCTATTCCTAGCTTGCAGCATCAGGTCATGGCCTTTGTCAGAAATGTTCCAGCTTATCTAAAGCAGGCTGACAAGTTCATCGACGATGTTGTGACCAAGTATATTTCGGCAGATTTCAAGCCGCAGATTGAGGAATACACTAGCAATCTGTCTAGTCAGATTACCGATTGGGCCAGCAATTTTTCATCGCGGGCAGTTAATTGGGCGGGGAACTTGATTAGTACAACTTCGCAGATTGTCGTGGCTATTATCATCATGCCGTTTATCCTTTTTTACCTGCTGAGAGATGGGAAAAATCTGAAAGGCTATGTGACCCAGTTTCTGCCAACTAAATTCCGCGAATCCTTTGGTCAAGTGATGACGGATATCAACAGCCAGCTGGCCAACTATGTGCGCGGTCAGGTGACGGTCGCTATCATTGTAGCTCTGATGTTTATCGTTTTCTTCAAGATTATTGGTCTGCGCTATGGTGTCACTCTTGGAGTAATTGCGGGCGTTCTCAATCTGGTACCTTATTTGGGCAGCTTTTTGGCCATGCTTCCAGCTCTGGCAATCGGTTTGATTGCTGGCGGTCCAGTGATGCTGGCTAAAGTCATTGTCGTTTTCATCGTTGAGCAGACTATCGAGGGGCGTTTTGTTTCTCCTCTGGTCTTGGGCAGTCAGCTCAGTATTCATCCAATTACGATTTTATTCGTATTATTGACTTCTGGTACCATGTTTGGCATTTGGGGCGTTTTCCTGGGAATTCCCGCCTATGCTTCAGCAAAAGTAGCCATTGCAGCCATCTTTAAGTGGTATCAGAAAGTAAGTGGCCTCTACGAAGCCGATTTTGAACAAGAAGGAGAAATCAGTGAGCAAGAGTGAGCAAATGTTGGCAGCTTTACAGGAGCAGGACCTAGCTCTGGCTGATCGCTATTTCGAGCAAGCCCTGACTACAGACAGCGAAGAAGAATTATTGGATTTGGCCGATTACTTAGAGAGTATCGGCTTTTTCCCTCAGGCCAAGCGTATTTTTGAAAAGTTGGCTCCTGACTATCCAGCTTCTTATATCAGTCTGGCAGCTATTGCCAGTGATGATGGGGACTTGGAGCAGGCTTTTGCCTATCTGGAGGAGATTCATCCAGGCAGTGACTGGTATGTTGCTGCTCTCTTGGCTAAGGCTGACCTCTATCAGCTAGAGGGGCTGCCTGATGTAGCTCGTGAAAAACTGGCTCAGGCAGCAGAGCTGACTGATGAGCCTTTGGTAACCTTTGGTCTGGCTGAGATAGATTTGGAGCTGGGGGATTTTTCTCAGGCGATTAAGGAATACGCCCAGCTGGACAATCGCTCAATCTTTGAGCAGACAGGTGTCTCAACCTATCAGCGGATTGGAGTCTGCTATGCCAGCCTTGGAAAATTTGCAGCGGCTATTGAGTTTTTGGAGAAAGCAGTTGAGCTGGAATACGATGATGCTGCTGTTTATGAGCTAGCAACTATATTAGCGGACCAGGAAGAATACCAGAAGGCCAATCTTTATTTTAAGCAACTGGATACTCTGTCACCGGATTTTGAAGGCTACGAATATGGTTATGCTTTGTCTCTTCATGCGGAACATCGGACGGCTGAAGCTCTGACTCTTGCTCAGCAGGGCTTGGCTAAGAATCCTTTTGAGACTCGGCTCTTGCTTTTAGCCTCACAGCTTTCTTATGAACTTCATGATGAGAAAGCGGCTGAAAATTATCTCTTGCAGGCTCAGGAAGATGCGGATGATTTGGAAGAGATTGTCTTGCGACTGACTACTCTTTACTTGGAGCAGGAGCGTTATGAGGATATTTTAGAATTTGCAGAGCAAGAAGTCGATAATGCCTTGACTCGCTGGAATCTGGCGCGTGCTTATCAGGCTTTGGAAAATCTGGAAAAAGCAGAGGAACTCTATAATCAACTGGCTCGTGAATTGCATGATAATCCAGAGTTTCTAGAGCAGTATGTCTATCTTTTGCGAGAATTAGGCAGATTTGAAGAAGCTAAAAGGGCTGCTGCTTCTTACCTGAGATTGGTACCTGATGATGCTAGTATGCAGGAGCTTTATGAAAGTTTATAATAGCTGAAGAAGCACTCGCTCAGCCCTTTCCCGAGATTTATGGTATAATGATTGGCGTAGAAATTCAGTAAGCCACTGTAATAAAGATGAAAAAACTTAGCTGGATGGGCAATAATATTTATAAGAAGAGAAAGATTAAGGAAAAAGAATGGCAGAACCAATCAAATTATTTCAATATAATACTTTGGGAGCCTTGATGGCTGGTCTTTACGATGGCAGTATGACTGTTGGAGAGCTGCTTCAGTATGGAGATTTGGGCTTGGGAACACTGGACTCTATTGATGGTGAGCTTATTATTCTCGATGGTAAGGCTTATCAAGCAAAGGGCTCTGGAGAAGTGCCAGAAGTGGTTGAGGTGTCACCGGATATGACAGTACCTTATGCGGCAGTTGTTCCACATCAGGCGGAGGTCATTTTCCGTCAGCGCTTTGAGATGGATGACAAGGAGTTGGAAAAGCGGATTGAGTCTTACTATGATGGCGAAAATCTTTTCCGCTCTATCAAGATTCATGGCGATTTCGCCCGCATGCATGTTCGGATGATTCCCAAGTCTACGACGGAACGGAAGTTTGCAGAAGTAGCAGTCAACCAGCCTGAGTATCGTAAGGAAAATGTCACGGGGACCATCGTTGGTATCTGGACGCCAGAGATTTTTCACGGAGTCAGTCTGGCAGGTTATCATCTGCATTTTGTATCAGACGATCTGACTTTTGGCGGACATGTTATGGATTTTGTTATCAAAGAAGGTGTCGTCGAGTTGGGTGCTGTAGACCAGCTGGATCAGCGTTTCCCAGTACAAGATCGTAAGTATCTCTTTGCTAAGTTTAATATGGATGAGATGAAAGAAGATATGGAAAAGTCGGAATAAATAGTAGGGGTGAGCATTGTTTGCTTCCCTCTTTTTTGATATAATTGGAAAAAATAAAGGAGAAAAGAAGCTATGATTTATTTGGTAAACGCCAGCCCGAATAGGAATGGTAATAGTTTTAAGTTGGGGCACTTTTTTCTGCGGGATAGAGATTATGAGGCTCTTCAATTAGTGGACTACCACATTGAGCAATATGGCCAGTCAGCAGAAAACGACCAGTTCTTTCAAGTCTATGAGCAACTGAGTCAGGCTGATGTACTGGTCTTTACCAGTCCTATTTATTGGTGGTCTTTTTCGGGTCTGCTAAAAACCCTGTTGGACCGATTGGCTGATGTGCATGAGCCTCAGGAAGTACTCAAGGGCAAAAGGGTGTTTTTCCTCCTGCAAGGTTCTCAGCCCAGCAAAGAAATTGAAATGCTGGACTACGTGATGAGCCGCTTTTGCCAGAACTGCGGACTCGAATATGAGGGGCTGGCAGTAACCAATCATGAGCTAAAAGAAATTGATGGTTGGGAATTAGCAGCCCTACAGGAAAAATTAGATAAGGTTTTATCAGAAGGTTAAAAGTGAGAAGATTCGTTTGCGAGTCTTCTTTTTTTACTATAAAAATGGAGTCTTTTTTTTATGTGTCTATTTTTGGACACTATGCCCCTCAACTACAGTCATATCCATGGCTAACTATATATAAATGTTGTATAATACCAATTGCTATTAAATATTAATATAGGAGATTCTATGGGAAAAGAATTATTTAACCCCCATTTAAATAAGTTTTCAATTCGAAAATTAAATGTCGGAGTTTGCTCGGTATTATTATCTACCGTTTTCCTTTTAGGTACTGCGGCTACGGTCAATGCAGATGAAACTGCCAGCGGATCTGTAGATGAAAATATCTCACTGCCAGAAAAGCCGACGGACTCTGCTGTGAGTCAGCCAGTCAGTCAGCCTGCTCTTGAGAATACAGCAACATCTGCTGTTCCTGAAACAGCTAACTCAGAAGCAAGTGCTGATCAAAATCAGCTGGTAAGCCCAGCTGCTGCCCCAGAGCAAGCGACACCTGAAAAGGCGCAAGAAGCTAATCAAACAGCTGAGACCTCTAATGAAGCCAGACCAGCTGAAGCTAGTCGGACGCGCTCTTATTCAGTGCAATATACGCCAAAACCAAGTTCTGCGGCTATGCCAAGGTCTGATCGTAACGGCCAGCCAATGGAGACAGGAACATCATTCCGTACTACAAGTCCTGCTGGTCAAGCTAGCTCTGCTATACAAGATGCAACACCTAATCCTACAGTTTCTAAACCAACACTGGAAGAATCAGTAAGAAAACGCTCTGATGAGTTGATGAAGCAAGTGAACTGGCTAGATTTTGGTGATACTAAATCACTGAGAAATCTAGATAAAGATGGCTCCTTTAAAGTTGGAACAGTATATGAAAAGGAAATTTCGCCGGGCTATGTGGTCAAACTGACCGTGACGGAATTGAAACCTTTCTATGCGACAGAGATCTATCGTGATCGAGTAAAGGGAACTGAGTACGAAAGCAGTTATGATCCCAATGCAAAAAATACTTGGCTTCAATATAACAATAGTAATAATTATGCTTATCAGTATTGGTATGGTGATGATTACCGTCCTAAAATTACTGGTGCAGCTCAGAATCAATATTCAGCTATTAAGTCAGAGGGAATTGATACTAAAGGGCGTAAAACCCAACTGCAGGTTCCTAAAGATGAAGCCAACTATGGCGTGAAGTTCAAAGTTGAAGCTAGATATCGTGGGAAGCCAGTTAAAGCAACAGTTGTCATGGCTGATGGCGAAGAGGCAAACCCTGGTGAGTATGCTATCTTTACAACCAATGGTAAGGGTTGGGAACATTTAGCCGAGTGGAAGCGTACAGTTACAGACGCAAATGGTGTGACTACTGAGATTACAGAAACCTATAAGCCAATGAAACCTACCACAGAAGGCCAATTTATTGGAGATGACGGTACTGGTGTTCATTGGCAGGCCTATGTCAGTCCTGACCAAAAGACTGGCGGACTGGGAAGTCAAGTATTTGGACCGAACGTTTCTAGAAACAATACAATTCCGCTTGTCATGACTCGTGGTGCTTCAGAGGTTGGTATTTACATAGCTTCTTCTGGTCAGCAGGCTGCGATGATTGGTTTTATGGCAATCGATGAAGGTGATGCACCGGATTCCTATGGAAAAGCTATCCATGCTATTTCAAGATACAATGCAGAAACTGGCGGTCAAAATCCACAGCCATTCTTGGGCCGTGTTGCGGCTGATATTGATACCACATCTGGAAACAACTGGAAGCATGACGATCAGAATGATTTAGCCGATGAAGGTATTAATCAGCTCTTGTCTGATGATTTAGTCGGGAAAACCAATGGTCTTTTTCCAGTCAACCGTTTGCATGACGGAGATTATTCTCTCCGCATCCATGCTTCAGCTAATGGATACGAAAAAGCCTATGTCCGTGCCTGGATTGACTTCAATAACAATGGTGTCTTTGACGAAGACGAAGCCAGTGAATTTACCGAAGTAACAACTGCGGGAGATTATACTGTTAACTTTAAGAAGAATCCAGCTATGACCAATCCTGAACTTAGCAAGCTAGGAATGCGAGTTCGGATTGCCTTGAACAAGGGAGATATTGAAAAGCCAACTGGAACTGCATTTAGTGGTGAGGTGGAAGACTTAGAAGTTGAACTGACCTATCCACCAAAAGGTGAGAAGAAGGAAAGTACTGGAATCCGTGACCAGAGACAGACAGCCACTCTTCATTTCACTCCACAGGGGATTGCTCAAAATACTGAAAATCAGAAAGTAGCAATTGATACTACTAAAGCTCCGATTGTATTAGATGCGAGAGGAAATGAACTGACTGCTGATGCAGCAGGCTGGTACAACACTGCTGAAGGCCGTTATAAAGTAACAGCTAAGGGTGCTGATGTGGATGTTGTCTACGAGCCTAATGCTGGCTTTGTTGGGACAGCTCAGGGGATTAATATCCGTCGTTTTGATACTAACGGCGCAAGTACGGATTGGATTGCCAAGAATCAGGCTGAAGCAGCTATCAATGACCAACTCAACAATATGGATGGACGTTATGTACCAACCGTGCTGAATGTTCCTAAGTATGAAACAAGGGATGCTCAAGGACTAACGCAAGAAAAGACGCCGGTCTTTAATGATGGAGATGCTGGCAAAACTCCGGCAAGTCCGACTGCAGCAAATCCTGTAAAATTTGTGAAAGCAGATGGAACGACAACAGATGATACTAGAGTTCCAGCTTTATCAAATGGTCAGGAAGTTGGTCGTTTTGAAGTCGAGCCTTCAACAGGTAAGATTACTTTCAAACCAAACAAAAACTTTGTTGGTACTGTAGACCCTGTGTCTGTTCAAATGATTGATGGCAAAGGTATTCCGCATCAAGTTGTTTATCAGCCAAAGGTGACTCCTGTTAGACCATCTGCTCAAGGTGCCAGCAGCGAGGGCATTCAAGGTGCAGTTCAGACAGGACAGCTGACCTTCAATCCGGGCAATAATCGTGTACCTATTGATAGCAAGAAGTTGCCAACCTTTGATAATGGCAGCCAGACTAAAACAGTTGCTGATGTTGGTACCTATCAGGTTGATAATCAAGGTCTAGTTACCTTTACTCCACTACCGACTTATACTGGACGTCCAGCGGCAGAGACTGTCAAGCGAGTAGATGTCAATGGAACAGAAGTAACAGCTACCTATCAGGCTGATGTAAAAGCAGCAGCACCAAGTGCGACGAATGCTGAAACCAGTGGCATACAAGGCCAAGTTCAGCGAGGCAAAGTCAGCTTCACAGAAGGTTCTGCGCAAGTCAACGGTCAAAAACAAACTGTGCCCTTTCCAGCTGATTCAACTCCGCTCTTCGACAATGGTATGACTGTTAAAGAAGTACCTACTGTTGGCAAGTTTGAAGTGGATGTGAATGGAAATGTAACCTTTACTCCAGAGAAACAATTTAAAGGCCTTACGCCGGAGATCAGGCTTACTCGTACAGATACGAATGGCAGCACAGCTACAGCTATCTACAAGGCGACAGTCACTGCTGTAACTCCAACAGGGACAAACATCACCAGCACTGGTAAGCAAGGCCGTCCACAGACAGGTAAGCCAAACTTTGTCAGTGGCAACCCAGATGTACCACTTGATAATGACACTCCTGCGACTTTCGATGATGGAAGTAAGCGTAAGGTGGTTCCAAATGTCGGTATCTTTGAAGTGGCACCAGATGGATCTGTCACTTTCACACCGGACAAGCAATATGTTGGGACACCAGATCCTGTTGTTGTTAAACGTGTCGATAAGAATGGCACTCCTGTGACAGCCAAGTACACGCCTACTGTTGAGAAAGTGACCCCAAGAGCAACAGGCGCTCAGACAAAAGGCCCTCAAGGTCAAGTTCAAAAAGGCAAGGTTACATTTGAACCAGGAAGCCCCCAAGTTGGTTTCCCAGAAAACAGCACGCCAGTCTTTGATACTGGCACGAATATGAAAGAAATTGCCAAAATTGGTAAGTTCGAAGTGGACGGAGAGGGTAATATCACCTTTACTCCAGTCAAAACCTTTGTAGGCAAAACTCCAGAAGTTGAACTCAGCCGTGCAGATGTCAACGGAACACTAGCCAAGGCTAAATATCGGGCGACTGTGACCGCTGTGACTCCGACGGGAACTGGAGATCAGACAGAAGGTCCGCAAGGTCAAGTTCAAAAAGGCCGTGTAACTTTTAAAGCTGGCGATCCTAAAGTAGGATTCCCAGCCAATAGCACGCCAGTCTTTGACACGGGTACGAATGTCAAAGAAATTGCCAAAGTCGGTAAGTTTGAAGTAGATGCGGAGGGCAATGTCACCTTCACGCCAGACAAGCGCTTTGTAGGTGAAACGCCAGAAATTAGCATTTCTCGCAAAGATGCAAATGGTATTGCAGCAAAAGTCACTTATATTGCGACGGTTACTTCAGTAACCCCAACAGGAACTAATGTGACTAGCACCGGTCCTCAGGGTATCTCGCAAACAGGAACGCCAACTTTCCAAGGTGGTGATCTACTGGTTCCGATTGATGAAGCAGTCGAGCCTACCTTCAAAGATGGCAGCAAGGAAAAGGCTATTCCAGGTCAAGGAACGTACACCATCGCACCAGATGGCACAGTGACTTTCACGCCAGAGAAGCAGTTTGTAGGCAAGCCAGATTCAATCACTGTAAAACGTGTCGATAAGAATAGTACACCTGTCACTGCTACTTACAGTCCAGAGTTCACCAAGGTGACTCCAACAGGAACTAATGTGACTAGCACCGGTCCACAGGGGATCCCGCAAACAGGTACTCCGACCTTTGCGGGCGGCGATCCACTGGTTCCGATTGATGAAGCAGTCGAGCCAAGCTTCGACGATGGCAGCAAGGAAAAGACTATTCCAGGTCAAGGAACTTACACCATCACTCCAGATGGCGCAGTGACCTTCACACCGGAGAAGCAGTTTGTAGGAAAGCCAGATTCAATCACTGTAAAACGTGTTGATAAGAATGGTACACCAGTAACTGCGACTTACAGTCCAGAGTTTACCAAAGTGACCCCAACTGGTACTGGTGATAAGACTGAAGGATTACAAGGCCAGGTTCAAGAAGGCCAAGTCACCTTCACGCCTGGTCATGCGTCTGTACCATTCCCAGCTGAAACAACTCCACTCTTTGACAATGGTTTGACTGTTAAAGAGATTCCAACCGTTGGTAAATTTGAAGTGGATGCCAATGGTAAGGTTACTTTCACGCCAGACAAGCAGTTTAAGGGGACAACTCCTGAGCTGACATTGATTCGAGCAGATGTGAATGGCACACCAGTTACCGTCAAATACCAGGCAGTGGTGAAAGAAGTGGTTCCAACGGGAACAAATATTACCAGCACTGGTGAGCAAGGCCGCCCACAAACAGGCAAGCCAAACTTCGTAAGCGGCACTCCGGGAGTACCACTGGATAATGACACTCCGGCTACTTTCGACGACGGAAGCAAGCGCAAGGTTATTCCAAATGTCGGTATCTTTGAAGTGGCACCAGACGGTTCTGTTACCTTTACCCCAGATAAGCAATAT
Organism: Streptococcus sanguinis; assembly: GCF_003943655.1. Taxonomy (GTDB): domain Bacteria; phylum Bacillota; class Bacilli; order Lactobacillales; family Streptococcaceae; genus Streptococcus; species Streptococcus sanguinis_F. The sequence goes on from NZ_RJMM01000012.1 coordinate 90,025, forward strand.
GTTGGCACGCCAGATCCAGTTGTTGTTAAGCGAGTGGACAAAAATGGCACTCCTGTGACAGCCAATTACACGCCAACGGTTGAAAAAGTGACTCCAAGGGCCACAGGTGCTCAGACAGAGGGTCTTCAAGGCCAAGCTCAAAAAGGCAAGGTTACTTTTGAAGCCGGAAGTCCGCAAGTCGGATTCCCAGAAAACAGTACACCTGTCTTTGACACCGGCACGAATGTCAAAGAACTTACCAAAGTTGGTAAGTTCGAGGTTGATACAGAGGGGAATGTTACCTTCACACCAGTCAAATCGTTTGTCGGTAAGACACCAGAAGTTGAACTTAGCCGTACAGATGTCAACGGTACAGCAGCAAAAGCCAAATATCAAGCGACTGTGATTGCTGTTACCCCGACAGGTACTGGTGACAAGACAGAGGGCTTGCAAGGTCAGGTTCAAAAAGGTCATGTCACCTTCACGCCAGGCCATGAATTAGTTCCATTCCCAGCAGGTTCGACTCCGCTCTTTGGTAACGGAAAAAATATTAAAGAAGTACCAAATATCGGTAAGTTCGAAGTGGATGCAGATGGTATTATTACCTTCACTCCAGACAAACAGTTCAAGGGTGAAACACCAGAATTAGGGATTATTCGTGTGGATGCCAACGGCACCCCTGTTACAGTTAAGTACCAAGCGGTAGTGAAAGAAGTAACTCCGACAGGTACCACCGTTACGAGCACCGGTCCGCAGGGTATCCCGCAAACAGGAACCCCAACCTTCAAAGCTGCGGATCCACTAGTTCCAATTGATGACTCAGTCGAGCCAACTTTCGACGATGGCAGTAAGAAGAAGGTTATTCCAGGTCAAGGAACGTACACCATTACTCCAGATGGCGCAGTGACCTTCACGCCAGACAAGCAATTTGTAGGTAAACCGGACCCAATCACAGTGAAACGTGTTGATAAGAACGGCACTCCAGTAACAGCGACCTACAGTCCAGAGTTCACTAAAGTAACTCCGACAGGCGCCACCGCAACCAGCACTGGTCCTCAAGGCTTGCCTCAAACGGGTACTCCAACCTTCACAGGTGGTGATCCACTGGTTCCAATCGATGACTCAGTCGAGCCAACTTTCGACGATGGCAGTAAGAAGAAGGTNATTCCAGGTCAAGGAACGTACACCATNACTCCAGATGGCGNAGTGACCTTNACNCCAGACAAGCAATTTGTAGGTAAACCGGACCCAATCACAGTGAAACGTGTTGATAAGAACGGCACTCCAGTAACGGCTACCTATAGTCCAGAGTTTACCAAGGTAACTCCGACTGGTACTGGCACTAAGACAGAAGGTCTGCAAGGTCAAGTCCAAGAAGGAAAAGTTACCTTCAAGTCAGGCCATGACTCAGTTCCATTCCCAACTGGTTCGACTCCGTTATTCGACAATGGTTCTTCTGTCAAAGAAGTACCAAATGTTGGTAAGTTCGAAGTGGACGCAGACGGTAAGGTAACCTTCACACCAGACAAACAATTCAAGGGTGAAACGCCAGAACTTGAATTGACTCGTGTGGATGCCAATGGCACTCCAGTAACCGTCAAGTACCAAGCGGTAGTGAAAGAGGTAACTCCAACAGGCACCACCTCAACCAGCACTGGCCCACAAGGCCAACCACAAACTGGTAAACCAAACTTTGTCGGTGGCGACCCGAATGTACCACTGGATGATGATACTCCAGCGACTTTCGAAGATGGAAGCAAACGCAAGGAAGTTCCAAATGTCGGTACTTTTGAAGTGGCACCAGATGGATCTGTCACTTTCACACCTGACAAGCAATTTGTAGGTACACCAGACCCAGTTGTTGTTAAGCGTGTAGATAAGAATGGTACTCCGGTGATTGCTAAGTACACGCCTACTGTTGAAAAAGTCACTCCGACGGCGAAAGGTGCTCAGACAGAGGGGATTCAAGGCCAAGTTCAAAAAGGTAAGATTACTTTTGAAGTAGGAAGTCCGCAGGTCGGCTTCCCAGAAAACAGCACGCCAGTCTTTGATACTGGCACGAATGTGAAAGAAATTGCCAAAGTCGGTAAGTTTGAAGTAGACGGAGAGGGTAATGTCACTTTTACTCCAGTTAAAACGTTTGTTGGTAAGACACCGGAAATCGAACTCAGCCGCGCAGATGTAAATGGTACAGTAGCTAAGGCTAACTACCAAGCGACTGTGACTGCTGTAACTCCGACAGGTATCGGCACTAAGACAGAAGGATTACAAGGCCAAGTCCAAGAAGGCAAAGTCACCTTCACGCCAGGCCATGACTCAGTTCCATTCCCAGCAGATTCGACTCCATTATTCGACAATGGTTCTTCTGTCAAAGAAGTGCCAAATGTCGGTAAGTTCGAAGTGGATGCGGACGGTAAGGTTACTTTCACACCAGACAAACAATTCAAGGGTGAAACACCAGAACTCGAATTGACTCGTACGGATGCCAATGGCACCGCTGTTACCGTCAAGTACCAAGCGGTAGTGAAAGAAGTGATTCCTACAGCTACCAATGCGACCAGCACTGGCCCACAAGGTCTTCCGCAAACAGGCACTCCAACCTTCAAAGGTGCGGACCCACTAGTTCCAATTGATGAGACTGTTG
>NZ_RJMM01000013.1 GCF_003943655.1 Streptococcus sanguinis
AAAGGAGGGGCTGTCTAAAGCTTTGAAGGCAGTCTTTAAAGAGTATGAAAAAAGTACATTTGTCTTTGATACAAAGAATCCTGATTACTTAAACTTTAATAATAAACTTAGTCTTGAACAGCGACACGAAATTGATGCTCAAACGGCTCGTCTGAATGAAGAAATTTTTTCTCAGTCTTTTCTAAGTTTAAAGATTGATAAGGATTTAGCTATTTCCGTTTTATTTGCAACTATGTCTACCATTACACATAAGGATCAGTTACCTGTTGATATTGAACAAGTTTTTGATTTTATGATTGAAAATTTGGTGGAAGTCATTTTTGAATAAAAGCTGAAAGATGGGGCTTTGGCTTGGAAATTCCACCTTCAATATAATAAGAAGTGCTTTCATTTCCTAAGAAATATTTTGTAAGCGAGCCATAAAATTCTTGAAAAAGATTTCAAAAGGTGATATAATATCAACTTGTAAGGGTTATCACAATAACTCAAAAAGAATTATTTAAAAGGAGAGTCTAACTATGGCTTCTAAAGATTTCCACATTGTAGCAGAAACAGGTATTCACGCACGTCCAGCAACTTTGTTGGTTCAAACTGCTAGCAAATTCGCTTCAGACATCACGCTTGAATACAAAGGTAAATCAGTAAACCTGAAATCAATTATGGGTGTTATGAGTCTTGGTGTAGGTCAAGGTGCAGACGTAGTTATCTCAGCTGAAGGTGCAGATGCAGACGATGCCATCGCTGCAATCTCCGAAACAATGGAAAAAGAAGGATTGGCTTAATATGACAGAAATGCTTAAAGGAATTGCAGCATCTGACGGTGTTGCCGTTGCTAAGGCATATCTATTAGTTCAACCGGATTTATCATTTGAGACTGTTTCAGTCGAAGATACGAATGCAGAAGAGGCTCGTTTGGATGCAGCTCTTGAAGCTTCACAGAACGAGCTTTCTGTTATCCGTGAGAAAGCAGTAGATAGCCTTGGTGAGGAAGCCGCTCAGGTATTTGACGCTCACTTAATGGTACTTGCTGACCCTGAAATGGTTGGGCAAATCAAAGAAACAATCCGTGCGAAAAAGACCAATGCAGAAGCTGGTCTGAAAGAAGTAACGGACATGTTTATCACTCTCTTTGAAAACATGGACGACAATCCATACATGCAGGAACGTGCGGCTGATATCCGCGACGTGACAAAACGTGTTCTTGCTAACCTTTTGGGCAAGAAATTGCCAAACCCAGCGTCTATCAATGAAGAATCAGTTGTCATTGCTCATGACTTGACTCCTTCTGATACTGCACAGCTGGACAAGAAATTTGTTAAAGCTTTTGTAACCAATATCGGCGGCCGGACAAGCCACTCTGCTATCATGGCGCGTACGCTTGAAATCGCAGCAGTATTGGGAACTAATAACATTACTGAGCTTGTAAAAGACGGCGATGTGATTGCAGCTAACGGTATCACTGGTGAAGTGATTATCAACCCAACTGAAGAGCAAATCGCAGCATTCAAGGCAGCTGGTGAGGCTTATGCTAAGCAAAAAGCTGAATGGGAATTGCTTAAAGATGCTCAGACTGTGACTGCAGATGGCAAGCACTTCGAATTGGCTGCCAATATCGGTACGCCAAAAGACGTTGAAGGTGTCAATGCTAACGGTGCAGAAGCAGTTGGACTTTATCGGACTGAGTTCCTTTATATGGATTCTCAAGACTTCCCGACAGAAGATGAGCAGTATGAAGCTTACAAGGCTGTACTTGAAGGAATGAATGGAAAACCAGTTGTTGTTCGTACTATGGACATCGGTGGAGATAAGGAGCTTCCTTACTTCGATATGCCGCATGAAATGAACCCATTCCTTGGTTTCCGTGCTTTGCGTATTTCTATCTCTGAAACTGGCGATGCTATGTTCCGTACACAAATTCGCGCTCTCTTGCGTGCTTCTGTACATGGACAATTGCGCATCATGTTCCCAATGGTAGCCCTTCTGACAGAATTCCGCAAAGCTAAAGCGGTTTATGACGAAGAGAAAGCTAAGCTGCAGGCTGAAGGCGTTGCAGTAGCAGACAATATCCAAGTGGGTATCATGATTGAAATTCCAGCAGCAGCTATGCTGGCGGATCAATTTGCTAAGGAAGTAGACTTCTTCTCTATCGGTACCAACGACTTGATCCAGTACACTATGGCAGCTGACCGGATGAATGAGCAAGTCTCTTACCTCTATCAACCTTACAACCCATCTATCCTTCGCTTGATCAACAATGTTATCAAGGCAGCTCATGCTGAAGGCAAGTGGGCAGGTATGTGTGGAGAAATGGCCGGCGACCAAACAGCGGTACCATTGCTCGTAGGTATGGGCTTGGATGAATTCTCTATGAGTGCGACTTCTGTTCTTCGGACTCGTAGCCTCATGAAGAAGCTGGATACGAAGAAGATGCAAGAACTGGCTCAGCGTGCACTGACTGAATGTGCAACGATGGAAGAAGTTCTTGAGCTTGAAAAAGAATATCTTGACTTCGATTAATCTGAAAAATTAAGATCAGGAAAAATTTCCTGGTCTTTTTTTGTTGTAGCTTCATAGTAAGAGGGAGCAAAAAGTGGAAACCAAAGAAAAAATTGCAAATAAGCAAGTAGAATATGAACAAACTAAGATTATCTATTTAATTTGTGAAAAAATTCCTTAAATTTACGGATTTTAGTTGAAATTTTCAGAAAATTTGGTAAAATAATATTTAATAAAATTTTGGAGGGGACACGTGACACAATATAAAAACTATGTAAATGGAGAGTGGAAAGTTTCTGAAAATGAAATTGCCATTTCATCTCCCATCAATAATGAGACTTTAGGAACTGTTCCTGCTATGACTCAGGCAGAGGTTGACTATGCTATGGCGAGCGCTCGTGCGGCTTTGCCAGCTTGGAGAGCTCTTTCAGCAGTTGAACGTGCAGCTTATTTGCATAAGGTTGCGGATATTTTGGAGCGTGATCAGGAGAAGATTGGTGAAATCCTTGCTAAAGAAGTTGCCAAGGGGATCAAAGCGGCAGTCGGAGAGGTAGTCCGGACAGCAGACTTGATTCGCTATGCGGCTGAAGAGGGGATTCGTATTCACGGTCAGGTTATGGAAGGCGGTGGCTTTGAAGCTGCCAGCAAGAAAAAACTGGCTGTGGTCCGCCGTGAGCCTGTAGGAGTTGTATTGGCTATTGCGCCATTCAACTATCCAGTTAATCTGTCAGCTTCTAAGATTGCTCCTGCCCTTATCGGCGGAAATGTCGTGATGTTTAAGCCACCTACTCAAGGTTCAATCTCTGGTTTGCTCTTGGCTCAGGCTTTTGCTGAGGCAGGTCTGCCTGCTGGTGTTTTCAATACCATCACTGGCCGCGGTTCAGAAATCGGGGACTACATCATTGAGCATAAGGAAGTAAACTACATTAACTTTACTGGCTCCACTCCAATCGGTGAACGCATCGGTAAGTTGGCTGGCATGCGTCCCATTATGTTAGAATTGGGTGGTAAGGATGCTGCAGTCGTGCTGGAAGATGCTGACTTAGAGCATGCAGCTAAGCAGATTGTTGGTGGGGCATACAGTTATTCCGGCCAGCGCTGTACGGCTATTAAACGTGTTATTGTTATGGAGAGCGTAGCAGATAAATTGGCAGCGCTGATTAAGGCAGAGGTAGAGAAACTGACGGTTGGTGATCCCTTTGATAATGCGGATATCACACCAGTCATTGATAATGCATCAGCAGATTTCATCTGGGGCTTGATTGAAGATGCTCAAGAAAAAGGAGCGTCAGCCCTGACAGAAATCAAACGTGAAGCAAATCTCATCTGGCCTGCCTTGTTTGACCATGTGACACTGGATATGAAAGTAGCTTGGGAAGAGCCATTTGGTCCTGTTCTTCCGATTATTCGTGTGACTTCCGTTGAAGAGGCTATCCAAATCTGTAACCAGTCAGAATTTGGTCTTCAATCTTCAGTCTTTACAAATGATTTCCCGAAAGCATTTGAAATTGCTGAAAAACTGGAAGTGGGTACTGTACATATCAATAATAAGACCCAACGCGGCCCAGATAACTTCCCATTCCTTGGTGTTAAGGGATCTGGAGCTGGAGTGCAAGGGATTCGTTACAGTATCGAAGCCATGACACAAGTGAAATCCATCGTGTTTGATGTGAAATAATGAGAAAGGCGGCTTTGTGCGGCCTTTTTTCTTACCTTGATGAACTTGTAAATCTAACAAAGTTATCGAACTATTTGAAAAGGAACCAACTATTTATATTTTTAAGTGCTTATTATTTTAAAATGTAAATTTACATATTGGTCTATATCTTTATGAAAATTTTCATCCTCTGCTTGTTTGGGATAGCTCCTATATTTAGCGAAAAAGGAATTAAAAGATATCGATAGGCACAAAATGCAGTGGTTTCTATCTTATTTATTACTAATTTCAGCTAATGTTCGGTTCTGGTAATTTTCCGTAAGGATATTTGAAATTTACTTGAAAAAGATATAAAAATAATGTAGAATAGTATTATAGAAAACGCTTACAAATAGAAAGGTGATCGCATGGATAAGAACGAAGCATTAAGAACCTTTACAACAGGTGAAAACTTTCATTTACAGCATTATCTAGGGGCGCATCAGGATGAAGTGGACGGCAAGTCTGGCTATTCTTTCCGCGTTTGGGCGCCTAATGCTCAGAGTGTCCATTTGATTGGAGATTTCACCAATTGGTATGAAGAGCAGATCCCTATGGTCCGAAATGAAGCGGGCGTTTGGGAAGTCTTCACAGAACTGCCTAAGGAAGGAGATATTTACAAGTACAATATCAAGCGCAGCAGTGGTCAGGAAATTTTGAAAATTGATCCGCTGGCTATCTATATGGAAGAGCGTCCGGGCACGGGAGCAGTTATTCGCACTATTCCTGAGAAGAAGTGGAAAGATGGTCTTTGGCTGGCACGCCGGAAGCGTTGGGGTTTCTTCTCTCGGCCAGTCAATATCTATGAAGTGCATGCCGGCTCGTGGAAACGCAATGAAGACGGCAGTCCTTATAGCTTTGCCCAGTTAAAAGAAGACTTGATTCCTTATCTGGTGGAGATGAACTACACACATGTGGAATTCATGCCGCTTATGGCTCATCCGCTGGGACTTAGCTGGGGCTATCAGCTTATGGGCTACTTCGCCTTTGAGCATACCTATGGAACACCAGAGGAATTTCAAGACTTCGTTGAAGAATGTCACTTGAACAATATCGGTGTCATTGTGGACTGGGTACCAGGTCACTTCACTATTAATGATGATGCTTTGGCCTACTATGATGGGACACCGACTTTCGAGTATCAGGATCACGACCGGGCTCATAACTATGGATGGGGAGCTCTCAACTTTGATTTGGGCAAGAATCAAGTTCAGTCTTTCTTGATTTCCAGTATTAAATTTTGGATTGATTTTTATCATCTGGATGGGATTCGGGTTGATGCGGTCAGCAATATGCTCTATCTGGACTATGACAGTGGTCCATGGCAGCCAAATAAAGATGGCGGCAATCGCAACTATGAAGGCTATTACTTCCTGCAGCGTCTCAATACGGTTATCAAATTAGCTCATCCTGATGTCATGATGATTGCAGAGGAAAGCTCCTCAGAAACCAAGATTACTGGTATGAGAGAGCTGGGTGGTCTTGGATTTGACTACAAGTGGAATATGGGCTGGATGAATGATATCCTTCGCTTCTACGAAGAAGATCCGATTTATCGTAAGTACGATTTTAATCTAGTGACCTTCAGCTTTATGTACGCTTTCTCTGAAAACTTCCTCCTGCCATTCTCGCATGATGAAGTGGTTCATGGCAAGAAGAGTCTCATGCACAAGATGTGGGGTGACCGTTACAATCAATTTGCGGGGCTCCGCAACTTGCTGACCTATCAGATCTGTCATCCGGGCAAGAAACTACTCTTTATGGGCTCGGAATTTGGTCAGTTCCTAGAATGGAAGTCAGAAGAGCAGCTAGAATGGTCTAATCTGGACGATCAGATGAACAAGAAGATGCAGGGCTTTACTGCTGCACTCAATGCCTTCTATAAAGACAATCGTCCGCTTTGGGAAATTGATCTGAGCTACGATGGTATCGAAATTATAGATGCGGATAACACCGATCAAAGTGTCCTCTCCTTCATCCGTAAGACGGAAAAAGGAGATATGTTAGTTTGTGTATTCAATATGGCGCCGGTAGAGCGGAAGAACTTTACCATCGGTGTTCCAGTGGAAGCCATTTATGAAGAAGTATGGAACACGGAATTAGAAGAATGGGGAGGTGTTTGGAAGGAACATAACGAAACAGTTCAGTCTCAAGAAGGACTTTGGAAAGATTATCCACAGACCTTGACCTTTACCTTGCCGGCTCTTGGGGCCAGCATCTGGAAGATCAAGCGTCGGATTGCTCGCAAAAATGTTAAAAAAGATTCCACAAAGGAGTAGTAGTCTATGAAGAATGAAATGCTAGCTTTGATTCTTGCCGGCGGGCAAGGAACTCGTCTTGGAAAGCTCACACAGAGTATCGCAAAACCTGCGGTACAGTTTGGCGGTCGCTATCGTATTATTGACTTCGCCTTGTCTAACTGTGCCAACTCCGGTATTCACAATGTCGGTGTCATTACTCAATACCAACCACTAGCTCTGAACAGTCATATCGGAAATGGTTCTAGCTGGGGTCTCGATGGTATAAACTCAGGCGTGTCCATTCTTCAGCCTTATTCTGCGAGCGAAGGAAATCGTTGGTTTGAAGGTACCAGCCATGCGATTTATCAAAATATCGACTATATCGACAGCATCAATCCTGAGTATGTCCTGATTTTGTCTGGGGACCATATCTATAAGATGGACTATGATGACATGCTTCAATCTCACAAGGACAACAATGCCAGCTTGACAGTTGCCGTTCTGGATGTGCCTCTCAAAGAAGCCAGCCGTTTTGGTATCATGAATACAGATGCTAATAATCGGATTGTTGAATTTGAAGAAAAACCAGAAAATCCTAAGTCCACCAAGGCTTCTATGGGGATTTATATCTTTGACTGGCAGCGTCTGCGCAATATGCTGGTAGCTGCTGAAAAGAGCAATGTGGATATGTCTGACTTTGGTAAGAATGTTATCCCTAACTACCTTGAATCTGGCGAAAGCGTTTATGCTTATGACTTTGCAGGCTATTGGAAAGACGTTGGTACAGTAGAGTCTCTCTGGGAAGCCAACATGGAATACATCAGCCCAGAAAATGCTCTGGATAGCCGCAATCGTCGATGGAAAATTTATTCTCGCAACTTGATTTCTCCACCAAACTTCATCAGTGAAAATTCCCACGTGGAAGACTCGCTGGTCGTTGATGGATGTTTCGTTGACGGTACAGTAAAACACTCTATCCTTTCTACTGGTGCTCAGGTCAAAAAGGGTGCAGTCATTGAAGACTCTGTCATCATGAGTGGAGCTGTTATTGGCAAAGACGCTAAGATCAAGCGGGCCATTATCGGCGAAGGTGCGATCATCTCTGATGGTGTAGAGATTGATGGTACAGAGGAAGTATATGTTGTCGGATACAACGAGAAAGTGGGGGTACCAAAAGATGAAGATTGATAAATACTCAGCAATTTTAGGAAACACAGTAGGCTTCCATGATATGTCAACTCTGACAAATCATCGTCCAGTAGCCAGCTTGCCATTCGGTGGGAAATACCGCTTGATTGACTTCCCGCTTTCAAGTCTTGCCAATGCTGGTATCCGCAGTGTCTTTGGTATCTTCCAACAGGACAATATCAGCTCTGTCTTTGACCATATTCGTTCCGGTCGTGAGTGGGGTCTATCTACTTTGCTCAGCCACTATTACTTGGGAATCTACAATACCCGTGTAGAAAGTTCTACAGTCGGTGAGGAATACTATGACCAGCTTTTGACCTACCTCAAACGTTCTGGTTCCAACCAAACGGTTGCACTTAACTGCGATATCCTGGTTAATATTGACCTCAATCAAGTTTTCCATTTGCACAATACAACAGAGCAGCCGATTACAGTTGTCTACAAGAAATTGCATAAGGAAAATATTTCGGATGTGAACGCTGTCCTAGATATTGACGAGACGGACCATGTCAGAGGACATAAACTCTTTGATGGTCGAGAAGATACTGAGCTCTTCAATATGTCTACAGACATCTTTGTGGTAGATACTCCATGGCTGATTGAAAAGCTGGAAGAAGAAGCTAAGAAAGAGCATCCGCAAAAACTGCGCTATGTCCTGCGTGATTTAGCAACTCAGGAAGGGGCATTTGCCTACGAATATACAGGCTATCTAGCTAATATCTATTCTGTAGAGACCTACTACCGTTCCAACATTGATATGCTTGAAAGCAAGAAATTCTACTCTCTTTTCAGTCCTAACCAAAAGATTTACACCAAGGTTAAGAATGAGGAGCCAACTTACTATGCTGAGTCTTCGAAAGTAGCTCGCTCCCAATTTGCGTCAGGAAGCATTGTGGAAGGTGAAGTTATCAATTCTGTGATTTCGCGGAATACCAAGATTAAGACTGGAAGCAGTGTTAAATCCAGTGTTCTCTTCCCTCGAGTGAAAGTTGGAGAAAATGCAAGTGTTGAGTACGCGATTGTGGACAAGGGAGTTGAAATTGCTGAAGGAGTGGTGATTCGCGGAACAGCAGAAGACCCAATCGTAGTCAAGAAGGGCCAAAAAGTTACAGAGGACATAATTCGATGAAGATTTTATTTGCAGCAGCAGAAGGAGCCCCATTTTCTAAGACAGGTGGTTTGGGAGACGTTATCGGCGCTCTCCCCAAATCACTGGTCAAGGCTGGCCATGAAGTTGGTGTTATTCTGCCTTACTATGATATGACCCATGCCAAATTTGGCGACCAAGTGGAAGACCTTTTCTACTTTGAAGTCAGCGTTGGCTGGCGCCGCCAGTACGTTGGGGTCAAGCGACTGGTCTTGAACGGTGTGTCCTTCTATTTTATTGACAATCAGCATTATTTCTTCCGCGGCCATGTTTACGGGGATTTTGATGATGGTGAGCGTTTTGCCTACTTCCAGTTAGCAGCCGTAGAGTTGATGGAGCGGATTGATTTCATTCCGGATGTTCTGCATGTTCACGATTATCATACAGCTATGATTCCTTTCTTGGTTAAGGAAAAATACCATTGGATTCAAGCATATCAGAATATCAAGACTGTCTTAACTATCCATAATCTGGAGTTCCAAGGTCAATTCCCTGACAGCATGCTTTGGGAACTGTTTGGAGTGGGCTATGAGCGCTATGCAGACGGAACCCTGCGTTGGAATGACTGTCTCAACTGGATGAAGGCTGGTATTCTCTATGCTGATCGAGTGACAACTGTATCACCAAGCTATGCAGGTGAAATCCGTACACCAGAATTTGGCTGTAATTTGGATCAAATCCTGCGGATGGAGTCCGGTAAGCTGGTCGGAATTGTCAACGGTATCGATACAGATATCTATAATCCAGAAACGGATCCACTCTTAGCCCACCACTTTGACAAATCTGACTTATCTGGTAAACTAGAAAACAAGCGGGCTTTGCAAGAGCGAGTTGGTCTGCCTGTGCGTGACGATGTGCCAGTGGTTGGGATTGTTTCCCGCCTGACGCGTCAGAAAGGCTTTGATTTGGTAGTGGAAGAGCTGCACAATCTCCTCCAGGAAGATGTGCAGATTATCCTCTTGGGAACAGGCGATCCAGTTTTTGAGCAGGCTTTCGCTTGGTTTGGTCATGCCTATCCTGATAAGCTTTCAGCTAACATCCTCTTTGATGTGACCTTGGCTCAGGAGATCTATGCTGCCAGCGATATTTTCCTCATGCCAAGCCGCTTCGAGCCTTGTGGCCTGTCACAAATGATGGCTATGCGCTACGGAACCTTGCCTTTGGTGCATGAAGTGGGCGGTCTGCGTGATACCGTAGAGCCTTACAATGCCTATACAGGACAGGGAACTGGCTTTAGCTTTAATAACTTTTCTGGCTACTGGCTGACTTGGACCTTCAAGGAAGCACTCAGGCTTTATGCCGATGACAAGGAAGCTTGGAAATCTCTGCAAGAGCAGGCCATGGAGAGAGACTTCTCTTGGGATACAGCCAGCCAGGCTTACAGTGATTTATATCAATCACTTCTATAACATTTACTTCGGAATCAGTGTAAACAAATCCTCTCTTGTCCATGGGACAAGGGAGGATTTCCGTGAGAATTACATTTTTATATATTATCATACTGTTTTGGAGCTCTGTTTTTAGCTTGTGGCTGAAGCGAGAGTTTCACATCTTGATTGAAAAAGTATTCCTGCGTTTAAAAACTGTTTCCCGCTATCAAGAAAGGGAGATAACCACCCACCATGGAACTGACAAAAGAACGTTTTATTCGAGATTTTAAGGATATTCTACATGAAAGACAGCTGATTAAGGTTGCTGATGCGACTTCAGTGGAGCTGTTTCAGGCTCTGGCCAGCACTGTCCGCAAGTATATCACGCCCCTTTGGCTGGAGCGCCGCAATCAGTTGATTGAGCAGCAGCAAAAGACAGCTTATTACTTTTCTATCGAGTTTCTTCCAGGACGCATGCTGGAAACTAATCTGCTCAACTTAGGTATCCTTGATACGGTCAAGGAAGGCTTTGCCGAGTTGGGCGTTGACTTTGAGGATGTTAAGAATGCTGAGTATGATATGGCCTTGGGGAATGGTGGTCTGGGCCGCTTGGCGGCTGCCTTTATGGACTCGCTGGCAACCACTGGCTATCCAGGATTTGGAAATGGGATTCGCTATCGCTATGGACTCTTTAAGCAACGCATCGTTGATGGCTATCAGGTAGAAATTCCTGATGCTTGGTTTGGCAGTCTGGGCAATGTCTGGGAAACCCGTAAGGACCATGATATTGTCGATGTTAAAATTTTCGGAAATGTCTCCCTCCATGCCAATGAAAAAGGTCGGATTGTGCCTCTTTATGAGAATTCCAAAATCTTGCGGGCCGTTCCTTACGATGTGCCACAGATTGGCTTTGGCAATGACAATGTCAACAATCTCCGGCTTTGGGATGTTGAAATTCCAGAAGAGCATGAACTGGACTATCCGACCATTGAAGCTCGTCGCCGGGTGCAAGATATCACTGCCATTCTCTATCCAGACGACTCTAGCTACGAAGGAAAAGAGCTGCGCTTGATCCAGGAATACTTCATGACCAGTGCAGGTCTGCAGACCATTATCAAATCCTACCTCAAGCAAGGTCGTCCGCTCAAGGATATTCATGAGAAGGTCTCTGTCCATATCAACGATACCCACCCAGCGGTTGCACCGGCCGAATTTATGCGTCTCTTGATGGATGAGTATGATCTGGAATGGGCTGATGCTTGGAATGCTACGGTTAAAACCATGAGCTACACCAACCACACCATTCTGTCTGAAGCCTTGGAAAAATGGGATGCAGAGCTCTTTAAGAATGTCCTGCCGCGGGTTTATCAGATTATCTTAGAGATTGACAACCGCTATGTAGCTGAAATGGCTGGGCGTGGCCTTGATCCGCAAGTCATCGAAAACACTCGGATTGTCAAGGATAATCAAATCCACATGGCCCACTTGGCTATTATTGGCGGTCACTCAATCAATGGGGTTGCCAAACTTCACACCGAACTGCTCAAAGAAGATACTTTGCGTGATTTCTATAGCATTTACCCAGAGAAGTTTAATAACAAGACCAATGGGATTATCCAGCGCCGCTGGCTGCAAATTGCGGATGAGCCTTTATCGGCTGAGATTGATAAGCTGATTGGTCAGGGCTGGAGAAGTGATATCCATGAGCTGCGCAAGCTCTTGGAATTCAAGGATGATCCGCAAGTGCTGGGCGATTTCTATCGAGTGAAGCAAGAAGCTAAGGCTCGACTGGCTGACTTCATCAAGGAATCAACAGGAGTAGAAGTTTCTACAGAAGCCATCTTTGATGTGCAGGTGAAACGCCTCCACGCTTATAAGCGTCAGCTGCTCAACCTGCTTCATATCATCAAGCTTTACTGGGACCTCAAGGACAATCCTGATAAGGATATGGTGCCACGTGTCTTTATTTTCGGTGCCAAGGCTGCTCCAGGCTACCACTTTGCCAAGTCGGTTATCAAGCTGATTAATGAAGTAGCCAATCTGGTCAACAAGGATGAAAGCCTGCAAGGAAAACTCAAGGTTGTCTTCTTGGAAAACTACCGCGTCAGCCTGGCTGAGCTCATCATTCCAGCTGCGGATGTATCAGAGCAGATTTCTCTGGCTTCCAAGGAAGCTTCTGGTACTTCCAACATGAAGTTCATGATGACAGGTGCCATTACCTTGGCTACTCTGGACGGAGCCAATATCGAAATCAAGGACGAGGTCGGTGACGACAATATTGTCATCTTTGGGATGGACAAGGACCAAGTTTATGAGCACTATGCCCGCCACGATTACTACTCACGCGGTGTCTATGAGAGCAATCCAGACATTCGCCGAGTGGTCGATACCTTTGTCAATGGTACCATTCCAAACGTCCGTGAAGAAGGCTCTGAAATCTACGAGGCCCTCATCACCCACAATGATGAATACTTCCTCTTGGAAGACTTCCATGCCTATGTAGAAGCTCAAGAGAAGATTGATGCTCTCTATCGTGATAAAGAAAAATGGGCCCGCATGAGTTTAATCAACATCGCTACATCTGACAAGTTTACCTCAGATGATACCATTGAGCAATATGCTAAGGAAATCTGGAACTTGGAGAAATAATCCTCTTCAGAAAACATGAACAATAAGAGATTGGGGCTTGGGTCTCGGTCTCTTTTGCTATCTATCTACCATCTTGTCTAGAAATATGCTATAGTAGAGAAAGTATGAGAGTTCAACTTTTAGAAAAGCAGGGTAAGCAAGCATGAAAGACTACACCATTTTTTATCAACAATTAATAGCTCCCTTTAGCAGTCGTCCTCAGTGGCTGAAGGGGCTGGTTTACTTTAATAGGGGAATGACCCTGTTCATACCTATTGTTTATGGTCTCGTTCTAATCAGTTCTTTTCTGACGGAAGGCTGGAAAGGGCTGCTTACTTTTTTCTTCTTACCAGCTATCGGATTCGGTCTGTTGTCAGCTATTCGTAAACGGCTGAATCAGCCACGCCCTTACGAAAAATGGCCAATTCAGCCCTTGTTGGCCAAGGATACATCAGGCAAGTCCATGCCCAGCCGCCATGTCTTTTCGGCGACAGTGATTTCCATGTGCCTGCTCTACTTTTTCTGGTTGCCGGGACT
Source organism: Streptococcus sanguinis (assembly GCF_003943655.1). Lineage (GTDB taxonomy): Bacteria > Bacillota > Bacilli > Lactobacillales > Streptococcaceae > Streptococcus > Streptococcus sanguinis_F. The sequence goes on from NZ_RJMM01000013.1 coordinate 13,303, forward strand.
CTTCTGCCTCTTGCTTTCAGTAGGGCTGGCCGCAGTGCGCGTGATTGGCGGAGTGCACTATCCAAAGGATGTGCTGGTCGGCTATCTTTGCGGCATTTGCTGGGGAGCTTTACTCTTTTTATTATAAAGGACCTGTTTTCGGCAGAGAGTAGACAAAGAACCTCCAGCTATATTATAATAGAAGCAGCAACAACCGTTTCGACACCAAGGGCTATTCCTTGCTGGATGTAAAAAATATTTAAGGAGAATACTATGTCAGAACCATTATTTCTACAGTCTGTGATGCAGGAAAAGATCTGGGGCGGCACCAAGCTGCGCGATGTCTTTGGCTATGAAATTCCCAGCGACCATGTAGGGGAGTACTGGGCTATCTCGGCTCATCCCAATGGTGTGTCAACCGTCAAGAACGGACGATTTGCCGGTCAGAAGTTAGATGCGCTCTATGCCGAGCACCGTGAACTTTTTGGCAATCGTTCGGAACCTGTCTTTCCACTTTTGACCAAGATTTTAGATGCCAATGACTGGCTCAGTGTTCAGGTCCATCCTGATGATGCCTATGGACTGGAGCACGAAGGGGAGCTTGGTAAGACTGAATGCTGGTATGTCATTGCTGCAGACGAAGGAGCAGAGATTATCTATGGTCACAATGCAAAGAGCAAGGAAGAGCTGCGCCAGCAGATTGAGAGCAAAGACTGGGACCGTCTCCTGACCAAAATTCCGGTCAAGGCTGGTGATTTCTTCTATGTACCAAGTGGCACCATGCATGCTATTGGCTCAGGGATCCTGATTTTGGAAACTCAGCAGTCCAGTGACACAACCTATCGTGTGTATGACTTTGATCGCAAGGACGATGCTGGCAATCTTCGCGAGCTGCATTTGGAGCAGTCTATTGATGTTTTGACTATTGGTAAGCCTGCTAATAGCCGTCCTGTTACCATTCAGGCAGATAGTTTGACTTCTACTCTTTTAGTGGCCAATGACTTCTTTGCTGTTTACAAGTGGGATATTGCCGGTTCAGTTAATTTTAAAAAGACAGCAGATTATAGCTTGGTCAGTGTCTTGGAAGGTCTTGGTGAGCTGGAAGTTGATGGAGCTGTCTACGCACTTGAAAAAGGGGAGCATTTCATCCTGCCAAGCGATGTCACAGAATGGACCTTGTCTGGAGATTTGCAGCTGATTGTCAGCCATCCATAATCGTAGAAAAATCAAGAGCAAATAATCACTTTGCTCTTTTTTCTTTTAAAAATATCGGAAATAAGTAAAATTCTAGACAGTTTCTTCTTATTTATATAGCAGAATAGTTTGTATGTTGATAATTATTTAATTGCTTTTGGTAAAAAATTTTATATAACAAAAGAAAAAAATAAAAAACGCTTACAAGTGTGTAAAAGATTGACTATTCGATATTTTAGGAGTAAACTAAGGAAGTAATTTAAAAATATTAAGGAGAAGTCATCATGAATTTAACATATTTAGGACTTTGTTTTGCCTGCTTTGGCGTATCAATTGCTGAAGGTTTGATTATGAGTAATTTATTTAAGGCAGCGTCTCGTCAGCCAGAAATGATTGGTCAATTGAGAAGCCTCCTAATCTTGGGAATTGCCTTTGTCGAAGGTACTTTCTTTGTAACGCTGGCTATGGCCTTTGTTATCAAATAAGAAAGAATTCTCTTTAGAAAAGGGGGTGTCATCTGTTGGAAGAAAGTATCAATCCAACTATCAATGTCGGTCCTGTGACCTTTGATTTGACCCTGCTGGCCATGACTCTGCTGACGGTGTTTGTAACTTTTGGACTTGTTTATTGGGCAAGTCGAAAGATGACGATTAAGCCGTCAAGAAAGCAGAATGCTTTGGAATATATCTATGATTTTGTCATTGATTTTACCAAGGGAAACGTTGGCGAGCATTATATGAAGAATTACTCGCTTTTTCTATTCTCCCTCTTTCTTTTCGTGGCTGTGGCGAATAACTTGGGATTGATGGCTAAGGTTCAGACAACCAATGGTTTCAATCTCTGGACATCGCCAACAGCTAATCTGGCTTTTGACTTGGGATTCTCTCTTTTGGTGACGATTTTCTGTCATGTGGAAGGAGTCCGACGTCAAGGGATAAAAGGATATCTAAAAGGTTTTGTGACTCCGGGTATCATGACACCCATGAATATCTTGGAAGAATTTACCAATTTTGCTTCTCTAGCCTTGCGGATTTATGGAAACATTTTTGCAGGTGAAGTACTGGCTGGTTTGCTCCTCATGTGGGCAAATCAAGCGGCTTATTGGTATCCGATTGCCTTTATTATGAACATGGTTTGGACTGGTTTTTCCATCTTTATTTCCTGTATCCAAGCCTATGTTTTTACCATGCTAACATCTATGTATCTTGGTAAAAAGATTAATGGTGGGGAAGAATAAAAAGAAAGGATAGATAAAATGAATATAACCATAGGTGAAATTATTGGCAACTTTATCCTGATTGCCGGCTCCTTTCTTCTTTTAGTATTTCTCATTAAGAAGTTTGCTTGGGGCAATATTATCGGGATTTTAGACCAGCGTGCTCAAAAGATTTCAGACGATATTGATGGAGCAGAATCTGCTCGCAAAAAGGCAGAAGATTTAGCGCAAAAGCGCGAGGAAGCTCTGGCAGGAAGTCGTGCGGAAGCAGTTGCTATTGTTGAGACAGCTAAGGAGACAGCTGAGAAGAACAAGGCTGGAATCCTAGCTAATGCAGCAGAAGAAGCAGGACGTCTGAAGGTTAAAGCGAATCAGGAAATTGCCCAAAACAAGGCAGAGGCTATGAGTAGCATCAAAGGAGAAGTGGCTGACTTGACAGTGACTCTGGCTAGTAAGATTCTGAGTCAGGAGCTAGACAAGGAAGCTCAGAGCGATCTCATTGACCGCTATATCAAACAGTTAGGAGATGCCTGATGGATAAGAAGCAATATGCAATCATTGAGAAATATGCTTTGCCTTTTGTTCAGACGGTCTTTGAAAAAGGTCAGCAAGAAGATGTTTTTGAAAAACTGAGTCAGATTAAGGCTGTTTTCGCGGAGACCGGCCTTGCTGACTTTTTGTCACATATCGGCATCAGTGACCATGAGAAAGAGAAGAGTCTGAGACTCTTTCAAAACTCAGGTTCGCAATTGCTTGATAATCTGATTGAAATTGTCATTCTCAATCATCGTGAGGACCTCTTTTATGAGATTGTGCTGGAGAGTCAGCACCAGCTTGAAAAGATCAGCAATGAGTTTGAGGTGACGCTGCGCTCTGTTCAGCCTTTGACAGCCAGTCAGAAGGAGAAGATTCGGCCGATTATTGAGCAGAAGATGGGCCTAAAGGTCCGCTCGCTCAAGGAAGAATTGGACAGCAGCTTGATTGGCGGCTTTGTCATCTCTGCCAATAACAAAACAATTGATGCAAGTATAAAACGTCAATTGCAAGTCGTAAAAGAAAAATTGAAATAGAAAGTGGTGTGAATTTTGGCGATTAACGCACAAGAAATCAGCGCTTTAATTAAGCAACAAATTGAAAATTTCCAGCCAAATTTTGACGTCACAGAAACAGGGGTCGTCACTTATATTGGTGATGGAATCGCGCGTGCTCATGGTCTGGATAAGGCTATGAGCGGAGAGCTCTTAATCTTTGAAAATGGCTCTTATGGTATGGCGCAAAATTTAGAGTCAACCGATGTTGGGATTATCATCTTGGGAGACTTTACAGACATTCGTGAGGGAGATACCATTCGTCGGACTGGTAAAATCATGGAAGTTCCTGTGGGCGAGGCCTTGATTGGACGGGTTGTTGATCCGCTGGGGCGTCCTGTTGATGGACTTGGTGATATTGTCACGGACAAGACACGTCCAGTTGAAACGCCGGCTCCGGGTGTCATGCAGCGTAAGTCAGTATCTGAGCCTTTGCAGACAGGTCTCAAGGCAATTGATGCCTTGGTTCCGATTGGCCGTGGCCAGCGGGAGCTGATTATCGGGGACCGTCAGACTGGGAAGACGACCATTGCTATTGATGCTATCCTGAACCAGAAAGGTCAGGATATGATTTGTATCTATGTGGCGATTGGTCAGAAAGAATCTACAGTCCGTACTCAGGTGGAAACGCTCCGTCAGTATGGTGCTTTGGATTATACGATTGTCGTGACAGCCTCTGCTTCACAGCCGTCGCCTTTGCTTTTCTTGGCGCCTTATGCTGGTGTAGCGATGGCAGAAGAGTTCATGTATAATGGCAAGCATGTTTTGATTGTCTATGATGACTTGTCCAAGCAGGCGGTAGCCTACCGTGAACTGTCCCTCTTGCTCCGTCGTCCGCCAGGCCGTGAGGCCTTTCCAGGGGATGTTTTCTATCTGCATAGCCGTCTCTTGGAGCGTTCAGCCAAGGTTTCTGATGAGTTGGGCGGTGGTTCGATAACAGCTCTGCCATTTATTGAAACGCAGGCAGGAGATATTTCAGCCTATATCGCGACCAACGTGATTTCAATCACTGATGGACAAATTTTCCTCAGCGACAGCCTGTTCAATGCTGGGGTACGTCCAGCCATTGACGCAGGTTCTTCTGTATCACGGGTTGGGGGCTCTGCCCAAATCAAGGCTATGAAGAAAGTAGCTGGAACCCTGCGTATCGACTTGGCTTCTTATCGGGAGCTTGAGGCATTTACTAAGTTTGGTAGTGATTTGGATGCGGCAACGCAGGCCAAGCTCAATCGTGGTCGTAGGACTGTAGAAGTCTTGAAACAGCCGATTCATGAGCCGCTGCCGGTTGAAAAGCAGGTCGTGATTCTCTATGCTTTGACCCATGGTTTCTTAGACAGTGTGCCAGTAGATGATATTCTGCGCTTTGAGTCAGAATTATTTGCCTACTTTGATGCACATCAAGAAAGCATTTATGAAACCATTCGGACAACGAAAGACCTTCCAAGTGAGGAAGTCTTGGATGCTGCCATTACTGAGTTTATTGACCAGTCTAGCTTCAAATAAGAATCGAGGTGTCAGATGGCAGTTTCATTAAATGATATTAAAAATAAAATTGCGTCCACGAAAAACACCAGTCAAATCACCAATGCCATGCAGATGGTTTCTGCTGCTAAGCTGGGAAAGTCTGAGGAAGCAGCTAAGAACTTTCAGGTCTATGCCCAGAAAGTGCGTAAGTTAGTTACGGATATGCTGCATGGCCACGAGGCAGAAAATGCCCGTCATCACTCGATGTTAATCAGTCGGCCAGTTAAGAAATCAGCCTATATCGTCATTACTTCTGACCGCGGTCTGGTTGGCGGCTATAATGCGACCATTCTCAAGGCTTTGATGGAGCTGAAAGCTGAGTACCATCCGACGGGAGAGGACTTTGAAGTCATCTGTATCGGAAGTGTCGGTGCTGATTTCTTCCGAGCTCGGGGCATTCAGCCAGTTTATGAGCTGCGTGGTCTAGCCGACCAGCCTAGTTTTGATGAGGTTCGTAAAATCATTAGCAAGACCATTGAGATGTATCAGAATGAGCTCTTCGATGAGCTCTATGTCTGCTATAACCACCATGTCAACAGTCTGACCAGTCAGATGCGGGTGGAGCAGATGCTGCCAATCATTGACTTGGACCCTAATGAAGCTGATGAAGATTATACGCTGAATCTGGAACTGGAGTCCAGTCGGGATTCTATCTTGGACCAACTGCTGCCCCAGTTTGCGGAGAGTATGATTTACGGTGCCATTATTGATGCCAAAACAGCTGAGAATGCTGCTGGTATGACTGCTATGCAGACAGCGACAGACAATGCTAAAAAAGTCATCAGTGATTTGACTATTCAGTACAACCGCGCTCGGCAGGCTGCCATTACGCAGGAAATTACTGAAATCGTGGCGGGTGCAAGTGCCCTGGAATAAGGCCACAAATGAATTAGAAATTAAACGAGGGAAAAAACATGAGCTCAGGCAAAATTGCTCAGGTTATCGGGCCGGTCGTAGACGTTGCGTTTGCTGCCGGAGACAAGCTACCTGAGATAAATAATGCACTTGTAGTCTATAAAAATGATGAGAAAAAATCAAAAATCGTCCTTGAAGTAGCTCTTGAGCTTGGTGACGGTGTGGTGCGGACCATTGCCATGGAGTCGACCGATGGTTTGACGCGTGGTTTAGAGGTCTTAGATACTGGTCGTCCGATTTCTGTGCCGGTCGGCAAGGAAACTCTGGGCCGGGTGTTCAATGTCCTTGGGGATACTATTGACTTGGATGCGCCTTTTGCAGAAGATGCAGAGCGCCAGCCGATTCATAAAAAGGCACCGACCTTTGATGAACTATCGACTTCATCGGAAATACTGGAAACAGGGATCAAGGTTATCGACCTTCTGGCACCTTATCTGAAAGGTGGGAAAGTTGGTCTCTTTGGCGGTGCCGGAGTAGGGAAAACAGTCCTGATTCAGGAATTGATTCACAATATTGCCCAAGAACACGGGGGGATTTCTGTCTTTACGGGTGTTGGTGAACGGACGCGTGAAGGGAATGACCTCTACTGGGAAATGAAAGAGTCTGGCGTTATCGAAAAGACGGCTATGGTCTTTGGTCAGATGAATGAACCGCCAGGAGCTCGGATGCGGGTTGCTCTTACCGGACTGACTATCGCGGAATATTTCCGTGATGTGGAAGGCCAGGACGTGCTGCTCTTTATTGACAACATCTTCCGCTTTACGCAGGCTGGTTCGGAAGTGTCTGCCCTATTGGGCCGCATGCCGTCAGCCGTTGGTTACCAACCAACACTTGCGACAGAAATGGGACAGTTACAAGAACGGATTACCTCAACCAAGAAAGGTTCCGTTACTTCAATTCAGGCTATTTATGTGCCAGCCGATGACTATACTGACCCAGCACCAGCGACAGCTTTTGCTCACTTGGACTCTACGACCAACCTAGAACGGAAATTGGTTCAGCTGGGGATTTATCCAGCCGTGGATCCACTCGCTTCCAGCTCTCGTGCCCTTTCACCAGAGATTGTCGGAGAAGAGCACTATGCAGTGGCAGCAGAGGTTAAGCGGGTCTTGCAACGTTATCATGAATTGCAAGATATCATTGCTATCCTTGGTATGGATGAGTTGTCAGATGATGAGAAGACTTTGGTTGCACGTGCGCGGCGGATCCAGTTCTTCCTATCACAGAACTTCAATGTGGCAGAGCAGTTTACCGGCCAGCCTGGCTCTTATGTACCAGTAGCTGAAACGGTTCGTGGCTTCAAGGAAATCCTTGAAGGTAAGCATGATAAGCTGCCGGAAGATGCCTTCCGTGGTGTAGGCTCCATCGAGGATGTATTGGCCAAGGCTGAGAAAATGGGATTCTAAGAGGTGAATGATGGCTCAAATGACAGTACAAATCGTGACACCGGATGGTCTTATTTATGATCACCATGCTGCATTTGTTTCCGTAAAGACCATTGATGGTGAGCTGGGGATTTTGCCCCGCCATATCAATACCATCGCTGTTTTAGAAGTGGATCAGGTTAAGGTGCGCCGGGTTGATGATGACAAGCATATCGACTGGATTGCGGTCAACGGCGGAATCATTGAAATTGCAGACAATGTCATTACCATTGTGGCGGATTCGGCTGAGCGTGCGCGTGATATCGACATTAGCCGGGCTGAGAGAGCTAAGCTCCGAGCTGAGCAAGAAATCGAAGAAGCCCATGATAAGCACTTGATTGACCAAGAACGCCGGGCTAAGATCGCCCTGCAGCGGGCAATCAACCGGATCAATGTCGGAACAAGAATCTAAGAAGCTATTCTTGCCTAGAGATAGAAGTCATCCTTCATCTGACGAGACTTGGCTTCATGAATACAAACTGAACACGCAAAACTGGGGCAGGAATGTCTCAGTTTTCTTTTCCAAAGAAAAAGGGCAGGACTGTTTAGTTCGTCCCTGACTGGAGTCTTGTGGTATAATAAAAGTTATGGTAGAAGTTATTTTTAAATTATGCAGTCATTTGCTCTTTATTTTCTTTGCCTTTCATCTGCTGTCAACGGTTGTTGAGTGGGAGAGGTTTTTCAAGGTTAATGCCGATAATGCGATGAAGATTCGCTTTTTGATTCTCTTGTTTAGTATCGCCTTAGGCTATTTAGTCAGCCTTTTCTTCATTGGTATTTACGATATGAGCCGGGCGATTTTTAACGGTACTTTATAAGGTCATATTTTTGATTTTATGGTATGATAGTATGGATGATTTTAAAAATTTAGAGTAAGGAATCGGTATGGAAAAAATTATTATTCAAGGTGGAGATAATCGCTTGGTCGGAAAGGTCAAGATTGAAGGAGCAAAAAATGCGGTCCTGCCTCTTTTAGCAGCGACAGTATTGGCCAGCGAGGGCCAGTCAGTTTTGAAAAATGTTCCGGTCTTGTCTGATGTCTTTACCATGAACAATGTGGTCCGCGGTTTAAACACTCAGGTGGATTTTAATCAGGAAGAAAATACAGTTGTTGTGGATGCCACCCAGACCTTGTCTGAGGAGGCACCTTACAAATACGTCAGCAAAATGCGGGCGTCTATCGTTGTTTTGGGTCCAGTCCTGGCTCGTAATGGCCATGCTAAGGTTTCCATGCCAGGGGGCTGTACGATTGGCAGTCGGCCTATTGACTTGCACCTGAAGGGCTTAGAAGCCATGGGAGCTAAGATTACCCAAACAGCGGGTTACATCGAAGCGAAGGCAGAGCGGCTCAAGGGTGCCCACATTTACATGGACTTTCCCAGTGTGGGAGCAACGCAAAACATCATGATGGCTGCAACGCTGGCTCAAGGCACGACAGTGATTGAAAATGCTGCTCGGGAGCCTGAAATTGTTGACCTAGCTCTCTTTTTAAATGAAATGGGAGCCAAGGTCAGAGGAGCAGGTACCGAAACTTTGACCATTGTCGGAGTGGATCAGCTGCGAGGTGCCAAGCATAATGTGGTTCAAGACCGTATCGAAGCAGGAACTTTTATGGTTGCTGCGGCTATGACCAGCGGTGACCTGCTGATTGAGGATGCCATTTGGGAGCACAATCGTCCCTTGCTTTCCAAAATGCAGGAAATGGGAGTGGAAGTGACAGAGGAAGATGAAGGGATTCGGATTCGTTCCGATGTTTCGAAGCTCAGACCGGTTTCGGTCAAGACCCTTCCTTATCCGGGCTTCCCTACCGACATGCAGGCTCAGTTTACGGCGCTCATGGCTATGGCCAAGGGCGAGTCTACGATGATTGAGACTGTTTTTGAGAACCGTTTCCAGCATCTGGAGGAAATGCGTCGGATGGGGTTGCACTCTGATATCATGCGTGACACAGCTCGCATCTGGGGTGGCGGCAGTCTTCAGGGAGCTGAAGTCATGTCAACAGACCTCCGAGCTAGTGCGACTTTGATTCTGATGGGCTTGATTGCCGAAGGCGAGACCAAGGTCAGCAAGCTGGTACACTTAGACCGAGGCTACTATAAATTCCATGAGAAATTGGCAGCCTTGGGAGCCAAAGTGAAGCGTGTAAAGGAAGAAGACGATGAGTGAAAATCTTAAATATTTAGGCCGGCAGATTGGCCTTGTTTTACTGGTTCTCCTGGTAGCTGTGATTCTCTTTTTTGTGGCTTTGATGATTGGTTATAATGTTATCGGAAACGGTAAGGGATCTATCTGGTCACCAGAAACCTGGCAAGAATTAATCGGGAAGTTTACTGGAAACTAGCTCCTAGTCGAAAAGACTGGCTGAAATGAATCCAGTTTGCTAAGTTGAAAGAAAGAAGATGAAAAGAAAGACTAGTCAGAAAAGGAATTCTAAGAGCTTGCAAGGCTGGGCTGGGCTGACTCTGGCCTTGATTTTAGCTCTGGCTGGCTATTTCTGGGGACAGGATGGTCAGCAGCCACTTCAGAGTCCAAATTCAGAAATTAGAGTTGGGCAAGTCCAAGATCAGGGCACCCCTAGTCAGGAACTGGCTGAGAGTGTTCTGACGGATGCTGTCCGAGCTCAGCTCAAAGGTAGCATTGAATGGAACGGGGCTGGCGCCTTTATCGTGAATGGGAATAAGACGGATTTGGATGCGGGGATTTCTAGTAAGCCCTACGCTGACAATAAGACCAAGCTTGTTCAAGGGAAAACCCTTCCGACGGTGGCGAATGCCTTTTTATCGAAGTCTACCCGCCAGTACAAAAAACGGGAAGAAACTGGAAATGCCAACACTTCATGGGTACCGGCAGGTTGGCATCAACTCAAGAACCTCCCTGGTGAGTACAATCATGCTGTGGACCGCGGACATCTCTTGGCCTATTCGCTGATCGGTGGTTTGAAGGGCTTTGATGCCTCTACCAGCAATCCTGCCAATATTGCTGTGCAGACGGCTTGGTCCAACCAAGCCAATGAAGCGGATTCAACAGGGCAGAATTACTATGAGACAAAGATCCGGAAGGCTTTGGATAAGAACAAGCGGGTGCGCTACCGGGTAACCTTGATTTATGCTACCGAGACTGATTTAGTGCCGGTTGGGTCACATTTAGAGGCCAAGTCCAGTGATGGCAGTCTGGAATTCAATGTCTTTATCCCGAATGTGCAAAAAGGGATTCGCCTAGACTATAATAGTGGCAGGGTCAGTCTGGATAGAGGTTCTTAATTTTATACTCAAAAATGGATTTGCAAAGAGTATTCATTAGAATGAAAAGAAATGGTTGCAGATTTGTAGTCATTTTCTTTTATACTAATAGATAGAAAGAAGTCGGACTTTTCAGTCTTCTTTAAGAAAGCGGTGGTAAAATCAACGTTCTCTTACAATCTAGTAAAGGAGGTTGCAATGGGACTTATTTTTAAAAGTATCCGGTTCCTCATGCGTCTGATTGGGCGCGTGGTTTGGGGGCTTGCCTGGTCCTTTGTCCTGAGCTTTATGGTTATTGTCGGAATTTTCTATTTTACCACTTCGACAGAACCGGGTACAGAGGGACTGACGCAGGCTGTTCAGACAGCTGTTGGCAGAGTGGATCAATTTTTAAATCACCAAGGCATTTCCACGGGGCTTCACAGCAGTGAGGAGACGCAGACGGATCAGCTGACAGATGAGCATGCAACAACAGGGGCTCGTTGGGATCAGCCAAGCGCCACGATTTATATCGATACAAATAATGAAACCTTCCGTTCAGCCTATAAGGAGGCCATTGATTCTTGGAATCAAACAGGTGCCTTCACCTTTCAAATCATCAATGACAAAGACAAGGCGGACATTGTCGCGACGGAGATGAACGATGGCAACATCAGTGCAGCTGGTGAAGCTGAGTCGCAGACCAATCTTCTAACCAAGCGGTTTACCCATGTCACGGTTCGCCTTAATAGTTACTACCTGCTGGACAGTCGTTATGCTTATTCTCATGAGCGGATTGTCAATACAGCAGCGCACGAATTGGGCCATGCTATCGGATTAGACCATAATGAGGAGGAATCAGTAATGCAGTCAGCAGGCTCATTTTACAGTATCCAGCCGACAGATATCCAGGCTGTAAAAGACTTGTATCAATCGTAAGCCTATGTTAAAATCTATTTTTTACTTGATTCGACACTTTCCAGAGCAAGTTTTTCTCTTTGTTTTTAACTCAGGAATCTTTGTCTGGCTATGGAAAAGCGGCAATGAGATTGCCAACCAGCTAGGAGTGACAGCGGCTTGGGAAAATCATGTTCCGGCGCCCATTCAGCTCTTCTTCGGCCAGAATATTGAGGCAGTTCAGGGATTTTTTCACAATTCCGCCTTTATGTGGCTAGTCGGGTCCATGATTATCCTTCTGGTTATTCGTCTAATCAAGGGAATGATTAAATTTGTTGTCTTTGCGGTTCTGATTCTGCTGGGAATTTATCTGATTTTGCAGAATCAATCTATTCTCAATAGTTTTATGTAGAGGCTGGGACAAAAGTCCTAGCCTCTCAATTGTCTTTGTATTGTCAAGCAAGACGCAGTGGTTGAGTGGGCTCTACTACGCTGATTTCATCAGCTTTTACAGCCCTACTCAACTGTGCGGAGGTGGGACGACGAAATCGAATTCTAACGAATTACCGATTTCTGTCCCACTCTCTTTTTCTTTTGGGAAGCTGAGTTCGCTTTCTCTTGAATTCTGATAGCTGTGCTTCTGGAAATCTGCTATAATGGTCTTATGATTATTTTACAAGCAAGCAAGATTGAGCGCTCTTTTGCAGGGGAGCTTCTTTTTGACAATATTAACCTGCAAGTGGATGAGGGTGATCGGATTGCTCTCGTCGGTAAAAATGGAGCTGGCAAGTCAACCCTGCTCAAGATTTTGGTGGGCGAGGAAGAGCCTACTTCTGGTCAAATCAATAAAAAACGAGACCTGTCTCTGTCCTATCTGGCTCAGGATAGCCGCTTTGAGTCGGAGAATACTATCTACGATGAGATGCTGCTAGTCTTTGATAGTCTGCGTCAGCAAGAAAAACGCTTGCGGCAGATGGAGCTGCAAATGGGAGAATTGTCAGGGGAAGACCTGACTGCTCTCATGACCCTGTACGACCAGCTGTCAGAGGACTTTCGCCAGAAAGGTGGTTTTACCTACGAGGCCGATATTCGAGCTATTTTGAATGGCTTCAAGTTTGACCAGTCCATGTGGCAGATGAAGATTTCTGAGCTTTCAGGTGGGCAGAATACCCGTCTAGCTCTGGCTAAGATGCTTTTGGAAAAGCCAGAACTGCTGGTCCTGGACGAGCCGACCAACCACTTGGATATCGAGACCATTGCCTGGCTAGAGACTTACTTAGTCAACTACAGCGGTGCCTTGATCATTGTCAGTCACGACCGCTATTTCCTAGACAAGGTTGTGACCATCACGCTGGATTTGACCAAGCATTCCTTGGACCGCTATGCGGGCAATTACTCTAGCTTTGTGGTCCAAAAGGAGCAGAAGCTGGTCACTGAAGCCAAGAACTATGAAAAGCAACAGAAAGAAATCGCTGCTTTGGAGGACTTTGTCAATCGCAATCTGGTCCGGGCCTCCACTACCAAGCGAGCTCAGTCCCGCCGTAAGCAGCTGGAAAAGATGGAGCGTTTGGACAGACCCGAAACCGGCGGTCGCTCGGCCAATATGACTTTCAAAGCCGATAAAGTTTCAGGAAATGTCGTTCTGACTCTGGAAGATGCAGCTATTGGCTACGGAGAGGAAGTCCTGTCGGAGCCGATTAACCTCGACATTCGCAAGTTCAATGCGGTAGCTATTGTCGGACCAAATGGGATTGGAAAGACGACCTTAATTAAGTCACTAATCGGTCAAGTGCCCTTCATCAGAGGCAAGGAGCAGCTGGGAGCTAATGTGGAAGTGGGCTACTATGACCAGACCCAGAGCAAACTGACTGCCAGCAATACGGTACTTGACGAGCTATGGAATGACTTCAAGTTGACGCCAGAGGTCGAAATTCGCAATCGCTTAGGCGCTTTCCTCTTCTCGGGAGACGATGTCAAGAAGTCTGTCGGCATGCTATCGGGTGGAGAGCGGGCGCGGTTGCTTCTAGCCAAGCTGTCTATGGAAAACAACAACTTCCTCATCCTGGACGAGCCGACCAACCACCTGGACATTGACAGCAAGGAAGTGCTGGAAAATGCCCTGATTGACTTTGACGGCACCCTGCTCTTTGTCAGCCACGACCGTTACTTTATCAATCGCGTAGCCACCCAGATCATCGAGCTTTCTGAGACAGGCTCCACCCTTTATCTGGGTGATTATGACTACTATTTGGAGAAAAAGGCAGAGCAGGAAGCCTTGCGTGAGGAAACAGAGCAGACTAGTCTTGACAAACCTGCCCCGGCCAATGACTATCAGCTTCAAAAGGAAAACCAGAAAGAACAGCGCCGGCTGGCCCGCCGCCTAGAACAACTGGAAGCGCAAATCGAGGACTTGGACAGCCAGATCAGTCAGCTTCAGGAAGCCATGCAGGCCACTAATGACGCTGCCGAACTCATGGAGAGCCAGCAGCAAATTGACCAGCTGACTGCTGCCCAAGAAGAAGCCATGCTAGAATGGGAAGAACTGGCGGAGAAGGTGTAGAAGGAGCCAATCGAACCTGCGCAAAGATGCCTAGTTTCCATGTAAAATGAGCTCCCCAGAGCTCATAATACTTAATTCACATGTGAAATCAGCTAAAAAAGAGTAAAAAACGAATTTTTACATGTGCTCTGAGATTTTTTCGAGGAAAAGAAAGCATTCTTCATGCAATCTAAGTTCTTTTAAAGACAAGTCAGTCCGTCAGATTTTCTGAAAAGCTATTTTGGAGCAAAATGACTCTGTCAGATTTTCTGACAGTTGGTCTGAGAGCAAATCCCGAACTTTCTATTTTCTGACGAGTTCTTTTAGCAGAATCTGCCTTTTCTGATTTTCAGTCGATAAGATTTTGACGAAAAGAGCCTCGTCTGAAAATAAAATCCGAACAAGGGGCGGTGAAGATAGTTTTGAAAGAGCGACTAGGAAAGCGAAACAGCAATTAAAGGAATTGAAGTGGTAAACAAATGGAAAATTTAGGCAAAGTTTTTCGCGATTTTCGTTTAAATGGACATTATTCTTTGAAGGAAGCAGCTGGTCAGGTTTGCTCGACTTCTCAGCTGTCTCGTTTTGAGCTGGGTGAGTCGGATATGACTCTCTCGAAATTTTTAGATCTCTTGGATAATATCCATATGACTCTTGAAAATTTTATGGACAAGGCACGGAATTTCCAGCAGCATGAGCACGTGTCCATGATGGGTCAGATTATCCCTCTTTACTACTCAAATGACATCAAGGGATTTCAAGACTTGCAAGCAGAGCAGTTGGAAAAGGCCAAGGCCAGTAACACGCCTCTTTACTATGAGCTGAATTGGATTTTGATGCAGGGCTTGATTTGTCAGCGAGACAGCCAGTTTTGTATGAGGCAAGAGGATTTAGATAAGGTGGCCGATTATCTCTTTCAAGCGGAAGATTGGACCATGTACGAGCTTATCCTCTTTGGCAATCTCTATAGTTTCTATGATGTGGACTACGTCTACCGTCTGGGCAAGGAAGTCATGGAGCGGGAGGACTACTACCAAGAAATCGGTCGCCATAAGAGGCTAGTCTTGATTATAGCGCTCAATTGTTACCAGCATTGTTTGGAAAGTCGTTCTTTTGATAAGGCTAGTTATTTTGAGGCTTACGTGGAGAAAATCATTGGCAAGGACATTAAACTCTATGAACGCAATGTGTTCCTCTATCTCAAGGGGTTTGCTGCTTATCAGAAGGAGCAGAAGAAGCAGGGCATCAAGCAAATGCAGGAAGCCATGCATATCTTTGAAGTGCTGGAACTACCTGAGCAAGTCGACTATTATCAAGATCATTTCCATAAGTTTGTAAAAGTATGATTTCCCAAATATGGGAAAAACAAAGAACCTCTCTCCATTCCTGATACAATAGTTTCAGAAATGGAAGGAGGTATTTTTATGAATCGACAGGCAGTACAGCTGATTACACGGGCTGCTATTAATAAAATTGGAAACATGCTTTATGACTATGGAAACAGCATCTGGCTTGCTTCTTTAGGAGCTCTGGGGCAGACGGTGCTGGGCATTTACCAGATATCGGAGCTAGTCACTTCCATCTTATTCAATCCTTTTGGGGGAGCCATTACGGACCGCTTTTCCAGGCGTAAGGTTTTGATGGTAACAGATTTGATTTGTGCTGGTCTTTGTCTGCTGATTTCTTTTATATCTAATGACCAGCTCATGATTGGAGCACTGATTTTTGCCAATGTGGTTCAGGCTATAGCCTTTGCTTTTTCTAGGCCAGCTAATAAGTCTTATATTACCGAAATTGTGGACAAGGAAGACATCGTGGCCTACAATTCTCATCTGGAACTGGCCTTGCAGGTTATCAGTGTTTCAGCTCCAGTTTTGTCTTTTATCGTGATGCAGTATGCAAATCTTCGCGTGACTCTTCAGCTGGATGCGCTGAGCTTCTTTCTGGCTTTTGCCCTGGTTTATTTTCTGCCTAATCATGAGCCAAGCAAGCAAAAGTCGCCCATCAATCTTGGAAATATCCTGAGAGATATCAAGGAAGGTTTAGTTTATATCCGTCAGCAAAAAGAAATTTTCTTTCTGCTCTTGGTAGCTTCTGCAGTCAACTTTTTCTTTGCGGCCTTTAATTATCTATTGCCTTTTACCAATCAGCTCTATGAAAAGACGGGATCTTATGCAAGCATTCTGAGTTTGGGTGCTATAGGCTCAATCATTGGAGCCATTCTAGCCAGCAAGGTTAAGGCCAGTATGGGCAACTTACTTGTAGCCCTGCTATTGACCGGTGTTGGAGTTGCAGTCATGGGCGTCTCTGCCTTGCTACCGGTTCATCCATATTTTTCTTATTCTGGTAATCTTATCTGTGAGCTCTTTATGACTGTTTTCAACATTCATTTCTTCAGCCAGGTTCAGACTAAGGTGGACAAGCAGTACCTAGGAAGAGTTTTCTCGACTATCTACACGCTAGCAATTCTTTTCATGCCTCCTGCGACGTTTCTGATGACTCTTCTGCCGAGTGTCCACACCCTTTCCTTTCTTCTGATTGGTTTCGGAGTGATGGGATTGGCTTTGATTTCCTACCTTTATCAAAAGAAAATAGAAAAAAACTAGGCTGGAGTGATTTCCAACCTAGTTTTCTGTATGGGAATTTTTAAGTGCTTCTTTGGTTTTCTTAAGCTCTTTTTTCAGTGAGAAATTTTTCACCATGCTGATGAGAAAAGTCGTGACAGAACCCAGGAGCACTGAAATTAAAATCAATATAATCAAGGGTAGTTTGAAGCTGAACAAGATAAAGCTAACATTGACACTCTGCATATTGGCCAAGGAAATACTGGCCACCAATAGAATGGTAATTAAAAGCAGAATATAGTGCAATTTTTCTTTCATAGTGATTCTCCTGTTTATTTATTCAAACTCTGCCTTGCTTTTGATATCTCCGTATTCTTCTGGGATTTCTTGGGCTAGGATATCTTCATAAGCCGCCAGTTCAATATCTGAGCCATATTTGTTTTTCAGAGCGGTGGTCACCAGACGGTAGGCCAAGTTCGCATTGCGGGACAAGATGGGACCATGGAAGTAGGAGCCAAAGACATTTTTATAATGAACACCCTCGCAACCATCCTCTTGATTGTTGCCATTTCCATAGACAACTTTGCCCAGAGGTTTCTCGTCGTCCGAGAGGAAAGTCCGTCCTTGGTGATTTTCAAAGCCGTAGTAGGTCTCATCGAATTCATCATTATGAATCTTAATATCACCAATATAGCGATTATTGGTCTGGTTGAGGGTATAGTGACCCATGATGCCCAGACCTTCAATTCGACGGCCAGAAGCTTCGATATAGTATTGGCCTAAGAGTTGGAAGCCACCACAGATGGCTAGCACTACGCCGTTTTCATTAATAAAGCTTTCCAAAGCTTCTTTTTTAGCTGGCAGGTCACGAGCCACGATCGTTTGCTCATAGTCTTGACCTCCGCCAAAGAAGACGATGTCGTAGCTGTCCTTTTCAAAGTCATCTTCTAGAGAAACGATATCGACTTTAACTCTAGCGCCTAGCTTTTCAGCCACATACTTGAGCATGAGGACATTGCCATTGTCGCCGTAGGTATTCATGAGATTGCCATAGAGGTGGGCAATCTTTACTTCGTAGCGATAGTCCTGGTTTTCAGGAGAAGTGAGGGATCTGTATACCATTAGTTCATCTCCTTTCTGACCACTTGTCGTTCTGCCAGCAACTCACGGAATTCCAGCATGGCAGTATAAGTTGCTAAGATATAGGCATGCTTGGTTTCTTGCTGTTCAATGGCCTTAAAGACTGCTTCCAAATCTTTGACTTCGGTAATCTGATCTGCTGGATAGCCCGTTACCCGCAGTCGACGAGCAATCTCAGAGTGGCGGACACCGCCAGCAATGACATGAGGGATCTCCATCTCTAAAATCCTCTCAAAATCAGCATCCCAGATCCAGCTGGTATCAATGCCGTCTGCATAGTTTGCATTGAGCAGAACGGACAAGCTAAAGTCAAAAGGTGCCAGTCCAATCATATCCAGTGCTTGGGTCGCCCCAACCGGATTTTTAATCAAGACTAAGGTACATTCCTTATCGCCGATTTTGAAAGTTTCCTGACGGCCAAAGACAGCTCGGCTCTTGTCAAAGCCAGCCTTAATAGTAGCCGGCTCGACATCAAAGAACTGAGCTACTGATACAGCGGCTAAGGCATTGTAGATATTATAAAGGCCACCGATATTGATTTGATAGTCTTGACCATCAATGGTAAAGGCAGAGCGGTTATGCTCAAGCGTTTTTAGAGCGGTCAGGCTGTAGTCAAGCTTAGGACGCTTGAAGCCGCAGTCCTCACAGATATAAGCTCCCAGATTGGCATAGGTGTTGAGCTCATACTTTAGGATATGCTCGCACTTGGGACAGAGGATGCCCTCTGTATTGTAGTGAGCCAGCTGAGCCTGGCCTTTCTCGGTATCAAATCCATAGTAGCGGACAGGATTTTTCAGGCTGACCGAGTTAAAGAGAGGGCTGTCACCATTCATCAGTACAGTTGCTTCAGGTACTTTAGCTGCAGCATCCAGAATCATCTGGTAGGTCGTGTAGATCTCACCATAGCGGTCCATTTGGTCGCGGAAAATATTGGTGAAGACGAAGAGGCTGGGCTTGATATAATCACAAATCCGAGATAGGCTGGCTTCATCTATTTCCAGCACAGCGATATGTTTGCCAGATTTGCCTTTCTTAGCGGTCAGGAAGGTTGTGGTAATCCCCGTAATCATGTTGGCACCGCTAGGATTGGTCACCACTTCTCCAAAGGCTTCCTTGAGAATACCCACTGTCAGAGCTGTAGTCAGAGTTTTACCATTGGTTCCGGTAACAACCACAACCTCATAGTTCTTTGCTAGGTTTTGTAAAATATTTTTATCAAATGTCAGGGCAACTTTCCCTGGCAGGGTCGATCCACGCCCCATTTTGCTGAGAACAAAGTGGGAGGACTTGCCTGCCAAGAGGCCCAAGGCTGTATTTATCTTCATAAGAAATATTTTATCATAAAAAAGTAAAGAAGGTTACAGAAAAATATTGACAAACGTGATATAATGGGTTGGTAAGTCTTTAAGCATTAAGACCCACTGTAAAATAAAAAGAGAGAAGTTAATTGAGTAAACTCTAAGTGCAAGATAAAATCAGGCTGTTATAAGATTTAATAAGTTCGATTTGTTGCTACAGCTGTTGGACTTTGCTTGTAGAGGAGTAGGAAGTCTAAGTATGAATTTTCAACAACTAACCAATCTCCAATATTGGGCCAGTTTGTTTTCTGACCCTTGGAGGATTGTAATTAATATTATTGACGTCGCTATCGTCGCATGGATTCTATATTATCTAATCAAGGCCATTGCCGGTACCAAGATCATGATTTTGGTCCGCGGGGTGCTCTTCTTTATCTTGGCACAGTTTTTTGCCAATATCATCGGCTTGACCACCATTTCTTGGTTGATCAATCAGGTCATCACCTACGGGGTCATTGCGACCGTGGTGATTTTCTCGCCTGAGATTCGAGCAGGATTGGAAAAGCTGGGCCGGGCAACAGATATTTTTTCTACAACGCCCATCAGTAACGAAGAAAAAATGGTTCAGGCCTTTGTCAAGTCTGTTGCCTATATGAGTCCGCGGAAAATCGGGGCTTTGGTGGCCATTCAGGGAACCCGCACCTTGCAAGAGTACATTGCGACAGGGATTCCCTTGGATGCAGATGTGTCCGGAGAGCTGCTAATCAACATTTTTATCCCCAATACGCCATTGCACGATGGAGCAGTCATTATAAAAAACAATAAGATTGCGGCTTCCTGTGCCTACCTGCCTCTGACCGAAAGCAGCGGTATCTCTAAGGAGTTTGGAACCCGGCACCGCGCAGCTATTGGCCTTTCTGAAGTATCAGATGCGTTTACTTTTGTCGTTTCAGAAGAAACCGGTGGGATTTCCACCACGCACAATGGAATTTTCAAGCATGATTTGACTTTGGATGAGTTTGAGATAGAGCTGAGAAAGGTCTTCTTATCAGAGCAGGACAAGCCAGCGGGTTTGAAAAAACGCTTCATGGGAGGATGGAAGAAATGAAAAAACGTAAAAAAATTCTTTATATCATCTCTTCGTTTTTCTTTGCCCTAGTGCTTTTTGTCTATGCAACCTCCAGCAGTTATCAAAACAATACTGGAGTTCGACAGGTCACATCTGAAACTTATACCAATACGGTTTCCAATGTGCCGATTGACATCAAATATGACAGTGAGAATTACTTTATCAGCGGTTTCACTTCTGAAGTTTCCGTCGCTCTGACAGGCTCCAACCGGGTCAATCTAGCCAGTGAAATGCAGGAAAGCACTCGAAAATTTCGAGTCGTTGCTGATCTTTCCAAGGCTACAGAAGGCACAGTAGAAATTCCGCTAAAGGTTGAAAACCTGCCAAGCGGTCTGACTGCTACAGTGACTCCGCAGAAGATTTCGGTTAAGATTGGTAAAAAGGCTAGCAAGAAGGTTGAAGTCCGCTACCTCATCACAGACAGCCAGGTGGCTGAAAATGTGTCTATCAGTGGTGTGACCTTGGAAAATAAGGAAGCTACTGTAACTAGTGACGAGGAGACCCTTTCTAAGATTGAGTCTGTCGTAGCTATTCTCCCGACTAATGTCATTATCACTGGTAACTACAGCGGGACAGCGCCGCTGCAGGCGGTTGATGGACAGGGAAATGTTATGCCAAGCGTGGTGACACCATTTGAAACGACTATGCGTGTCAACACTAAAACAGCAGACAGCTCAGGCTCGTCCTCCTCTAATAGCAGCTCAAATACGAGCTCATCAAATAAAAACTAAATAAAATTTTGAAAATAAACTTGGATGAAGTCAGTCTGTCTTGCTTGCAGCCTAAATCTTTACATCCAGGTCTTATGAAAGGAAACTATTTATAATGGGTAAATACTTTGGAACCGATGGTGTTCGCGGAGAAGCAAATGTGGAATTAACGCCGGAATTGGCCTTTAAACTCGGTCGCTTTGGTGGTTATGTTCTGAGTCAGCACGAAAGTGAAGTTCCTCGGGTCTTTGTTGGCCGTGATACTCGAATTTCAGGAGAAATGCTGGAAAGCGCCTTGGTTGCAGGACTTTTGTCCGTTGGGATTCATGTCTATAAATTGGGTGTCATTGCAACGCCTGGTGTGGCTTATCTGGTCAAGTCAGAGAAAGCCAGCGCCGGAGTTATGATTTCTGCCAGCCACAATCCAGCTTTGGATAATGGTATCAAATTCTTTGGTGGTGACGGCTATAAACTGGATGATGAGCGTGAGTTGGAAATCGAAGCTTTGCTGGACGCAGCGGAAGACACCTTGCCACGTCCAAGCGCCGAAGGTTTGGGTGACTTGGTGGACTATCCAGAAGGGCTGCGCAAGTACCAACAATACTTGGTTTCAACTGGCTTAGAACTAGAAGGAATGCATGTGGCCTTAGATACGGCCAACGGTGCGGCTTCTACCAGCGCTCGTCAGATTTTTGCGGACCTTGGCGCTCAGTTGACCATTATCGGAGAAAATCCAGACGGCCTTAATATCAATCTGAATGTCGGCTCTACGCATCCAGAAGCTTTGCAGGAGGTTGTCCGTGAGTCTGGTGCAGCGATTGGTCTGGCCTTTGATGGAGATAGCGATCGCCTCATTGCCGTGGATGAAAATGGTGAGCTGGTAGATGGTGACAAGATTATGTACATCATCGGTAAGTACCTGTCTGAAAAAGGCGAGCTGGCACAGAATACCATTGTTACGACCGTCATGTCTAACCTAGGCTTCCATAAGGCTTTGGATCGTGAAGGTATCCAAAAGGCTGTGACAGCAGTTGGTGACCGCTATGTAGTAGAGGAAATGCGCAAGAATGGCTATAATCTAGGTGGCGAGCAGTCTGGACATGTTATCATCATGGACTACAATACGACAGGTGACGGTCAGCTTTCAGCTGTGCAATTGACCAAGGTCATGCAGGAAACTGGTAAGAAACTATCTGAATTGGCTTCTGAAGTAACCATCTATCCGCAGAAACTGGTCAATATTCGTGTGGAAAATAGCATGAAAAATAAGGCGATGGAAGTCCTAGCTATCAAGACAGTGATTGAGAGAATGGAAGCCGAAATGGCTGGTAATGGACGGATTTTGGTTCGTCCGAGCGGAACAGAGCCTTTGCTGAGGGTCATGGCTGAAGCACCAACTGACGAAGAAGTAAATTATTATGTAGATACCATTGCTAATGTTGTTCGAGCTGAAATTGGGATAGACTAATAAATGTAAAGAAACTGAGACATAATGTCTTGGTTTTTTTATATTCGTATGAATTTTTAAACACTTTGAATAAAAATGTTGATAAATTGCAATACTCTTGGTATAATAAGCTACGAAAGGAGAAAAAGATGAAAAATAAAAATACAATTATTTTTAAAATTCTTATCTTATTAACAGCTATTGTTACAGGTTTAGGTTTTGCTGCTCGAACTCAGGCTTCTGAAGTAACTGAATACAGTCAGCAAACCAGCATTACTAAGGATGGTGAGCCATTAACAAGTGACTCAACTGTTAAGACTAATGAAACCTTGTCTGTAACAACCAACTTCACATTTCCTGCGGCTCAAACGATCGCTGAAGGGGATACCCTGACTTTTAAACTTCCGGAAGAATTAAGTCTGATTACTGCCTTAAACTTCGATGTCTATGATGTTGTTAATCATACGGGAGAGTTAGTCGGTACAGCTCAAACTGACCCGGCGACTCAGTCAGTTACAGTGACTTTCAGTAACTACTTTACAAACTATACCCAAAAGAAAGAGCTATCTTTGGGCTTTAATGTTCGTATCAATAACGAAAAAGTCAAAGAAACAGGTCCTGTTTCCTTCAAATTTGGCCAGACAGACTTTTCTTTCCAATACCAGAAAGAAGAAGGAACTGCTGGTGAGTATGAAATGAAATATGGTTACCAGGACAGCACTGATCCGAGTATTGTTAAATGGCGCATTATCCTGAATGCAAGACAGGACATGCTTCGCAACATGGTGATTTCAGACACCTTTGGTGATGGTCTGACCTTGGTTCCTGGTACGCTGCGGGCGGTTCGTTATGCTCCAGTTGCTGGTGGTATCCGCAATGAAGCTCATATCCTGACGCTGCCTGTTGCTGATAACTTTACTAACAAAGCAGTCCTAACCCAAAACGCTAATGGCGATGCTAACGGTTTTACCATTAACTTTGGCGATAACTACAACTGGCCAATGTACATCGAGTACTCTACTCGCGTACCAGAAGGTACTAAAGTGGGTGATGTGGTTAACAACAAGTTATCATGGACAGCTAAAGGATTCCCAGAACGCACTATTACTAAGTCAGTCCGCTTGGAAGAGGGCTCTGGTAAAGGAAGCGCTGTGCTAGCAAAAGATGTGAAGATTCAGGCACAGAAAAAACTTGTTAATAAAGTGTTAGAGAAGGGTCAATTTACCTTTGGTCTCTTTGACGAAAACGGTGTTTTACTTCAAACAGCTACCAATGAAGCTGATGGTTCTATCAATTTCAAAGCCTTGAACTATAATGCAGCTGGTGACTACCGCTACAGCATTAAGGAAATTCCGGGCAATGATGCTAACTACATCTATGATGACAAGGAAGCTCAGCTGACAGTTACTGTTAAAGATGTGAATGGTGAGTTTTTGGGCTCTGTTAAATATGATTTGGATCCTGTCTTTACAAATACCTATAGAGGTAATGATCCAGGCAAGGCAGTTCAGCCACCTAACCCTGGAAATAACAACAATCCAAACAATCCAAATAACAACCCTAACAATAACCCAAATAATAATCCAAATAACAATCCAAATAACAATCCAAATAATACCCCAGGCAATGGTAACAATACCCCTAGTAACAGTTCCGACAATCCAAAGGGTGGAACAGACAATCCAGGGAATGGAAATAACAATTCAAACAATGGTACCAATGATCCGGGTGCTGCAGGAGGCAACAAAAAAGTTCTGCCTAAGACTGGTCAAGAAACGACACTTTGGCTGTCAGTTGCAGGTTTGGCAATCTTAGTTGGCTTTGGAAGCTATGTCTTTCTTCAAAAAAAGACTAGATAAAATTCAAAGGTTTTAAGAGTTTTCTCTTAAAGCCTTTTTGCATACTTTTCCATTTGAAAAAACGGAGCAATCGTGTTAGAATAGACCTAGTAATTTTTAAAGGATAGAGGTGTTATCGTGGCTTTTGGAGATAACGGACAACGCAAAAAAACAGGATTTGAAAAATTGACGATGCTGGTCGTGATTATCATGCTCATCGTGACAGTTGGAGCAATCTTTGCTTCCGCTCTCAGCGCAATCTTTTAATCCAAACGCTTCAGGGCGTTTTTTTAGACTAGAAAAAGAGAATAGAAAAAATGAGTATGTTTTTAGATACGGCCAAGATTCAAGTTAAGGCTGGCAATGGTGGCGATGGCATGGTGGCCTTTCGCCGTGAAAAATATGTTCCTAATGGCGGTCCTTGGGGCGGCGATGGCGGTCGTGGTGGCAATGTTGTTTTTGTCGTAGACGAGGGTCTTCGTACCCTGATGGATTTTCGCTACAATCGCCATTTCAAGGCTCAGTCTGGTGAAAAGGGCATGACTAAGGGCATGCATGGCCGAGGGGCTGAGGACTTGATTGTTCGAGTGCCGCAGGGGACGACGGTTCGTGATGCGGAGACTGGCAAGGTGCTGACGGACTTGGTAGAAAACTGTCAAGAATTTATCGTAGCGCGTGGTGGCCGAGGCGGTCGTGGAAATATTCGCTTTGCGACGCCTAAAAATCCTGCTCCTGAGATTTCTGAGAATGGAGAACCGGGTCAAGAGCGTGAGCTTCTGCTGGAACTCAAGGTCCTAGCAGACGTTGGTCTGGTCGGCTTCCCTTCTGTCGGGAAATCCACTCTGCTCAGCGTCATTACAGCGGCTAAGCCTAAGATTGGTGCTTATCATTTCACGACCATCGTGCCTAATCTAGGCATGGTTCGCACTCACTCTGGAGAATCCTTTGCAGTAGCAGATCTACCAGGTTTGATTGAGGGGGCCAGCCAAGGGGTTGGACTGGGAACCCAGTTTCTCCGTCATATTGAGCGGACACGGGTTATCCTGCATGTCATCGATATGTCAGCAAGTGAGGGACGTGACCCTTATGAGGACTATCTAGCTATCAATAAAGAGTTGGAATCCTACAATCTTCGT
Source organism: Streptococcus sanguinis (assembly GCF_003943655.1). Lineage (GTDB taxonomy): Bacteria > Bacillota > Bacilli > Lactobacillales > Streptococcaceae > Streptococcus > Streptococcus sanguinis_F. Next base: position 38,556 of record NZ_RJMM01000013.1, read on the forward strand.
CTCATGGAGCGCCCGCAGATTATTGTCGCTAACAAGATGGATATGCCGGAAAGTGCTGAAAATCTCAAGGTATTCAAAGAGAAATTAGTGGCTAATTATGACGAATTTGCGGAACTACCGCAAATCTTCCCGATTTCCAGTCTGACCAAGCAGGGGCTTGCGACCCTCTTGGATGCGACCGCAGAATTATTAGATAAAACGCCTGAGTTCTTGCTTTATGATGAGTCTGAAATGGAAGAAGAAGCTTACTATGGCTTTGACGAAGAAGCACCAGCTTTTGAAATCTCTCGTGATGATGATGCGACTTGGGTGCTGTCAGGTGATAAGCTTGAGAAACTCTTTAATATGACCAACTTTGATCGAGATGAGGCAGTTATGAAATTTGCCCGTCAGCTGCGTGGTATGGGCGTTGATGAAGCCCTTCGTGCTCGCGGAGCCAAGGATGGGGATCTGGTCCGCATCGGCAAGTTTGAGTTTGAATTCGTTGACTAAGGAGGATTGCAATGGGTGATAAACCAATATCCTTCCGCGATGAAAATGGAAACTTTGTCTCTGCAGCCAACGTCTGGAATGCAGAAAAGCTAGAAGAGCTCTTTAATAAACTCAACCCCAAACGCAAGCTGCGTCTGGAAAGAGAAGCATTAGCGAAAGCAGAGGAGGAATAAGATAAAAAGCAGCTGAGCAGGAAATAATCCTACTCAGCTGCTTTTTTTGCGCTAAAGATGTATTCGTTAAGGTAATTAATCTTTGTTTTAAGCAAAGATTTTAGGACTGACTGCTTTTATTCGAGGGAGAGCAGCTAGGCAGACACCTAGAACGATAAGCTTGTCTGCATAATCAGTCAGTATTTGGACGAGGACGATACTAAGGACGGGGTTGACTCCCATTCCCCGCAGGGCTTGGACTATGAGGCTGGACCCGCTGGATGTTATGCCTCCGAAGAGCAGGACAGTGATTGCAGAGGCTACTAGGGTACCTGGAAGGGCTACCAATAGGGTTTTCCAGAGAAGACTGAGCTTTAAGCTTCCTTTTTCTTTAAAAAACCAAGCTGCTGAAAGAGCAATGATGATAGCGGCTGGCGAGTAGTAGAGAGAAAAGATATCGGTTGTCATCCAGCCAATGAGGGCGCTGAGAAACGCAACGCCAGCCCCAGCAAGAGGCCCTAAGGTTAAGCTAGCTAGAATCGTTCCAAAGGTATCTAGATAGATAGGTAATTTCAGAAAAAGTGCAATATTAGCTCCCACATAGTTAAGAGCGATACAGATAGACAAGAAGCTTAGGATAAGGGGTGTCGATTTTTTCATGATAAAATTTTCCTCATAAAAGTGATGATAGGTCTTGAGCAATCGTTTCCTTAGGCTGATTCAGGAGGATAGCTAAGAAGTCTTGGAAGAAGAGTGAGGGACTGACTTGAGTTGCAATATAGGCATTGGCTGGTTTATGATAGAAGTCATAAGCATCAACCACAGTCTGTCCAAGAGCAATGCCTTCGGTTACGACTTCAACATAGGAGTCGAAGCCCATACAAAGGTCCTCATGCAGAAAATGAGCAATAGCCAGGGGATCATTGATAACACAGCCGATGATGTGTTCATATTCCCAGTGGAAGTCCCAGTAGAAACGCGTGATACGGCCGACAAACTCAGCTACTTCTGGCTGTAGGAAACGCATGTACTCTAATAGATTGGGGGTGAGGACGATGGCGCGTGTGACATCCAGTCCCACCATCTCGATTTTTCGGCCTAACTTTTGATAGACAAATTGAGCGGCGTGTGGGTCACACCAGTAGTTATACTCGGCTACAGGTGAGCAGTTGCCATGAGATTTGTAGCTGCCGCCCATGCTGACAAAGCGTTTGATATGTTTTCCAATTTGGGGATTTTGCTTTATAGCCATTGCTAGATTAGTCAATGGTCCTAAGGTGATAAGGGAAGTGTCCTGAGTCTTCTGGAAATAGGTAGCCAGAAATTCAGAGGCTTTCTGAGATTGGGGCTGACAATTGCTTGTCCGATTGATTCTGCTCTCGCCTAAACCATCCATACCGTGGGTATCTTGAGCTGAAACGAAGTTACGGACTAGAGGCTTGTCTGCACCTGCATAGACTGGGATATCTAACCGATTCAGTTTTTCTAATATTTTAAAGGCATTTTCAACACCAAGGTCTACTGGGACATTTCCAGCAACGATGGTTAGTGCTACTACTTCTAGATCGGGATGTTGAATGGCATAGATTAGGGCTAGACTATCATCTATACCAGGGTCACAGTCGATAATGATTTTTCTTTTCATGAGTTCTCCTTTGCATATATAAAAATGAGGCTGAGACAATCGGTCTCAACCTCTTAACTGTCTGCCTAATCGATTAGACAGCAAAAAAACTATGCGCAAGACATTTTATATACAATATAAAGGCACTTAGTTTTTTATTCTGGGAAGTTTTCGAACCAGTCCAAAACCGAGGTTTTGATTTCTCTATTTTTCTATCATAAATAAAAATAAGGAAAAAGTCAATGGGAGTAAGCCTAACATGGTCACCCCCATCTTTTTATGGTATAATGAAAAAAATAAGTAGGAGAAGTGATAATTATGGCAAAAACGATTCATACAGACAAAGCACCAGCAGCGATTGGACCTTATGTTCAAGGAAAAATTGTGGGCAATCTTTTATTTGCGAGCGGGCAGATTCCTTTGTCTCCTGAAACTGGAGAAATCATTGGGACAACTATTGAAGAGCAAACCCAGCAGGTACTGAAAAATGTTTCAGCCATTTTGGAAGCTGCTGGAACAGACTTTGACCATGTAGTCAAGGCTACTTGCTTCTTGAGCGATATCGATGATTTTGTGGCATTTAATGAAGTTTATAAAACAGCTTTTACAGAAGCATTTCCAGCTCGCTCGGCAGTAGAAGTGGCTCGCCTACCTAAGGATGTGAAGATTGAGATTGAGGTTATTGCCGAGATTCTCTAAAAAGTGCTGGAGAAAACAGCTTTTTGACGGATTCTATCTGATGAAAGGATTATTATGTCTGAGAAGAAAATTCAGCTTGTCATTGTGACTGGAATGAGCGGGGCGGGGAAAACCGTAGCCATCCAGTCCTTTGAAGACTTAGGTTATTTTACCATTGATAATATGCCGCCAACTCTGGTGCCGAAGTTCTTGCAGCTGGTCGAAGGGACTACTGACAATGATAAATTGGCTCTGGTTGTCGATATGCGCAGCCGTTCCTTCTTTATGCAAATCCAGCCTGTTTTGGATGAATTAGAGCAAAATGAGAACATTGATTTTAAGATTCTTTTCCTAGATGCGGCGGATAAGGAGTTAGTAGCTCGTTACAAGGAAACGCGTCGCAGCCATCCGCTTGCAGCTGATGGACGGATTTTAGATGGGATTAAACTGGAGCGCGAACTCTTAGCACCTCTGAAAAATCTTAGTCAGAATGTTGTGGACACAACAGATTTGACACCACGGGAGCTCAGAAAGACCATCTCTGAGCAATTCTCAAATCAGGACGAGATGCACAGTTTCCGCATTGAGGTCATGAGTTTTGGTTTCAAATATGGTCTGCCTTTGGATGCAGACTTGGTCTTTGATGTGCGCTTTCTGCCAAATCCCTACTATAAACCTGAGCTGCGCAATCAAACTGGCTTGGACAAGGATGTCTTTGATTATGTCATGAACCATGCCGAGTCAGAAGAATTTTACCAGCATCTGCTGGGCTTGATTGAGCCAATCTTGCCGGGCTATCAGAAGGAAGGCAAGTCTATCCTGACCATTGCAGTGGGCTGTACGGGCGGTCAGCACCGCAGTGTAGCCTTTGCTCAGCGTTTAGCAGATGATTTGGCTAAAAATTGGCCGGTCAATGCCAGTCACCGCGACAAAAACCGACGGAAAGAAACGGTGAACCGCTCATGAGAAAGCCAAGAATTACAGTCATCGGCGGTGGAACAGGGATTTCTGTTATTTTAGACAGCCTGCGTAAAAAAGACGTAGAGATTACAGCTATTGTCACAGTAGCAGATGATGGAGGCAGTTCTGGTGAGCTGAGGAAAAACATCCAGCAGCTGACACCGCCGGGTGATTTGCGAAATGTCTTAGTAGCCATGTCCGATATGCCAAAGTTCTATGAGAAGGTCTTCCAGTATCGCTTTGCAGAAGGAGACGGCGTTCTAGCGGGGCATCCTTTGGGCAATCTGATTATTGCCGGTATTTCCGAAATGCAGGGCTCAACCTATAATGCCATGCAGCTTTTGACCAAGTTCTTCCATACGACAGGAAAAATCTACCCTTCTAGCGATACCCCTCTAACTCTGCATGCTGTGTTTGCAGATGGGACGGAAGTTGTAGGTGAGAGCAATCTGACCAGCAAGAGCGGGATGATTGAGCGGGTTTATGTGACCAATACCTATGATGACAAGAAGCCTGCTGCCAGTAAAAAGGTAGTCGAGAGCATCTTAGAGAGCGATATGGTGGTTCTGGGACCGGGTTCTCTATTTACCTCTATCTTGCCTAATCTCGTTATCGAGGAAATTGGCCAGGCTCTTCTAGACACCAAAGCAGAAGTGGCCTATGTCTGCAATATCATGACCCAGCGCGGCGAAACAGAGCATTTTTCGGACAGCGACCACGTCCAAGTCCTGCACCGTCATTTAGGCAGGAATTTTGTAGATACAGTCTTGGTTAATATCGAACCTGTCCCTCATGAGTATATGGACAGTAACCAGTTTGACGAATATCTGGTACAGGTAGAGCATGATTTTCAGGGGTTACAAGAGCAGGTTCCGCGCGTTATTTCTTCGAACTTTCTTCGTTTGGAAAATGGCGGAGCTTTCCATGACGGCGAGCTAGTCGTTGACGAATTGATGCAGATTATACAGGTACGCAAATGAGTTTTACAGTAAAAGTAAAAGAAGAACTGCTGAGTCTGGCAAGCAGAGATAAAAATGAGCTGTCAGCCATGATCAAGATGTCTGGCAGTCTGGGCTTGGCCAGCAGTGGTTTGACCCTGTCTGTCACAACAGAAAATGCCAAGATTGCTCGCCATCTCTATGAGTTGCTGTCGGACCTTTATCAGGTCAAGTCAGAAATCCGCCACCATCAGAAGACCAATCTGCGCAAGAACCGTGTATACACAGTATTTCTGGATCAGAAAGTGGAAGAAATACTTTCGGACCTGCACTTGGCTGACTCCTTTTTTGGTATCGAGGCAGGGATTGACCAGGCCATTTTGTCAGATGACGAAGCCAGCCGAGCCTACCTACGGGGAGCCTTCCTCTCAAATGGCAGCATGCGGGAGCCTGACTCAGGTAAGTACCAGCTGGAAATCCTGTCCGTTTATCTGGATCATGCTGAGGATTTGGCTGCCTTGATGCGCCGTTTTCTGCTGGATGCCAAGACCATCGAGCGCAAGAAAGGAGCTGTTACTTATCTGCAGCGGGCTGAGGACATCATGGATTTTCTCATTGTCATCGGTGCTATGGAAGCCATGGCTGAGTTTGAATCTCTTAAGCTTATGCGGGAAGCGCGCAATGACCTCAATCGTGCCAATAATGCGGAGACAGCAAACATCGCTCGAACAGTCACAGCCAGTATGAAAACCATCAATAATATTGCCAAAATCAGCGATAATATTGGCATTGAGAGTCTACCTGTAGACCTGCAGGAGGTTGCCCAGCTTCGCATCCAGCATCCAGACTACTCCATCCAGCAGCTAGCTGATAGTCTGAGCCGGCCACTGACCAAGAGCGGAGTCAATCATCGCTTGAGAAAAATCAATAAAATCGCAGATGAATTATAAAAGCTGCTGAGCTTGAGCTCGGCAGCTGTTTTTTTATAGGCTTGTAGAATGTTTGGGTTGGACTTTTTGCTCAGGATAGATATGGTTAATGGCATTGTTGACAGCAGTAGGTGCCTCACCTAGCCCAGTCGCAATCAGGTCAATCTTCCCCTCGTAGCTGCAGCAGTCACCAGCTGCATAGATACCTGGCACAGAAGTTTCTTGCTTGCTATTGACCAAAATCTTGTGACGGTTGAGCTCCAGGCCCCAATTTTTAAGATTGCCGACAGAGGATTTAAAACCGTAGTTGACAAAGAGGTGATCCAGAGGCAGAAGCTGACTTTCCTCTCCCTTGACTTGGCTGATTTCCAAGTGGGTTATCTTGCCATTTTCGCCGACCAATCGACTCGGAACAAAAGGTGTCTTAATCTCAACGCTAGAAGCCTTGAGTTCTTCTACGCTATGCTCCAAAGCTCGGAAGTTGTCCCGACGATGAACCAGACTGGTGTCTGCAATTTTTTCAAAAGCTAGCGACCAGTCAACAGCCGAGTCGCCGCCGCCCAGAACAACCACCTTTTTCCCAGCGTACTGGCTGATGTTTGAAACATGATAGTGGAGGTTGCTGTAGCTTTCAGCATCGTCTAACTCCAAAGCTCTCGGTTTGAAGGCGCCACCTCCCATTGCGATGATGATGGTTTTGGTCTGATGCTGGGCTTGAGAAGTCGTGATGGTGAAGCCATCATCAGATTTAGTGATATCCAGAACTGTTTCATTGAGGCAAATCTCAGTCTGGAAAGTTTCCAGCTGCTCAATCAGACGCTGTGTCAGCTCTTCGCCACTTAGATTGGTAAAGCCCGGCACATCCAGAATCTTCTTCTCTGGATAGAGAATGGCTGGCTGACCGCCCAGTTGAGGCAGGGAATCAATGATTTTAACCTTGGCTTGGCGCAGATGGGCGTAAAAAGCTGCGAATAGGCCAACCGGACCGCCACCGACTATCGTAATATCATACAGTTCAGACATAATCTTCCTCAATCTTTTTAAAATAAACTAGCATTATTGTACCACAAAAGGGGGTTGAAATGTAAGCAAATGTTTTAAAGACATCTAAAAAGCCCCATTAGGGGCTTAAAATTAGATAGCAAATAAATCATTAAGGTTTTCAGCCAGCGTTGGGTGGGTGAAGATTTGCTTGCTCAAGTAGGTGTAAGGAATCTTATTATCCATGGCTACAGTCAGGATATTGATAATTTCCTGAGCTCCAGCTGAGAAGATAGTTGCCCCGACAATTTCCTTGGTTTCAGTGTTGACAACAGCCTTGAAAGCACCGCGTAAGTCAGCATTGACATGTCCACGAGGCATTGCTGCGACTGGAATCTCCTTCACTGCAATCGGCAGTCCTTGCTCTTGGGCTTCCTTTTCAGTCAATCCGATTTGAGCCAAAGGTGGTGTGATGAACATGCTGGTAGGGACGTTTTTACGGTCTTCCAGTGTGTAGCTGCCATCGCCAGCCAGATAGCTATAAAGGATACGGAAGTCATCCAGTGAAATATATGTGAACTGCAGACCGCCATTGACATCGCCCGCTGCAAATACGCCAGGTACAGATGTTTCCAAGTGCTTGTTGACCTTGATAGCTCCGCGCTCTGTCAGCTCGATATCTGTATTTTCCAACTGCAATGGCTCAACATTGGGCTTACGGCCGGTAGCATAGAGCAGGGCGTCAAAACGAAACTCTCCATCCTCTGTCACAACGACAACTTCATCACCATCATTTTTGACCTGTGTGGTGCGTACATTTTGTAAGAGCTGGATTCCGTCTTCTTCCATGTATTGCTTAGCTAGAGCAGCGATAGAAGGCTCAACTCGAGGGAGAAAGACAGGAGCAGCATCCAGCACAGTCACCTGACTGCCCAATTTGTTGTAGAGTCCAGCGAATTCTAGTCCGATGTTACCGCCGCCCAGAACTCCTAAACGTTTAGGAAGTTCCTTCAGATTTTGGATGCCAGTTGAGTCATATACGTGCTCGGTTTCAGTCAGTCCTGGAATTGGCAGGACATTGGAAACAGCACCAGTATTGATGACAATAGTTTCAGCAGTCAGTTCCTCTTTCTCATCGCCAGCTGTGATTTCGATGACTTTATTGGAAAGGAAATGAGCTTCCGCATCGATGATGTCAACACCAGCACCACTGATTGCTGCATAGTTCTTCCCGTTGAGACGGCTGGTTACAGCATTCTTTTCAGCCATGACTTGGTCGAAATCCAGGCCTTTTTCAGCTGCGACAAGCAGGGTCTTGGTTGGGATGCAGGCTATATTGATACAGGTTCCCCCGTACATAGCCTTGCTTCGCTCAATCAAAGCAACTTTTTTTCCTTGAGCCGCCATTTTGGCTGCCAATGTTTTACCGGCCTTCCCAAAGCCGATGACAATTAAATCATAGGTTAACATAATTTACCTCCATTTTTCAAAAAAGATTGTATCATATCTAGTCAGAAATTGCTGATTTCTGCTACGCTTTTTTTCTTCAGTATTTTTAGTCTTGTTTTTATACAGAATGTCCATTTTTGAGCAAGATTTTCGCAGTTCCAGTCAGTCTGTGTTATACTGAGTTTCGTTATATATTTTAGGGGGTTAAAATGTCTATTATTACACTTATTTTGGCAAGCTTGGTTGCCTTGGAATTTTTCTATATCCTCTACCTGGAGACCATTGCAACGACTTCTGCAGCGACAGCTCGGGTTTTCGGTATGTCACAAGAGGAGTTGGAGCAGCAGTCAGTCAATACTCTTTTCAAAAATCAAGGAGTATACAACGGGCTGATAGCTGTTTTAGTGCTGATTGCGGCCTTTGTGCAGTCTAGTCCGGTTTGGCTGGGAATTTTTATGCTTTATATTATCTTGGTAGCAGCTTACGGTGCAGTGACCAGTGATCCCAAAATCCTGTTCAAACAGGGAGGGCTGGCTATGCTGACCCTGCTTAGTTTATTTTTCTAAATATAGTGAGGAAAATTGATTTCCCACTCTTTTTTTATATAATGATTGACTTTTGTGTTAGACAAGTGTAGAATGAAATTAGAAATAGCATTAATTTAGAAAGCGCGTGGGAACGATGAAAAGATCTATTAAACGTTTGCCAGACGGGGAATTTACTATTTTAAAGGTAATTTGGCAGCTGCCTACCCCGACGACCTCTGCCCGTATCATGGAAAAGCTGGGACCAGACAATCACTGGAAGCCCCAGACTTTGCTGACAGTCTTGGCTCGCTTAACAGAAAAGGGCTTTTTAGAAAGTGTCCGCAAGGGGCGTGAAAGGCAGTATACAGTCTTGATCTCAGAAGATGAGTATCTGGAAGTTGAGGCTTCGGATTTCTTGAAGCGTCACAGCGGCCGTTCTATGGGCGGGTTTGTCAAAACACTCTTTTCTTCTAACTCCTTTTCGGAAAATGAATTGGATGAGCTGCGTAGTTTGCTCAACCAAGGAAAGTAGGATGGAGGGATAAGCATGAAACAATTCCTTCTTTCTTTTCTGCTGACCAGTTTGTCAACTTCCATTTTGGTGCTTTTGCTTAGTCTGCTTTTTATGGCCTTTAAGACTAAGATTTCGGTCAGAGTGAAGTATTTTATTTGGTTTCTGATATTGCTGAGTTTTCTGTTTCCGTTCCGTCCCCAATTTGGCTCAGGCCTGATTCGGCTGAATACAGGATCGGTAGTTCAGACAGCAGTGACTGCCACCCAGACAGGTGGAACGCAGGGCGCCTCTCAAACTGTTGAAAAGGCTGCCCAGACAAATCTGTGGGAGGCTTTTCTAAACCTGCCTTGGTTTGAAATTCTCTTTACCATCTGGCTGATTGGCTTTGTCTTTAGCATAGGAAGATACGCCTATTCTTATATTCGCTTCAGAAAGATGCTGAAGCGCTGGGGCACGGAGTTTCAGGACGAAGAAGCGATGGCTCAGCTGCGGGCTGTTCAGCAGGAGATGGGAGTTAAGGGCCGGATTCGTCTGCTCCACTATCCTATGTCCCAAAGTCCTATGCTGCTAGGTTTCAGAGATATTTTAATCGTGCTGCCAGAGTTGGACTACACAGAAGAAGAGCTGCAGCTGATTTTCAAGCATGAGCTGACTCACTATAAGCACCGCGATGTTTTAGTTAATCTTTTGGGAATTTTTGCCAAGAGTCTGCACTGGTTTAACCCGGTTGTCCGCTTTGCCTGCCGGGAAACCCAGGAAGCAGGAGAAATGTACTGTGACTACGATGTTCTGAGCAGTAGAGATACAGAGTATCGGACTTTCTACGGTGAAACGATTTTGACCATGATAGACCGCAGTAAGAAGACCCCAATTGCTCTGACGACCTGCTTTTACTCTGACAAGTTTAATCTCAAGCGGCGGATTGTTGGTATTATGGATAACCGCCTGCCTAAGAGGTTTCTGTCTGCTGCTTTTGTAGTGGCCGTTCCTCTCCTTTTGCTTTTGACTAGCTCGGTCTTTGCTCTAGAAAGTCCAGCTGCTCAACAAAGCAGACCTGTTGAAGGGCAAAAACAGTCTCAAGGGCTCAGTCAACGTCAGGCTCTAGCGTCCGTCTTAAAAGAGCTGTCTCTTTCTGAAAAAGATATTAAAGATTTACAAATTTCGCGTGAAAAAGATACCTATAACATTCGCTTCTCACACGGTCAAACAGCTCATGAAACCATTGTCAATGCTAAGGATGGAAAACTAATCCAATCCAAGCAGCATACCATTGTCGAAAAGACGGTAACGGTTGAAAAAGAAGTCAGTCCATCCTCGTCTGCTGCATCAACTCCAGCTGATAACAGCTCTACTGCAGGTACAGGAAATACGGGAGCAGCGGGCTCTACAGGGGCTAGTACAGCGACAGTTCAAACTCCGTCTCAGAACAGTTCCTCTCATACGACAGACACCGATGATTCGGAAGATGATGATGACCATGATGACGATTAAATAAAGGATTCTGCCAGTTTAAGTTTCTTAAAAGCTTAGACTGGTAGAATTTTATTATCTTCTCAAAGGGAGATTTAGAAATCCTCCAAGAGCAGTTAGTCATCAGTTTATCTTTATTTTAGGACGATTTTGCTTACAGTTTGCATTTCGTTTCCTAATGCTAAAAAAGCTGAAAGATTATTTATCTTTTTTCTTGACATTCACAAACGACAATTGTAGAATATATTTATAAACTACATTTGTAGAATGTTTTTGAAAAATACTGCTTGGAAGGGAGAAGAAAGTAAAGCTTATCCAGACGCTTGTAGGATGCAGAGCGGAAGCTCTATTTCTTTTAAAAGCATAAACTACATTTGTAGAATCAAAGGAGAATTCAAATGAAACAAAAGCAAATCCAAACAAATTTCCAACGAATCGAAACGAAGTATATTCTTGACCGGGCAATGCTAGCTCGTCTTGAAGCTGACATGAGACCTTACCTCACCGCAGATGATTATGCGACATCAACCATTTCCAATGTGTATTTTGATAATGATGAGTTCCAGATGATCCAGGATTCCATTGCTAGAAAAGGCGGTCGCGAAAAAATGCGGATGCGGACTTATGCTGAGCAGCCGAATGATGATAGTCAAGTTTTCTTGGAAATCAAGAAGAAACGGGATGAAGTAGGCTTTAAATACCGTTTGGTTTCGAATCCTCTCTCTGTGACCAACTATATTGTGAACGGTGTGGCAGACCATACTATTTCCGATGACCGGGTCAAGGCGGAAGTAGAGCAGTTGCAGGAGCGCTATATAGACTTGAAGCCAAAAATGGTGATTAGCTATGACCGCTACTCTATGAGAGGCTTGGAAGATAAAAAGGTACGTGTGACAGTTGATTCCAACATCCGTTATCGAGATTATGATGTAGACTTGGCTTTAGGCCGCTATGGACTGCCCTTGCTGGATGACGACAAGGTAATTATGGAAATCAAGGTTCCTGGTCAATATCCTCAGTGGTTGGCTGATATTCTAAATAAATACGGTCTTGAAGACCAGTCCTTCTCAAAATACGGCAATGCCTACCTGAAAACTAAAGAAAGGCTGACTCGAACAGTCAAGGCCTAAGGAGGTAGTCTATGATCAATCAGTTATTTAACAGTATCTACTCCTCTACGGAAGTCAAGATAAATCCTTTAGCATTGATTTTTTCACTAGCAACTAGTGTGGTTTTAGGAATTATCTTGGCCAAGGTCTATAAGCGCCAAACCATTTATACCAAGGAATTTGTCGTCACCCTCTCCCTTTTGCCAGCCATTATTTCCATTATCATCTTCTTGGTTAATGGAAATCTGGGTACGAGTGTCGCCGTAGCAGGGACTTTCAGCTTGATTCGCTTCCGGTCAGCTGCAGGTGGCTCCAAGGAGCTTCTAGCCATCTTTATGGCGACGGCTATCGGGATTACAACGGGGATGGGCTTTGTAGCACTGGGAATTGTTTTTACTCTAGCTATTTCAGGCATCTGGATGCTCTTTGAAAAGATGAGCTTTACTTCAGTCAGTCCGACCAGACGTTATGTCCAGGTTCAGGTTCCAGCTGACTTTGACTACGAAGTACTCTTTGATGCTATCTTTGAAACGACTTGTAAATCGGCTGAACTGACATCTCTCAAGTCGGCTGAAAAGAAGTCTATCAAGCTGGACTATGTTGTTGACTTGAATCCTGACATGAGCGACAGAGAGCTCATTCAGCAGTTCCTGTTCTATGATAAGGTGCAGGACATTTCCCTTTCCAAAGCTGCTAAGAAGCGTAAAACCCTCTAAGCAAAAGAAGACCAGCTGCAGCAGAGCAGTTGGTCTTCTTGTTTGTATCATAAAAAGGGGATACATCATACTTACAGAAAATACTTGACACTCTTTTCTATATGTGGTATGATTATATAGATTTTGGACTTGAAGGGAGTGAAAAAAATGTCAAAAACAGTAGTACGCAAGAATGAATCACTTGATGATGCACTTCGTCGTTTCAAACGTGCGGTTACTAAAGCTGGTACTCTTCAAGAAACACGCAAACGTGAATTCTATGAAAAACCTTCTGTAAAACGCAAACGCAAATCAGAAGCAGCTCGTAAACGTAAAAAATTCTAATTGAACAAAAAAGCAGACTCCGGTCTGTTTTTTGTTTTCACTCTTTGGAGAGAAGGGGATGATTGTGAGCAATAGGCAAGAAAAAAACACTGATTTTCATCAGTGAATTCTCTTTATTTTTTCTCAGCCAACAAAGCTTTGATTTCTTGCAGGACTTCCAATTCAGTTGGTCCAGCTGGCGCTTCTTCAGCTTCTTCCTTCTTCTTAGCAAGGCTTTGTGCTTTTTCAGCAGACTTAACGATGAAGAAGAGAACAGTACCGATTACCAAGAAGTTAATTACAGCGCTCAAGAAGTTACCATAGGCAATCCCGTTCCATTTCAGATCAGCAATTTGATTCAAGTGTGCAGCATCCAAAATTGGTTTGAGGAAGAGAGGAGTGATTACGTCAGTAATCAATGAAGTGACGATTGCTCCAAAAGCGTTGGCGATGATCACACCGACTGCCAAATCAATCACGTTCCCGCGCAGCAAGAATTCTTTAAGATCCTTTAACATTCTTTCTTTCCTTTCAAGAATTTATTAATGAGATTATATTATAGCTTATTTATATGACATCTACAAGATATTTGTTTGTCAAATATTTTACATTTGCTTCATTTTAGTATAAAATATAGAATGATATTCTATGATAAATTGGAGGTATTGTCTCTTGATTGATAAAGAAATCATTTCTGAAATTAAAAACAGCGTCAATATCGTCGATGTCATAGGAGAAACGGTGGCCTTGACCAAGGCTGGGCGGAATTTCCTGGGACTCTGTCCCTTTCATGGCGAAAAGACGCCCTCTTTTAACGTTGTAGAGGACAAGCAGTTTTATCACTGTTTTGGCTGCGGCAAGTCGGGCGATGTCTTCAAATTCATTGAGGATTATCGAGGCGTTTCCTTTATGGATGCTGTGCAGATTGTAGCAGATCGGGCAGGGATTCCCTTGGCTGTAGAGACAGCGGGCAATGACCGACTGAGACAAAGCCATCCGCACCAGGCTCTCTACGATATCCATACCGAGGCAGCGAAATTTTATCATGCGGTTCTGATGACGACCAAGATGGGAGAGGAAGCGCGGGCTTATCTCTACCAGCGGGGTCTGACAGATGATGTTCTTAAGCATTTTCAAATCGGCCTGGCTCCAAATGAAGGCAATTATCTTCATAAGAGTATGGCTGGAAAGTTTGATGAGAATACCATCATGAACTCGGGCCTCTTCAATCTGGCGGAGAATAATCTGGTCTATGATGCCTTTCAGAATCGGATTATGTTTCCCCTGACCAATGACAGTGGGCAGGTTGTGGCTTTTTCCGGACGGATTTGGCAGGCAGTGGCTACTGATGGCCATCAGGCCAAGTACAAAAACAGTCGCAGCACCGCTATTTTCAATAAAAGCTACGAGCTCTATCATCTGGATAAGGCCAAGCCGGTTATCAAGAAGAGCCATGAGGTTTATCTGATGGAGGGTTTCATGGATGTGATTGCGGCTTATCGGGCCGGAATTGAAAATGCGGTTGCCTCGATGGGAACAGCTCTGACGCCTGAGCATGTTCAGCATCTGAGCAAGTATTGCAAGAAGATTATCCTGTCTTACGATGGAGATCGGGCAGGGCAGGCAGCGACTGCTAAGGCTTTGGATGAGCTGGGAGATATGACGGTGGAAATTGTTCGGATTCCGGATAATTTGGATCCGGATGAGTTTCTCGCTAAAAATTCTGAGGAAGATTTGCAGCATTTACTGAGCAAAACGCGAATAAGTAATGTGGAGTTTCTGCTGCATCATCTGAAACCAGATAATATTGAAAATCTACAGGCTCAGATTGAGTTTGTAGAGAAGATGGCACCGATTATTGCGAAGACCAAGTCCATCACAGCTCAGAACTCCTATATTTACATGCTGGCTGAGCTGCTGCCTGACTTTGACTATCAGCAGGTGGAGCAGACGGTAAATAACAGCCGACTGGCTGAGCGCTCTAGTCGCAGTCAGGAGGCGCCCACTCAGCAGTCTCAACCAGTCGTTATGCAGTTTTCGCCTTCGAACCGGCTGAATCGTCTCATGAGGGCGGAAAATCATATCTTCCACCGCATGATACATCATCCTTTGATATTGAACCAATATAGGTTAAGAGAAGACTTTGTCTTTGACTCGGAGGACTTGCAGGCCTTGTATGAGATTTTGCTGGCAAATGGTGAGGTGACACCGCAGGACTTGTCCCAGCTGCCAGATCATGTCCAGCAGGCTTGGTACCGCGTTTTAGAAGAAGACTTGCCTGATGAGGTTTTGGAAGATGAATTGAAAGAAGTGGAAGAAACAAGAGAGCGGGAGATTTTGCGCAAGCATAATCAGTTTATTAGTAAGAAGATTCGAGAAGCCTCTCACAGCGGAGATACGGATACAGCCCTGTCCGAGTTGGAGCGCTTGATTGAGCAAAAAAGAAGAATGGAGTAGGAATGGCTACAAAACAAAAAGAAGTAACAACATTAGACGTTCAAATTGCAGAATTTATCCGTAACCACAAGCAGACAGGAGTTGCGACAGATGATGAAATCAATGACCAACTGGTCATTCCTTTCACTTTGGACGCCGATGGGATTGAGGATTTGCTGCAGCGTATCCAGGATGCTGGCATCTCAATTACAGATAAGGAAGGAAATCCCAGCGCGCGCGTCTTGAATACTGAAGAGGAAGAAGCGGAGCTGACGGATGAAGAGCTCTTGGGCAGCAATTCAGCCAAGGTTAATGACCCAGTCCGCATGTATCTGAAAGAAATTGGGGTTGTGCCCCTTCTCAGCAATGAAGAAGAGCAGGAGCTGGCTATCTTGGTAGAACAGGGAGACTTGGAAGCCAAGCAGCGTCTGGCTGAGGCCAACCTTCGTCTGGTTGTTTCCATTGCTAAGCGCTATGTCGGCCGTGGCATGCAGTTCCTTGACTTGATTCAAGAAGGAAATATGGGGTTGATGAAGGCTGTTGATAAGTTTGACTACACCAAAGGATTTAAGTTCTCAACTTATGCGACTTGGTGGATTCGTCAAGCCATTACCCGTGCGATTGCTGACCAAGCTCGGACTATTCGGATTCCGGTCCATATGGTGGAAACCATTAACAAGCTGGTCCGCGAGCAACGTAATCTCTTGCAGGAATTAGGGCAAGACCCAACACCAGAGCAAATCGCTGAGCGGATGGATATGACACCTGACAAGGTTCGTGAGATTCTCAAGATTGCTCAAGAGCCAGTATCCTTGGAAACACCTATCGGTGAGGAAGATGACAGTCATCTGGGAGACTTTATCGAAGACGAAGTGATTGAAAATCCAGTTGACTATACAACTCGTGTCGTTCTTCGTGAGCAGCTGGATGAGGTCTTGGATACGCTGACAGACCGCGAGGAAAACGTCTTGCGTCTGCGCTTTGGTCTGGACGATGGAAAAATGCGGACACTGGAAGATGTCGGCAAGGTCTTCAATGTCACTCGCGAGCGGATTCGCCAGATTGAAGCCAAGGCCCTGCGTAAACTCCGCCATCCAAGCCGCAGCAAACCACTCAGAGATTTTATCGAAGATTAAGAAATGAAAAGCAGCGTGGGGGCAGAGCAGGGAAGCGTCAAGTCGGCAGTCCTAGCTGAAAGCAAAAGCCCCCTCGAGCTAACTTGAAATTTCTGCTATATCTATAAGGAGGATATTGCATGTCAGAACAAAAATACAGCCCTGAAGAAGTTGAAAAAATCAAAACGCGTATTTTAGAGAGCTTGGAGCAGGTCATCGACCCAGAGTTGGGGATTGATATTGTTAATCTAGGTCTAATCTATGAAATCCGTTTTGACGAGACCAATGGGGAAACGGAAATCGATATGACACTAACAACCATGGGATGCCCTCTGGCGGATCTTCTGACTGACCAAATCTATGATGCTATGTCAGATGTTCCAGAGGTTACCAAGACGGATGTTAAGTTGGTTTGGTACCCAGCTTGGACGGTGGAAAAGATGAGCCGTTATGCTCGGATTGCTTTGGGGATTCGCTAAGAACTTATAGTAAGTACTAGCCTGCTGCGTGCAGGCTTTTGCTTTTTTTAGTAGATTCTGTTATAATGTTCCTATTGTCTTGGGGTCGTTACGGATTCGACAGGCATTATGAGGCACATTTTGCAACCCATCTAGCGGATGTAAAACGCCAGTTAAATATAACTGCAAAAAATAACAATTCTTACGCTGTAGCTGCCTAAAAACCAGCCAGCGTGACCCGATTCGGATTGCTTGTGTCTGATGATAGGTCTTATTATGAGCAAGCTACGGCAAAATCTGGTCTAGGGATTTTGTAAGAGAATTATAGACTCGCTTGACTTGGGCTTGAGCTATGTGTCAAAGTTAAGTTAAATCAATACATAGCCTATGGTTGTAGACAAATGTGTTAGCAGGTGTTTGGACGTGGGTTCGACTCCCACCGGCTCCATTATTTTAAAGTCTTTCTAAAACGTTGAGAAATCAGCGTTTTTTGCTTTTACGATGTTCAGGAAATCTTGATTTCTATCTGAAAAAGTAATACAATGATGTTAGTGATGACAAAGGAAATATTTGTATTTCTATTGGGTTGATTTCATAAGTATTAAGGGAAGTTGGATATGAGTTTTTTTAAGAATCTGTTTGGTAAGAAACAAGAGCAAGAGGAAGAGAAAGTAGAAAAGGTGGAAGAATCAGCAGTGCTTGATATGCCTTCTGAAGATCCTTTTCCGAGTGAGTGGGGATCTTTCTCGACCTATATAGATGACAAGTTGGCTAGTATCCGTCTGAATCTAGCTCTTGCTGATGAGGCACCCTATCCTCTATACGCCTATGCTATGAGGCTTAAGATTTCGCTCCTCCAGTACGATGGGGAGACAGGTTTTCCATCTAGCAGCGAGTTTGAAGAGCTGAATGTGATTGAGGATCGGCTTTCTGAGGCTTTAGGGCAAGTCGGTGGCATTCATGTTGGTGTGATTACAACAGATGGAAATATTGAGTTTTATTACTATTTGCAAGACAAGAAAAGCCATCTGGAGCCAATTGCCGAAGTGATGCGCGACTTTCCAGACCGCCGCTATGACTCGGCAACCCTGGAAGACGAGGAATGGAATCAGTACTTTGATTTTCTCTATCCTAATGAATACGAGTATCAGACCATTCTCAACCAGCGGGTCTGGTACCAGCTGGAGCAGGACGGCGATGACCATAGTCAGGAGCGCGAGATTGACCATTGGGCCTATTTCGCGTCAGAGGAAGACCGAGATGGTTTCCTAAAGGAAGTCGAAGAACTGGGTTATAGCCTCGTATCGGCTGAAAAGATAGAAGATGCTGACAAACCATATCAGCTGCATGTGATTCGTATGGATACGACAGAAATCTTTGATTTGAACCAGAATGTTTGGACTTTGGTTGAATTTGTGAAAAAATTTAACGGAAACTATGGCGGTTGGGGCTGTAATGTGGTATAATGGTTAAAGTTTTGAGAAAGCTGGGCTTTCTCTTTTGTGGAAGATTACTCAAGAGGCTTAAGAGGCTGTGTTGGAAACGCAGTAGGCGTGTAAAAGCGTGCGTGGGTTCGAATCCCATGTCTTCCGTCATAAGTTGCAAGAAACGCTGTTTGGCGTTTTTTCTATTTGAAAAATGTTATGAAAGAAAGGCGATTCTTTTTGAAAATGAGTTTTTTGGAAATGCTTGAAAACAATTTCAGCAAAAAAAATAAGTAAATTATTGTTCATTTTATATAATAGTGTGGTAAAATGGGATTAATGGATTTTTAAAAAGGATATAAATTAAAGGGAGAATTATGTTTTTTAAACGTCAAAAAGGTAAGTACCACGAAGTAGAGCGTGTGACTCGTTTTAAGCTGATTAAATCGGGTAAGCATTGGCTGCGTGCTGCGACATCACAGTTCGGCCTTTTTAGATCAATGAAGGGGGGAGGCCTTTCATCGATCGAGCTTAAGGTAACGGAAGAACAAGTTACCGATAAAAAGAGCGGCATAGACTTTTTGAGGGGCATTGTCGCCACGGGAGCCGTGCTGGGTGGAGCTGTTGTGACAAGCACAACTGTCCATGCAGAAGAAGGTCAGGCTCTGGAAAAGGTCATTGACACGACAGACGTTTTAGCGACACGTGGTGAAACAGTTTTAGGAGAAGAAAGCAGTGCTGCTGAAGCAGCAACCGCAACGGCAAGCTCACATACTGAGTCAGAGTCTGTATCAGATACATCTTCAGCCAGTGCCAGTGCTTCTGTCAGTGCATCTATCTCAGCCAGCATCTCAGCTTCAGAGTCAATGTCACAGTCTAGCTCTGCTTCTATCAGTGCCAGCACATCTCAAGCAGTCTCAGATTCCTTAAGTGTATCTGAGTCTCTTTCAGTGTCTTCAAGTACATCTGATTCGATTAGTGCATCTCAGCCAGCATCTACCTCAGCTAGCTCCAAGTCAGAATCTACTGTAAATAGTCAAAGCGCATCATCTGAAACCAACAGATCTTCGACTAATAATGGTTCAAACAATGCCTCAAGTGAAACGGCTCGTGTTCGGAAACGTCGTGATGTGGCAAATGCTGTTGATACAGAGAGACCTGTCGTTGATTTTCCAGGGGAAATAACTGTTTATCGTGGTGAAAGTTTCGAATTTATTGCGACAGCGACAGATAATTCTAATGCTTTCGATATCGATAAGACGTATGTTCGTTGGTATAACGGTACTGATTCTGGTAAGGGAACTGAATGGATTCAAAAAACTGTCACTCAAGAAGGTAATCAGCTAAAGATTCAAGTTCATGGAAATGTTCCAGTAAATACAGTTATTGGTGACTATACTCGTTATGTTATGGTTACTGATGCAGCAGGGAACCAAAACGTTTCTAATGAGGAATTTTCAGCTGCTGTTGCAAACAAGGACAGAATTCTTAATGGTCAGTTTAGGATTGTCATTCGATACAGACCAAATCTTCCGGAGAATACTGTATTAGTCAACAACCCAAATCAATTATCAGAAACTGAAAAAAATCAGGTCAGAGAAGCAATTAAGCAGAGTAATCCAAACTTAAGACCACAAGATGTTGCAGGTAACAATTTAAATACTGCTATTTCCGTCTCTAATAATGGTACGACTACTATAACATTCAGAGATAGGCGGACGGCTACTGTTGAGGGCAATAAGTTGGTAGATACAAGAGAAGGAAGTACTTCCAAATCTGCAAGCACCTCCGCATCCGTCAGTGCCTCTACCTCAACAATCGAATCTATTGCGGAAAGTAAGTCAGCTTCTGCTAGTGCCTCAACTTCAGCAAGCAGTTCCGCCTCTACAAGTGCTTCTGTATCAATTAAGACCTCAGCGTCCACGAGTGCATCAGTAAGTGCAAGTACGTCTGCATCGACAAGTGCTTCAGTGAGCGCAAGTACGTCTGCGTCCACGAGTGCTTCAGTATCAGCAAGCACATCCGCATCAACCAGTGCATCAGTTTCAGCAAGTACGTCAGCCTCAACAAGTGCATCAGTTTCAGCCAGCACTTCAGCGTCGACAAGTGCGTCCGTGAGCGCCAGCACGTCCGCCTCGACAAGTGCATCTGTAAGCGCAAGTACGTCAGCCTCAACGAGCGCGTCAGTGTCAGCAAGCACGTCCGCTTCAACGAGCGCGTCAGTAAGTGCAAGTACGTCAGCGTCTACTAGCGCGTCAGTGAGCGCAAGTACGTCAGCCTCAACAAGTGCCTCAGTATCAGCCAGCACGTCTGCCTCGACGAGTGCGTCTGTAAGTGCAAGTACGTCCGCGTCCACTAGCGCGTCCGTATCAGCAAGTATATCAGCGTCGACAAGTGCGTCCGTTTCAGCAAGCACGTCCGCGTCGACAAGTGCATCAGTGAGTGCAAGTACGTCAGCCTCAACGAGTGCATCAGTATCAGCCAGCACATCCGCATCGACGAGTGCATCAGTGAGCGCAAGTACGTCCGCGTCCACAAGTGCATCCGTGAGCGCAAGCACGTCCGCATCGACGAGTGCATCAGTAAGTGCAAGTACCTCCGCATCGACCAGCGCATCAGTTTCAGCAAGCACCTCAGCGTCCACCAGCGCCTCAGTTTCAGCAAGCACCTCAGCGTCCACGAGCGCATCCGTATCCGCAAGTACGTCCGCGTCAACGAGTGCGTCCGTAAGTGCCAGCACGTCTGCCTCAACGAGTGCATCCGTATCCGCAAGTACGTCTGCATCCACGAGTGCATCTGTATCAGCAAGTACGTCTGCCTCAACGAGTGCATCTGTATCAGCAAGTACGTCTGCATCGACCAGCGCGTCAGTAAGCGCAAGCACATCGGCTTCAACAAGTGCCTCTGTTTCTGCAAGTACCTCAGCCTCGACCAGCGCGTCAGTAAGTGCAAGTACGTCCGCTTCAACGAGCGCATCAGTGAGCGCAAGTACCTCAGCGTCCACGAGCGCCTCAGTAAGCGCAAGCACCTCAGCGTCCACGAGTGCGTCCGTTTCAGCAAGTACGTCTGCATCCACGAGTGCATCAGTAAGTGCAAGTACATCCGCGTCGACAAGTGCGTCAGTTTCAGCAAGTACGTCCGCGTCGACAAGTGCATCAGTAAGTGCAAGTANGTCCGCATCGACAAGTGCATCCGTGAGCGCAAGTACGTCCGCGTCGACGAGTGCATCAGTAAGTGCAAGTACGTCCGCGTCGACGAGTGCATCAGTAAGTGCAAGTACCTCAGCGTCCACGAGCGCGTCAGTAAGTGCAAGTACGTCCGCGTCGACAAGTGCATCCGTATCTGCAAGCACGTCAGCCTCAACAAGTGCATCCGTTTCAGCAAGTACCTCCGCGTCAACGAGCGCGTCAGTAAGTGCAAGTACCTCAGCTTCAACAAGTGCGTCCGTTTCAGCAAGTACGTCTGCTTCAACGAGTGCATCAGTAAGTGCAAGTACCTCCGCGTCGACAAGTGCGTCCGTTTCAGCAAGTACCTCAGCTTCAACAAGTGCATCAGTATCCGCAAGTACATCTGCTTCAACAAGTGCATCAGTAAGTGCAAGTACGTCCGCGTCTACTAGCGCGTCTGTGTCTGCAAGCACATCCGCTTCAACGAGCGCCTCAGTAAGCGCAAGTACGTCTGCTTCAACGAGTGCGTCAGTAAGTGCCAGCACGTCCGCGTCAACCAGTGCGTCCGTTTCAGCAAGTACCTCAGCATCGACGAGTGCATCCGTAAGTGCAAGTACGTCTGCGTCTACCAGCGCATCAGTAAGCGCAAGTACCTCAGCCTCCACGAGTGCATCAGTAAGTGCAAGTACGTCTGCTTCAACGAGTGCATCCGTAAGTGCAAGTACGTCCGCGTCGACAAGTGCGTCAGTTTCAGCAAGCACATCCGCTTCAACGAGTGCGTCAGTAAGTGCCAGCACGTCCGCGTCAACCAGTGCGTCCGTTTCAGCAAGTACCTCAGCATCGACGAGTGCATCCGTTTCAGCAAGTACCTCAGCTTCAACAAGTGCATCAGTATCCGCAAGTACATCTGCTTCAACAAGTGCATCAGTAAGTGCAAGTACGTCCGCGTCTACTAGCGCGTCTGTGTCTGCAAGCACATCCGCTTCAACGAGCGCCTCAGTAAGCGCAAGTACGTCTGCTTCAACGAGTGCGTCAGTAAGTGCCAGCACGTCCGCGTCGACTAGCGCGTCAGTAAGTGCAAGTACGTCCGCATCGACCAGCGCGTCTGTGTCTGCAAGTACGTCCGCATCGACTAGCGCTTCAGTATCAGCAAGTACATCAGCGTCCACAAGTGCCTCTGTCTCAGCAAGTACGTCAGCGTCCACAAGTGCGTCAGTGTCTGCCAGCACATCAGCGTCTACCAGCGCATCTGTATCTGCAAGTGAATCTGCGTCAACCAGTGCGTCAGTATCTGCAAGTACGTCAGCTTCAACGAGCGCGTCTACAAGTGCAAGCACGTCTGCGTCGACTAGCGCGTCAGTAAGTGCAAGTACGTCCGCATCGACCAGCGCGTCTGTGTCTGCAAGTACGTCAGCGTCGACGAGTGCATCTGTATCTGCAAGCACATCCGCTTCCACAAGCGCGTCAGTATCTGCAAGTACGTC
>NZ_RJMM01000014.1 GCF_003943655.1 Streptococcus sanguinis
GAATAATTGTTTGTATTTCTTCATCATAAACCCCACTTGTTTTCTTTTTTGCATACAACCTAGAAAATTTTATCAAAAATGAGGGCTTTTTTCAACAAACAACTTGCCTACATGTTTGAAATCGATTACAATAATTTGTAGGAGTGTGTTGAAAAACCGACTCGTAAAAAAATATAAGGAGAGTGCTGGATTCTCATTCAGCCAGTAGTCAAATGGGAAAATTTGAGAAGGAAGCCAAAGATCTGCTAGATGCAATCGGCGGCAAAGAGAATGTCACAGCAGTTAGCCACTGCGCAACGCGGATGCGCTTTGTACTTGGCGACGGTAAAAAGGCCAATGTCAAGACTATTGAGGCAATCCCGGTGGTCAAAGGAACTTTTACGAATGCTGGGCAATTCCAAGTTATCATTGGAAATGATGTGCCAATCTTTTACAATGACTTCACTGCTGTTTCAGGTATTGAGGGAGTATCAAAAGAAGCAGCAAAGTCTGCTGCTAAGAGCAATCAAAATCCCCTTCAGCGGGTTATGGCCACTCTGGCGGAAATTTTTACACCCTTGATTCCAGCCTTGATTGTCGGAGGGTTGATTCTTGGTTTTCGTAATGTCCTTGAAGGAGTCCAAATTGAAGCTTTGGGGAGAAAGATTGTTGACGGAGTTGCACAAGTAAAAAATGGGCAGCCCGTTTATAATACAATTGTTGATGTATCTAAATTCTGGAGCAATGTCAACGACTTTCTTTGGCTGCCGGCACAAGCAGTCTTCCACTTCTTGCCGGTGGGGATTACTTGGTCTATATCCCGTAAGATGGGAACCAGTCAGATACTTGGGATTGTTTTAGGGATTTGCTTGGTTTCTCCACATTTGTTGAATGCTTATCAGGTAGCCAATACCTCTAAAGCTGTGATTGCTAAAGACTACACTTGGTATTTTGGGATACTTGAGTTTCACAAATATGGTTACCAAGGTCAGGTCATTCCGGCTCTCTTGTCTGGTCTGTCTCTCTCTTACTTAGAAATTTTCTGGCGTAAACGGATTCCAGAAGTGATTTCTATGATTTTTGTTCCTTTGCTTTCTTTGCTTCCTGCTCTGATTTTAGCCCACACGGTTTTAGGTCCCTTTGGATGGTGGGTTGGACAAGGCATGTCTAAGTTTGTATTTCTTGGTTTGACAGGATCATTCAAATGGTTGTTTGGTGCAGTATTTGGTGCCCTTTACGCTCCATTTGTTATTACAGGTCTTCACCATATGACCAATGCTATTGATACACAGTTGGCCAATGATTATGGTGGAACAGCTCTTTGGCCTATGATTGCTCTGTCCAATATCGCTCAAGGTTCAGCTGTATTTGCCTACTATCTCATGCATCGTCGTGATGAAAGAGAAGCACAAATTTCGCTTCCAGCGACCATTTCTGCTTACCTTGGAGTTACTGAGCCAGCCCTCTTCGGGGTCAATCTCAAGTACGTTTATCCATTTGTTGCCGGGATGATTGGATCTTCAATTGCTGGAGTTTTATCCCTTAACTTTAATATTACAGCAACTGGTATTGGTGTAGGGGGCTTACCAGCTATCCTTTCTATTCAGGCAAACTACTGGCTTCCTTTCCTTCTAGTTATGCTTGTAGCAATTCTTGTACCAATGTTCTTGACTTTCTTCTTCCACAAGACAGGCTTCTTAACGAAGACTGAGGAAGATCCAGAATTGCAGGCAGAGTTTGCAGCTCAGGAAGAGGCAGAATTTGCCGGGCCATCCAAAACCGAGTCGTCTCCAGAGGTGAAAGCAGCTGATTTATCAGCTCCTGTAACGATTACTAGTCCGCTGGCAGGAGAAGTCAAAGAATTGAGTCAAGCAACAGATCCTGTCTTTGCACAAGGTTTGATGGGGCGTGGAGTTGTCATTGTTCCTAGCCAAGGTGAGTTGGTTTCACCTGTCAATGGTACTGTAACAGTCTTCTTCCCAACCAAGCATGCCATCGGCATCTTATCAGATGAAGGGGTTGAAATCCTCATACATATCGGAATGGACACGGTCAATCTGGAAGGTAAAGGCTTTGAGGGCTATGTGTCTCAAGGAGATAAGGTCAAGGAAGGCGACAAGCTCATTTCCTTTGATATAGACATGATCAAGAAAGCTGGCTATGTAACGGAAACACCAGTCATCATTACGAACTCAGACAAGTATCAGGTGGAGGAGCTTGAACAACTTCCTCGGGCAGTTGAGCGAGGTAGTCAGTTGATGAACGCTAAGCCACTTTAAAGAAAAATGAAATGACTATAGAGAGGGACGGTGCTTTAAAACCTGTCCCTTTTCTCAAAAAAGGAGAAAATATGACACTTGATAAAACAAAGGTTGTCTACCAGATCTATCCAAAATCTTTTAAAGATACGTCTGGCAACGGTTTGGGAGATTTTCGCGGGATTATTGAAAAGCTTCCTTATCTGAAAGAGCTGGGAGTGGATATGATCTGGCTCAATCCTTTCTACCCGAGTCCACAGAGGGACAATGGTTACGATATTTCTGATTACACTGCGGTAGACCCTATCTTTGGAGATATGGCAGATTTTGAAGAGATGGTCAAGGTCGGCCAGCAGCATGGTATTGACTTTATGCTGGATATGGTTCTCAATCATTGCTCGATTGAGCATGAGTGGTTCCAAAAAGCGCTGGCTGGGGATTCCTACTATCAGGAATTCTTTATCCTGCGGGATGAGCCAACGGACTGGCTGTCCAAGTTTGGTGGCAGTGCCTGGGCGCCATTTGGCGATACGGGCAAATATTATCTGCATCTCTATGATGTGACTCAAGCTGATCTTAACTGGCGCAACCCCAATGTTCGTCAAGAGCTCTTCAAGGTGGTGAATTTTTGGCGAGATAAAGGAGTCAAGGGCTTCCGCTTTGATGTCATCAATGTCATCGGAAAAGATGAAGTGCTGACGGACTGTCCAGAGCAGGAGGGTAAGCCAGCCTATACCGATAAGCCTATCGTCCATGACTATCTGCGTATGATGAACGAAGCAACCTTTGGTCAGGACGATTCCGTTATGACGGTTGGCGAAATGAGTGCTACGACGATTGAAAACTGTATCCTTTACACCGCACCAGACCGGCAGGAGCTATCCATGGCTTTTAATTTCCATCATCTCAAGGTGGACTATGAAGCTGGACAGAAGTGGACGCTTAAGGCCTTTGACTTTGAAGAGTTAAAACGCCTCTTCCATACTTGGGGCAAGGAAATGAGTAATCATGAAGGATGGTCGGCTCTCTTTTGGAACAACCATGATCAGCCGCGAGCTCTCAACCGCTTTGTCGATGTAGAAAATTTCCGCAATGAAGGGGCAACCATGTTGGCAGCCAGTATTCACCTGTCGCGCGGGACGCCTTATATCTACATGGGGGAGGAGATTGGCATGGTGGATCCTGACTATGAATCCATGGAAGATTATGTGGATGTTGAGTCTCTCAATGCTTACAAGACTTTGCTTGCTGAAGGTCAATCGCCAGAGGCAGCCTTCAGGATTATCAAGGCTAAATCTCGTGATAATTCTCGGACGCCTATGCAGTGGGATGATTCAGTCAATTCAGGTTTTACAACAGGAACTCCATGGCTGAAGGTGGGCAAATCCTATCCTCTTATCAATGTGGAAAATGAAATCAAGGGACCGATCTTTACCTTTTATCAGAAATTGATTGCCCTGCGTAAGGAACTACCTATCATCGCAGAGGGCAGTTATCAGCCAGCCTATGAGGATAGTCCTCAGGTCTATGCCTTTGAGCGGGAGTGGCAAGGACAAAAACTTTTAGTCCTTAACAACTTCTATGCTGATCCGATTACTGTGGACATCCTGCCGGATTATCAAAATGGTCAGGTTCTCCTGTCCAATTACGGCAAGAATCAGGTTGACCATGTGATGACTCTGCAGCCATACGAAACCTTGGCTATCTTAGTAGGAGAAAACTAAAGTCTCGAAAGAATCTGGGAAAAATTCCAGATTCTTTTTCATGTGTTGGGCCAGCCTAGACAAGTATTTCTCTGAAGAGAGAGAAACTAATACAGAATTTTAAGAAAGCCTTTGCAAAATTTGATTCTTTTCTTTATAATAAAAATTAAATAGGATAATATACATTTATACAGAAAAGGAGAAGTTCATGAAAAAACAAGTTTCTTACAGGCAGCTCTTTCCCATAGCGGTCTTGCTAGCTGCTTTTCTGTCTCTGCTTTTTTCTGTCCAATCAGTCGGAGCAGAAGAAGCGGTAAGTTCGTCGACTTCTGAGGCGGCTGCTCTTACAGAGAATCCGGCTGTAAGCGATGCCTCGATTGCTAGTCAAGCTGAGAGTCCATCTGCAGAATCGGGAGAGTCAAGGCCGGCTTCTACAGAGACAGTAGAAAAGGCAGACCAAGCCACTGCTGCAGCACAAGCTGCGGCTAGCGGACCAGAAGCTGTGCCCAATGTGGGAACCATTCAGGGAGAATCACAAGCCTCTCCCTATGAGGACAAAGAAGTTCAAGTTTCCAATGTAGTTGTGACGAAAACAGACCGCTATGGTTTTTATGTTCAAGACGTGACTCTTGATGGAAATAGCAGGACTTCTGATGCCCTTTATGTTGTTTCTAAAGAAAAAGTCGATGTTGGAGACAAACTTAGTCTTGAAGGTCGTGTCAAAGAAGGCTATATGGAAGAGCTCAGCGTTCGTCAGGGGCAAACTTTCAACAAGCCCAGTGGTAGTTTGACAGTCACCATGCTTGTCGCCTCCAAGGTGACCAAGGAGGGGAAAGCTGACTTACCTGCTCCAGTTGACATCGTGGCTAATATGCCTCAGGATACGGTCGATAACGATATTAATAACTATCAGCCTCAAAGTGAAGCTTTGGACTACTGGGAAAGTTTGGAAGGAATGTTGACGACGGTGAAGAGGCCCCGCGTTTTAGGCCCGCAGTACCGCGGAGACATTTATCTCTTACCTGAAGGCTACCAAGCCTTGCCATTAAACAATATCGGTGGCCTCAATCTTCGTCCAAACGCTCAAAATACCGCAACCATTCCAGTCTATGTTGGCAATAAATTTATTGCCAAGGCCAAGGATTATTTCAATGGCGATGTGGTCGGAGTCGTGACCTATCGTGGGAAGATTTACAAGTTGGAGCCGAATCAGCTGCCTGATTTAGTGGACGGGGGCTTGCAGAGACAGGTCTCTCCTATCTATCCAAGCGAGGACAAGCTGACTATTGCTTCCTACAATATCGAGAATTTTTCTGCTAATGCTAAAAAAGGTGAAACGCCTGAGGAAAAAGTTACTAGAATCGCTAATTCCTTTATCAATGAAATCCATAGTCCAGATATCATCACGCTCATTGAGGTTCAAGACGAGAATGGCAGTGTCAATGACGGAACGACCAGCGGTGTCAAAAGCGGTGAGAAACTAGCGGCCCGCATCAAAGAACTGGGCGGAAAAACTTATAAGTACACCGAAGTTGCCCCCCTTGATGGTCAAGATGGCGGTAAGCCTGGCTCTAACATCCGTGTGGCCTTTCTCTACGATCCAAATCGGGTGAAGTTAGTCGAAAAAGAAGCTGGTACGAGTGACGAAGCAGCTAGCTTCTCCGGTGGCCATTTGGTTAAGAATCCTGCCCGAATTGCTCCAACAAATCCAGCCTTTACCAAGGTTCGTAAATCCTTGGCAGCTGAGTTTGAATTTAAGGGACAGCATATCGTCGTTATCGCCAATCATTTGAAGTCCAAGATTGGGGATGATGCCGTTTATGGATCCGCTCAGCCAGCAGTTCAGCATACGCAGGCAGCCCGAATTGAGCAGGCTAAAATTTTAAATAGCTTTGTTCAAGAAGGGCTGAGACAAAATCCTAACCTCAAGTTTGTACTGACTGGTGATTTTAATGATTTTGAATTTTCCGAAACGGCTAAAGCACTGGCGGGTAATGAACTGATTAATCTCATGCAGGAGCATGATGCAGCTGACCGTTATTCCTACTTCTACCGCGGCAGCAACCAAAGCTTGGACAATATTTTCATTTCGAAGAACCTAGCAGGCAAGGCTGTCTTTGCGCCTGTCCATATCAATGCCTCTTTCATGGAGGAACATGGCAGAGCTTCAGACCATGATCCAGTAGTGGTTCAGCTGGACTTTTCTAAGGATGTCGCAGCTTCAACATCTGACAGTTCCCAACCATCTCATTCAGCTGGACAATCTTCTGTAGCAGTAGAACAAGGAGCTTCGTCTCAGACCAATCCTCCATCGTCCAATCAAACTGGACAAGGTCAGGCTGCTGGCAGCAAGAAGAAGGGACTCCCGCAGACCGGCCAAAATAACAGTGGCTGGACAGTCTTGGGATTGACCTTGCTGATGTTTGCTTTTACTCTCAAAAAGAGAAGCAGAAATTAACTAAAATCAATTTAAAAAGTGAAATCAGGGTGGAATAAAGATTCTGGCCTGATTTCTTTTGCCTACCGCTTTCGCCCTAAAGTTTTATCTGTTGTAAAACAATGAAAATGAAACTGAAAAACAGTTTGTTTTCTAAAAAATAGGCAAATTAAGTCTATTTTTGCTTTAATCATGTTATAATGTAGTTAGTTATAAAACGTTTTCAGAGTTAAGAGGTTGCGCGATGGTTGAAGAGAAAATTGAAGAAACAGTTGATTATGGAAAGGTAACGGGCATGGTCCACTCCACCGAAAGTTTTGGAGCTGTTGATGGACCGGGTATCCGTTTTATTGTTTTTTTGCAGGGTTGCCACATGCGCTGCCAGTATTGCCATAATCCCGATACATGGGAGATGGAGACCAACAAATCTCAGCTGCGGACAGTAGATGATGTCTTGCAAGAAGCTCTCCGTTATAAGGGTTTCTGGGGCAATAA
Source organism: Streptococcus sanguinis (assembly GCF_003943655.1). Classification (GTDB taxonomy): domain Bacteria; phylum Bacillota; class Bacilli; order Lactobacillales; family Streptococcaceae; genus Streptococcus; species Streptococcus sanguinis_F. The sequence goes on from NZ_RJMM01000014.1 coordinate 6,873, forward strand.
AGGCGGTATCACCGTCAGTGGTGGAGAAGCCTTGTTGCAGATTGATTTTCTGATTGCCCTTTTTACCAAGGCTAAGGAACTGGGCATCCACTGTACTTTGGATACCTGTGCCCTGCCCTTCAGAAATACGCCTCGCTATCTGAAAAAATTTGACAAGCTCATGGCAGTAACCGACTTAGTCCTGCTTGATATTAAGGAGATTAACGAAGAACAGCACAAAATTGTGACCAGCCAGACCAACAAAAATATCTTGGCTTGTGCCAAGTACTTGTCTGACATTGGAAAGCCAGTCTGGATTCGTCACGTCTTGGTGCCGGGATTGACCGACCGCGATGATGACTTGATTGAGCTGGGTAAATTTGTAAAGACGCTGAAGAATGTTGATAAGTTTGAAATTCTACCTTACCATACCATGGGAGAATTCAAATGGCGGGAACTGGGTATCCCTTACAAGCTGGAAGGTGTTAAGCCTCCAACAGCCGATCGGGTCAAGAATGCCAAGGAACTCATGCAGACTGAATCCTATACAGAGTATATGAATCGGGTGCATAATAGCTAATCTACTTTGAGTATGAATAAATGGGCTGGTGGGCTGACCAGTCCATTTTTCTTAAGAAAATGTCCTTATGCTTTTGTGAAATGCCTGTAATTGTGGTAAAATAAATGCAATAAACATTATATAAAAGAAGAGGTTTATCATGTCTAAAATTTTAGTTTTCGGTCACCAAAATCCTGACTCAGATGCCATCGGTTCATCTTACGCTTTTGCTTACTTGGCTCGTGAAGCTTATGGCTTGGATACAGAAGTGGTTGCACTGGGTGAGCCTAATGAAGAAACAGCCTTTGTTTTGGATTACTTTGGCGTGGCGGCACCGCGCGTGATTACATCTGCCAAGGCTGAGGGAGCTGAGCAAGTTATCCTGACAGACCACAATGAATTCCAGCAGTCTGTGGCAGATATTGCAGAAGTTGAAGTTTATGGCGTGGTGGACCACCACCGTGTAGGCAACTTTGAAACAGCAAGTCCCCTCTACATGCGCTTGGAGCCAGTTGGTTCAGCTTCCTCTATTGTTTACCGCATGTTCAAGGAGCACGGCGTAGTAGTTCCAAAAGAGATTGCAGGATTGATGCTGTCTGGTTTGATCTCTGATACTCTCTTGCTCAAGTCACCAACAACTCATCCGACTGACAAGGCCATTGCACCAGAATTGGCTGAGCTGGCTGGTGTCAACTTGGAAGAGTATGGTCTGGCTATGCTCAAGGCAGGTACAAACTTGGCTAGCAAGTCTGCAGAAGAATTGATTGATATTGATGCTAAAACCTTTGAATTGAACGGAAACAATGTCCGTGTAGCACAAGTCAACACTGTTGACATTTCCGAAGTTTTGGAGCGTCAGGCAGAAATCGAAGCCGCTATTGAAAAAGCAATTTCTGATAATGGCTACTCTGACTTCGTCTTGATGATTACAGACATTATCAACTCAGACTCAGAGATTCTGGCTATTGGCAGCAATATGGACAAGGTCGAAGCAGCCTTTAACTTTACTCTTGAGAATAATCATGCTTTCCTAGCAGGCGCTGTTTCTCGTAAGAAGNAAGTGGTGCCTCAACTGACAGCAAGTTTTAATGCTTAAAGAGCTCATTTGACGAAATAGGTTACTAGATGGGGGCTATTCCCCTCATACTAAAAAGGAGTTTCGGCTCCTTTTTTGATAGACGAGAGAAATGAAGATTCAAGATTTACAAGACGGAGATTTGATTTTTACAGTCGGATCTTCAGAAATTGCTGCAGCAATCCGAGCAGCGACTGGTTCATACAGCCACGTGGCCATCTTTTTTTATGGTGAGATTTTTCATGCAACCCAGGAGAAGGGTGTTGTCAATCAAGACTTGTCTGATTTTTTGCAGGATGAGGACGTTTATGACGTGTACCGCTATCCAGCTATTGAAGCAGAAGCTGTCTTTAAAAGGGCCAAATTACATCTAGGAAAGTCATACAATTTCAGCTTTTATCCTCAGTCCGATGTTTTTTACTGTTCGGAGTATATTGCGGAAATTTTGCCGATTTTTGATACGATTCCTATGCAGTTTGGCGATGAGGAAAATCTGATTTCTGATTTTTGGCAGGAGTATTATCGGGATTTGGGCTTAACGGTTCCCCTAGGCCAGCCTGGGACGAATCCTAGCCAGTTGGCTCAGTCAAGAAAACTCATCTACAAAGGAGAACTCCATGATTAAAATCATCAATCCCAGCCGTTTGACGCGCCAGCCTTTTTTTCAGGAGCTGATTGATTATTTGGATCAGCATGAGGCGGTGATTCTACGTGAGATTAAGCGAGAGTTTGAGGGCGTGGCTAATATTGACCGCTCGATAGAAGAGTATATCAAAGCTGGCTACATCCGGCGAGAGAACAAGCGATATTATCTGACGCTGCCTTTTGTGGAAAGTTTGGAGGACTTGCGTTTGGATCAGGAGGTCTTTATCCGTGATGATAGTCCCCTCTATCAGGAATTGTTGGAGCTGCGCTTTGAGACCCAGCTTTCCAATCAGACAAATGCGGCGGTCTTGCTGGAAGATACAGATTTTCTGCGAGATAAGCTGACCTTGGCTAATTATTTTTACAAGATGCAACGCCAATATCCCCTGTCTGAGACACAAAAGCCCCTCTATGCTGTCTTGGGCGATGTCAATCCCGAGTATGCACTAAAGTATATGACAACCTTTCTCCTTAAGTATGTCCGCAAGGATGAGCTCATGCAGAAGCGGCGGGACATTTTTGTCGATAGCCTAGTAATCTTAGGTTATATTCGACAAAACGAAGTAGGCAAGTATGAGTTGCAGGCCAGCTTTGACAAGGAGAGATTGACTTTCCAGCTAGACTGATCTTCCCATGGAATGAGCAGAATATTTGACCTTTGAAAAGAAAAAACTTATACTATTGTAAACGGAGTCAAAAACCGTAAAAAAGAATGGAGGCAATCATATGTCACTAGAAAATAAATTCGATCAAGCTAAGGGTGCTGTTAAAGAAGGCGTGGGCAAAGTTACAGGAGATAACAAGACAGAAGCAGAAGGCTTTGTAGAAAAAACAGTTGCTAAAGCCAAAGAAGTTGCTGAAGATGCTAAAGAAGCTGTAGAAGGTGCCGTTGAAGGTATCAAAAACAGCTTGGATAAATAAGAATAGTGAGAAGAGAGTTAAAATTTAACTCTCTTTTTTCCTTTCCAAGTAGAGATGAAATCTTTTTTCACCTTCTGTTTGTAAATGAAAAACGAAACAGGTAGCAGTAAACAGCAATAAAAAAGTTTTATAAAATTGTAAATAATAAAAATTTAAGCTTTTGATGCTAAGATAGAAATATAAAAAAGAACCTGCAATGGTGATATGAATTTACAGGTGGTGAAAGGAAAGATGATGAAACGATTGACGCACTTATGCCCCTCAAAGCCTTTGAAAGAGTTGAGGTGGTTTGATATTGCTGTGATCACCCTGCTTATGTTTGGGCAGTTTATTTACCGCTCAACGGAGCTTTATCTAGCTAGCTTTGCACCAGCCGCCAGCACAGGAGCGACTGAAACGGCGACCAATACAGCCAGTGAAGGAGCGGCTTTTTCTAGCAATTTCAATTTTCAGCTACTGATGCTGTTTTTGACAATTCTTTATCTCTTGCTTCGGCGCTTTGACTTTAAGCAGCTTCCCATCCGTATGAGCTGGTCGGTTCTCCTTTGGACTCCTCTTATTTTTGTAGTGGTAGGTTTTTTTGGTGACATTGTGACGACACTGAGCGGCGAGTATAATTACTTTGATCCAACTCTTTGGTCTTATGTGGATTTGCTAGAAATCTTTCGGAAATTTGCTGAGCTGACACCTATGGCTATTCTCTATGGACTTCTCAATGGCTTCTATGAAGAATTCTTCTTTCTGGGTCTTATGACCTCTGTTAAGGATAAGTATAAGTGGTGGGCGCTGGCCTACTCTACTATCATTCGGATTTCTTTCCATACCTATCAGGGCATGCTGTGGGCCTTGGTTATCGGAGTAGTGTACGGTCTCTTTTACTATTTCCTTTACAAGTACAAGGTCAAGAACCTCTTGCCTTTCTTTCTCATGCACGCCTTGGCGGATATGTTTGGCTCCAGTTTGATGTACGTTCTGATTAAATGGCGGTAATTTTACAAAACAACAATAAAAAGGCGAAATGCTCGCCTTTTTTCTTATAAATACTTTTCTGCTAGGGCATAGTCTCCTGGATAGGGTACTTTTTCTCCTTCCACGATCTGGTAAGCATCCGCTCCTTTACCGGCTAGAATGACGGCTTCTCCCTCTCGTTCTGTCAGACTGAGAGCTTTTTTGATGGCTTCTTCACGGTCGGCTATTTTTTCCACTGGATAGGAGATATAGGATGCGATTTCCTCCGCAATGGCTAGAGGATCTTCATAGTTGGGATCGTCCGCCGTTAGGATAACGGTCAGCTCAGGATGCTGATTAAGTAGGAGACCGAAGTCTTTGCGGCGACTTTCACCCTTGTTGCCGGTAGCACCCAAGAGGAGGATGATTTTGCCCTTCTGGTGTTCCTGTACCACAGACAGAAGGTTGCTTAGGCTGACACCATTGTGGGCATAGTCAACGAAGACCTTGGCGCCATTTTTCTGAGTCAGAACTTCCATACGGCCTGGGACTCGGGTTGCGGCAATTCCTTTTTTGATGTCTTCGAGGCTAGCACCCAGACGCAGACAGGCAAGACCAGCCGCTACTGCATTTTCCTGATTGAAGCGGCCGATGAGCTGGATATCGTAGTGGCCAGCTAACTTGCCAGTGGCTTCAAAGCTGAAAGCCTGAGAATCCGTGATGGTGTTGCTAGAGTCTGCTCCATAGAAATCGTGTTCCATAGAAGCGACTTGCTCTTTCACGATTTGGAAATGATCCATGCCGCTATTCACGATAACTGCTCGGCTATTGTCCATCAAGAGCCGCTTATTGTAAAAGTAATCCTCAAAAGTAGGATGCTCAATAGGACCGATATGGTCGGGGCTGATATTGAGAAAGACACCCACATCAAAGGTAAGGCCATAAACCCTTTTCTTGAGATAAGCCTGACTGGAAACTTCCATGATGAGATGAGTCCGATCATTAGAAAGGGCTTGGGCCATCATTTTAATGAGATCCAGACTCTCTGGTGTGGTCAGAGTTGACTTGAAGAAGGTCTCGCCATCCAAAGTGGTATTCATAGTCGAGAGCAGGGCAGGCCGATGACTTTGGGAAAGGATTTGATAGGCAAAATAAGCTGTAGTTGTCTTGCCCTTGGTGCCTGTAAAGGCTAGCAGTTTGAGCTTTTTCTCAGGATGGTCGTAAAATTCCATGGCTAAGAGACTCATGGCTTGCTTGACATCGTTGACCAAGAGAACCGGAATGCCCACTTGAAAGTCTGTCTCGCTGATATAAAAGCGCAGGCCAGCTGTGACGGCTTTTTCTAGAAATTCTTTCTTGAAAGCCTCACCCTTGACAAAAAAGAGGGTAGAGGCATCCGCTTCCCTACTGTCATAGCTGATACTATCGAAAGTTAAGCCGCTGTAGGAGAAGAAGTATTCTCCGTCTTTAACAATATCCCGAAAATTATGGTCTTTTTTTAAAATATCTAATACGGTTTCAATTTTAATCATAAATCTATTGTAAACCTTATGGCTGGGTTTTACAAGAGGCAAGGAAAAGTTTATAATAAAAGAAGAATAAATAGAAGAGGTTTTCTATGAGCCAAGAAACAACAAGCCAGCAGCAGCAGATGCTGCGGGGAACTGCCTGGTTAACTGCCAGCAATTTTATCAGTCGTCTTCTGGGTGCCATTTATATCATTCCTTGGTATATTTGGATGGGCAAGCACGGCGCCGAGGCCAACGGCCTTTTTACTATGGGCTACAATATCTATGCCTGGTTTTTACTGATTTCTACTGCTGGTGTGCCCGTGGCTGTGGCCAAGCAGGTGGCTAAGTACAATACCATTGACAAGGAAGAGCATAGCTTCACTCTGATTCGAGAGTTTCTCAAGTTTATGTTGCTTTTAGGAGCTGTCTTTGCGGTCATCATGTACCTGCTCTCACCAGTTTTCGCTTCTATGTCCGGTGGTGGTTCAGACTTGGTGCCTGTTATGCAGAGTCTGTCCTGGGCTGTTTTGATTTTCCCATCGATGAGTGTTATCCGAGGCTTTTTCCAAGGTTTTAACAATCTCAAGCCTTATGCCATCAGTCAGATTGCGGAGCAGGTCATTCGGGTGATTTGGATGTTGCTGACAGCCTTTTTCATCATGAAAATCGGTTCTGGCAACTATGTAGAAGCGGTTACCCAATCAACTTTTGCCGCTTTTATCGGTATGCTGGCTAGTATGGCTGTCTTGGCCTTCTATCTTTGGAAGACAGGGATGCTGACTTCCATCCTTCATAAGCCATCGAATGCTACAGAGATTAATGGCCGTGCCCTGCTCTGGGATACCATCCGTGAAGCCATTCCTTTCATTATCACAGGATCGGCTATTCAGCTTTTTCAGATTATTGACCAAGCTACCTTTATCCATGTCATGGGTTGGATTAGTAAGCACAGCAGGTCCGAGCTCTTGGTTCAGTTTGCCTATTTCTCAGCCAATCCTAATAAAATTACCATGATTTTGATTGCAGTGGCTACCTCGATCGGCGGTGTCGGGATTCCTCTCTTGACCGAAAACTATGTCAAAGGTGATTTTCGCTCGGCTGCCCGCTTGGTGCAGGATAATCTCAGCATGCTGATTTTCTTTATCCTGCCAGCAACTATTGGTGCTGTTTTGGTTGCGGAGCCTCTGTATACTGTCTTCTATGGCAAGCCAGATGGCTTAGCACTGGGACTATTCATCTTTGCTATGCTGCAGACCATTATCCTCAGTCTATACACGGTGTTGGCTCCGATGATTCAGGCCCTCTTCCAAAATAGAAAGGCAATTATCTACTTCCTCTACGGAGTGGGAGTCAAGTTGGTACTGCAAGTGCCGTTGATTTATATTTTTAAAGCTTATGGTCCTCTTCTTGCGACGACAGTTGGCTTGATTATCCCAATCCTGCTCATGTATCGGGAAATCCGTCAGGTAACTGGTCTGAATCCTAAGAACCTCTTTAAACGGAGTCTCCTGTCAGTGATTCTGACGGTTCTGATGACTATCTTTGTCTTGGTAGCAGAGCTTCTTATCGGTCTCTTCCTTCATCCAAGTGGTCGGATTTCCAGCTTTGTCTATATCGCTCTGATTGGCGGTATCGGTCTTGCTGTCTATGGCGGTCTAGCGCTCAAAGTTCGCCTTATGGATCGCTTTATCGGTTCAAAAGCGGCTAGTCTGCGACGACGCTTTCATATCTATTAAAAAGCCGCTAGGCTTTTTAATTTTTAGCTTTGTTTTTCTAAAACATTAACATTATAGTTTCAAACTATAGCTAGCTCTTGAAAAGAAAAAAGAAAAATGTTTTCAAAAGATGTTACAATAGAGGGTGAAATATTAGCGAAGGATTGGAAGGTTAATATGAGTAAGGACGTAAAATTAAATACACTACTAGCTCAGGCTGGGGTAAAAAAAGATGAAGCAACCGGTGCTTTGACAACACCCCTGCATTTTTCAACGACCTACCAGCACCCTGAGTTTGGCCAGTCAACAGGTTATGACTATACTCGGACCAAGAATCCAACGCGGGTTAGCTTGGAAGAGACTCTGGCTGCTATCGAAAGTGCAGACTATGCCCTAGCGACTAGCTCAGGTATGTCGGCTATTGTGCTGGCCTTTAGTGCCTTTTCGGTCGGTAGCAAGGTTTTGGCTGTTCGGGATCTCTATGGTGGCTCTTTCCGCTGGTTTGCCCAAGCTGAAGCAGAAGGGCTCTTTGCCTTTACCTATGCCAATACAGAAGAAGAACTTCTGAATAGTCTAACAGAGGATATAGATATTGTCTATATCGAGACACCGACCAATCCTCTTATGGTAGAGTTTGACATTGCCCGCATTTCCCAAGCGGCTCATGAGCGAGGAGCAGCTGTCATTGTGGACAATACCTTCTACAGTCCCATTTATCAAAGACCGCTGGAGGATGGAGCTGATATTGTTCTGCACTCTGCAACCAAGTATCTGGGCGGGCACAATGATGTCTTGGCTGGAGCCATCATGACTAATGACGCTGCTATTTATGACAAGCTATTCTATAACCTCAATACAACTGGGCCAGTCCTGTCTCCTTTTGACAGCTATCTGCTTTTGCGCGGTCTCAAGACACTGGCTCTCCGTATGGAGCGCTCTACTCAGAATGCACAAGAAGTATTCGCTTTTCTGAAAAAATCTTCTGCGGTAAAGGAAGTTCTCTATCCAGGAAAGGGTGGTATGATTTCCTTTAAAGTTGTGGACGAAGGGAAGATTCCTCATCTCCTAAATAGCCTGAAAGTCTTTACCTTTGCGGAAAGTTTGGGTGGAGTAGAGAGCTTGATTACCTATCCGACTACCCAGACTCACGCTGACATTCCAGTGGAAGTGCGTCATTCTTATGGCTTAACTGATGATTTGCTGCGCCTGTCGATTGGAATTGAGGATAGCCGAGATTTGGTAGACGATTTACGTGCAGCCTTGGAGAATGAATAATATGGGAAGATATAATTTTGAAAAAGCCCCCTGTCGTGTAGGGCATCATACTTATAAATGGAAAGAAGTGGAGAAGGACAAAGAAGTTCTGCCAGCCTGGATTGCAGATATGGATTTTGAAGTCCTGCCTGAAATCCAGCAAGCTGTTCATGACTATGCTAATCAGCTAGTTTATGGCTATACCTATGCCAGTGAAGAGCTGATTAATGCCGTGCTAGATTGGGAGCGGGATGAGCACGACTATACGTTTGATAGGGAAGCCTTGGTATTTATAGAAGGAGTTGTTCCTGCTATTTCGACAGCTATCCAAGCCTTTACCAAGGAAGGTGATGCCGTTCTAATCAACACTCCTGTTTACCCACCTTTTGCCCGCAGTGTCAAGCTCAATAATCGTCAGCTTATTACCAATTCTTTGATAGAGCAGGATGGTCTCTTTCAGATTGACTTTGAGCAGTTGGAGCGGGACATTGCAGACAATGAAGTCAAGATTTATGTTCTTTGCAATCCGCACAATCCCGGAGGTCGAGTTTGGGAACGGGAAGTGTTAGAGAAAATTGGCCGCCTCTGCCAAAAGTATGGCGTCCTCTTGGTCTCAGACGAAATCCATCAAGATTTGACGCTGTTTGGTCATGAACATCAGTCTTTTAATACTGTTTCGCCTGACTTTAAGGACTTTAGCCTGATTTTAGCCAGTGCGACTAAGACCTTTAATATTGCTGGAACCAAAAATTCCTATGCTGTGATTGAGAATCCTAGCTTGCGGCATCAGTTTAAAAAACGCCAGCTGGCCAACAACCAGCATGAAATTCCTGGTCTTGGATTTTTAGCGACAGAAGCAGCCTATCGTTACGGTTGGTCTTGGTTGATGGAGCTTAAGGAAGTTCTTGAGAAGAATGTGAATTTTGTAGTTGATTATTTTGCCAAGGAAGCACCGCGCCTGCGGGTCATGAAGCCTCAAGGGACTTATCTGATTTGGCTGGACTTTTCAGATTATGGCCTGACAGATGACCAGCTCTTTCAGCTGCTACGAGAAGAGGCAAAGGTCGTCCTGAATAGAGGAAGTGATTTTGGTCAAGAAGGCAAAGGCCATGCCCGCCTAAATGTTGCTGCTCCAGAGACCATGGTTGAAGAAATCTGCTCCCGTATTGCAGAGGTATTGCCAAAATAAATCAAAAATTTTTTGAAATTTGTTTCAAGTGAGAAAAATGATTGACAATCCTTCCAAAGAGGAGTATAGTAATAGTGGAAAATCGGTAGGTGAGGCTACCATAAGGATACGGATGACTACCGCAAAGCAGTGGAGACACTACTCGTTGGTCAACAGTCCTGATCGCCAAGGTCAAGACTAAGCTCATTTCATCGCCTTATGGAGTTAAAGCTTGAACGGTGAATGCTTGTTTTATCTGTGCTTAAAACAATGAAGCGAATAACCTGACATGCAAACAACCCTGCCGAGAAATTGGCAGGGTATTCTTTTTTGCTGAAAATATTTCAAGAGTGCAAATAGTTGATTGCCTGCCTCTCAAGAAAAAAGAAGGAGGAATAGTGATGAAATTTTGGTATTCTAGTACCAGTCCTTTTGCGCGTAAAGTATATGTTACAATTTTACATCATCATTTAGAGGAGCAAGTGGATATTCAGAAAGTTCAGGTGGCTTTTGATAGAAATTCACCGCACAATCAAGATAATCCTTTAGGTAGAATTCCTGCTTTTCAAGCTTCCAGTGGAGAATGGTTATATGGTAGTGATTTAATTTCTCAATATTTAGACGAACTAGGTCAGGAAGTCTCACTTTTCCCCAATGGAATGGAGAAATGGCATGTTTTAAATATACTGTCCGTTGCTGAAGGAATTTTGGAAAATACAATGCCGATTGTTGCGGAAAAATTTTTCCATGAAAAAGAACATTGGTGGAAAGACAGACATCAGCAAATTGAAGAGAGAAATATACGGAGTTTGTCTTTGTTAGAGAAACTGGCTACTGAGCAGGGGCTCTCTTTAAATATTGCAACAATCCAAGTAGTTGCTCTTGTAGATTGGTGGAATTTACGTGAAGAAGTTATTGGATTTTCTTTAAAAGAAAATTTTCCAGAATTGCAAGATTGGACACAGAAGATGAATGCCACCTTTGACGTCTTGCAGGCATCTTGGGACTTTTAATTGTTTTTATAAATTAAGAAAGGAGACACGCGATGCAAATTGACGATTATCCGGAACCGCACATACACAGCCAATCGCTGATTTGTGTCGTTCTGTCCTTATAAAGTGATTGGTCCCTGTGTATGAAAATTATTAATCATACATCAAGGAGAAACCAATGAAAACAGTAAAAGAAAGATTAGTTGCTGCTCTGCAGCTTCCTGTAAAAGAAACTCTGGCTTTTTACAAGAGTTCTTTTCGCGGCCTGACAGAAGAACAGGTTGAAGAAAATCGTGACCTTTATGGTGAAAATATCATCACAAAGGGTCAGGAAGACTCTATCCTAAAGAAAATTTACGAGTCTATCATTAACCCCTTTACAGTCATCTTATTGGTGATTGCCCTCGTGTCTTTAGTGACCAATGTTTGGCTGGCTAAGCCTGGTGAGGAAGATCCGACAACTTCCATCATCATTGTTGTTCTGGTGCTGATTTCTGGAGGCATTCGTTTTGTTCAGGAATTGCGGAGCGACCGCGCTGCTAGCAATCTGTCTCAGTTGATTGTCAACACGGCTACGGTTATCCGTGAAGGAGCAGAGCAGGAACTGCCGATTGATGAGCTTGTTGTAGGAGACATCATCAAGCTTAGTGCCGGAGACATGATTCCTGCAGATGTGCTGCTACTGGATTCGCGTGATTTCTTTGTTCAGCAGTCCGGCCTGACAGGCGAAAGCGATGCAGTAGAAAAGGTCTATTTGGCCAAGTCGGATGGGCAAAATCTAGATAGCCTTTTAGAAACAGAGTCGCTGGCTTTTATGGGAACCAACGTTATTTCCGGAAGAGCTACAGCTCTGGTGCTGGTGGTTGGCGATGAGACCATGATGGGAGCCATTGAGCAGACGCTTAACACCTATGATGAGCCGACCTCTTTTGAGCGCGAGATGAATAGCATTTCCTGGCTCTTGATTCGTCTGATGCTCGTCATGGTTCCAGTCGTGTTCTTCATAAACGGTCTGACAGACGGCGACTGGCTGGAAGCAGGTGTCTTTGCCCTCAGCGTTGGGGTCGGCCTAACTCCAGAAATGCTGCCTATGATTATCACGGCGAGCTTGGCTAAAGGTTCCATTATTATGGCTCAGGAAAAGGTCGTGATTAAGAAGCTGAACGCTATTCAGGATCTAGGAGCTATTGATATCCTTTGTACGGATAAGACAGGCACACTGACTCAAGATGAGATTGTGTTAGAATACCCGCTGGATATTCATGGTGATTTGGACTTAGCAGTGCTCCGTCGTGCCTTTCTCAATTCCTACTATCAAACTGGTCTCAAAAATCTCATGGATCGAGCTATTATCAATCGGACGGAGAAAGAAGCAGAAAAGCATGAGATTGTCCGTAATTTAGACCAAACCTTTAAGAAAATTGATGAACTGCCCTTTGACTTTGAACGCCGTCGCATGAGTGTCATTGTCAAGGATGATGAGGATGTTATCAGCATGGTGACCAAGGGGGCCTTGGAGGAAATGCTGGCTATCTCTAGCCATGTAGAATACAAGAAACGCATTACTGAATTGACTGAGGAGATTCGTCAGGAAATCCTTTCGGAAGTGGCTCAACTCAATGAGCAAGGGCTGCGCGTGCTTGGTGTTAGCTACAAGTCAGACTTAGAAGAAGATTACGACTATGAAGTCAAGGATGAATCTAACATGATTTTGACGGGCTATCTGGCCTTTCTAGATCCACCTAAGTCATCTGCGGCTCCAGCTATTGAAACCTTGGCTGAGTACGGCGTTGCTACTAAGATTTTGACCGGTGATAATGATAAGGTGTCCCAGGCAGTCTGTGAAAAGGTTGGGCTAGATGTAGACAATATCTTGCTGGGTGTAGAGGTGGATGTCTTATCTGATGAAGAATTGAGCCAAGCGGTAGAGAATACAACGGTCTTTGCCAAGCTCTCACCTGACCAAAAAGCTCGGATCATTCTCCAACTCAAGGACAATGGTCACAAGGTTGGCTACATGGGTGATGGTATCAATGATGCACCTTCTATGAAGGTAGCAGATGTGGGTATTTCTGTTGATACAGCTGTCGATATAGCCAAGGAAACAGCAGATGTCATTCTGCTGGACAAGGATCTCATGGTTCTGGAGAAGGGGTTGGTAGAGGGACGCAAGGTCTATGCCAACATGACCAAGTACATTAAGATGACGGTCAGTTCCAATTTTGGGAATATCTTTTCTCTCCTCTTTGCCAGCATCTTTTTGCCATTTCTTCCTATGGCACCAGTTCATCTGATTGTCCTTAATCTGGTTTATGATCTGTCCTGTATCGCTCTGCCCTTTGATAACGTTGACAGTGAATTTCTCAAGAAACCACGGATTTGGTCTGCTAACTCTATTACCCGCTTTATGGCTTGGATTGGGCCTATCTCATCCATTTTTGATGTTTTGACATACTTAGCCCTCTACTTTATCATTGTTCCTATGATAACAGTAAGCAGTTATCAAGCTGGCACTGAACAGGCAGAGACCTTTATCACTCTTTTTCAAACAGGCTGGTTCGTTGAGTCCATGTGGACCCAGACCATGGTCATCTACATGCTGCGCTCACCTAAGCTGCCATTTGTGCAGAGCCGTCCTGCTTTATCCGTTATTGTGACGACCATGGCAGCAGCTCTCTTTGTTACTTCCTTGCCATACAGCCTCTTTGCGTCAGTTCTGAAGACAGCTCCGTTGAATGGCACTTATTTCCTTTTCCTCTTCTTGATTATTGTGCTTTATATGGTTAGTGTAACTCTTGTTAAACACCTTTATATCAAGCGCTATAGAGAATGGCTATAAGGTGAAGAAAATCTTTGAAAAGGCTTGCTTATGGCAAGCCTTTTCACTCTTTTTTTGATATAATAAGAAGAATAAATTGAAAGAAGGAAATCCAATCATGGGAAAACTTGAAGTTATCGCTCATCCACTAATTCAGCATAAATTGTCTATCTTGCGTCGTACAGATACCTCTACCAAGGCTTTTCGTGAATTAGTTGATGAAATCGCAATGCTCATGGGATATGAAGTTTTGCGCGATTTACCACTTGAAGATGTAGAAATTGAAACACCGATTACGAAAACGGTCCAAAAGCAGATTGCAGGGAAAAAATTGGCTATTGTACCAATCCTGCGGGCTGGTATTGGCATGGTGGATGGACTTCTGAGCTTGGTTCCAGCAGCTAAAGTTGGGCATATCGGAATGTACCGTGATGAAGAAACCCTGAAGCCGGTTGAATATTTGGTCAAGTTGCCAGAAGATATTGACCAACGTCAGATTTTTGTTGTAGATCCAATGTTGGCAACGGGTGGTTCTGCTATCTTGGCTGTGGATTCTCTGAAGAAACGTGGTGCTAGCCACATTACATTTGTCTGCTTGGTTTCTGCGCCTGAAGGAGTAAAAGCCTTGCAGGAAGCTCATCCAGATGTTGATATTTTCACAGCGGCTCTGGATGACCATCTCAATGACCATGGTTATATCGTACCAGGACTGGGAGATGCAGGAGATCGTCTGTTCGGAACTAAATAAAAGTTTCTATTTGACCTTTTTTGACCAAAAGGATATAATAGTTCCGTAATTTGAAATTCTATTCCCTAGTTTGATAGAAAATTTTAAAAAGAGAAAGAGAGAAAACTATGATTCCTGTAGTTATTGAACAAACCAGCCGAGGAGAACGCTCCTATGATATTTACTCCCGGCTATTAAAAGACCGCATTATCATGCTGACTGGTCCAGTGGAGGACAATATGGCTAATTCTGTCATTGCCCAGCTTCTTTTCTTGGATGCACAGGACAATACTAAAGATATTTATCTCTATGTGAATACGCCGGGCGGATCCGTTTCAGCAGGTCTGGCTATTGTGGACACTATGAACTTCATCAAGTCTGATGTTCAGACCATTGTTATGGGTGTAGCTGCCAGCATGGGAACGGTCATTGCTTCCAGTGGTGCCAAAGGCAAACGCTTCATGCTTCCAAATGCAGAATATCTGATTCACCAACCAATGGGAGGAGCTGGAAGTGGTACCCAGCAAACAGATATGGCCATTGTAGCTGAGCACTTGCTTAGAACTCGGAATACCTTGGAAAAAATCTTGGCAGAGAACTCTGGTAAGTCCGTTGAGCAAATCCATAAGGATGCAGAACGTGATTACTGGATGAGTGCTCAGGAAACCTTGGAATACGGCTTTATTGACGAAATCATGGAAAATAGCAATTTAAGCTAACATAGGAGGAGCCAAAAGAGGCTCCTTTTTTGCTGTTTTGAATCTGACGAGCTAGCAAGTTCAGGTGTTTTAAGCTAATCATAAAGCTTTTCAGGGCTAGTTTTTTTGCCCTATCTTTGCTATAATCATCTAAGAACTACATGGACTGGAAAGGAGTTTTATGATAGAGAGAGAAGAAAGAGTGGGCTTGATTGTCTATCTTTACTATAATCGAGATGCCAAAAAGCTAGCTAACTTTGGGGATATTATTTATCATTCTAAGAAGCATCGCTATCTGCATCTCTATGTCAATCAAGAGGAAGCCCAGAACTTACAGGAGAATCTGCCCAAGGAACGCTATGTTAAGCAAGTCCGAATTTCTCATATAAAAGAACTAGATCAAAACTTTGTCGGAAGCCTGTATAGAGAGCAAGAAAACGTTATCATTTGATAAAATTTCTATAAGGGGTTGACAATTGTCAGATAATTCGATATATTCTTACTATATCATCAATCAAATCACTTAAGGAGATTTCGGAATGAAGAAAAAATTTGCACTATCCTTAGTAGCTTTTGCTAGTGCGGCTCTTCTCGCAGCTTGTGGAGAAGTATCCAATAACAACTCAACAGCAACTGGTACAGAAATTGGCGATACGATTAAATTTGGTTTTAACTTTGAAGAATCAGGTGAAGTAGCAGCCTACGGTACAGCTGAACAACATGGTGCTCAGTTGGCAGTTGATGAAATCAACGCTGCTGGCGGCGTAGATGGTAAGAAGATTGAAGTTACTGATAAGGATAACAAATCAGAAACTGCTGAAGCATCTACCATCACTACTAGCTTGGTTACTCAAAGCAAGGTAAATGCAATCATTGGCCCTGCGACTTCTGGAGCTACAGCTTCAGCTACTGCAAATGCTGCTAAAGCGGGTGTACCACTCATTACACCAAGTGCGACACAGGATGACCTGACCAACAAGCAAGATTATCTTTTCCGTGCTACCTTTATTGATAGCTACCAAGGTAAAATCATTTCTAAGTATGTTACTGACAACTTGAAAGCTAAGAAAGTCGTTCTTTACTACGACCAATCTAGTGACTACGCTAAAGGAATAGCGGATGCCTTCAAGAAGGAGTTCAAGGGTGAGATTGTAGCAACAGAAACCTTCCAATCTAAGGATACAGACTTCCAAGCTGCTTTGACAAAGATTAAGGGCAAAGAATTTGATGCTCTGGTTGTTCCAGGTTACTATACAGAAGCTGGTAAAATTGTCAATCAAGCGCGTGGTTTGGGTATCGACCAAACAATCGTTGGTCCTGATGGCTTTGGTGATGCTAAGTTCGTTGAGCAAGCAACTCCTGCTGCAGCTACAAATGTTTACTATGTATCTGGCTTTACAACTTCTGGTGAAATGTCAGAAAAAGCTAAGAAGTTTATTGAAGCATACAAAGCTAAGTACAAAGAAGAGCCATCTATGTTTGCAGCTCTGGCATACGACTCTGTTTATATGGCGGCAGAAGCAGCCAAAGGTGCTAAAACTTCTGTAGATATCAAAGACAACTTGGCTAAGCTTAAAGATTTCGATGGAGTGACTGGTTCAATCACTATTGATAAAGATCACAATCCAGTGAAAACAGCTCTGATGATTGGCTTGAAAGACGGTCAAGTAGATACTGTAGAAACAGTTAAAGCGGAATAATAGTTACGAGGCTGGGGCTATCCCAGTCTTTGACTTGTTTTCTATTTTTAGTTGCTTGAGCAAGTTAGTAGATGATTTCTTTCTGAATCTACGGATTTGAAAGAGTATTGTTTTATAATCTATTTTCTTCGTTTCTCAATCAACTATTATTTGTATTTTGGGAGTGGGATGATAAAATCACGACCTAGTCTGCTGATTTTTGTCCCATTCCTTATTTTATTATAGAAAGAGTGGTGTCTAATGCTCCAACAATTAGTCAACGGTCTAATCCTGGGTAGTGTTTATGCGCTTCTGGCTTTGGGTTATACCATGGTTTATGGGATTATTAAGCTGATTAACTTTGCCCACGGCGATATCTATATGATCGGTGCCTTTATGGGTTATTACTTGATTAATATCTTGAAGTTTAATTTCTTCCTTTCTCTCATTTTAGCGATGATTGGGACAGCGATTCTCGGTGTGCTTATTGAGTTTTTAGCCTATCGTCCTCTGAGAAATTCGACTCGGATTGCGGCTTTGATTACAGCCATTGGAGTTTCCTTTCTCCTTGAGTATGGCATGATTTTCTTTGTCGGTGCCAATACTCGATCTTTCCCGCAGGTTATTAAAACAGTCCGCTTTAACTTAGGACCTATTTCTATCTCAAATATTCAGTTGCTGATTTTGGGAATTTCGATTTTCCTTATGGTGGCTTTGCAGTTCATCGTGCAGAAGACAAAGATGGGTAAGGCTATGCGCGCTGTATCCGTAGACAGTGATGCTGCTCAGCTCATGGGAATCAATGTCAATCGGACAATCAGCTTCACCTTTGCGTTGGGTTCAGCTCTTGCAGGAGCTGCCGGTGTTCTAATTGCCCTCTACTATAATTCATTAGAGCCTTTGATGGGGATGACTCCAGGTATTAAGTCCTTTGTAGCGGCTGTTCTCGGTGGTATTGGAATCATTCCTGGTGCTGCGCTTGGTGGCTTTGTTATCGGTCTTTTGGAAACTTTTGCGACAGCACTTGGACTTTCTGATTTCCGCGATGCCATTGTCTATGCGATTTTGATTGTCATTCTTCTGATCCGTCCAGCTGGTATCCTAGGAAAAAATGTGAAAGAGAAGGTGTAAGGTATGAAAAAGAATTTAAAGATAAATATTTTCTGGCTTGGCCTTGTCTTAATCGGCTACTTGCTGATGACAGTATTGGTTAGTGCCGGTGTTCTCAACGCTTTTTACATTCAAATCTTAGAACAGATTGGTATTAATATTATTCTGGCGGTCGGGCTCAACCTGATCGTCGGATTCTCGGGTCAATTCTCTCTTGGGCATGCTGGCTTTATGGCTATCGGTGCCTACGCTGTAGCAATTATTGGCTCTAAATCGCCAACTTATGGAGCTTTCTTTATTGCTATGCTGGCGGGAGCTGTCATTGCTGGTATTGTAGCTTTGGCAGTTGGTTTGCCAACACTACGTCTTAAAGGGGACTATCTCGCGATTGCGACTCTTGGTGTCTCAGAGATTATCCGGATTCTGATTATTAATGGCGGTACTTTGACTAATGGCGCAGCTGGTATCCTATCTATTCCGCCCTTTACTTCTTGGCAGATGGTCTATGTCTTTGTTGTTATCACAACTATTTTGACCTTGAATTTCCTGCGCAGTCCTATTGGCCGCAGTACTCTGTCTGTCCGTGAGGATGAGATTGCTGCCGAGTCTGTTGGGGTTAATACTACTAGAATCAAAGTGACAGCCTTTGTCTTGGGAGCTATCACGGCTTCTATTGCTGGCTCTCTTCAAGCTGGCTTCGTTGGTTCAGTCGTTCCTAAGGACTATTCCTTTACCAACACTATCAATATCTTGATTATTGTCGTTTTTGGTGGTCTAGGCTCTATGACTGGAACCATTGTAGCTGCAGTAGTATTGGGAATTCTCAATATGCTGCTGCAGGATGTATCCAGCATTCGGATGATTGTCTATTCTTTGGCCTTGATTTTGGTCATGATTTTCCGTCCAGGCGGACTTTTGGGAACATGGGAGCTCAGTCTGTCTAAGCTCTTCAAAAAGAATAAGGAGGTCAAAGAATAATGGCACTTCTTGATGTAAAAAATCTAACTAAAAACTTTGGCGGTCTGACTGCTGTCAGCGATGTGACTTTGGAACTCAACGAGGGTGAGCTGGTTGGTCTGATTGGCCCTAATGGTGCAGGAAAAACGACTCTTTTCAATCTCTTAACGGGCGTTTATGAGCCGAGTGAAGGGACAGTGACACTAGATGGTCACTTGCTAAATGGTAAGGTTCCTTACAAGATTGCTGCTTTAGGTCTAGGGCGAACCTTCCAAAACATCCGGCTCTTTAAGGATCTTAGTGTTTTGGATAATGTTCTGATTGCCTTTGGTAATCATCATAAGGCTCATGTGTTAGCTTCTTTCCTACGCCTGCCAGCCTACTACAAAAACGAAGAAGAACTCAAAGACAAGGCTTTGGAGTTGCTGAAAATTTTTGACTTGGACAAGGAAGCAGAAACCTTGGCTAAGAACCTAGCTTATGGTCAGCAGCGTCGCTTGGAGATTGTTCGGGCCTTGGCAACGGAGCCAAAGATTCTCTTCTTGGATGAGCCAGCTGCAGGAATGAACCCTCAGGAGACAGCAGAGCTGACTGCATTGATTCGACGGATTAAAAACGAATTTAACATTACCATCATGCTGATTGAGCATGACATGAGTCTGGTAATGGAAGTCACTGAGCGAATCTATGTTTTGGAGTACGGCCGCTTGATTGCGCACGGAACACCTGATGAAATTAAGAATGACAAACGCGTTATTGAAGCTTATCTAGGAGGTGAAGCCTAATGTCCATGCTTAAAGTTGAGAATCTCTCTGTCCATTATGGCATGATTCAGGCTGTCCGTGATGTCAGCTTTGAAGTAAACGAAGGAGAAGTCGTTTCCCTGATTGGTGCTAATGGCGCTGGGAAAACAACCATTCTCCGGACTATTTCAGGCTTGGTTCGTCCAAGTGCTGGTAAAATTGAATTTGTAGGCAATGAAATTCAAAAAGTTCCTGCTCAAAAAATCGTAGCAGCCGGACTTTCGCAAGTACCAGAAGGTCGACATGTCTTTCCAGGACTGACCGTTTTGGAGAATTTGGAAATGGGTGCCTTTCTCAAAACAAACCGCGAAGAAAATCAAGCCAATCTCAAAAAGGTCTTCTCTCGTTTCCCACGCTTGGAAGAGCGTAAAAATCAAGATGCTGCAACCCTTTCAGGTGGTGAGCAGCAGATGCTGGCTATGGGACGGGCGCTGATGTCTACTCCTAAACTTTTGCTTTTGGATGAACCTTCTATGGGCTTGGCGCCGATCTTTATCCAGGAAATCTTCGATATTATCCAAGATATTCAGCGACAAGGAACAACTGTGCTTTTGATTGAGCAGAATGCCAACAAGGCTCTCTCTATCGCCGACCGCGGCTATGTTCTTGAAACAGGCAAAATCGTTCTGTCCGGAACCGGCCAAGAGCTCCTCGCTTCTGACGAAGTCCGCAAAGCATATCTAGGTGGCTGAAACAATCCGGGGGATTGTTTCAGGTTGCAGATGGGAACTCGCGGTAGCGAGTTTTCTTCAAAAGGTCTGGGAGACATTTTTAGGCTGTGGATAGAAAGTTACGGTAATAACTTAACAGTTTAAAAAGGTCCAATGGACCTTTTTAAGTTGCAGCTAAAGAAAACAAGGTTTTCGTCAAGATGGTCGGTGGATTGTTTCAGGTTGCAGATGGAAACTCACGAGAGCGAGTTTTCTTCAAAATGTCTGGGAGACATTTTTAGGTTGTGGATAGAAAGTTACGGTAGTAACTTAACATTTTGAAAAGGTCCATTGGACCTTTTTAAGTTGGAGCTAAAGAAAACAGTGTTTTCTTCAAGATGCCTAGGGGATTGTTTCAGGTTGCAGATGGGAACTCGCGGTAGCGAGTTTTCGCTTGATAAGGCCCTTTGTACTTTTTTCTCTTAGATGCTTAAAATATTTTAGCTAGGCATTTCCTATCTTCAATTTTTGCCAATCGTAGGATTTTTCTAAATTTTGAAAACTTAGGCAAAGAACTTGGAAGCGTTTGAAATTAGCTGCAAAATAAAGTATAATAAGTATAAGAATTTTGGATAGGAAGAAGGGGGAACTCTTATGGCAGTTAAAGATTTTATGACGCGTAAGGTGGTTTATATCAGCCCAGATACAACGATTGCTCATGCGGCAGATATGATGCGTGAGCAGAAGCTCCACCGTCTGCCGGTGATTGAGAATGACCAACTAGTGGGACTGGTGACAGAAGGAACGATTGCAGAAGCTAGTCCGTCTAAGGCAACGAGCCTGTCCATTTATGAGATGAATTATCTTCTCAACAAAACCAAGGTTGGTGATGTTATGATTCGTGATGTGGTCACGATTTCTCAGTTTGCCAGTCTGGAAGATGCGACCTATCTGATGCTGAAAAATAAGATTGGCATCCTGCCTGTCGTGGACAATGAACAGCTTTACGGAGTTATCACAGACCGTGATATTTTCAAGGCCTTCTTGGAAGTATCTGGCTATGGTGAAGAGGGAGTTCGGCTGCGTTTTGTCACTGAGAATAAGGTGGGGGTTCTTGAGCAGATTATCCGTCTTCTGGTGGAAGAAAATCTCAACATCTCCAATACAGTCAATATACCACGCAAGGATGGCAAAGTCGTCATTGAAGTACAGTTAGCTGGTGATATAGACATGGAGCTTCTCAAGAAAAAATTTGAAGAGCATGCTATTGAGCTGGCTGAGATTACACATACTGCTCCAAAAACTTTATAAATAACATAAAAAAGCCTCATCGTTAGATGAGGTTTTTAACGTACAATAGGTTGTTTGTTAGCATCTAAAGTGAAGCCTTCGCCCAAAATCTCATGGGCTTCGCTAATAGTAGTAAAGGCAAATGGATCGACTTGGTTAATGAGTTTTTTCATTTGCTGCATTTCATTACGGGAAACAACACAGTAGACAATTTGCAGATCCTGCTTGCTATAGAAGCCTTGCCCCTTGAGGTAGGTCACTCCACGATCCAGCTTGTCATTGATAGCTTCAGCTAGCTCAGTGGGCTTACTGGTAACGATAAGGAATCCCTTACCAGCAAAACCTCCTTCTGCAATTAGGTCAATGACGCGGGAGGTGATAAAGACAAACATGAGGGTGTAAGATACCATGCGTAAGTCTTTGAAGACTAGGAGAACCAAGGTAATGACTACAAAGTCAACCGTCAGCATGAGTCTGCCCATGGAAATGCTGGTGTATTTATTGAAGATGCGGGCCACAATGTCCGTACCGCCAGTTGTTCCGCCAGCATTAAAGATGGTGCCCAGTCCAATCCCCATAATAATCCCCGTTCCAAGACAGGCTAGTAAGACATCGCCGTCCAGAGCTGAGATAAAATAGTCTTGCAGGTGTTTGGAGGCAGGTAAGATTTCAAAAATTTTGAGCCAGGCTGACACAGAGAAAGTCCCTAGAATACTGAGGTAGAGGGTTCTCGAACCNAGTAGCTTCCATGCAATAATAAAGAGAGGAATGTTAATCACTAGGTTGGTCGTCGAGACAGGGATTTTAAATAGATAGTAGGTAATCAAGGTCAGACCCGTTGCTCCACCCTCATACAAATGAAAGGGAATGACCAAATAATGAATCCCAAAAGAAAAAATTCCAGCCCCAAAAATGATGGCCAGTACGTTTTTTAATTTAAACATAAGATCCTCCTAAATCTATTTCCAGAAATTTCTTCTGAATATATTTTACCAAAAATTTAGCCTTTATGAAAGACTTTGAAAAAATTTTTAAAGTCTTTTCTTATGATGGGCTTTTAGCTTTTTTTTTTGGTAAAATAAACAATAGATAAAAAAGAGTGGGATGAAAATAATGAGCTGACGAATTCGGCTCTTATCAGGCTGCTCAGCCGTTTGGACATGCTGTAAAAGTAGCTTATATCAAGCTTTAGGGCAAGTCTTATCTGCATTTTCTTATAAAGAACGAAAAATAGAAGTTAGAGATTCAAGGTAAAGATGAAAAATGGTATTTTGATTTCGCTGGAAGGTCCAGAAGGGGCTGGAAAGTCAAGTGTGTTGGAAGCCTTGCTTCCTTTTTTGAAAAATTATGGTACTGGCCTGATTACAACGCGGGAGCCGGGTGGCGTCCAGATTGCTGAGGCTATCCGCGAAGTGATTTTGGAACCTAGTCATACTGCGATGGATGCTAAGACTGAGCTTTTGCTGTACATTGCCAGCCGCCGTCAGCACTTGGCTGAACGGGTTTTGCCAGCTTTAACGCAAGGGAAGCTTGTCTTGATGGATCGTTTTATTGATAGTTCAGTGGCCTATCAGGGATACGGACGGGGTCTGGATGTAGCAGACATTGAATGGCTCAATCAGTTTGCGACAGATGGACTCAAGCCTGATTTGACCCTCTATTTTGATATTGATGTGGAAGAAGGGCTGGCGCGGATTGCTAAGAGTGAAAGCCGAGAGGTGAATCGGCTTGATCTGGAAGGTTTGGACTTGCACCAGCGGGTTCGGCAGGGCTATTTGGCGATTCTTGACAAGGAGCCTGAGCGCTTTGTCAAGGTAGATGCCAGCCAACCTTTGGATAAGGTAGTGGCTGATAGTTTGGCCATCATTCAGGAACGATTTGGGAATCCGTCATGAAGATAAAAGATTTACAGCAAATCCAGCCCAGCTTGTTTGAGCAGTTTCAGCATATTTTGGAACAGGGACGGCTTAGTCACGCCTACTTGTTTACCGGAGCTTTTGGCAGTTTTGAAATGGCTCAAATCCTGTCTCAAAGTCTTTTTTGCGAGAATAAGCAGGGCGTCTGGCCTTGTCAGTCTTGTCGTTCCTGCCGTTTGATTGCAGAAGAAGATTTTTCTGATGTAACGGTGGTGCGACCAGCTAATAACATTATCAAAACTGATCGAGTTCGGGAGCTAGTCCGAAACTTCTCTCAAAGTGGTTTAGAAGGCAGTCGGCAGGTTTTCATTATCTGCGGTGCGGATCGGATGCACGTCAATGCATCAAATTCTTTGCTTAAAGTCATTGAGGAGCCGCAGAGCGAGATTTATATCTTTCTCCTGACTGCTGATGAACAGCTGATTCTGCCGACAATTCGAAGTCGGACTCAGGTTTATCATTTTTTGAAAAATACAGCTGCTTTGCAGCACGGCTTGGAGCAGGATGGCTTGATTAAAAGTCGAGCAGAGCTACTAGCTGCCTATAGTCAGACTCAGTCAGAAGCGAAAAGCTTGGCTCATAATAATTCCTTTTTTGAATTAGTCAGTGAATGCGAGCGCTTTGTCAAGGATTTTCAGACTCTCTCCAGTCAGGCATTTCTGCAGGTTTCACGTCTGGCAAAGATGGCTGATGATAAGGAGAAGCAGGAACAGGTCTTCAAGCTCTTGGAAGTATTATTTTATAAAGACATAGCAACAGAAAGCGGTCGACAGGCCTTGGAGCAGCTTTTGCTGGCTCGGAAGATGTGGCAGGCCAATGTATCTTTTCAAAATGCTTTAGAATATATGACTTTGAAGGGAAAGTAAAAAGAGGCATCACAGGAGTATAAAATGGATAAAAAAGATTTATTTGACGCCTTGGATGATTTTTCACAGACGCTTTTAGTGACTCTTGCTGAGGTGGAGGCCGTCAAGAAAAATCTCAAGAATGTGGTAGAGGAAAATATTGCTCTGCATCTGGAAAATGACAAGCTGCGGGAGCGCTTAGGAGAGGTGGAGAAGGAAGCTCCGACCAAGACCAAGAAAAACCGGGATAATCTGCGTAAGCTTTACTATGACGGCTTTCATGTCTGTACGGATTTCTACGGTCAGCGCCGGGAGAATGACGCAGAGTGCATGTTCTGTGATGAATTGTTATTTAGGGAGTAGCGATGCAGGTTCAAAAAAGTTTTAAGGGCGAAACTGCCTACGGCAAGCTTTATCTGGTCGCAACTCCTATCGGCAATCTGGAGGATATGAGCATCCGTATGGTTAATACTTTGAAAGAGGTTGACAGGATTGCGGCTGAAGATACAAGAAATACGGGTTTGCTGCTCAAGCACTTTGGGATTGAGACCAAGCAGATCAGTTTTCACGAGCACAATGCCAAGGAGAAAATCCCAGTTCTCTTGGACATGCTTCAAAGTGGAAGTGATATAGCCCAGGTTTCAGATGCTGGTCTGCCCAGTATTTCTGATCCTGGACATGAATTGGTTCAGGCAGCGCTAGAAGCTGGAATTACTGTAGTGCCGATTCCTGGTCCTAGTGCTGGAATAACAGCCTTGATTGCTAGCGGATTGGCTCCCCAACCGCATATTTTCTATGGCTTTCTGCCTAGAAAGGCTGGCCAGCAGAAGGAATTTTTCACTAGCAAAAAATTCTATCCTGAGACCCAGATTTTCTACGAATCCCCTCACCGGGTTCGGGCTACGCTGGAAAATATGCTGGCAGTTTATGGTGACCGTCAAGTGGTCTTGGTGCGTGAGCTGACTAAGATTCATGAAGAGTATCAGCGAGGGCTGATTTCAGAGTTGCTGGCCTATACGGCTGAACATCCGCCTAAAGGAGAGTGTCTCTTGATTGTAGCTGGGGCGGCAGAAGATGCTCCACAAGAAATTTCTCAAGAGCAGATCCTAGCTGAAATTGATTTTTTAGTTGAAGCCGGCAGCAAAAAAAATCAGGCCATCAAGGAAGTGGCCAAGAAATATGGCAGGAACAAGAGCGAGCTCTATGCGGTTTATCATGCACTAAGAGAAAGTTGAAGACTTTAAAAATGTGTTTAATCATGCTCCTTGCTGTCAAATTTTTATAGTAGGTTGTTGATGTTTATCGTACTTCGAGGTTCTTATGCAATTACAGTTTAACTTAGCTTTGATTAAAAATTATAAAAGCAACAGTCAAAAGGCTCGTGTTTTGACAGAAGATTGGGTTGCTCGTCATAGCTATTGCCCAAATTGTGGTAAAAGTCCTTTGAAACACTTTGAAAATAATCGCCCTGTTGCAGACTTCTTTTGCCAGAGTTGTTCAGAAGAATTTGAACTAAAAAGTAAGAAGGGAAATTTTTCTTCTATTATCAATGACGGTGCTTATGCAACTATGGTTGAGAGAGTACAAGCAGATAATAATCCAAACTTTTTCTTTTTGACCTATTCGGAAACTTATGAAGTTCAAAATTTTATAGTCCTTCCCAAGCAATTTATAACAGTTGACACTATAATTAAGAGGAANCCACTTGGTCCGACTGCAAGACGAGCGGGTTGGGTAGGCTGCAATATCGATTTGTCACAAGTGCCGTCAAAGGGAAGAATATTTCTAGTTAAAAATGGTCAGATTAAAGAGCCTGAACTAGTGCATAAAGAATTTAGAGAGACCTTATTTCTTAGAAAGCAATCTTTTGCTACTAGGGGATGGTTGCTGGAAATTCTCAAATGCTTGGATAAAATCAAGGAGAGAGAGTTTACGCTTGAAGATATGTATTCTTTTGAAGAAAGAATAAAAGTCATTTTCCCTAACAACCATCATATTAAGGACAAGATTCGCCAACAATTGCAATTGCTAAGAGATAAAGGGATTATAGAATTTATTGGAAGAGGAAGATATAGGAAGTTATGAAAATTGATTGAACACTTTCTATAGAAATTAAATCTTTAATTTTTCTATGTCTTCAGACTTAGTAATCCTGACTTAAACTCAGGATTTTTTTGTTATCTAGATTAGACAGTTGGTTTTGCTTATCTATATTTCAACAATGTTCGGGAATTGGCTAAAAAAGTGCTTGATTTCTGAAATAAAATAGATATTTTCTAAACTTTGTGATATGATATACAAAATAAATTTTGGAGGTAGGATATGACGATTTACAATTTTTCTGCTGGACCGGCAGTATTGCCCAAGGAAGTCTTGAAAAAAGCTCAGGCTGAGTTTTTAGACTATGCCCAAAGTGGCATGAGTGTGATGGAGCTGTCCCACCGATCCAAGGAATTTGACGATATTATCAAAGAAGCTGAGAGCTTGCTGCGTGAGCTTATGGATATTCCGGACAATTACCGCGTGCTCTTTCTGCAGGGGGGAGCTTCTACTCAGTTTAGTATGATTCCGCTTAATCTAGCCCAAGGCGGCAAGGCCTACTACCTAGTAGCTGGATCTTGGGGAAAGAAAGCTTACACTGAAGCAGTCAAGCTGTCTAAGTTCATTCCATTTGAGCCGATTCTTTTGGCTTCGTCAGAGGATTTAAATTACACGGAAATTCCTTCTTTTGATGAGAAGGAGATTGATCCGCAGGCGGCTTATGTGCATCTGACAACCAATAATACAATCGAAGGAACGGCTATTTATGATCTGCCTACGACCAATGGCGTGCCGATTGTGGCGGACATGTCTTCTAATATCCTGGCTGCTCAGTACCGAGTAGAGGATTTTGGTTTGATTTATGCTGGGGCTCAGAAGAATATCGGACCTGCCGGCGTGACAGTTGTCATCATTCGAGAAGACCTGCTGGATGACGAACCAGTTCTATCTAGCATGTTGGATTACCGCATTCAGGCGGACAATGGCTCTCTTTACAATACACCACCTACTTTCGCCATCTATATGGCCAAACTGGTCTTTGAGTGGGTCAAGGAGCTGGGTGGTGTAGCAGAAATGGAAAAGCGCAATCGTGAAAAATCTAGCCTTTTATACGACTTCATTGAGCAGTCTGACTTTTATCGCAGTCCAGTCCGTTACAAGGAGCAGCGCTCAGTCGCCAATATTCCCTTTGTGTCTCCTAGCCCAGAGCTGGACGCCAAATTTAACAAAGAGGCTGCAGCAGCGGGATTCAAGAATATCAAGGGGCACCGCAGCGTAGGCGGCATGAGAGCCAGTCTCTACAATGCTTTTCCGCTTCAAGGTGTCAAGGACTTGATTGCCTTTATGCAGAAATTTGAAGAAGAAAATTCTTAAGGGAGGGAATCTATGGTCTTTAGTGTCAAAACCTTTAACAACATCAATCAAATCGGGCTTAAGGAGCTGGGCAATGCTTTTCAGATTGACGGAGACAAGTCTGACAATCCAGATGCTTATATCCTGCGCAGTCAAAACCTGCATGGACAGGAATTTCCAAGCAAGCTCAAAGCCATTGCGAGAGCAGGTGCAGGAACTAATAATATTCCTGTTGACCAGGCAACATCTCAGGGAATTGTGGTCTTCAACACACCAGGAGCTAATGCCAATGCGGTGAAAGAAGCGGTCTTGGCTTCCATTCTCCTGTCTGCGCGTGACTATATCGCAGCTAACAGTTGGGCTAACGGCCTTTCTGGAGATGATGTTCCCAAGCAAGTGGAAGCTGGTAAGAAGCAGTTTGCTGGGACAGAGATTGCAGAGAAGACTTTGGGAGTCATTGGGTTAGGAGCAATCGGTGGCCGTATTGCTAACGATGCCTATCGTCTGGGAATGAATGTCCTGGGCTATGACCCTTATGTATCCATTGAAACAGCTTGGAATATCTCTAGTCATGTCAAGCGGGTAGCAGACATTAAGGAAATCTTTGAGAAGAGTGATTATATCACTATTCATGTGCCCCTGACTGAGGATACACGTGCTACTTTTGATCAGGAGGCTTTTGGTCTCATGCAAAAGGGAACAACCCTTATCAACTTTGCCCGTGGCGAGCTGGTGGATAATGCTGCCCTCTTTGAAGCTATAGAAGCTGGTGTTATCAAGCGCTATATCACAGACTTTGGTGTGGAAGAGCTACTCCGTCATCCGCAGATTACAGTCTTTCCGCATTTGGGTGGCTCGACAGAGGAAGCTGAGCTCAACTGTGCCATTATGGCTGGGAAAACCATTCGACGCTTCATGGAAACAGGCGAGATTATTAACTCAGTGAATTTCCCTAATGTCCGTCAGGCTCTCTCAGCGCCTTATCGGATTACCCTGATTAACAAAAATGTACCGAATATTGTGGCTCGAATTTCAACAGCGGTTAGTGATTTGAATATCAATATCGACAATATCATCAATCGTTCCAAGGGTGATTATGCCTATACTTTGCTGGATCTGGATGAGTCGGATGAAAGCAAGATTCAGGAGCTGGTTGATAAATTTGAGAATAGCGACAATATTGTGCGCGTGCGTCTGATTAAGAAATAATCGAAAAATAGACGTGTTTCTTTATGGAATGCGTCTATGCCTGCCGATGAGCCTTTCGCTTGTCGGCTTTTTCTAATGAGTCTCGGCTTGACAAGAAAGAGCTATCTGGGCTATCATAGGGACGGAGGAAAAACAATGTTACAATTTATCGAATACCCAAAATGCTCTACCTGCCGCAAGGCCAAGGCTGAGCTCAATCAATTAGGAGTGGACTTTGAAGCGGTGGATATTGTCCAAAATACACCTAGCCGGGACCAACTCCTAGACTGGATCCAGAATTCTGATTTTGAGCTCAAGGCTTTTTTCAATACCAGCGGTCTCAAATACCGTGAGCTAGGTCTCAAAGAAAAAGTTCCGCATTTGACATCCNAGGAAGCTGCTGATTTATTATCGACAGACGGCATGCTGATTAAACGACCGCTCTTGGTTCGAGATAACCAAATCTTGCAGATTGGCTACCGAAAGGCGTATGAAGAGTTAGGTTTGTGAAATATTAAGACCAGCTGCTTTCTCAATCATGTTTTTTGGATGCTTCTTCCTTTCATGATATAATAAATCTATCTCAACCTTAGAAAGAAGAATCATGGTTTTATCAAAAAAACGGGCTCGTCATGTGATTGAAGAGATTATTGCTCTTTTCCCTGACGCCAAGCCCAGTCTGGATTTTCGCAATCACTTTGAGCTTTTGGTAGCGGTCATGCTGTCGGCTCAGACGACAGATGCTGCGGTCAATAAGGCAACGCCAGCTCTGTTTGAAGCCTATCCAAGTCCTCAAGATATGGCTGCGGCTGGTGAAGCAGACATTGCCAAATACATCTCCCGCCTAGGGCTCTATCGCAACAAGGCCAAGTTTTTGAAGAAATGCGCCCAGCAGCTTTTGGACGACTTTGACGGTCAAGTGCCACAAACGCGGGCGGAATTGGAAAGTCTGGCTGGTGTTGGTCGAAAAACGGCCAATGTGGTCATGAGTGTGGGCTTTGGTATTCCAGCCTTTGCTGTCGATACTCATGTGGAGCGCATCTGCAAGCACCATGATATCGTTAAAAAGTCGGCAACGCCACTGGAAGTAGAAAAGCGAGTTATGGATGTCCTTCCACCGGAACGTTGGCTGCCTGCCCATCAGGCCATGATTTACTTTGGCCGAGCCATCTGCCATCCTAAAAATCCCGAGTGCGATCACTATCCGCAACTCTATAACTTTAAAGACATTTAAAAAGCGAGGTCTGATGACTTCGCTTTTATTTGATAGGGAAGAAAGTAAGTAAGCCCCAGTAAAACAGCAGAGCAATAGTGCCAATTCCAAGTCCGAATAGAATAGGAAGGATGATTCTTTGGTAGGGAGCTTTACCTCTTTCTTCGGCTTCTTCAATCTCGCTCAGACTGCGTCCTTGATCATAGGCGACAATCTGGCGATAGGTACGAAGATTATGCTTTTTCTTGAATTTCTCAATGCGTAGGGCGTAGAACATCGCGATAGCAAAAATCAAGCAACTAATAGCGATGCCGTACCAATCCAAATAAAGAATTAGGGGAATGCTTATGATAGGACTGCCAATTAGCAGCAAGCTAAAGACCACTCCATCTTTTTGATAGCGCATAAATTCTTGGTCGTGAATAATTTGTTTCATGGTTTCCAAATCTCCTTTTACTAGTTTGTCCAACGACACTTCAAAGACCTTGCTCAGTAAGAGCAGGTTTTGAATATCAGGGTAGGTCGCGCCGCGTTCCCAGTTGGAAATGGATTGACGGCTGACAAAGATTATTTCAGCTAAATCGTCTTGAGATAAATTTTTCTCTTTACGATAGTGCTGGATTTGTTTTCCGACTTGCATAAGATTTCCTCGCTTCCTGATTTCATTCTACTCAATTATACAAAAAATGACTATCAAAGTTCTTTGACATACTGATTTCATGGGCTTTAGCAAAGGTTTTTTCACTGGATTTACAGGTCTGTTAATTCATATTTACCTACTGAAAAAGAGGCTAGAAGCCTCCTTTTCTTATTCACTAAATCTTAAAAAATAACCATCTGGATCCAAAATCGCAAATTCATGGGGATAAATAAAGCTATCTCCCACTCGAAATTCTCTTTTCGTCAGAGGACGATGGATGGGATAGTCAGCTTCCAGTAGTTTTTGGTGGAGCTGAGGGACATTTTCAATGCCAAAGGAAATATTGACACCGCGCCCGAAAGGATAGGTTAGTTGGGCTAATTCTTCTACGCTGCCTTCTTCTAGCATAAGTTGGCAGTCTTCAAGTGAGAGGAAGAGAAATTTCTCCTCTGGACGCTCATATTCGACAGAGAATCCCAGCAAGTCGCAGTAGAAGTGGCGCGACTTTTCGATGTTGGATACCACAAATTCGGGAATGACAGCTTGATAGTCCATTAGCTTTCTCCTTAGAGCTCAATCTCCATGACAATGGGTGTGTGGTCTTGGCGCGCACCGGAGTCAATCATATCAGACTTGGTTACCTTGTCAGCTACACGGTTGCTGGTCAGCCAGTAGTCGATTCTCCAGCCTGTATTGTTGATTTTAGAAGTCTTGCTGCGTTGCGCCCACCAAGTGTATTGGTTAGGGATATCGCCGTGTAGGTGGCGGAAGGTATCGGTGAAGCCTTTAGCCAGCAGGTTGGTGAAGCCAGCGCGCTCTTCGTCAGTAAAGCCTGGTGAACGGCGGTTGCTGGCTGGATTGGCCAAGTCAATTTCCTTGTGGGCCACATTGTAGTCGCCAGTAGCGAGGACTGGTTTTTGTTCATCTAGTGTTGCCAAGTATTCAGCGTATTTGGCATCCCAGACTTGACGGTCATCCAAACGTTTGAGTCCATCGCCAGCATTAGGCGTATAAACTTGAGTGACAAAGAAGCTGTCAAATTCCAGCGTAATGATGCGGCCTTCGACATCCATGGTTGACGGAGCGCCGATTTCTGGGAAGGTTACGGTTGGCGTCAGTTCTTTTTTGTAGAGGAACATGGTTCCAGCATAGCCCTTGCGGGCCGGCTCTTGAGAGGAGCGCCAAGTGTTTTCATAGTCTGGGAAAAGATTTGTCAAAATCTCCAAGTGCTTTTTAGTCGGACCTGTCGCAGACAGTTTTGTTTCCTGAATGGCGATAATATCTGCATTTTCTGCTTGCAAGGTTTGAAGGACAGCCTGAGAGAGCTTAGCTCGGGCGGAATCACTGGTCAATGCAGCGTTGAGAGAGTCAATGTTCCAAGAGATGAGTTTCATAAAATTTCCTTTTCTAGTAGAAGTTTGCTGAGTTTATTATAACAAAATTTAGGACTGATTTATAGCAAAGTGATTGTAAGAAAGCTTGAAAAATAATGAAAATTTTTCTATAATTATCCTAGAAAAATAGAGGGAAGAAACCATGAAATTCTATTCTTATGATTATGTTTTGAGTCAGATTAGCCAGCAAAACTGGGTGACAGTTGCACTTTCTGTCTTGCTGCTGCTTGTGACAGGATTTTTTGCTTTTAAGGCCTATCGCAATAAGCGCGATTCAAAATTCCGGGAATTAGCCATTATTTCTGTTTTGGCCTTAGTGGCTATGGTCTTGATTGGCATTAGCAATTTTCAGACTGACCAAGACTCTAACAACCAGTTTCAAACCTCTCTGCATTTTATTGAGGTCATTTCAGAAGATTTGGGTGTGGATAAGTCGGAGGTCTATGTCAATACTTCAGCCGCGACGGATGGAGCGATTTTGAAGGTCGGAAAGAACTTTTATCGGGCTATGAGCGGCAGTGAGCCGGATAAATATCTGCTTGAAAAAATTGACTTGCATAAGACAACAGATATCGAAATAGTGGAGGTTGAAAAATGACATTGAATTTTCTTGAAATCCTAATTAAACTAGCGCTGGGGCTTTTCTCACTAGTTTTTGTCATCAACGTGACGGGAAAAGGAAATCTGGCGCCTAATTCAGCGATCGACCAGATTCAAAACTATGTTCTTGGTGGTATTATCGGTGGGGTGATTTACAATAGCTCCATTAACATCCTCCAGTATGCGGTCATTCTCATCATGTGGACCATCCTGGTCTTAAGCCTGAAGTGGCTCAATAACAATGTCCGTGCGGTCAAGCATTTGATTGATGGTAAGCCGACAACGTTGATTAAGCATGGAGAACTGAGTCCCGAAGCCTGCCGTTCAGTTGGTCTTTCAGCAGCAGATGTAGCTTTGAAGCTGCGCAGCCAAGGTATTTTCCAGCTCAAGCAGGTCAAGAGAGCGGTTTTGGAGCAAAATGGCCAACTCATCATCGTACAGGTTGGTGAAGAGAATCCTAAATATCCCCTTATCACAGATGGTGTTGTCCAGATAGATATTCTGGAGTCTATTGACAAAACAGAAGACTGGCTGGTGGCGAGACTGGCTAAAGACGGCTATACTGATATTTCTAACATCTTCATCGCAGAATACGAAAGCGGCAACTTGAATGTTGTGACCTATTAAACCTAGAATATTTTCTAGGTTTTTTAATTGATTTTATTGTAAATGAATGTCTTTTCGCAAACTTAACAAAATATGATATAATGAAGTGCTATCAAAAAAGGTTTCATTAGCCTTGAAAGGATTAAAAAATGACTGAGAAACAATCGTTTTATATTACGACACCTATTTATTACCCATCTGGTAAGCTCCACATCGGGTCTGCCTATACCACCATTGCTTGTGATGTTCTGGCTCGCTACAAGCGTCTCATGGGCTACGATGTTTTCTATCTGACTGGTCTTGATGAGCATGGACAGAAGATTCAGGCCAAGGCGGAGGAGGCTGGCATTAGTCCTCAAGCTTATGTCGATGGTATGGCAGTTGGGGTCAAGGAACTCTGGAAACTGCTGGATATTTCTTATGATAAATTTATCCGGACGACAGATGACTACCATGAAAAGGTTGTAGCCGATGTCTTTGAACGACTCTTAGCTCAAGATGATATCTACTTGGGTGAATATTCAGGCTGGTATTCGGTCTCTGATGAGGAATTCTTTACTGAAAGCCAGCTAGCAGAAGTCTTCCGTGATGAAAATGGAAAGGTAACCGGCGGAATTGCACCATCTGGACATGAAGTGGAGTGGGTATCAGAAGAGTCTTATTTCCTCCGTCTCAGCAAGTACCAAGACCGCTTGGTAGAATTTTTCAAATCTCATCCAGACTTTATCACGCCGGACGGACGTCTTAATGAAATGCTGAAAAACTTCATTGAGCCGGGCCTGGAAGATTTAGCGGTATCTCGGACGACCTTTACTTGGGGTGTGCCGGTGCCATCCAATCCTAAACACGTTATCTATGTCTGGATTGATGCCCTACTCAACTATGCGACAGCACTTGGCTACGGTCAGGATGATCATGCTAACTACGATAAATTCTGGAATGGAACAGTCTTCCACATGGTGGGCAAGGACATTCTGCGTTTCCACTCTATCTACTGGCCAATCCTGCTCATGATGCTGGATATTAAGCTGCCCGACCGCTTGATTGCCCACGGTTGGTTTGTCATGAAGGATGGCAAGATGTCCAAGTCTAAGGGGAATGTGGTCTATCCGGAAATGCTGGTAGAACGTTATGGTTTGGATGCCCTGCGTTATTACCTCATGCGTAGTCTTCCGGTGGGATCTGATGGAACATTCACACCTGAGGACTATGTAGGTCGTATCAACTATGAGTTAGCTAATGACCTTGGAAACTTGCTCAACCGTACTGTTTCTATGATTAACAAGTACTTTGACGGTCAAGTGCCAGCCTATGAAGAAAATGTGACGGATTTTGACGGAGCTCTGGCTCAGGTGGCATCTGAATCCATCGCTGACTACTACAAACACATGGATGCAGTAGACTACCCACGCGCCCTAGAAGCAGTCTGGACGCTCATCTCCCGCACCAATAAATATATCGATGAAACCGCTCCTTGGGTTCTGGCTAAGGATGAAACCAAAATCAAAGAACTGGCAGCAGTTATGAGCCACTTGGCAGCCAGCCTTCGTGTTGTGGCACACATGATTGATCCTTTCATGATGGAAACAAGCAAGGCTGTCCTCAGCCAACTTGGCTTGCCTCAAGCAACTTCGCTGGAAAACCTAGCAATTGACCAACTCCCAGCAGGTCTGACAGTTGTAGAAAAAGGAACACCAATCTTCCCTCGTCTGGATATGGAAGAAGAAATTGCCTATATTAAGGGACAAATGGAAGGCAACAAACCTGCGGTTGAAAAAGAATGGAATCCAGAAGAAGTCGAGCTCAAACTTAACCGCAAGGAAATCAAGTTTGACGACTTTGACAAGGTAGAAATCCGTGTCGCAGAAGTCAAAGAGGTTTCTAAAGTTGAAGGCTCAGATAAGCTTCTTCAATTCCGCTTGGATGCAGGAGACGGTGAGGACCGCCAAATCCTCTCTGGTATTGCTAAATATTATCCAAACGAGCAAGAACTGGTCGGTAAGAAAGTCCAAATCGTAGCTAACCTCAAACCGCGCAAAATGATGGGCCGCATCAGCCAAGGTATGATTCTATCAGCCGAGCACGGCGACCAACTGACTCTCCTTACCGTGGATGAAAAAGTCCCAAATGGAAGTTTGATTGGATAACAATCTTTTATCTAATGACAATCCCCCAGCAGAAGGCTGCTGGGGGATTTATTAGTATTTTCTATTTAGAAATAACTCATATATTTATTTTAAGGATTTACAATTCAAAATCAAAAAGTTATAATGACATTGGTTTTATAAGGGAGTTAAAAATTATTAAATGAATCGGAGGGAAATATGAGAAAAAGTTACAGGGGAACAAATAGAGTTAAAAAACAGAAATTTATATTTTGGGGTTCTATTATTTTTATAACTATCCTAGGCTTAGTTTGTTTTTTTGTCTATAAGCAATATAGTTCGAAAAATACTAAAGAAGTTAGTGAACATATATATAGTTCGGATAAAGTTGATATTACAGGGGAGTANATTTCTAATACTGGCAGTAAAGCTGTAATTAGTTCCCTTGATCATAAGTGGAAAATAGACTATCAAACCTCCGATGGTAAGGTTTCTGGTATTTTTGAGACTAGTTGGAAAGAAGAGGAAAAGAAAAAAACATCTACTAGCAAAATGAAAAAATCTGATGGTTATGATAGTTTTAATATTACTATTGAAGTATTTGATGAGAAATCTAAACTTGTTACAGTTACTTTATCTGATGGTGATTTGAACCATGAAATGATATTTTCCAATCAAAAAGATTTTTTTAAATCAGATAATGCCAAAGACCAGGACTTAGTACTCAAGGGGAACTTATCTTCATTTGACGGTGTTTATTCCAATGACGATTTGGAACAATCAATAGCTGATTCAGGATTTACTTTGTATGCATATAAGCCTGAAGATTATTTTCAAAATCGAACCAGTGTATTCCCAAGAATTACTGGAAAAAGCAATGATTGGAATTTTTGGAGTGGCTCTTCTCATATGCAATATAAGTTGAATGAGAATAAACTGCCTAGAAAAATAGGAGATTATTATGAAGCATACTTTATTGGAGTAAACCAAATAGCTGTAGAGGGTAAAGAAATTTCAGTGTTATTGGTTCCAGAAAATATTGAAGGACCAAATGGAGATATTAGCTCAGAAAAAAGAATAATATTTGATCAAACAAATCAAATTAGTTTTAGAGAATATCAAGATAAGTGGTGGGAAAAATATACTACTGACTCAGTAGAGAAACAAGATTTGGACATTGAATCCATTATGAAAGGTGATTATGCGACTTTAGCAGGTGTCTGGAAAAATGGAGAAGGTCTGGAAGTAATTATATCCGCAGATGGAAAAACGAACAGAAATGAGAGTATCTCACCAAATTCGATTTCCAATTCTAAGTTTCCAACACTCAACATTCGGTCAGGGAATTCAGGGGCTATGATTGCTTTATTTAAAAT
The DNA here is from genome assembly GCF_003943655.1 of Streptococcus sanguinis. Classification (GTDB taxonomy): domain Bacteria; phylum Bacillota; class Bacilli; order Lactobacillales; family Streptococcaceae; genus Streptococcus; species Streptococcus sanguinis_F. The sequence continues at coordinate 43,648 of NZ_RJMM01000014.1, forward strand.
TGGCTTTAGAAATCCGTATGGTGATCAATCTGATAGTAGTAGACCGAGATTAGTTTTTGGTCAGAATATCGGAAATGTCCCTGCTGATCAATACTACTATAAAGAGTAGGAAAAATTAAAAATCCGAGAACAGTAACTATTTCTGTTCTCGGATTTTTATATCACATTTTGTTTAAAACAAACAAATAATATGGAAAAAAACAGAAAAATGAGTTATAATAAACAAAACTAGAGTGTAGAGAGGGAATAGTATGGGTAAAAATCAGAGACAGGACGAAATAGTTAAACTGGTTGATCGAGCTGGGACAGTGACGGTTGCTGAGATTGTAGAGAGTATGAAGGTCTCAGATATGACGGTTCGGCGGGACTTGATTGAGCTGGAAAGTAAAGGGTTGCTGACTCGTGTTCACGGTGGGGCTAAAAGTAATCAGCACCTCAAGTACAGGGAAATACCTCATGAAGAGAAGCTTTATCAGAATATCGAGGCCAAGCGGACTGTTGCCAAGAAGGCTGTGGAGCTGATTGAAGATGGAGATACTATTTTTCTTGGACCGGGGACTTCTGTGGAAGTGCTGGCTGAGGAAATCAGCAATCATCATCTGCGCGTGATTACCAACTGCCTTCCGATCTTTCATGATCTTCTGAAGAAGAAGTCGGATACCTTCAAAGTCTTTCTCCTTGGTGGGGAGATGCGGGAAGCGACTCAAGCCTTTGTCGGCGAGATGACCAATGCCATCATGGATAAGATGTACTTTACTAAGATGTTTTTCAGTGGCAATGGTATCAAAAACGGGCAGATTATGACCTCTTCTTTTGAAGAAGCCTATACTCAGAAGCTAGCTTTGGAGCGCTCGACAGAGACTTACCTATTGATTGATTCTTCTAAGATTGGCAAGGAAGACTTCACTTCTATCTGTCCTTTGGCTGATATTACAGCTGTTATCACAGACCAGATGTCTGAAAATGCTCAAGAAGAACTGGAGGTTTATACCAAGATTATTTCTTAGTTTATTTTAAATGGATGAAAAAATTATCAGAAAGCTCTTTTTAGGGCTTTTTTTGTTTATTTTAATCATCTTTAAAAATATTTTGATTAAAATAAACAAAAATCTGTTGACAAATAACTTTTAAAGGAGTATAGTATGCTTATAGGAAACAGAAAGTGTTTTTTATAAACAATATTCTGTGCAAAAAATCAAACAAAGGAGAATGCTCATGGCAATTATTATTGGAGCAGATGCTGCTGGAAGCAAGCTGAAAGATGTGGTCAAGGATTTTCTCGTCGGAGAAAACTTTGAAGTGGTGGATGTGACGAAAGAAGGTCAAGATTTTGTTGATGTGACCCTTGCAGTTGCGGCTGAGGTGAATAAACAAGAGGAAAATCTTGGTATTGTCATTGACGCTTATGGTGCTGGTCCATTTATGGTAGCGACCAAAATCAAAGGTATGGTAGCGGCGGAAGTCTCAGATGAACGCTCTGCCTACATGACTCGCGGCCATAACAACTCTCGCATGATTACAATGGGAGCTGAAATCGTTGGTGAAGGTCTGGCTAAGAACATTGCCAAAGGCTTTGTCAATGGGAAATACGACGGTGGCCGCCACCAAATCCGGGTCGACATGCTCAACAAGATGTGCTAAGAAAAGGAGAAATCAAATGAAAATTGCAATTGGATGTGACCATATCGTTACCAATGAAAAAATGGCAGTCTCAGATTTTCTAAAATCAAAAGGCTATGAAGTTCTTGATTTTGGTACTTATGACCATACTCGTACTCACTACCCAATCTTTGGTAAAAAAGTAGGGGAAGCAGTCGTTAGTGGTCAAGCGGATCTTGGTGTTTGTATTTGCGGTACAGGAGTCGGTATCAACAACGCTGTAAATAAAGTTCCTGGTGTTCGTTCAGCTTTGGTACGTGACATGACTTCAGCTCTCTATGCTAAAGAAGAGCTCAACGCCAACGTTATCGGTTTTGGCGGAAAAATCACTGGTGAGCTCCTTATGTGTGACATCATTGAAGCTTTCATTCATGCGGAGTACAAGCCAACTGAAGAAAATAAAAAATTGATCGCAAAAATTGAGCACGTTGAGACTCACAATGCTCATCAAACAGATGCCAACTTCTTTACAGAATTTCTTGAAAAATGGGATCGTGGAGAGTACCACGACTAGTGAGGTAGCCAGATGATTCTTACAGTGACCATGAATCCTTCTATCGATATTTCCTATCCTTTAGAAGAATTGAAAATAGATACTGTTAATCGTGTTGCGGAAGTCAGTAAAACAGCGGGCGGCAAAGGCCTCAACGTAACCAGGGTCTTGGCAGAAATTGGAGACAATGTCGCTGCGACGGGACTGATTGGTGGGACTAATGGAGAGTTCTTATTACAAAACCTTCATCCTAATGTTAAACAATGCTTTTATAACATTTCAGGAGATACGAGAAACTGTATTGCTGTCTTGCATGAAGGTAAGCAAACAGAAATCCTGGAAGCCGGTCCGACTATTACAGCAGATGAGGCGAGGGATTTCCAAGAACACTTCCGGTCTTTGATGGCTGAGGCAGATGTTGTCAGTATCTCGGGAAGTCTACCAACCGGTTTACCTGTTGAATATTATATTCAATTGGTTGAAATTGCTAATCAAGCTGGTAATAAGGTGGTGCTGGATTGCTCTGGGGCAGCTCTGGAAGCTGTACTTAAATCAGAAGTGAAACCAACTGCCATCAAACCAAATAACGAGGAACTTTCTCAGTTATTGGGTCGCGAAGTTTCCAAAGATTTGGATGAGTTAAAAGCTGTCCTTTCAGAACCGCTCTTTGATGGAATCGAGTGGATCATCGTATCACTCGGTGCAGATGGAGCTTTTGCTAAGCACTGGGATACTTTCTATAAAGTAGATATTCCTAAAATCCAAGTGGTCAATCCAGTTGGCTCTGGAGACTCAACTGTTGCAGGGATCTCTTCAGCCTTGAGTCATCAAGAAGATGATGTCTCTCTGCTCAAAAAAGCAAATGTTCTGGGCATGCTCAATGCCCAAGAAAAAATGACTGGTCATGTCAACGTTGAAAACTACGATGGCCTATACAATCAAATCACAGTAAAAGAGGTATAAAGAATGGTATTAACAGAACAAAAACGCAAGTACATGGAAAAACTTTCTGATGAGAATGGCATCATTTCTGCTTTGGCATTTGACCAACGCGGTGCTTTGAAACGCCTTATGGCTCAACACCAGGAAGCAGAACCAACAGTAGCTCAAATGGAAGAACTGAAAGTTTTGGTCGCAGAAGAGCTAACTCCTTATGCTTCATCTATGTTGCTGGATCCTGAGTATGGACTGCCTGCTACTAAGGCTTTGGACAAGAAAGCTGGCTTGCTATTGGCCTATGAAAAGACAGGCTATGATACTTCAAGCACCAAGCGCCTGCCAGACTGTCTGGATGTTTGGTCTGCAAAACGCATCAAAGAACAAGGTGCGGATGCAGTGAAATTCCTTCTTTACTATGACGTAGACAGTTCCGAAGAACTCAACCAACAAAAGCAGGCTTATATCGAGCGTGTGGGTTCTGAGTGTGTGGCAGAAGATATTCCATTCTTCCTTGAAATCTTGGCTTACGATGAAAAGATTGCGGATGCTTCCAGCGCTGAGTATGCTAAAGTCAAGCCTCATAAGGTTATCGGAGCTATGAAGGTCTTCTCTGATCCACGTTTCAACATTGATGTCTTGAAAGTGGAAGTTCCAGTCAATGTTAAATACGTTGAAGGCTTTGGTGATGGTGAAGTGGTGCATACTAAAGAACAAGCAGCTGCCTTCTTCAAGGAACAGGATGAGGCAACTAACCTGCCATACATCTACTTGAGTGCGGGTGTATCTGCGAAACTCTTTCAAGAAACTCTTGTGTTTGCTCATGAGTCAGGTGCTAACTTCAACGGTGTTCTTTGCGGACGTGCGACTTGGGCTGGCAGTGTCAAAGACTACATTGAGCAAGGTGAAGAAGCAGCTCGCAAGTGGCTTCGTACAACAGGATTTGAAAATATTGATGAGCTCAACAAGGTTCTTCAAAAAACAGCTACCTCTTGGAAAGAAAGAGCCTAAAATTTGTTAAAAAATAAATAAAGTAAGGGTTTACATTCTGCGACTGATATGCTATAATGAAATCAGAAATTGAATAGGGTGAGCGTTACTAAGTTGGATTAGGCGTGACCGCAAATAAATTGAGGGAAGATATAGCCTCGGTTTGTTTGTGGTCTTTTTGTTTTGCCAGAACCCTAGAAAATGAAGAGGAGGAGATATGTATCGAATCATACATCCTATGAACAACAATGTTGCTCTAGCCAAACATGAAAATGGTGAAGAGGTTGTTCTGATTGGCAGTGGCATAGCTTTTAATAAAAAGAAGGGTGACATCGTTCTGGAAAGTAAGATTGAGAAAATCTTTCGCCTAAGAACGGAAGAGTCTAAAGAAAACTTTGTGGCCTTGCTCAAAGATGTTCCACTGGACTTTATCACAGTGACCTATGATGTGATTGATACCCTTTCTAAGAAGTATGATTACCCTGTCCAGGACTATATCTATGTCACGCTGACGGATCACATCTACTGTTCATATCAGGCTCTGCAGCAGGGGCGGTACAAGGAGAGTGACCTGCCAGATGCTTCGGACAAATACCCTGTCCCTTATCAGATTGCTCAGGAAGCGGTAGCCATATACCGCGAGCGGTTGTTGGATAATTTCCCTAGCGACGAGGTCAATCGCATTGCCTATCACTTTATCAATGCCGAAGGGGAGACCAATCCCGAGGGGCAAAGTCACTTGGGCAAGCGAAAAGATATTCTGGCTGCAGTTGAAGCAGAGCTGAAGAAAAATGGCATTAAAAGAAGTGCAGAAAACAGCAATTTTTATGACCGTTTTATGATTCACCTGAACTACTTTTTAGACTATCTGGACAGAAGCCGTGATGACAATGTTTCCCTGCTGGAAATGGAAAGTCAGATTCAGATGACCTATCCTCAAGCCTATCAGGTCGGAAGTGATATTTACCAAATTATTGCCCAGAAGACGGGAATTGATCTCTACCGCAGCGAACGGGTCTACCTGGTGCTGCATATTCAACGTCTTTTATAAATAGAAAATAATAACATTTTACATAAGAATACAAGGAGGAACTCTCATGAATAGAGAAGAAGTAACATTGCTCGGTTTTGAAATTGTAGCCTACGCTGGTGACGCTCGCTCCAAGCTCCTAGAAGCTTTGAAAGCAGCAGAGGCTGGGGATTTTGCTAAGGCAGACGCCTTGGTAGAAGAAGCCAATGGCTGTATCGCCGAAGCACACCATGCTCAGACCAGTCTTTTGACAAAAGAAGCGGCTGGTGAGGACTTGGCTTACAGTGTGACCATGATGCACGGTCAAGATCACTTAATGACTACTATTTTGCTAAAGGACATGATGCACCATTTGATTGAATTATATAAAAGAGGAGTAAAATAATGAACAAACTCATCGGACTTATTGAGAAAGGGAAGCCTTTCTTTGAGAAGATTTCTCGGAATATCTATCTCCGTGCCATTCGGGATGGCTTTATCGCTGGTATGCCAGTCATCCTCTTCTCATCTATCTTTATCTTGATTGCCTATGTTCCAAATGCATGGGGCTTCCATTGGTCTAAGGACATTGAAACTTTCCTAATGACCCCTTATAGCTATTCGATGGGGATTCTGGCTTTCTTTGTGGGTGGGACCACTGCCAAGGCTTTGACAGACTCTGTCAATCGCGACCTGCCTGCTACAAACCAGATTAACTTCTTGTCTACTATGCTGGCTTCTATGGTCGGCTTCCTCCTCATGGCAGCTGAGCCTGCCAAGGAAGGTGGCTTCCTGACTGCCTTCATGGGAACCAAAGGTCTTTTGACAGCTTTCATCGCAGCCTTCGTTACGGTTAATGTCTACAAGGTTTGTGTAAAAAATAATGTCACCATCCGCATGCCAGAAGAAGTTCCACCAAATATCTCTCAAGTATTTAAAGACTTGATTCCATTTACTGTATCAGTTGTTCTGCTCTACGGTTTGGAACTGCTTGTTAAAGCAAGTCTGGGAGTAACGGTTGCTGAATCCATCGGAACGCTTCTTGCTCCGCTTTTCTCAGCAGCTGATGGCTATCTGGGAATCACTCTTATCTTTGGTGCTTATGCTTTCTTCTGGTTCGTAGGAATTCACGGTCCGTCTATCGTTGAGCCTGCCATTGCTGCCATTACTTATGCCAATATCGATGCCAACTTGGCTCTGGTACAAGCTGGTCAGCATGCGGATAAGGTCATCACTTCTGGTACTCAAATGTTCATCGTTACCATGGGTGGTACTGGTGCGACCTTGATTGTTCCATTCCTCTTCATGTGGATCTGTAAGTCCGAGCGTAACCGTGCAATTGGTCGAGCATCTGTTGTCCCAACTTTCTTTGGTGTCAATGAGCCTATTCTCTTTGGTGCTCCAATCGTACTGAATCCGATTTTCTTCATTCCATTTATCTTTGCACCTATCGCAAACGTATGGATTTTCAAATTCTTTGTTGATACTTTGAACATGAACTCCTTCTCAGCCAACCTTCCTTGGGTGACACCTGGACCTCTGGGAATTGTGCTGGGTACCAACTTCCAGCTTCTGTCCTTTGTTCTTGCAGCCCTTCTGGTAGTGGTGGATGTGATTATTTACTATCCATTTGTCAAGGTTTATGACGAACAAATCCTAGAAGAAGAACGTTCCGGCAAAGCTAACGATGCTCTGAAAGAAAAAGTAGCAGCTAACTTTAATACTGCTAAAGCAGACGCTATCCTTGAAAAAGCAGGAGTGGATGAAGAAGCTCCATCTCAAAACAATATTAGCGAAGAAACCAATGTTCTGGTGCTCTGTGCAGGCGGTGGTACTAGTGGATTGCTGGCCAACGCTTTGAATAAAGCAGCAGCTGAATACAATGTTCCTGTCAAAGCAGCAGCTGGCGGCTACGGTGCTCACCGTGAAATGTTGCCTGAGTTTAATCTCGTTATCCTGGCTCCTCAAGTTGCTTCCAACTTTGAAGATATGAAAGCGGAAACAGATAAATTAGGCATCAAGCTAGCTAAGACTGAAGGTGGCCAATACATCAAGCTCACTCGTGATGGTAAAGGGGCGCTTGCCTTCGTTCAGGAGCAATTTAACAACTAAATCTGTTTATTTGAGATGAAGCAACTTGATAAGAATGTCATCAAGCTTGCCTTCATCTCAAATGCTATTGAAAGGAAAATAAGATGACAAAAAGCTTACCTAAAGATTTTATTTTCGGTGGTGCAACAGCGGCCTATCAAGCTGAGGGAGCAACTCACACAGATGGAAAAGGACCTGTTGCCTGGGATAAATACCTAGAGGATAACTACTGGTATACGGCAGAACCTGCCAGCGACTTTTACCACAAATACCCTGTGGATCTGAAATTGGCTGAAGAGTATGGTGTCAATGGCATTCGAATCTCCATCGCTTGGTCACGGATTTTCCCGACAGGCTATGGCGAGGTCAATCCAAAAGGTGTAGAATTTTACCATAATCTTTTCGCAGAATGCCACAAGCGTCATGTAGAACCTTTTGTGACCCTTCACCACTTTGATACACCAGAGGCCCTTCATTCAAATGGAGATTTCCTTAATCGGGACAACATTGAGCACTTTGTGGACTATGCGGCTTTCTGTTTTGAAGAATTTCCAGAAGTTCGCTATTGGACGACTTTCAATGAAATTGGCCCCATTGGTGATGGTCAGTATTTAGTAGGAAAATTCCCTCCGGGTATCCAGTATGACTTGGCCAAGGTTTTCCAATCCCATCACAATATGATGGTCTCTCATGCCCGTGCTGTTAAGCTTTATAAGGATAAGGGCTACAAGGGTGAAATCGGTGTGGTTCATGCACTTCCGACAAAATATCCTTATGACCCAGAAAATCCAGCAGATGTCAGAGCAGCAGAGTTGGAAGATATTATTCATAACAAGTTTATCCTAGATGCGACTTATCTGGGGCACTATTCAGATGTAACTCTGGCAGGAGTAAATCACATCCTTAAAGTCAATGGTGGCCAGCTGGATCTGCGAGATGAAGACTTTGCAGCTCTAGAAGCAGCTAAAGACCTCAATGACTTCCTTGGCATCAACTACTATATGAGTGATTGGATGCGCGACTTTGACGGTGAAACAGAAATTATCCATAACGGAAAAGGCGAAAAGGGAAGCTCCAAGTACCAGATTAAGGGTGTGGGACGCAGAGAATCTCCAACCCATATTCCGAAAACTGATTGGGATTGGATTATCTATCCGCAAGGTCTTTATGATCAGATCATGCGGATTAAGAAAGATTATCCAAACTACAAGAAGATTTATATCACAGAAAATGGTCTGGGTTATAAAGATGAATTTGTGGACAATACAGTTTACGACGATGCTCGGATTGATTACGTCAAGCAGCATCTGGAAGTTTTATCCGATGCGATTGCGGACGGGGCTAATGTCAAGGGCTACTTTATTTGGTCTCTGATGGATGTCTTTTCTTGGTCTAACGGTTATGAAAAGCGTTACGGCTTATTCTACGTAGACTTCGAAACGCAGGAACGCTATCCGAAGAAATCCGCTCACTGGTATAAGAAACTAGCTGAAACACAAATGATTGAATAGGCAAAAAAAACTCCTATCCTTAGCTAAATGAAATCGGCTAGGACGGGAGTTTTTTTATTCTTCATCATCTGTAAATTCTAGGATATCCCCGGGCTGGCAATCAAGGGCCTGACAGATAGCATTGAGGGTGCTAAAGCGAATAGCCTTGGCCTTGCCCGTTTTGAGGATGGAAAGGTTGGCGTTTGTGATGCCGATGATATCGGCTAGTTCTCCCAGTTTCATCTTTTTCTTGGCCAGCTGAACATCAAGATTAACGATAATCATGATAGCAGCCTCCTAGATGGTAAATTCATTTTCTTCAGCTATATCAATCCCTTTTTCCAGAATTTTCATCATCAGCCAAATAATCAGAGCACCCAAGAGAGGTGTAAAGCTCATACTGGCGTTAAAAGAGAAGGGGAGGGCGATGAGATTGCCTGAAGCAGCAACCTTAACGGAAAGAAAGGTCAGAGCCAAAAAGACTTTCCATGCCTTATCAGCTAGTTGCGTGTTTGATGAATCAAAAATCTTTCCACCAATCAAATTTTTGATGAAATTACGAGCAAGATAGATGAGATAAATAGTCAAAGAAGCTGTGAGAAGGTTTATAACAAAGGCTAGAATACTCCACCAATTTGAAAAATCAACTGAGGGCAGAAATTGAACATTGAGCTTTATTCCAAACCTGTCGGAAAGACCGGTGTAAGAAATCACACTTAGGATAGTAAGAAACACCAGAATAGCAGCATAACCCACTATGATAAGATTCAGAAGAGTAACGATATCTTTGAGCAAAGAATTATTTTTTAATTCAATCTTTTTCATGATGCTTACCTCTATCGAAAATCAGCCGGCAGTAGATTTTCTTTTCCTTTTATTCTTATTATAATTTATTTTTTATTGTATTTCAAGAAAAATATATCGAAAAACGATAATTTTTATAAAGTCAAAAAGCTATCCTATAGAGACTTTGGTATCGATGAAAATTTTGATACAATATGTATTGAATATCAAAGTAACGAAGGAGATAGTAATGAATCCTATGATTACGATTGTGGTGCTTGGGCTACTCTGGCTAGTCATTGTTTTTCCACTCTATCTGCACTACCGAAAAGAAATTTCTATTAGAAGTAAATCTACATCTTTAATATCAGGCAAAGTATAGGATAGAACAGTTCTATCTATAGTCGCTATGGCGAGCCACCTCAGGTAGCCTTGCCTCTTGTAGAATATACTGTCCGTGGAAAACAATATCGAAAAAGTCTTAAGTATAAACAGTTTATCCCTGCCTCTTCAGGAAAAATCCAAAAAGATGTTTTTTCAAGTGACTATGTTTACGGCTCGGATAGGAGTCTAGATTTGAAAAAATATTTCCCATCGGCTCAGGTATGACGGTCTATTATAATCCTAAGAATCCAGAAGAGGCATATGTTGAGCGCTGCATCAGCAATGAAAAGTATTTTAAATATTTGTTTATCGGATTTTCTATTTTCTTTCTCATTCTGATTGGAATTAATCTTTTCCGTATATTTTTGTAGTTTGAAAAGTCTATTTTTGGATATTGAGGGATATAACATTGATCTTTTTCAAAATCTGTTGAATTCAAATAGACTAAAAAAGAGGATTGAATGTACTGACCCCAAAAAGTTAGACAATTAATTATTGAAAGGATTTAGTTCTGTATTGCACAGGGCTAAGTCCTTTTAGTTTGACTTTGATTCGTTTGTTATTGTAGTAATCAATGTAGTCCACAATAGCTTGCTCAAGGTCTTCTAAAGACCTAAAGTTCTTCTCATAACCGTAAAACATCTCAGACTTAAGAATGCCAAAGAAGGACTCCATCATGCCGTTGTCTGGGCTGTTACCCTTGCGTGACATGGATGGCTGAATTCCCTTATTCTCTAGAAACCGATGATAAGAATCATGTTGGTATTGCCAGCCTTGATCGCTATGGAGAATCGTATTCTCGTAGTGTTTCTCTGTGAATGCCTGTTCCAACATGGTCTTCACTTGTTCTAAATTTGGTGAAGTAGAAAGATGATAAGCGATGATTTCACTGTTATATCCATCCAGAACAGGGGATAAATAGAGTTTCTGCCTGCTTGCTGGAATGGCAAACTCTGTCACATCCGTATAGCACTTTTCCATTGGCTTGGCTGCTTCAAACTGGCGTTGAATGAGATTCTCTGCTTTCTTGCCAATCTCTCCTTGGTAGGAAGAATACTTCCGTTTTCGACGAATTCGAGCCGTTAAACCAAGGACTTTCATCAGCCGTTGGACCTTCTTATGATTCACCACGAAGCCATGATTTCTTAATTCAAGAGTAACTCTCCGATAGCCATAATTTCCTTTATGCTCACTATAAATGGCCTGAATTTCAGCTTTAAGTTCTTGATTCTTATCTGGTTGATCTAGCTGTTTTAAGTGATAGTAGTAAGTTGAGCGAGCTAAATGTGCCGTTTCAAGAAGTAAATCTAATCGAAATCCTCCTGAAACCATTTCTCTAACTGTCTCTGCCTTTCTCGCTGTAAGGCTTCGTCCCTGTCTTCTAGCTCTTTTAACTTTTTTAGGTAGGCCACCTCAGTACGTAGACGCTCATTCTCCTCTTGAAGTCGCTCTAATTCTGTCATTTCTTCCCAAGTTTTCTTCCGTTTACGTCCCATTTTAGCTGGTCTCCCTCTTGTTTTCTCAACAATAGTATACCCGTTTTTCTTGTATTGTGCCAGCCAATTTGGAAGTAATCCACTACTTGGAAGAGCATAATCCAGAGATACGCTTAGTTGCGAACGACCTTCAATCAAAACCTTATTGATGATTTCTTGTTTTAATTCAGGAGAGTAATAACGGTTTTTCCCTTTTTTGACACTATCTATTCCGTAGCGATCAATCAATCGAATTAAGTAGTCAAGATTTGAAAGGTTCATCCCATATTTTTCTGAAAGTCGCTTTAAGCTGATTCCTTGTTTTCTTAGTTCATAGATTCGAACTTTATCCTCATAAGTTAATTTCATTTAAAAACACCCCAAAAGTTAGATTTTTTCTGTCTAACTTTTGGGGTGCGGTTCAGAACTCCTCTTTTTGGTTTCTTTATTTAAATTTAAAGCCTTCATAGACCAGATCTGCTTTAGGATTGGTCTTTTTAAATTCGTTGGCTAGCTTCTCCATCATCTTGACAGGGCCGCACATGAAGACGGTGGTTTGGTTATCCAGAGGATAATTCTTGAAGTCTAAATAGCCGGAGACCTTGCTATCGACCAAATGAAGATCAAACTGCGGATTCTTGGCTGCGTAGTCTTTGAGTAGGTCTAGGTAGACTGCATTTTCAGCTCCAGTGTAAGCATAGTAGAAGCTGACTGGACGATTCAGATTAGGATTTTCTCGGATATAGGAGATGAAGGGCGTAATGCCAATCCCACCAGCAATCCAGATTTGTTTTTCCTGCCCTTGGTCCAGAATCATGTGACCATAAGCTCGGTCAATGGTGACCTTGGTTCCCTCTTGGATCTTGTCATAAAGTTTCTTAGTGTGATCGCCAGAGTTCTTGATAGTAAAGTAGACGATATTGTCATGGCCGCCAGAGATAGAGAAAGGATGTGGCGCTTGTTCAAATCCTTCTTGGAAAATCTTGACGAAGGCAAACTGACCGTACTGATAGTCTAGCTTTTGACTGAGTTGGATTTTCAACTCCACGGTATCGTGGTTCAGTCGTTTGACCTGCAGAATTTTCCCCAGATGTCGAAAGGCCAAACTTTGATAGAGGAAGATGATATAAAAGCCAGAAGCTAAACCGATGATAGCGTAGAATCCGACTACGAAGCCTAGCAAGGTCGGTGTCAGGAGTCGACCGCCCATCAGCATATAAGCGTGAAAGAGACCAAAGATATAGGCCAGATACACAAAGCGGTGAATCCAGCGCCAAGCCTCATATTTGATGTGCTTGCCAAGATAGGCCACCAGAACAATACTGACAAAGAGATAGATGCCGACATTTCCAAGCTGGGCTGCCAGATGAGAGCCCCAGAGACTGCCACCCATGGCAACATTGTGGAGAGCAAGCAGAACGACGGAAAAGATAGCTGTAAACTTATGATAGGCGTACATCTTTTCGATGCCATGGAACCATTTTTCCAATAGGGCGTTCCGAGTCGCAAGTAAAAAGGTCAGCGAGAGGGTAGTCAAGGCTAGACCAGGTACGATAAAGTTGGTCATCCCAGCTGAAGCCCAAGCATAGATAGTCAGGATTATGCTGACGGCGATAAGGGCGATTCCTTTGATAGATTTCATGATGGTTTCCTTTCTGATTTTTATTACTACTTAGTTGTAAATAGGTTTGTTACATTCTAACAAAGAAAAAACAAGCTGTCAAGATAAGAGCTTGTTTCTTTTTTGGTATGGATAGGACAAGTCTTCTGTTGGATAAGATAAAGAGGACTTTTACGATTTTACTCGTGAACTTCTGTAGCAGTCTCTTCCACTTTGTCAGTCTCAGACTGGCCAAAAGGCAACTGCTTGCTCCAGCGTGATAGGTTTTCTCGGATATCTTTGCCAATTTCAGAAAGATTAGGTATGCTAATGTCATCCTTCCAGCTTTGAACACGCATATTCAGCAGGAGCTTGGACAAGCGCAGCAGCATGTCACGTTCTTGGTCTGTTAGAGATTGAGCATTTTTCAGGATATCGAGAACTTTGTTAAAGTTTTCAACATTGGATAGTTCGTCGACAGACTGGATACCAGCATCCAAAATCAGTCCGAAAAAGAGGTCGAAAAAATCTTTAAGTTCTTCATCTGAAACGGTGCTCACCCAATTTTTAAAAGTCTTGTCTATCTGCAGGCTCTCTGCATCTAATGTATCCAGCAATAGGAATGAGTTCCCCTTGATCTTCCACGAAAAGGTATCGTGCTGGGCAAAGCCGCCGATGGCACTGCTTTTGACAATCCTAGCTTCCTTAGGTGTTTCCAGCATTATGCCGACAATAGAGTTCTGAGGCAGGTAGCGTTTCATCCTTTCAACTATGGCCTGATAGCCATCGCTTTCGGTGACAGAGTGATTGAGACCGGGAGAATCATAACTGTAGATGGCTTCAATACGGTCTTGAAGCGACGTTTCCATCTGACTGGCTGCATAGGAAGCCAAGTTTCCTCCTTTGGAATGGCCGGTTAGGATAAAGTTACCGGGCAGATTTTCTAAGGCTTTCTGCAGGTAGCGGGCGGCCATTTTCTGAGCAGGGATTTGAGCCATATAGGTCATGTGGAAGTCTTCCTTCCAGCCAACAATGGAGTCGTCTGTGCCGCGAAAGACCAGGACATAGGTATCGGGCTTGATTTTGAAAATCAAGGCAGCGAATTGCTTCTGAATATCTTGGTCAACGTCATTGACATAGCCCATCAGTTTTAGATTTTTAAAGCGAGTAGAGGCTGCGGCCAAATCCAATAGTTTCAGACGATTTTTGCTGACCATCATGGAGAGGTCGCGCGGTACTTGATCGGCCAAATCCAGCAGTCGGCAGTCGCAGTAAGGGGACATGTCTTCATGCACTAGTTTGTCAAAAGGCAAGTAGGTCATCTCTGTCAGGATTAGAAGATCCAGTTCATTGAAAGGTTTATCATAAATGCTGTCATGCTGCACTTCTTCAAGGTAAGTAAAAATATTGCTCATGTTATATCTCCAATTTCTACTAGTTAGTATAGCATATTTTTCTGATAGAATTTCTCTTTTCCAGAAAAATCATACCTTAGACCGAGGATGATAAACAAGCAAGCGCATTTTTTGGTATAATGTTACTAGCAAGCAATCGGGAGGGAAAGATGCACAAGATTTTACTAGTAGAAGATGATCCAGTCATCCGTCAGATGATTAAGAAAATGCTGGAACAATGGGGCTTTCAGGTAGTGGCAGTCGAGGACTTTATGGATGTGCTGACTGTCTTTGTCCGAGAGGAGCCGCATCTGGTGCTGATGGATATCGGCCTGCCCTTGTTCAACGGCTATCATTGGTGTCAGGAAATCCGCAAGATTTCAACGGTGCCTATCATGTTTCTGTCTTCTCGCGATCAGTCCATGGACATTGTCATGGCTATCAATATGGGGGCGGACGACTATATTACCAAGCCTTTTGACAATAATGTCTTTCTGGCTAAGGTTCAGGGCTTGCTGCGCCGTTCCTATGAGTTTGGAAACGACCAGAGTCTCTTGGAGCATCAGGGTGTCATTCTCAATCTCAAGTCGACAGATCTGGTCTTTGATGGGAAAGTGGTGACTTTGACCAAGAACGAATTTCAGATTTTGCGGGTTCTCTTTGAGCACGCAGATGGTATCGTGGCGCGTGATGATCTGATGAAGGAACTCTGGAACAGTGACTTTTTCATCGACGACAATACCCTATCGGTCAATGTCGCTCGCCTGCGTAAAAAGCTTGAAGAGCACGGACTGAAGAATTTCATCGAAACCAAAAAAGGAATAGGATACGGTCTCATCAATGGACACACAGGATAAATTTTTCTTTCTTAAGTCTTACCTTTATTCACGGCGATTTTTTCTAGCTCTTTTGATTCTGCTGCTAGGCTTTATTCTGCTCTTTGCCTTTGTCTTTGATGCTTACCGCAGTCTGCTGGAATACGTTGCGCTCTTGCTGGCTTTTCTGTCTTTCTTGTTTATCGGAGCAGATGCTTGGACGTCCTATAAGGCTTATCGCAGCCAGAAGCTGCAAGCCTCTGCTCAGGCGCAGACTCCTCTAGAAAAGCTTTTGCAGGAAAGAGTGGAGGAGCTGGAGTACGAACAGAAGAATCAGCTCTTGGTTGAACAGGAGAAATACAATGATTTGCTTGATTACTATACTCTTTGGGTTCATCAAGTCAAGACTCCTATTGCTGCCAGTTCACTTTTGATTGGAGATTTGAAGGATAAGGAAGCTAAGTCTCAGCTGGAGCAGGAGCTCTTTAAGATCGAGTCTTACGTTCATCTGGTGCTCCAGTACCTCCGTCTGGAAAGCTTCCATGATGATCTAGTTCTGAAGCAGGAAAATCTGGCTGATTTGGTTAGAGAAGTAGTCAAGAAATATGCCCTTTTCTTTATTCAGCAAGGACTCAGCCTCAATCTTCATGATCTAGACTACACGATTGTCACTGATAAAAAGTGGTTTCTAGTGATTTTGGAGCAGGTCCTGTCCAATAGTCTTAAATACACCAAAGAAGGCAGCATAGAGATTTATTTTCATGAGGACAGACTCTACATCAAGGACACGGGTCTGGGCATTCAAAATTCTGATTTGCTGCGGGTTTTTGAGCGTGGTTTCTCAGGCTACAATGGTCGTCTGACCCAGCAGTCCTCAGGCTTAGGTCTTTATCTGTCCAAGAAAATTGCTGACCAACTGGGACACAAGATTGCTATAGACTCTCAAGTTGGTCAGGGAACGACGGTTTCCATCGCCTTTCCTGAGAAGAAATTGATCTTTGAGTGAAATTTAAAAGAGAATAGAATATGAAAGAATATATCAAATTTGAAAATATAGAAACTCCTGAAGCTGTGAACGGGTTTAGGGAATTAATAGAAGAGAAGAAGGAAGGTAGATACCAAACAATTTTTCTCAACGGAAAATGGGGAAGTGGGAAAACAACTTTCTTAGAAAAAGCGTCTGAGTCAAATAAAAAAGGTCGTAAATTTATTTACCTTAAATTGTGGGAAACTAGAGACGAGAGAACTGTAATACAAATTGCTTTTAAAGAATTACACACATTTTATTATTGGTTAATGAAATTATTTGTCATAGTTTGTGTTGTAATTTCTTTATTGTTGACACCAGCATTCAACATGGGATTATCTGACTTTTTATCAATTATTGTTTTAAAATGGATAATAGTAATAATTGCACTCTCAGTTTCTGTGGCACAGTTATTTAAAATCAAATCGGATAATTTTTATTTGGAGTTTTTTCATTTGTTAAATAGTGAAAAATTCTTCTTGAAAATGTTAACTTATTTTTCAAAACCTAAGGTACTTATTATTGATGATTTTGATAGAGTAGATCATAAGAAACAATTAGAAGCTTACAAACTGTTTAATATCTTACATGGGGTGTTGC
>NZ_RJMM01000015.1 GCF_003943655.1 Streptococcus sanguinis
TCTTTATATAGTGTTTTTATTATCAGGCAATTATACCATATTTTGTGCATTTAACCTCGTTTAACAACTTCTTTATATAGTGTTTTTATTATCAGGCAATTATACCATATTTTGTGCATTTAACCTCGTTTAACATAGTACAGATAAACAGAAAGAAAACCAAGTTGAATTATTATGTTTCCAAGTTGGAAAATTATATAACTATAGTACAGATAAACAGAAAGAAAACCAAGTTGAATTATTATGTTTCCAAGTTGGAAAATTATATAATTATGTTAATCAAAAAATAATAGTAAAAAATATTATTAAACAATTTTGATTTAGAAAAAATTAGAAAGGAGAATCAATATGCTTTGGTCTATTATTGTTGGAGGAGTTATTGGTCTTATTGCTGGATCAATCACTAAAAAAGGCGGCTCAATGGGTGTTATTGCAAACGTTGTTGCAGGTTTAGTTGGTTCTGCTGTCGGTCAGTCACTTTTGGGAACTTGGGGTCCTAGTTTGGCTGGTATGGCCTTGCTTCCTTCTATCATTGGTGCAGTTATTGTAGTAGCTGTTGTATCATTTTTTGTAGGTAAAAATGCATAAATTGTCTTTTTACTTTCAAAATACAATTTAAAATTTAATGATGTGAGGATTCAATATGTCAAAATCAAGAAAAATACTTTCCCTTATTTTCTGTATTTTAATCTTGACAATTTTGATTCCTGTTTTGCTAGACTTTCATAAAGTCAGCGGTCTGGGGCTCCAGTTATTTAGTTGGAAGTTATTCACGTGGAAGCAGATTCCTTTTGTGGGCTACTATCTTTCTAGGTATGTTTTCTGGGGCACTGTGGTTTTAGCAAGCTTAATCTTACTACTAATGTTAGTGATAGTTTTTTATCCTAAGAGACGTTTGGAAATTCAGCTAGCTGATGCGGATGGGAAACTGATGCTGAAAAATTCAGCGATTGAAGGGTTTGTTCGTAGTCTGTTAACAGAACACGGTTTAATTAAAGATCCTACAGTTTCAGTAAATAGCCGTAAAAACAAATGCATGGTTTCTGTTAAAGGGGCAATCGTTCCTTCGGAAAACATCATTAAGAGAAGTCAGTTGATTCAAGAAGAAATTGCGTCTGGATTGACAGAATTCTTCGGAATCAATCATAATGTCAAGCTTAAAATCTCTGTCTCAGACTTCAAGCCAAAAGAAGCGGCTAAAAAAACTACTAGTCGTGTAAAGTAAGGAAGTAAAAAATGGAATGGTTTAAAAAATATCAATATCCAATCTTGTCTGGATTAGCAGGCATTATTCTAGCATGTTTTATCCTATCCTTTGGCTTCTTTAAGACTCTATTTGTCTTGATTTGCGCTACTCTAGGGGCAGGAATCGGATATTATATTCAAAACAAAAATATATTTAAATAAGAATAAAGGAGTTTAACATGTCAAATAAAGATGTTAAAGATGTTGCTAAAAAAGAAGTCGCTCAAGAAGTTCACGAAGTAAAAGGTGAATTGACTTACGATGATAAGGTCATTCAAAAAATTATCGGTCTCTCTTTAGAGAAAGTTTCAGGTTTACTGGCTGTTGACGGTNGCTTTTTCTCTAATATAAAAGATAAATTGGTCAACTCTGACAACGTGACTCATGGTGTCAATGTTGAAGTTGGTAAAGAACAAGTAGCTGTTGACTTGAATGTGGTTGCAGAATATCAAAAGAATGTTCCTGCTTTATACAAAGAAATCAAGAAAGTCGTTGCAGAAGAAGTTTCTAAGATGACTGATTTGGAAGTTGTTGAAGTAAATGTCAATGTTGTTGATATTAAAACAAAAGAACAACACGAAGCGGATTCAGTAAGCCTTCAAGACCGAGTGACAGATGTTGCTGAATCAACAGGCGAATTTGCTTCTGAGCAATTCGAAAAAGCAAAATCTGGCATTAGCGGTGGTTTCTCAGCTGTTCAAGAAAAAGTTGGCGATGGTGTAGAGGCTGTTAAAGACGCTGCATCAAATGAAAAAGCTCGCGTTCATTAATCCTCGAACTGGAATTAGAGATTCTTATATTGTTTCATTTCTTTAAAAATTGAAACTGACAATGGAGGTCTAAATTATGTCTACAGAAGAAAAATTCAACCAAGCTAAAGGTTCTGTTAAAGAAGGCCTAGGCAAATTAACTGGTGATAAAAAAACAGAAAAAGAAGGAGCTGCTGAAAAAGTAGTTTCTAAAGTTAAAGAAGTTGCAGAAGATGCCAAAGATGCTGTTGAAGGAGCCATCGAAGNCGTTAAAAATATGGTTAAAAAAGACGATAAATAAAACCAATAGTTGATTTTCCTTATAAAAAAGTCTTTGTTAACTATAGTAACTAAAAAGAGAGAACATTTAATCCTGTTCTCTCTTTTTTGTGTATTTGACTAGGAAAATTGTTCCTATTCCTTGTTTTTAGTTGGAGTTTCTTTCTTCTCCTTTTCCTTATCAATTTTTTGAAGTTCATGGTCATTTTTATATTGAATAATATACTCGACTATGTCTTTTTCGGTCAATCGATCATTGGATAATTGTGAAATTTGAATTGAAATATTTTTCAAGCCATAATCGTTTTGTTTACTAAGAATTTCTTTCACTTCCTCATCTGAAAGATAGTTTCCTGAAATAGTTAACTTTAAAGTATTATCTTCTTTGTCATAGTTCTTTTTTAGGATTGTGTTGTCTTTAAACTGTTCAGATAAGTATTTATTTATAGATTCATTGATTAAGGTCTCTCTCACTAAGGTAGTCGCTGAAACCAAACTTGGAATAATAAGAATAAGCGAAACTAGAATTAATATTTTTCGCATTTTATAGGCTTCTTGATTGTGTTTAATGTAATGATTTTTCACCATAGTAAAGCTCGTCCCTATGTATGTAGCAAGCATAATAAAACTATAGTTAATGAAAAATAAGTAGGATGCTCCTAACATAAACTTAAAGTTTCCCGTTGCTATAGCATAGCCTACAGTACATACTGGGGGCATAAGAGCTGTTGCGATAGCTACTCCAGGTACAATGTTATTTGCTTCTTTTTTTCGTGCTCCAATAACTCCAGCTACCCCACCCACAAAAGCTATAACTATATCCCAAATTGTTGGTGAAGTTCTGGAAATAATTTCTGAACTTGCATAAGAAATTGGAGAAATAAAAAAATAAATCGTAGATGCTAAGAGGCTTAAGAAAACTTGAATAGAAAGAATTTTAAACGACTTTCTGAGCAGTTTCATATCTAGTATTGCTAATGAAAAACCAATTCCAATAATAGGTGTCATTAATGGAGAAATCAACATTGCCCCAATGATAACTGGAGTGGAATCCATGTTTAAGCCAATAGATGCAATCAACATTGCACAAAACAAAGTAGCTAAATCGCTTCTTGATAAATCTAAATCATCGTAGAGCTTATCTCTGAATTCAACTAAAGAATAAAGTTTATCCTCTTTTAAAATTTTTCTCATAATAGTATTCCCCTTATTAAAGTTCTCTAAATTATAAATTCATGCGAAGCAATGAATGAAATAAGTAATATTCCAAATAAAATACTGGAAGAGGTAGATAACCGTTATTTATTTTAACATAAAAATATTACGATTAGAATCAAATTTCTTAGTAGAGTACTCTTAACATTCTTACTGGATTAAAAAAGCAACACATACTGAATTATTAACCAAATAACAAAACAGTATTAGTTTGTCACGGCCTTTTTTCTTTGTGTAACTACTTTTTCAAAATTCTTAAAATATTTTTGTATTTTTGATGTGTAAACGCTTGCAAAAATCTAAATAGAGTACTATAATAGAGTTAAGGAAATAGAAAGAAAGGAAGCCAAATTCATTCGCTTTTAAGTTTACTTTGTTGGTATAGTTGTTTGTAATACATAAGTAGTTGCTTTACTTGACATATTGGTTGAATTGTCAGACAGGCCTGCTTAGCTTGCCTGATTGTAACGATAGTATAGAAAGTAGAAGCTTTTAGATGGTTTTCAAACTTCGAGAATTCAATCAATAGTGCTTTATTATGTTATAGAGATTTCCAATGCTAAGATAAAAAGAAAATCATTAGCGGTTGAAGGAATTAAAAGTTTATAAAAAATAATAAAAACAATAAATCAAAAAATTGTTATTCAGTTACACCTTGGATGAACTGATTGCTCTCATACCAGCGAAGTAAACCAGACCTCTAGCCGAGTAAAGCTAGAGGTCGTTTTTTGCTACGATTGGCATGCCGTGTATCTGGGGTGAAAACCCTCTGGGAACTGTTTTCTTGTACTTTGCAAGTATAAGATACCGTTGACGGGAAAGGGTTTTCATTGTATATTTATATTAGGGATGATGATTGGAAAACAATTAGCAGTTAGGAGGGTATGATTATGCCGATTATAAGAAAAGTTCAAGTGTATCTTTTGCTTCTGTTTTTCTCTTTGAACAGTGTCTTGCCAAGTCAGATTGTCTTTGCGGAATAGTGGCAGAATGGTGTCTAAAGATTTGATTGACAAATACTGCTGGATTTCGCTGATTCAGTACAATGGCATGCGGGTCAGCAAGCGGATGCTCCGATACTATGGTGTTGACTGGTGATAAGCAATTTGCAAGACCAAGTGAGCCAATAAAAGGTGAGAAACCCGAATATCATACAGCTTGATATTCGGGTTTTTGGAAAGGTAAAGAGAAAATGAAGCTGAAAAAAGAAAAATGTCGGCACCAGCTGTTTGACTATGAGGCCGACTATGTCATCTGTCCGGCCTGCGGTGAGCCTATTGCGGAGAATATACCGAATAATCCCAATTTCAAGCTGCAGATGATTCGGCGGATTCGGAAGTATAAAATATTTTTAAGGTGGAAAAAAGGTTATTTCTTTTTCTTGTTTTTAATATTATTTTTAATGTTATTCATTATCTTCAATTATCAATTCTTGGATAGTTTAGTGATTAAAAGCTACGGGATTACAGGTATTGATTCTTTTGAGCCTATTCTCAAATGGAGCTTCTATCCCTTCAAAGATGTTGTAGAGACAGCGGCCGTCCTCACTTTTATTCTTGCAGGACCTCAGCTTGATAGACGAGAATGGCTGAGACGCTGGCATCTTCAAAAGCATGCACATTACTATTTGGCATCATATCTTTATCCAGTAATCAGAGTAGCAAATTATATTCTTTTAATTTATCTAGGCAGTGAATTTTGGAGTAAGCTTATTTATTTAGAAGAGATGGACTTGTTGAATTATCACTTAGGTGGTCAGGAACTGATTTACGCTAGCGCGGTCTATGCTAAGGAAAATCTTCGCGGCCTCTACATTGTGCTGGGCCTTAATTTTCTTGCAGACTGCTGGCTCTTTTTCTACCAGCGCTTGGCTATATGGGTGAATCGTTTTTAGGATTTATGAAAGAGTATGAATATAAAAAAAGAAAAATGCCGCCACCAACTGTTTGACTATGTCATTTGTACGGCCTGCCTCTTTCTGCCTCTGATCTTTCCTTGCCATATCGGTCTTTGGGTAGCATTGATTGGAATTTTGACGACTTAAATCCTGCCCGGCTTTCTCAGTAATCCCAATCACAGTTTTGTCTCGGCTGATCTCAGCCCCATCGATTTTCCTCATTTGATTGAGCGGCTGTTTCTTCTGGACATTATCACTTTTGGGTAGAAGTTGATTGGGCTTTCCGAGCATTTCGGCAATGAAAATTTCTCCCCCCTGTCTGTCCTTCTGCCCTACACTCCTTGTAATAAGCTAGAACGTAGATTCTCAATGAGGTTTCTGCTTATAGAGGTAGCGCTTCCGATTCTAAGCTTGATAGCTAGCCTGCTGTTCTTTTCTGCTCATGCTCTGGCAACGGTCGGGCTGGCTTTCTTGGTTACAGCTGCGATAATGGTTTATTTTGTCCGTTTTAATCTGACTGGCAAAGCCTAACCCTAAAAAGGGACAGTTTGCGGCTGTTTCTTTTTTGCTGTCGGTGTGTTTTTTCGTGGTTAGAAAAATAGCTTCATTCTAAGTGACAATGGAAAAACAATTTTTCTTTGTTTTGAAAAAACATGAAAAAATGCTATAATAGGTTAGATATGCGAACCTTAGGTTTGCAAGACTGTAATTCGACTTGGCTAGCCAAGGACCGTTAGTAATAAAATAAAGAATCTTTGATAAAAGTGAGATTCTGAAAATTGAATAGGAGAAAAAATGAGCAAGAGCAATATTAAACTGATTGCTTTGGGCGGCGTACGTGAAAATGGTAAAAACCTCTACGTTGCCGAAGTGGATGATTCCATTTTTGTATTGGATGTTGGGTTGAAGTACCCAGAAAATGAGCAGTTGGGTGTGGATTATGTCGTTCCCAACATGGACTATTTGTTTGAAAATAAGAAGCGGATTGCGGGTGTCTTTCTGACGCACGGCCACGCAGATGCGATTGGCGCTCTGCCTAATCTTTTAGCAGATGCGAAGGTGCCAGTTTTCGGATCAGAGTTGACGATTGAGCTGGCTAAGCTTTTTGTTAAAAATAACGATGCGGTTAAGAAGTTCAATGATTTCCATGTGATTGATGAAAATACTGAGATTGAATTTGGCAAA
The DNA here is from genome assembly GCF_003943655.1 of Streptococcus sanguinis. Classification (GTDB taxonomy): domain Bacteria; phylum Bacillota; class Bacilli; order Lactobacillales; family Streptococcaceae; genus Streptococcus; species Streptococcus sanguinis_F. The sequence continues at coordinate 6,571 of NZ_RJMM01000015.1, forward strand.
ACAGTGGTTTCCTTCTTCCGGACGACTCACTCGATTCCTGAGAGTTTGGGAGTTGTCATCAAGACCAGAAAAGGCAGTATCGTTTATACAGGCGATTTCAAGTTTGACCAGTCTGCCAGCCCGTCCTATGCGACAGACTTTGGCCGTCTGGCTGAGATTGGCCGCGAGGGTGTTCTGGCCTTGCTCAGTGATTCAGCCAATGCAGATAGCACTGTTCAGGTGGCTAGCGAGAGCGAGGTTGGCAAGGAAATCGAAGATACGATTGCCGACTGGGACGGCCGTGTGATTGTTGCGGCGGTTGCTAGCAACTTATCTCGTATCCAGCAGGTCTTTGATGCAGCGGCAGAGACTGGCCGCCGCGTGGTTTTGACAGGCTTTGATGTTGAAAACATCGTTCGTACGGCTATCCGTCTCAAGAAGCTGTCCTTGGTGGACGAACGCCTCTTGATCAAGCCCAAGGAAATGTCTAAGTTTGAAGACCATGAGCTGATTATCTTGGAGACTGGCCGGATGGGTGAGCCTATCAATGGCCTGCGCAAGATGTCGATCGGACGTCACCGCTATGTGGAAATCAAGGAAGGCGATTTGATTTACATCGTAACAACGCCGTCTATTGCCAAGGAAGCGGTCGTGGCTCGCGTGGAAAATATGATTTATCAGGCAGGGGGCATTGTCAAGCTGATTACCCAAAACCTGCGGGTTTCGGGTCACGCAAATGCGCGTGATTTGCAGCTCATGATTAACCTGCTGCAGCCTAAGTACCTCTTCCCGATTCAGGGTGAGTACCGCGGATTGGATGCTCATGCTAAGGCTGCCATGGAAGTTGGCATGCTGCCGGAAAATATCTTCATTCCTAAGCGTGGCAGCATCATGGAATACGACCATGGTGATTTTGTGCCGGCTGGTGCAGTATCAGCTGGAGATGTCATGATTGATGGAAATGCGATTGGTGATGTAGGCAATATCGTCCTGCGTGACCGCAAGGTCTTGTCTGAAGATGGGATCTTCATCGTGGCACTTACAGTTAACCGTAAGGAAAAGAAAATCATTTCCAAGGCTAAAGTACACACCCGTGGATTTGTCTATGTGAAGAAGAGCAGAGATATTTTGCGCGAAAGCTCTGACATTATTAATAAAACAGTGGAAGATTATCTGGCGCAGGATAGCTTTGACTGGGGTGAGCTGAAGGGTGCTGTCCGTGATAGTCTGGCCAAATATCTCTTTGACCAAACCAAGCGCCGCCCAGCTATTTTGCCAGTTGTTATGGAAGTGCGGTAAAAATCTGAACACAAATACAAGAAAAGTCGGGCTTCGGCTTTTTCTTGTCAGAAAGATACGAAGGAGAAATGCGAATGGCAGTGATGAAAATAGAGTATTATTCTGAGGCTTTGGAGATGGAATGGGGTGTCAATGTTCTCTATCCGGACGCAGCTCGTGTGGACAAGCCGGATGATAAGGACATTCCTGTTTTGTACTTGCTTCATGGTATGAACGGGAATCACAATAGCTGGCTCAAGCGCTCAAATATTGAGCGTCTGGTTCGCTCGACCAACTTGATTGTTGTCATGCCTAATACCAGCAATGGCTGGTACACCGATACTCAGTACGGTTTTAACTNTTACGAAGCCATCGCTGAGGAGCTGCCTCGGGTGCTCAAGCGCTTTTTCCCAAATATGTCGGATAAGCGGGAGAAGAATTTTATCGCTGGTCTTTCCATGGGCGGATACGGAGCCTTTAAGCTGGCTCTCAAATCTAACCGCTTTTCATACGCGGCTAGTCTTTCTGGCGCTTTGAGTTTTCTTGATGCTCGTCCAGATAATGCTGAAATGGCAACGCCAGCCTATTGGCGAGGAGTTTTTGGAGACTATAAAGACTGGACCAGCAGACCCCATTCGCTGGAAAGTATAGCCAAGCAATCTGATAAAAAGACTAAGCTTTGGGCATGGTGTGGCGAAGAGGATTTTCTCTATAAGGCCAATCAGGAGGAAGTGAAAAACCTGCAAGACTTAGGCTTGGAGATTACTTACAGCCACAGTCCAGGTAAGCATGAGTGGTATTACTGGGAAAAGCAGTTGGAGAATGTACTGGCCTGGCTTCCTATCGACTTCCAGCTGGAAGAGCGCCTGTCATAAAAATAGACTGTAAAGTCGTATTCTGCCTTCAGAGTATGATATAATGATTACGTTTGAAAATCGGAGTGGGAATGATTCCCCGAAATGCAAATAGGAGAATGGAACTTTGACAAAAGCGATTCGAGTGCGTTATGCACCAAGTCCGACTGGACTTTTACACATCGGAAATGCGCGGACTGCGCTCTTTAACTACCTCTATGCTCGTCACTATGGTGGAACTTTCATCATCCGTATTGAGGATACTGACCGCAAGCGCCATGTAGAAGACGGGGAACGCTCACAGCTTGAAAATTTACGCTGGCTGGGTATTGACTGGGATGAAAGTCCTGAGACTCACGAAAACTACCGCCAGTCTGAGCGCTTGGATATTTACCAAAAATACGTCAATGAACTCTTGGACAAGGGCTTGGCTTACAAGTCCTATGTAACTGAGGAAGAATTAGCGGCCGAACGTGAACGTCAGGAAGCAGCTGGTGAAACCCCGCGTTATATCAATGAGTTTCTAGGCATGTCAGAGGAAGAAAAGGCAGCCTACATCGCTGAGCGTGAAGCAGCGGGGATTATTCCGACGGTCCGTCTGGCTGTCAATGAAGCTGGTGTCTACAAGTGGACTGACATGGTCAAGGGCGAAATTGAGTTTGAAGGCGGAAATATCGGTGGTGACTGGGTTATCCAGAAGAAAGACGGCTACCCAACCTACAACTTTGCTGTGGTTATTGATGACCATCTGATGGAAATCTCTCACGTGATTCGGGGAGATGACCACATTGCCAACACACCTAAGCAGCTCATGGTCTATGAAGCTTTAGGCTGGGAAGCGCCAGAATTTGGACACATGACCCTGATTATAAACTCTGAAACAGGTAAGAAGCTGTCCAAACGCGATACCAATACCTTGCAGTTTATCGAGGATTATCGCAAGAAGGGCTACCTGCCAGAAGCAGTCTTTAACTTTATTGCACTGCTGGGCTGGAATCCTGGCGGCGAGCATGAGATTTTCTCTCGCCAAGAATTGATCGAGCTTTTTGATGAAAAACGTCTCAGTAAGTCCCCAGCTGCCTTTGATCAAAAGAAGCTGGACTGGATGAACAACGAATACATCAAGAATGCAGATTTTGACACAATCTTCGCTCTGGCTAAGCCATACTTGGAAGAAGCGGGCCGTTTGACCGATAAGGCAGAAAAGCTTGTAGAGCTCTACAAACCACAAATGAAGTCTGTGGACGAAATTGTGCCGCTGACTGACCTCTTCTTTGCGGACTTCCCAGAGTTGACAGATGCGGAGCGTGAGGTCATGGCTGGTGAAACGGTACCGACCGTGTTGACAGCCTTCAAAGAAAAGCTAGAAGCTATGTCTGATGCAGATTTTGTGACAGAGAATATCTTCCCGCAAATCAAAGCTGTCCAAAAAGAGACAGGAATCAAGGGCAAAAACCTCTTTATGCCGATTCGAATTGCCGTTTCGGGTGAAATGCATGGACCAGAGCTGCCAGATACCATTTACCTGCTAGGTCGTGAAAAATCCATCCAGCATATCGAAAACATGCTGAATCAAATTCAATAAGATGAACCAGCTTTCAAGCTGGTTTTTACTTTGCAAATTTTTATTTTTATGTCACAATTGTAATAAGAAAATACTTTAAGGAGAGAAAAATGAAAAAATGGATCATTATCTTGGTTGGAGGGCTAGTAGCCTTACTCGTGCTAGTAACCTGTAACCAAAAGAAAGAGCAGACGAATCCTGCTTCCAACAATTCTAAAGCAAGTTCGACTAGCTCCGCATCTTCTAAAAAGTCTGAAAGAGGGGCCAATTCGAGCGAACTTGATGGTCAAGCGGACAATCAGGAAACTTCTGATACAGGCTCCCAGCAGAATTCGGAAACTGAAGCTGAAAAGTCTGCCAAGGAAACTAGCAAAGGAGAGAAAGAGACGGCATCAACTTCTAGTTTGGATATGAAGGCTATTGCTTCTGGGGATTTTTCCAGCATGATTGGTACTTGGCAGGATGCCAAAGGGAACAGTTATACATTTGATGCGTCAGGTATTGAGTCAGATGTTGCCAAGCTTGAGACAGGAGATTACTCTGGGCCAGATGAAAATGGGATTTACCGAGCAGGGATTCGTTGGAAAAACCAAACCGGTGCTGCCTTTCTTATAATCCCAGCAGGAAAGAGTCTGCCAGCTGGGGAGACTGTCAATGGGACGGATCCGACTGATACCAGTCAAGATCGCTTTATCATTACTCAGAGCGTTTCTGAACATCCCGATGTTTTTTACCGCGTAAAATAAGGAGTCTTGACAGACTCTTTTTTCTTATTTTGAGTCCAGTATATAATATATTAATTTTGAATAAAAATTGATAAAATGCTTTTATTTTAATAAATATTAAATTTCCTCTTGACATTCGCATTTTCATACAGTAGAATGTTTAAAAATAAAATGTAGAAGGATAGAGGTAATCGCATGGTTAAAGAGAAAGTCATTTTAGCGTATTCCGGCGGCTTGGACACTTCGGTGGCTATTACTTGGCTGGACAAGGATTATGATGTGATCGCGGTCTGCATGGACGTAGGTGAAGGAAATGATTTAGATTTCATTCATGACAAGGCGCTGAAAGTTGGCGCTATCGAATCACATGTTATTGATGTTAAAGACGAGTTTGCGGAAGACTACGTCTTGGTTGCTCTGCAAGGACACACCTTCTACGAACGAAAATATCCTCTAGTGTCCGCTCTGAGCCGACCTTTGATTTCTAAGAAATTGGTTGAAATTGCTCACAAGACAGGGGCGACAACCATTGCCCATGGCTGTACCGGAAAAGGAAACGATCAGGTTCGTTTTGAAGTGGCTATCGCCTCCTTGGATCCCAGTCTCAAGGTCATAGCTCCGGTTCGGGAGTGGAAATGGTCTCGGGAAGAAGAAATCAATTATGCCAAAGCTAATGGTGTGCCAATTCCTGCGGATCTAGATAGTCCATACTCAGTCGATCAAAACCTTTGGGGACGAGCCAATGAGTGTGGTGTCTTGGAAAATCCTTGGAATGAAGCACCGGAAGACGCCTATGATTTGACAGTTGCGCCAGAAGCAGCACCAGACAGCCCAGTCTATGTAAATATTGAATTTGAGGCAGGTGTCCCAGTTGCTTTAGATGGCAAAAAGATGAAGCTTGCGGACTTGATTCTTGAGCTGAATGACTTGGCAGGACAACACGGTGTTGGGCGGATTGACCATGTGGAAAATCGTCTGGTAGGGATTAAGTCTCGGGAAATCTATGAATGCCCTGGTGCGGTGACTCTCTTGGCTGCCCACAAGGAAATCGAGGATCTGACTCTAGTCAGAGAATTGGCTCATTTCAAGCCGATTATCGAAAATGAGCTGTCTAATCTCATCTATAATGGCCTCTGGTTTAATCCAGCGACAGAAGCTTTGATTGCCTATCTCAAATCCACTCAGCAGGTGGTTAATGGAACAGCTAAAGTGAAGCTTTATAAGGGATCTGCGACAGTTGTAGCGCGTAAGTCTAACAATTCTCTCTACGACGAAAGTCTGGCTACCTATACCAGTGCAGATACTTTTGACCAGGATGCCGCGATTGGTTTTATCAAGCTATGGGGACTTCCGTCTAAGGTTCACGCAGAGGTTCAGGCTCACAAGGACAAATAGAAAGGGGCTTTCCTATGGCGAATCATAAACTGTGGGGCGGACGTTTTGAAGCCTCTCTGGAGGGATGGGTAGAAGAGTTTGGTGCCAGCATCGGATTTGATTATCGTCTGGCTCCTTATGATCTGCAGGGCAGCCTAGCCCATGTCAAAATGTTGGGGCAGACAGGAATCATTGCTCCAGAGGAAGCGGCTGCTATTCAGGTAGGCTTGGAAAAGCTGCTGGCACGTTATGAGGCTGGAGAGATTGAGTTTGATGTGCGTAATGAAGATATTCATATGAATTTGGAGGCTCTTCTGACCGAGGAGATTGGGCCAGTAGCTGGTAAGCTCCATACGGCTCGCTCCCGTAATGACCAGGTGGCGACAGATATGCACCTTTATCTCAAGGATCAGCTCGGTCAGATTGCGGATAAACTCTTGAATTTGCGACAGGTGCTGCTGGACTTGGCAGAAGAGCATGTAGAGACCATCATGCCAGGTTATACCCATTTGCAGCATGCCCAGCCGATTAGCTTTGCCCATCATCTGCTGGCCTATTATCAGATGTTCAGCCGTGATAGTCAGCGCTTTGCCTTTAATCTGGAGCATACGGATTTGTCTCCTTTGGGAGCAGCAGCTCTAGCGGGGACGACGTTTCCAATTGACCGGGAGCTGACGGCTGATTTATTGGGCTTCAAAGGCATTTACCACAATTCCTTGGATGCGGTAAGTGATCGAGATTTTATCTTGGAGTTTCTATCTAACAGTAGCATTCTCATCATGCATCTGTCTCGTCTCTGCGAGGAGCTGATTAACTGGTGCAGCTATGAATACGGCTTTGTCAGCCTGTCAGATACCTTTAGCACTGGCTCTTCCATCATGCCGCAAAAGAAAAATCCGGACATGGCGGAGCTGATTCGGGGCAAGAGCGGCCGGGTCTATGGGCATCTCTTCAGCCTTCTGACGGTTATGAAATCCCTGCCCTTGGCCTATAATAAGGACCTGCAGGAAGACAAGGAAGGCATGTTCGATACAGTAGATACTATCCAGAGGTCGCTGGATATTATGGCGGGTATGCTGTCTAGTTTGACAGTAAACAAAGAAAAAATGCTGGTTTCAACTCAGCAGGATTTCTCCAATGCGACAGAATTGGCTGACTATCTGGCCAAGAAAGGACTGCCTTTCCGGGAAGCCCATGAGATTGTCGGAAAGTTGGTACTGGAATGCAGCAAGGCAGGCTATTATCTACAGGATATTCCGCTGAGCCGCTATCAGGAAGTGTCGTCGCTGATTGAGGAAGATATTTATCAAGCGCTCGAATCACAAACTGCTGTACAAAAGCGGGATTCCCTTGGCGGAACTGGATTTGCGCAGATCCGTCAGGAGTTGGAAAGAGCGAAGAAACAGCTGGAAAAGGAATAAGATATAGGGAACATCGCAAGGAAATTGCGGTGTTTTTTAAGTGAATCGACCTTTTAAATATTTGCAAAAACAGCGTCATAGCGGCTCTTATTGGCATTTTCGAAAAATATGGTATAATAGATATAATTTTGGTGGATGGAGTTGAGTTTTGAGAAAAAACTATCGCGTCAAGAGCGAAAAAGATTTTAATGCGATTTTTAAAAAAGGGCAGAGTTTTGCTAATCGAAAATTTGTCGTTTACATGTTAGAAAAAGAGCAAAAGCATTTTCGAGCAGGAATTTCCGTCAGTAAAAAGCTGGGGAATGCAGTAGTTCGTAATCGTATTAAAAGAAAAATCCGCCATGTCTTGATGCAGTATCAAAAACAGTTAGTTCAGGCAGACTTCGTCGTTATCGCTCGTAAAGGAGTGGAAGAGTTGGACTACCACCAAGTTGAACAAAATTTATTGCATGTGTTAAAAATTGCTAAACTTTATCAGGAAGGATTCATTTGTGAAACAGAAAAGTAAATTAGGGATTTTGCTGGTTGCCTCGCTGCTCTTTCTCACAGCCTGCGGAACCAGTCAAGTAACGGCCGATTCAAATGGCTTCTGGGAGAAGCTGGTCTATTTCTTTGCCGACACCATTCGTTTTCTATCCTTTGGTGGAAGCAAGGGGATTGGGATTATTCTCTTTACCTTGATTATCCGGACAGTGCTCCTGCCGGTCTTCCAATTCCAGACGACTTCTTCGCGCAAGTTGCAGGAAGTACAGCCGCATATCAAGCAGCTGCAGGAAAAGTATCCTGGTAAGGATATGGAGAGCAGAACAGCCTTGGCTGAAGAAACTCAAAAGCTCTACAAAGAAATGGGTGTCAATCCCTACGCCTCATTCATTCCGCTCTTTATCCAGATGCCGGTGCTCCTGGCTCTGTTTCAAGCCCTGACTCGGGTTGAATTTATGAAAACAGGTCACTTCCTCTGGCTCAATCTAGGAGCGACAGATCCGACCTTTATTCTTCCTCTGTTAGCGGCTCTCTTCACTTTCTTCAGTACTTGGCTTTCAAACAAGGCCTTGCCTGAGAGAAATGGCGGGATGACAGTCATGATGTACCTGATGCCAGTGATGATTTTCTTTTTTGCCCTTTATGCGGCGAGCGGGGTAGCCCTCTACTGGGCGGTCTCAAATGCTTATCAGGTGGTTCAGACCTTGCTGCTGAGCAATCCTTTTAAAATCATCGCCGAGCGGGAAGCTAAGGAACGATCAGAGCGTCAATTGGAACAGAAAAAGAAACGTGCCCTGAAAAAAGCACAGAAAAAGAAAAAGTAAGTAAGAAGGAGGACTCTTGCAATGGTTATTTTTACAGGAGCAAGTGTTGAAGAAGCCATTCAAAATGGTTTGAAAACGTTGGATATTCCACGTATGAGAGCGCATATCACTGTTATTTCACGTGAGAAAAAAGGCTTTTTAGGCTTGTTTGGCAAGAAGCCAGCTCAGGTGGATGTCGAGCCGATTGCTGAGACGACAGTTGTCAAGGCCAATCAAAAGGCTGTAAAAGGTGTTCCCGAAGAGATTAATGCTCAGAATGAGCCTGTGCAGTCTGTCAGTGAAGCAACGGTTGATTTGGGCCGTGTGGTAGCTGCCATCAAGAAGGTCGAAGGAGAAGGCGAAGTTATCTCAGATGAGGTCAAGGCTGAAATTCTCAAAAATGACAAGCAAGCCAATACGATTTTAGAAGAGACTGGCACTATTGATCTTCTCAAGACTAACCAAGCTATTGATGAGGCAGTTGCTCAAGCAGAAGCGGACGATAGCAAGGTTATCTCTTTTGAACAAGCGGCTAAAGACAAGGCTGAGCCGACAGAAACAGAAGAAAGCTCTTTTGCTGATTTAGGCATCCAAGTCGAAGCAGACTATGATATTGAAGAAGTAGTTGAAAACGTAACGAACTATGTTCAGAAAATTGTTGATGAGATGGATGTTGAAGCGGGCATTTCCAGCAGCCACAACCGCCGAACTATCAACATGCAAATTGATACCAATGAACCGGGGCGCGTGATTGGCTACCACGGAAAAGTCTTGAAAGCTCTGCAGCTATTAGCGCAAAACTATCTTTATAACCAATATTCTAAGAGCTTCTATATTTCCATTAATGTCAATGACTATGTTGAGCATCGGGCAGAAGTGCTGCAAAGCTATGCGCAGAAACTGGCTCAGCGGGCTTTGGAAGACCGACGTGGTCAGCACACAGACCCTATGTCTAACAGCGAGCGCAAAATTATCCACCGCATCATCTCTCGCATTGATGGCGTGACTAGCTATTCCGAAGGCGACGAGCCAAACCGCTATGTCGTTGTGGATATTGACAGCGAATAAAAAGAAAGCCAGCAGAGATGCTGGTTTTTGTATATAGAAAGGATTTTTTATGTCACTTTTTCCAGCTATTGAAAGTTATCTGCCTCATCAAGGGGCTAAGTATATATCTCCAGACAAGGCCGGGCAACTGCGTGAGTCTATGTTGGAGTTGAGAGCTAAGGGTCAGGAGGCACGCAAGGAGTTTGCAAACCTGGTCAAGGATTTTCAGAGCCTCTATCCTAAGCTAACCTTGGAGCGAACCAGCCAGTGGATGAATCAAGCCCAAATCCTGCGACCCCATTTTTGGAATTATCTAAAAGGCTATGGGGAAATCACAGAACCTATGTTCGCCCTGCGCTTGTATGGAAGTGCAGATGATTTTGGGGTATCGCTGGAAGTTAGCTTCATGGAGCGTAAGAAAGACGAAGATAGTCTCTCAAAGCAAAATCGAATCTTGCAAGTACCTATTGATAGACCCATTTATTATTTTGCTCAGATAGATGGTGTGAGTCACCGCTTTGAAGGCACAGAAGATAATCGCAGGTTACTTATGAAACAGGTCCAAGAAGGTCAGGTTCGCAAGGTTTTAGCCAAATACGATGTTAATCTATCTGGGGCTAATTCTAGAGAAGAAGTCTTGTCTAATTTACAAGAAGCAATGACTGCCCTGATTCCCTTTTATGAAGCGACTCGGAACATATGATTACGTTTACAAAGAGAAAGTTATTTAAGTAAGTGTTGACAAAAGCCCCGGAATCATATAGAATAGTAAAGTATGTTTAGTAACTGATCACAACTAGCCGGCTAAACGAATACAAGAATCTAAGAGGAGGTATTCATCGTGAAACGTACTTATCAACCAAGTAAAATCCGTCGTGCGCGTAAACATGGTTTCCGCCACCGTATGTCAACTAAAAACGGTCGTCGTGTATTGGCAGCTCGCCGTCGTAAAGGACGCAAAGTTTTGGCTGCTTAATCCAAACGATTTATCAAGAAACCAGCGGAGACTCGAGACCGCTGGTTTTTTTGCGCTTTTAACGAGAGGACTCTATAGAACGAAGTTCAGTACTTGATAAGCGGTAGCAGTTTTGTCCTTTTTTCTGAGTTCATAGATTTGAACTTTGTCCTCATAAGTTAATTTCATTTTAAAAAAACCCAAAAGTTAGATTTTTTGTGTCTAACTTTTGGGGTGCGGTTCATAATCTACTTTCTGGTTTTTGAATGTCGTTAAGATCCATTGCTCCTTATCCTACTGGTAAAAGTATTGGATACAGATAGCAGAGTAAGGTAAAGCTTATCAGGGCGTAAAAGATACCGATGCGAATAGCTTGGATAGGTTTATAGAAACGAATCAGGGTCAGTAGGCACCAGACTAAGAGAACTAGGATGAACCATGCTGAAATCAAGCGCAGCGGTGTTGGTCCATAGAGATAGATGTAGATGCCAAATAATTTCCAGCCAGCTAGCAAGGCTAGCAGACCCGTAAAGATAAAAAGGATAGTAGCTGCGAATCGCGTCCCTTTTTGGTCCCAGAGCGGTTTTTTGGCAATCAGATAGAAGACGCCTAGGACTGCAAAGTTAAGGATAGACACCCGAACCAGCTGCCAGAAGCCAGCTACGGCAACAGTTGAAGCATTCTGCGGAGAAATAGCCTGAGCTACTGTTCCGGCACTTAGGAGCTGGCCGAGCTCACCCAGACCCGTCAGGAAGAAGAGTGCATAGGTCAGGCAAAGGCTGCCGATGATAATGTAGGTTGCGAAAGCGGGTGCTACTCGCAAAGGGCGGATACTTGCTTGAAATTTTTTGTAGCTAAGTTTAGTATCTTTTTTGCCTAACAGACTGCCGGCCAGTAGGCCATACAAGTAGAGACTGACAGGAACAGCCAGGCAGGCCTTGAAGAGAATCATGCTGCTATCAAGACTTGAAAAGAGGGAGTCAAATAGATTCTCAATGAAATCAGCGGTATTGCTGAAGAAAGAGGCAAAGCTGTCTGAAACCTGACTCAGCTGGGACCAGACAAAGTAGACCAAGATTCCTGCGACAAAGAAGCTGCTGACGATAATCGCGAGCTGTTGGGCTTTCTTTGAAGACAGACTGTCAGAGCTTTCGGAAGAGTCCTGCTGCTTGCCTTCTATAAAGACTAGAATAGCAGCAATGAAATTTTTAAAGGGCAGGATGCAGAAGGCTTGAATGGCATCAAACCAGACTAGGATCCCCAAACGCCCTTGGCTTAACCAGCCTGTGCGGGACAGAATGTAGAAGGCGAATGAGATGTGGATGGCTAGGAATTGGAAAAATTCTAGCTGACGATGAAGCCCCCAGAGACTTAAAGCTAGGGCTTGAGCTAGCGTCATGATCAGAAAGCTTCTAGCCTCTAACTTGCTGTCAAGATTCTTTATCTGTAGTGATGGATAGGCTAATTTCCTGATTAAGGCTTCGCTTAGCAATATAAGACCGATTGCAAAAGGGAAAAAGGATGCAGTTTGATAATTAAAAAATACTGCAGAGTAAAAGTAGGTTAAAAGATAGAGGATTAGATAGCTGATTTTAAAGAATCGCAGTTGCTTGTCCTCTAGGCCTGTGAAGATGGTCTGTCGTTCTGCTTCTGCGGGCAGACAAGGCTGGACATTCATCTGATCTTGTGCTGGATATTCCATAATTATTTCTCCTCCTCATCAGGGATATACTCCAAAATATCGCCAGGCTGGCAGTCTAATTCACGGCAGAGAGCGTTGAGTGTTGAGAAGCGGACAGCCTTGGCTCGATTATTTTTTAGGATAGATAGGTTGGCTGGTGTTAGGTCAATCAATTCTGCTAAACGGCCAGCGCTGATGCGCTTTTTCGCCATGACAAGGTCTAAATTTATTTGAATCATAAGACCTCCTAAATAGTGTAGTCCACTTGATCCTGCAGCTCAATGGCCTTGCCAAAGGCGTTGCGGATGACACGGATAATCAGGGTCAAGATGCTGCAAGAAACAGTGACTAAGAGCATGGGCAAGTAAGCTGTCAGTCCCATAAAGAGGGAGATAAGAGCGACAGTGCCCACTTCCCAGCCAAGATAGCGCATGTACTGAACATTTTGTGTGATAAAGACCTGATTTTTACCGATGCGGCTAAGGAGCCGATAGAGATGGACAATACAGGTTAGAGCCAGGCAGCCGAGGACATAGCCGAGCAGCAGCAAGACCCAAAAGCGCATCTCCCCTTGAAAGAAAGGAGAGGGGAATTCGATAACTAGATTGACGACCCAAGGTCCTAGAGCTATCAAGATAATGGAAGCAATAAATAAAAGGCTGATACTGATTTTTGTAAGAGTAATGCTCATATCTTCAGTAGTCTTTTTCATTTTGTCTGTCATAATTTCCTCCGACTAACGTTTCATTTCTTAGTAACTATAGCACGAATGTTATCGATAATCAATAAGAAAATATCGAAAAATGATAAAATCGGTCTTAAGGACTAGATGAACTTTTCTAAAAAGTTCTTATTGTATAGATATGGATTTCTTGCCAGGAGATGAATAGAGCAGAAGGGGATGAATATTTCGTCTGATTTTTGGTATAATGAAAAATAGGAATTGTATACTCTTTCTGGTCAGAAACGGAGTATGTGTAAGGAGGGAAGAATCTGTGGGTGTAAAGCTTGTTCATTATCGTAGTAAGTTATATGAATTTCTCATGGTTCCTGCCATCGTTTCAAGGGATGATAAACATATGTGGAAGGATTTACGGCAGGATCAAAAGGAGCTGCTTCTTGATGTACAGCCGCACTATGATAAGCTCTATCAAGATTTGCTTCCCTTAAAAAACGAGCTTGTTGCGGTTAGTTTGTTTGAAGGAGCTACGGTGGGACTGGCTCCTCTCCTCTACCTCTACTTGCTAGAAAAAGGAGAAGATCCGGCCAATTTGCATGACTTGTTAGAATGTCTGAAAAAACTAGACGCAGAGCAAATCATCTATTGTTTATCACTTAAGCTTTCTAAAGGGGAAGTCATCAAGGGACATCCTGAAGATCTGCTGGCTTTTATAGAGCATAGTGACAAGTCTCCGGAAAATAAATGGTACTGGTACCAAGCTATTCAGCATCCAGAGAAGCTTCGGGACCAATTAGTTTCCTTGTTGGAAAGAGTGTTCGAGCTCTATCAGTCTATTTATGAGCAGTTTGAGCAGGAAGTACTAGCTTTTGAACAAGAATTTAGCCTATCTGATGTGATGAATGATGATGAGCAGAATGCCAAGCTTCTTGAAAAGGACACACAAGTCTTTGTTCTGTCACCTATGTTTATTGACTCTTTTCTCGAAAGGGTTCCTGATTTCACTTCCTATTCCTTAGTCCTTTCGACGAGAAGTTCCCAGTTATCAAAGGCGGAATCGGAGCTAGACGGTGAAACATTGGCTCTGACCTTAAAAACTCTTGGAGATGAAACCCGCTATAAAGTCTTGATTGAATTGATTCAACCGCATGCCAAGAATAAAGATATAGCTAAAAAACTGGGGCTTACAAGAGCCTCTATCTCATTCCATACGCAGAAGCTGCTAAATTCTGGCTTGCTGGAACTTGTGATGGATGATGATTCGGTTAAATACATGGTCAATAAAGAACTGATTCGAAAGATTATAGAGAAGTTCAAACAAGACCTAACATAGTTTCAGAAGACCTGGATTCATTCTAGGTCTTCCTTTTGTAAAGCATAAATCTAATAAAAATTTGACANATACCTAATTTATTGTTATAATTTGTTAAACAAAAATCTAACAAGAGTAAAGGAGATGTCGTATGATTGTTTTTGCAGAAAACAAAAATTTTCGCCAGTTGCTCATCAATCAATGGATTTCAGGTTTTGGAGATATTGTTTTTTATTTGGCTTTGATGAACTATGTTTCCGCCTATTCCTTTGCTCCACTTGCGGTTTTATTGATTTCTCTTTCTGAAACGCTGCCCCAGTTAATTCAAGTTTTTACTGGAGTCGCGGCGGACTTTCAGAAGAATCGCATTCATAAATACCTGCTTATACAGTTTAGTAAGGTGCTCTTATATAGCTTGGTAACGTTTTTGCTGCTTGGACAAGATTTCTCTTTCTTGATTCTGCTTGTGATTTGCTTGATTAACTTTCTATCGGATAGTCTGAGTTATTTTTCAGGTGCCATGCTGACACCGGTTTATGTAAAGGTTATTGAGCAAGATATGACCTCTGCTATGGGCTTTCGGCAGGCTAGTATGAGTCTGGTTCATATTTTGGGGAATCTAGCTGGCGGTTTTCTCATCGCTTGGATGAGCATCGGAGCTTTGGCAGGTCTGAATGCTCTGACATTCTTGCTAGCTTACCTTGGTTTTTGGCATATTAGTAAAAGCTTACAGAACTTAGAACCCGAGTTTAGCAGTGCCAAGGAGCTAAATAAAGAGAATTATTGGCAGCATTTATTGGATTCTCTTAAGGTCTTACTGGGATTGAAAAATGTTGTGAGGTTGTTATTGGTTTCAATCTTTGGGCAGGTCACTCTGAACATTCTGACGCCAGTAGCGACTCTTTTATTGCTGAAAAGGCCTTTTTGGAATCTGCAGATCGGTCAGTCCATTGCTGTGTTAATTATTCTAAGTTCCGCTGGTCTGATCTTAGGGAACATTTTGAGTGGCAGTTTGCTAAAAAAACTTTCGACTAAGCTTGCTATGTATAGTAGCCAAGTATTTGAGGGATTTATTCTTTGCGGTTTTTTCTGGCAAAACTTTTTACTTGTACTGATAGCAAGCTTTGCTTGCTCAGTTACAGTCGGTCTGCTAAGTCCTAGATTGCAGAAATCTGTGTTCAGTATGATTCCAGAAGAGTCTATGGGAGCCATCCAGTCAGCTATTAATCTATTTAGCATGGCTGTTCCGAGTGTTTTATCCATTCTGTTAATAGCTATTGCCAGCAGCATGGGAATTATTTATATTCTCCTCCCGCTTGTGTTAATGCTGGTACTGTCTTTCTACTTAATTATTCCAATGGAGAACTTTAAGACGGATTCGGATAGTTGTTGAATGGTAGCTATCTTATTTTTTCTGCTTTGAAGAGACTTCTGATTTTTCAGGTCATTTTTGGTATAATAAAGGACAGGAAATACAAGGAAGTAAACCATGAAGATTTTTGATACACACACGCATTTAAATGTGGAAGAATTTGCTGGTCGAGAGGAAGAGGAGCTGCAGCTGGCTGTAGAAATGGGCGTCAGCAAAATAAATATTGTCGGTTTTGACCGACCGACCATTGAGCGCGCCCTGGAGCTGGCAGATTGCTATGATCAGCTTTATGCTACGATTGGCTGGCATCCGACTGAGGCGGGGACTTATGATGAGGCGGTGGAAGCCTATCTGCTGGACAAGCTTCGTCATCCCAAGGTGGTGGCTTTGGGCGAGATTGGGCTGGACTATCACTGGATGACTGCGCCCAAGGATGTTCAGGAGCGGGTGTTTCGACGCCAAATCCAGCTCTCTAAAAAGCTGAATCTACCCTTTGTCGTTCACACACGTGATGCTTTGGAAGATACTTATGAGATTATCAAGAGTGAGGGAGTTGGTCCTCGAGGCGGTATTATGCACTCTTATTCTGGCTCTTTGGAAATGGCAGAGCGATTTATCGAGCTAGGGATGATGATTTCCTTTTCTGGAGTTGTGACTTTTAAGAAAGCGACGGATATTCAGGAGGCTGCGCGGAGCCTGCCTTTGGACAAAATCCTCGTCGAGACTGATGCACCTTATCTGGCGCCTGTTCCCAAGCGTGGCCGAGAAAACAAAACAGCCTATACCCGCTATGTTGTAGAGAAAATTGCTGATCTGCGTGAGCTGACTGTCGAAGAAGTAGCGCAGGCGACCTATGAAAATGCAAAGAAGGTGTTTGGGCTTGACTGAGAAGATAAAAATCCCTCAGGTAATCGTCGTTGAGGGCAAGGATGACACAGCCAATTTGCAGCGATTTTACCAAGTTGACACTTATGAGACGAGAGGTTCCGCTATCAATGAAGAAGACCTAGAGCGGATTGAGAAATTGCACCAGCTGCGAGGTGTGATTGTCTTTACCGATCCAGACTACAATGGCGAGCGTATCCGTCGAATGATTATGGAGGCTGTGCCTACTGCTCAGCATGCCTTTCTCCGCCGTGACGAGGCGGCTCCCAAGTCTAAGAACAAAGGTAAATCGCTTGGAGTAGAGCACGCTTCATTTGAGGATTTGCAGCAGGCATTGGCTGGTTTGGTCGGATATTTCGATGATGAGGATAATTTTGACATCACCAAAAGCGATCTTGTGCGACTAGGTCTGCTTATGGGAAGTGACAGCCGTCAGCGTCGAGAGTATTTGGGTGAAGAGCTCCGTATCGGCTATTCTAACGGCAAGCAGCTCCTCAAACGCTTGGAATTGTTTGGGGTGACTTTGGCGGAAGTGGAAGATACCATGCGCAAGTATTCAGTCTAACGGAGTAAGAAATGAAAAAAGTAATTATTACTGGCGGCAATAGTGGTATTGGCTACCAGGCTGCTAAACAGTTAGCTGAAAAAGGGTGGTCAGTGACCCTATTTTCCCGGCGAAAAGAAGCTGCTGAGCAAGCCTGTGAGAAAATCCGTCAACAAACAGAAAATCCGCATGTAGATTATATCTTGGTTGATTTATCTGATATGAAAAGTGTCAGGCAAGCGGTAGAACAGTATATCCAAAAAGAAGAGACTTTAGATGTTTTAATTAACAATGCGGCTGATTTTGATTTATCAATCAAAAAGCCGATTCTTACGAAAAATGGATTAGAAAAGCAGTTTGCGACCAATGTGGGGGCTCCGTACTTACTTTCTGCCTTGTTGAAGGGCTTGTTGGAAAAGTCAGAAAGTGGTCGGATTGTTAATATTTCTTCCCAAGGGCTAGTGCTTTATCCTTTCATGAAGCTTGATTTTGAAAATTTATCCGGTCAAAAACATTACAGTCCTGCTAAGACCTATTATCAGAATAAGCTGGCCTTGTTGATGCTGTCGCTTTATATGCGGAAGCATTGGAAAGGTATCAAGGTTCAGGCGATTCGTGTGACCAATGTCAAAGTAGATATGCGCCGCTATAATCACCTCAGCGCTTTTATGAAAAATCTTTATAAAATTAAGTCAAGATTTTCGATTAGTCCTGAAAAAATGGCGAAAGTCTATATAGCCTTATCTACAGAAGCTGGCTATGAGGGCTTTTTGTATGACGAGAAATGCAAAGAAGTTAAGGCTAATGCATTTGCTTACGAGGAAGAAGAGCAGAAAAAACTTNACACCTTGCTAGGGCAAATGACCTCCTTAAAAGATAATGAATAACGAATTAGAAAAGAGAAAAGATGCGAATTGCGGACCATAGTGTGACCCGTGCCATTCTGGAGCGTCACGGTTTCACTTTTAAAAAATCTTTCGGTCAGAATTTCCTGACGGATACCAACATCCTCCAGAAGATTGTGGACACAGCCGAGATTGACAAAAAGGTCAATGTCATTGAAATTGGGCCTGGAATTGGGGCATTGACAGAATTTTTGGCGGAAAGTGCCGCGGAGGTCATGGCCTTTGAGATTGATGATCGGCTGGTACCGATTTTGGCGGATACTCTGCGCGATTTTGACAATGTGACAGTGGTCAATCAGGATATTCTCAAGGTTGATTTGGCCCAGTACATAGCAGAGTTTAAAAATCCAGACCTGCCTATCAAGGTAGTGGCGAATCTGCCCTACTACATCACGACGCCGATTCTCATGCATTTGATTGAGAGCGGGATTCCTTTTAGTGAGTTTGTCGTTATGATGCAGAGAGAAGTGGCGGATAGGATTTCGGCTCAGCCTAATACCAAGGCCTACGGCAGTTTGTCGATTGCGGTGCAGTATTACATGACAGCTAAGGTTGCCTTTGTTGTGCCGCGGACAGTCTTTGTGCCAGCGCCCAATGTAGATTCGGCTATTCTCAAGATGGTGCGCAGAGACCAGCCAGCAGTGGCGGTACAGGACGAGAAATTCTTTTTCAAGATCTCCAAGGCCAGCTTTGTCCATCGCCGCAAGACGCTCTGGAACAACCTGACCAGTCATTTTGGCAAGACAGAGGAGACCAAGGCAAAATTAACAGCTGCTTTAGAGCAAGCTGAATTGTCTCCAAGTGTTCGGGGAGAAGCCTTGAGCCTCGAAGAATTTGCTCGCCTGGCAGATGCTTTGAAGTCTGAAGGATTATAAAAAAATAGAAGATCTGCTCTACATAGCTGGTCTTCTATTTTGCTAATGAGGTACATATGAAAGTGAAATTTCTGTCTTTGTTTTCTTCCCTGCTCTGGTTTTCGCAGTCTTTACTCCATCTCCTGCTTATGCTAGGTCTGCCTCTGGGACGTTTGGTATTTGGCGGCACTTATATAGTATTTCCTTTATGGCTGAGGCCTGTCAACTTCCTGCTTTTCTTGCTGTGGGGTTTCTTTAGTCTTAGTTATCTATCTTTGGGTGGTTGGCTAAGAAGTAGCTTGGAGTCTTCTGTTCTGAGAGAAATCATCTTAAGCGGAACTGTTTTTCTCTTTTTGGCTACTGTTTTCAATTTCTTTGTGACTGCGAGTCTATTAGAGAAGTATTTAACAGGGGGACTGACCTTTCTGGCTTTTCTCAGCAGTGTAATTCTACTTCATAATAACAAAAAATCCTATCAATCATGATAGGATTGCTTTTTATGCGGAGGAAGGGATTTGAACCCTCACACCCGTACGGGCACATGCGCCTGAAGCATGCGTGTCTGCCGTTCCACCACCTCCGCTTGAGATTCTATTATAACTTATTTTTGTGAAAATGCCAATAGAGAATATCAGTTTTTTTCACTGTACGAAAAAAGCAGAAAAATTTCTATTTTTTCTTTACTAAAATAGTTCTATGATATTGCTATTATAGCAAGTATTTGTTACAATAAGATTAATTACTTATTTAGGTAACGAAATAAAAAAGGAGAATGTTATGAAACTGAAAAAATGGCTGCTGTTTTTGATGCTGCCCCTTCTGTTTTTGCTGGATTTGAAGCTGTTTACAGCAACGGCTCAAGCGGATGTTTTGAAGAATGCAATCACAGATATTAAAATCTGGGACCACTCTAATGGCCGCGAAGCAACCAAGGTTAACGGTGCTTATAATTTGGTTCAAGGGGGAAATTATCGTTATGAGCTAGTTTTTGATTTGTCAGCTTACGATAGCCAGCTCAAGGATGGGGACACCTTTACCTTTACAGTACCAAACGGTGCAACCATTGCTAATGGTACAACCTTTACCCTGACGGATAATGAAACACAGGTCCAGCTTGGAGCTGCTAAGATGACGTCGAATGGTTCGGGTAAGGGTGGCCTTATTACGGTCACTATTCAAAATTTAGCAGATTACAAGGCTAAAACAACTGCTACTGGTGTAAGAGGAAGCTTCTTTTTCGACTTTCAGGCGACAACAGTAGGCGCTGAACAGGATTGGAATTATAAGCCTGATGAAACTCAAGGTGCGATGAGCCATAAGGTAACCATTAACGAGCGCAAACAGAGCGGTTTTTCAACAGCTGGTGAAAACTACGCTAAAATTGGGGGAGTTATTGCTAAGAAGCCATATAATTCGGCTATTCTAGGCAAGAGCGGTGACTACTCACATAACTGGACTGTTCGTATCAATACTCAGCAAAAGACCTATAACTCTCCGATTGTTATCAAGGATGTCATTCCTGATAGCAGTGCGCCTATGCAATTCGTTCCGGAGCAATTTGTCCTTCGCCAAGGGGAGTACACACAGAGTTTATCAAGTATTGCGAATTCTGTTATCTTGAAAGAAGGTCAAGATTATACGGTTGCCTATAATGACACTTATACAGAATTTACTCTAACCATCAATAACCCAAGCAACCACGCCTTTATGTTGAACTATATGACAACTTCACCAGCTGATGGTTCTTTGGTGTCGAATACGGCTGAGATGGAAGTTGATAATGAAAAACTGCCATTCAGAGATGATCGTCCTGGTGTTACGTCTTCTACAATAGAACGTAGCAGCCGGATTACAGAAGGCGGTGTCATTACAGCGGATATCAGCAACAGTCTGGTTCTCTACAAGCAAGATTCTAAGACTGGCAAAATGCTGGAAGGTGCTGTCTTTAAGGTGACAACTCCTAGCGGTGAAGAGATTACTCTGCCACCGACAGATGCTAATGGTCGGGTTTCTACACAGCCTTTCTCAAGTGAAGAAATCAAAAAAGGTCAATTCACAGTAGAAGAAGTAACAGCTCCGGAAGGCTATGTACTGGACAGCAATCCGATGAAGGTGACTATCAAGGCTGAGGGTGCAGTTAAAACAGTCAAGAATACGGTGGATCCAAATGCCAGCAAAAAGCTGACAGTCAAGAAAGTTTGGAAAGATGAAAACAATCAGGATGGCAAGCGTCCAGCTTCTATTGCTGTAGATGTCTACGCTAACGGTCAAAAGCTGGCTGATAAGACAGTGACCGTAACTGGTGGCAGTACAGATGCGGAGTGGACAGCTCAGACAACTGATTTACCAATCTTTGATGCAAATGGTCAAAAAATCACCTATACAATCGGTGAAGAACAGCTTGATGGCTACGATGCTCCAGAAGTAGAACAGAAAAATCTCACTGTTACCAATAGTCGTACGCCAGAGAAAATCGCTATCAAAGCTAGCAAGAAATGGGATGACGCTGAAAATCAAGACGGCAAACGTCCTGCCAATGTTGTTGTAAAACTTTATAAAGAAGTCGGTGGTCAGAAATCAGAAGTTGCGAACCGAACTCTGACCGAAGCTGACCAGTGGGCAATCGAGTTCACCAACTTGAACAAATATGAAAAGGGACAAGAAGTTGTTTATTCTCTGGAAGAAGACGCGGTCCCTCACTATCAATCTCAGGTAACTGGCAATGCTGCTGATGGCTTTGTAGTGACCAACACTTACAAGCCAGAAACCATCAAGATTTCCGGTCAGAAGAAGTGGGATGATGCGGAAAACCAAGACGGCAAGCGTCCAAATGCTGTTAGAGTCAAGATCTTGAAAGGCCAAGATATTGTCGATGTACAGGAAGTGACTGCTGCTAATGGTTGGAAATATGAATCTAATCCTCTTCCTAAATATGCAGCTGGCCAAGAAATTGCTTATACTGTTGCAGAAGAAGCTGTCTCAGGCTACACGAGCAAGGTGGACGGCTACAACATCACCAACTCTTACACTCCAGAAACGGTCAAGATTTCTGGTCAGAAAGTCTGGGATGATGCAGATAACCAAGACGGTAAGCGTCCAGCTTCTGTTAAGGTTAAAATTCTGAATGGTGATACGGTTGTTGATGAGCAAAATGTTACTTCCGCTAACGACTGGAAGTATGAGTCTAAGGCTCTACCTAAATATGCGTCAGGTCAAGAAATCACTTATACCGTAAGTGAGGAAGCTGTTCCAGGTTATACTAGCAAAGTGGATGGTTACAACATTACCAACTCTTACACTCCAGAGACAACGACTGTGTCTGGAAGCAAGACTTGGGAAGATGGAGATAACCAAGATGGCAAGCGCCCAGCTTCTATCACAGTTAATCTGCTAGCTGACGGTCAAAAAGTCAATACCCAGACAGTCGGTGAGGCAGAAGGCTGGTCTTACAACTTTACTGGCTTGCCAGTCTACAAGGATGGCCAACGGATTACCTATACAGTAACGGAAGAAGCTGTTCCAGGTTATTCAACTAATCTTAATGGCTACAATATCACTAATTCTTATACACCAGAGAAGACAGAAATCACTGCCAGCAAGACCTGGAATGACAGCGATAATCAAGACGGCAAACGTCCAACTAAGATTAGCATTAAGCTGATGAAGACAGTCGGCGGTGTCAAGACAGAAGTCGCTAGCAAGGAAGTGACCGCTGCTGATCAATGGCAAACCAAATTTGAAAATCTGCCAGTCTATGAAAATGGTCAGAAGATTGATTACTCTATCGAGGAAGATGATGTAGCTGGCTACACTAAAGAAATCAAAGATTTCACAGTTACTAACTCTTACACTCCAGAGATGATCAAGATTTCCGGTCAAAAAGTCTGGGATGACGCTGATAACCAAGATGGCAAGCGTCCAGCTTCTGTTAAGGTTAAGGTGAAAAATGGCGATACTGTTGTAGATGAATTGGAAGTAACAGCTGCTAACGATTGGAAGTTTGAGTCGAAAGCCCTTCCTAAGTATGCAGCAGGTCAAGAGATTGCCTACACTGTTACTGAAGAAGCAGTTGCGGACTATCAAACTAAGATTGATAAGTTCACCATTACTAATTCTTACACTCCTCAAAGTACAGAATATGCTGTTACGAAGGTCTGGGATGATGCTGATAACCAAGACGGCAAGCGTCCAGCTTCTATCACAGTGCAACTGTATAGCTCAGTAAATGGTGAAGAGCCAGCTGCTGTCGCAGGTAAGACATTAACCTTGACAGTTGCTGATAAGGCAGATGCCAACACATGGAAAGCAAGTTTCACTAATCTGCCTCAGTTTGACAAGGGACAGAAGATCACCTACTCCGTCAAAGAGGATGATGCAACAGTAGCCGCTTTGAAAGAAAAAGGTTACAGTCCGAAAGTAGAAGGTCAGATAATCACTAACTCTCATACTCCAGAGCAGGTTAAAGTTTCTGGTCAGAAAGTCTGGGATGATGCAGACAATCAAGACGGCAAACGCCCAACATCTATTACAGTTAAGGTAATGGATGGAAGCACTATTGTTGATACACTTGAAGTAACAGCTGCTAATGGATGGAAGTTTGAATCTAAAGACCTGCCTAAATATAGAAATGGTCAAGAGATTGTCTACACGCTTTCTGAAGTGTCAGTTGCTCAATATGAAACTAAGATTGATAAGTTCACCATTACCAACTCCTATACTCCAGAAACCGTTAAAGTCTCTGGTCAAAAGGTTTGGGATGATGCAAATAACCAAGATGGCAAGCGCCCAGCATCTATCAAGGTCAAGATTTTGGACGGAGATAAGGTGGTAGATGAGCTGGAAGTAACAGCTGCTACTGACTGGAAGTTTGAGTCCAAGGATTTGCCTAAGAATAAGAAGGGCAAGAAAATAAACTACACAGTCCTTGAGGAAGTGACAGTTGAGGGTTATAGCAGCAGCCAGGAACAAGAAACAGATGGCAGCTACACCTTGACTAATAGCTATAAACCAACACAGATTGCTGTTAAGGGAACTGCGGTATGGTCAGATGCTGAAAATCAAGATAAGGTTCGACCTTCTAAGGTTACCGTTCGCCTCTTGGCAGATGGCAAACCAATCAAAGAACAGGTTGTGTCAGGAGAAAATGGTTGGCAGTATGACTTTAGCGGCCTTCCTAAGTACAAGGACGGCAAGGAAATTGTCTATAGTGTTGCGGCTGATCCAGTTGATGGCTACAAGCTTGAGATTAACGGTACTCAGCTGACCTTCAGTCATATCCCTGCTAAGAAAGAGGCTGTTGAAGGAGTGATAACTAATAAGCCAGGTGGTCAAGCTCCGAAAGTCGGAGGGAAAGCTCTTCCTCGTACTGGACAGGAAGAAAGTCTTCTTGTTACTATTCTTGGCTTCTTAGCGGCTCTTCTCGCAGGAGGAATGCTTATGGCTAAGGCGAAACGCAGCTAATCAGTTTTGTGACTTACTGAAAATTACAGTGAGCATCTCATTCGATATAAAAAAGCGAACAGGTTCTTTTGGACTTGTTCGCTTTTATCATGCCGTTTTTATTCCAAATATTTTAAAGCAGCTGCTTTCTATGAAAAATGGATCCAACCTTAAGAAATGCCTTCTATGTAAAACAAGCAAGCTAAATCTCGCATTTTTTGTTATAATGAGTGTATTAACTTTTAAGGAGCAATCTTGCAAGGAAAAATCATTAAGGCTCTGGCTGGTTTCTATTATGTAGAGTCGGATGGACAGGTTTATCAAACCAGAGCGCGGGGTAATTTTCGCAAAAAAGGGCAGACACCTTATGTCGGTGATGAAGTCGAATTTTCAGCAGAAAAAGACTCGGAAGGCTATATTTTAAAAATAGCAGAGCGAAAGAACAGTCTTGTACGGCCGCCGATTGTCAATATTGACCAGGCAGTTGTAATCATGAGCGCGAAAGAGCCGGATTTTAATGCCAATCTGTTGGATCGCTTTCTGGTGCTTTTAGAGCATAAACAGATTCATCCTATTATCTACATCAGCAAGTTAGACCTGCTTGAAGATGAGCAGAGCTTGGATGTCTATGTGCAGGCCTATCAGTCCATCGGCTATGAGGTCGTTAAAACCACTGAGGAGTTGCTGCCTCTGCTGACAGGGAAAATCACTGTTTTCATGGGACAGACTGGAGTCGGGAAGTCCACCCTGCTCAATAAAATCGCCCCAGACCTGCAGCTAGAAACAGGAGAGATTTCTGAAAGTCTGGGCCGCGGCCGTCATACGACAAGAGCCGTTAGCTTTTACAATCTAAATGGTGGGAAGATTGCCGATACGCCAGGATTTTCGTCTTTGGATTACGAGGTGAGTGCAGCTGAAGATCTCAATCAAGCTTTTCCAGAAATTGCTGAGTTCAGCCAGTCCTGTAAGTTTCGTACTTGCACTCATACCCACGAGCCAGCTTGTGCTGTCAAGCCAGCAGTTGAGTCCGGCCAGATAGCTTCATTCCGCTTTGATAATTATCTGCAGTTTCTCAGCGAGATTGAAAATCGTCGGGAAACCTATAAAAAAGTTGCCAAAAAAAATTCTAAATAAGGAGAAGAACTATGACATCATTCAAAATTGCCCCTTCAATCTTAAGTGCGGACTATGCTAATTTTGAAGCAGAATTGAAGAAGTTAGAAGCGACAGGTGCTGAGTATGCCCATATCGATATTATGGATGGTCATTTTGTACCCAATATCAGCTTTGGGGCTGGGGTTGTTGCCAGTATGCGTCCTCACAGCAAGCTAGTCTTTGACTGCCATCTGATGGTTTCCAATCCTGAGCACCATATCGAAGAATTCGCTCGTGCTGGTGCAGATATCATCAGCATCCATGGCGAAGCGACGCCACATATCCACGGAGCGCTGCAGAAGATTCGAGCAGCGGGAGTCAAACCTAGTGTTGTGATTAATCCGGGAACACCAGTCGAAGTAGTCAAAAATGTTTTAAATCTGGTTGACCAAGTCCTTGTGATGACAGTTAATCCAGGCTTTGGCGGCCAGGCCTTTCTGCCAGAAACCATGGATAAGATTCGAGAACTGGTCGTTCTGCGCGAAGTCAATCAGCTGAATTTTGATATTGAAGTGGATGGCGGTATTGACGATAAGACCATTGGTATTGCTAAAGAAGCCGGTGCCAATGTCTTCGTAGCAGGCAGCTATGTCTTCAAGGGCGATGTCAATCATCAAGTTCAGACCTTACGGGATGCCCTACATGACTAAGGTTGCGCTGTTTGCTGGCGGAAACTTGGAGCATTTTAGCTTAGATTTTGATGTGTTGGTCGGAGTAGACCGTGGGAGCCTCTTTCTGCTTGAGCAAGGAGTTTGTCCTGATTTGGCTGTCGGGGATTTTGACTCAGTGACCAAGGAAGAGTTGCTGCGTATAAAAGATAGAGCCAAGGAAATCATTCAGGCCCATCCTGAAAAAGATGATACAGATTTGGAGTTAGCTGTTCTAGCTTGTTTTGAGCGGTATCCAGATGCTTGTCTAACTATTTTTGGAGCCTTTGGCGGCCGTCTGGATCATGCCTTGGCCAATGTTTTCCTACCCAGTAATGAAAAAATTGCACCATATATGGAGAAGATTTTTCTGGAAGACGAACAGAATCTGCTGACCTATGTTCCCAAGGGTCGCCATGAAATCAAACCGGTAGCTGGCATGCGCTATCTGGCCTTTCTGCCGTCGGATGATGCTGCCTTAACGATTGAGGGCGCCAAATATCCGCTCAATAAAGATAACTTTTTTTTCAAAAAAGTGTATGCTTCTAACGAATTTATAGATAAGCCCATTTATTTGGACTTTGATAGCGGCTATACAGTCGTCATTTACAGCAAAGACAGGAGCTGATATGGAGTTTATAATTATCCTCATTCTTTTGGGAAACCTAGTGCTGACCTTTCTCCTATGGCAAAAGCTTAGTCAGCAGACTGAGACGCTAAAGCAGGTCTTGGAAAATCAGGCAGATCATCTATCGGATCAGTTGGACTATCGCTTGGAGCAAGAAAGCCAGAAAAAGCAAACGGCTCAGAAAGAGCTGGAATTAGCTATGGGAGATCGTTTGAGCGAGGTCAGGACAGATTTGCACCGCAATTTGACAGAGCTGCGCTTGGAAATCAGTGACAACCTGACCAAGAATCGGGATAAAACTGACGAGCGTATGCGGCAGATCCAAGAGTCAAATGAAACACGTCTAGAACAGATGCGGCAGACCGTTGAAGAAAAACTGGAGAAAACACTTCAGACTCGTCTTCAGACTTCTTTTGAGACCGTTTCTAAGCAGTTGGAGTCTGTTAATCGAGGTCTGGGAGAAATGCAGAGTGTTGCTCGAGATGTCGGTACACTCAATAAGGTCTTATCCAACACCAAGACCCGAGGGATTCTTGGGGAGTTGCAGTTAGGCCAGATTATCGAGGACATCATGACGGCCAGTCAGTATGAGCGAGAGTTTGTGACGGTGGCCGGCTCCAGTGAGCGTGTCGAATATGCTATTAAACTGCCGGGACAGACAGAGCATGAATATGTCTATCTGCCTATTGATTCTAAGTTTCCTCTTGCTGATTACTACCGTTTGGAAGATGCTTATGAGTCTGGCAGCAAGGAAGAGATTGAGCTCTACCGCAAGTCTCTCTTAGCAAGTGTTAAACGCTTTGCCAAGGATATTAAGAGTAAATATCTGGCACCACCAGCTACGACCAATTTTGGAATTATGTTTCTACCAACGGAAGGTCTCTATTCGGAAGTTGTCCGCAACCCAGCCTTTTTTGACAGTTTGCGACGTGAGGAGCAGATTGTGGTAGCGGGACCATCAACCCTATCTGCCTTGCTTAATTCATTGTCTGTCGGCTTTAAAACGCTCAATATCCAAAAAAGTGCGGACGACATCAGCAAGGTTCTAGGTTCTGTCAAATCCGAGTTTAACAAGTTCGGTGGCATTTTGACCAAGGCTCAGAAACATCTGCAGCATGCTTCGGGCAACATTGATGAACTCTTGACCCGACGGACAGGAGCTATCGAAAGAACCTTACGCCATATTGAGCTGTCTGACCA
Organism: Streptococcus sanguinis; assembly: GCF_003943655.1. Lineage (GTDB taxonomy): Bacteria > Bacillota > Bacilli > Lactobacillales > Streptococcaceae > Streptococcus > Streptococcus sanguinis_F. The sequence continues at coordinate 34,355 of NZ_RJMM01000015.1, forward strand.
AGACCTCGATTTGAACTTACTTGATTTTTCAGAAGAAAGGGAAAACGATGAAGATTAATCAAATGAAAAAAGATGAACTGTTTGAAGGTTTCTATCTGATCAAGTCAGCAGAAGTCCGTCAGACAAGGGCTGGGAAAAATTATCTGGCCTTTACTTTCCAAGACGATACAGGGGTAATCGAGGGCAAACTCTGGGATGCTCAGCCACATAATGTTGAAGAATTCACTGCTGGCAAGGTCGTACACATGCAAGGCCGACGGGAAGTCTACAATAACACGCCCCAGGTCAATCAACTGACCCTGCGTCTTCCTAAGGCTGGAGAGCCCAACGATCCAGCGGATTTCAAGGAAAAACCGCCAGTAGATCAGAAAGAAATCCGAGACTATTTATCTCAGATGATTTTCAAGATTGAGAATTCGGTCTGGCAGCGCGTGGTCCGCTCGCTTTATAGCAAGTATGACAAGGAGTTCTATTCCTATCCAGCTGCCAAGACTAATCACCATGCTTTTGAGTCTGGTCTGTCCTTTCATACCGCTACTATGGTCAAGCTGGCAGATGCTATCGGAGACATTTATCCTCAGCTTAATAAAAGCTTGTTATTCGCAGGGATCATGCTCCATGACTTGGCCAAGGTTATTGAGCTCAGCGGTCCAGAAAATACAGAGTACACTGTGCGAGGCAATCTGATTGGCCACATCGCTTTGATTGATGAAGAATTGACCAAGACCTTGATGGAGCTGAAAATTGACGATAGTAAGGAAGAGGTTATTGTCCTGCGGCATGTTCTTCTCAGCCACCACGGTCTCTTGGAATATGGCAGTCCTGTCCGGCCTAAGATTATGGAGGCGGAGATTCTGCACATGATTGATAATCTGGATGCGGAGATGATGATGATGACTGCTGCCTTAGGACTTGTAGATCCAGGTCAAATGAGCAATAAAATATTCGCTCTTGAAGGCCGTTCTTTCTACAAACCAAAACTTGAACAGTAAAATACGAAAAATGGACATTACTTGGAAAAGAATGTTCGTTTTTTTGTTTCTGTTATGGTATAATGAATAAAATAACTTTAATTGGTGAAAAAATGAAATTAAGAAGAAGTGAGCGTATGGTGGTTATCTCCAATTATTTGATTAACCATCCTTATGAATTAACGAGCTTAAATACATTTGCAGAAAAATATGAATCTGCCAAATCTTCTATTTCAGAAGATATTGTCATTATTAAGCGAGCCTTTGAAGAGATTGAAATTGGGACCATTGAAACGATTACTGGTGCCGGTGGAGGAGTGATTTTCAGCCCGTCCATCTCCGATACAGAAGCTAAGACCATTGTGCAAGGTCTTTGTGATCAGCTGTCTGAAAGTAATCGGATTCTTCCGGGAGGCTACATTTACCTATCTGATTTGCTCAGTACTCCATCCATTTTGAATAATATCGGACGGATCATTGCAAAAAGCTTTAAAGGTCAACAGATTGATGCAGTCATGACGGTTGCAACTAAGGGTGTACCTTTGGCCAATGCAGTAGCCAATGTACTTAATGTACCTTTTGTCATCGTTCGTCGGGATTTAAAGATTACAGAAGGGTCAACGGTCAGTGTCAACTACGTATCTGGCTCCAGCGGAGATCGTATTGAAAAGATGTTCTTGTCCAAGCGCAGTCTCAAGGCCGGCAGTCGCGTCTTGATTGTGGATGACTTCCTCAAAGGTGGGGGGACTATTACAGGGATGATTAGCCTCTTATCTGAGTTCGACTCTGAGTTGGCAGGTGTAGCTGTCTTTGCGGACAACGCGCAGGCTAATCGCGATTATCTGGACTATAAATCGCTCTTGAAAGTAACCAATATTGATGTCAAGGCGAATACCATTGATGTGGAAATTGGAAATATTTTTGATTAGGGAAAAGGGCGGAGATTATAGATGAAAACAGTTTTAGAAAAGTTTGACCACAGTCCGCTGTGGATTCGTTTAGGAGTATTGTCGATTTTGTTTGGGATTCTGATTACTGGCATGGTTTTTGTGCAGGGGCAGTCTAATACCAATAGGAATTCAGTTAGTTCAGCTGCCAGCATCGCATCAAGCAGCTCTTCTTTACAACTGTCTTCTGCTCAAAAAGAAGCACAGGAAAAAGAAATTCAGGAAGAGGAGCAAGCAGTTCAGGCTGCAGAAGAAGCGGTTAAACAGCTTGAAACCATGCAAACTTTGGAAGATTTACAGCTAGCTAAGACTGCAGCAGAGAAGGTCAAAGATGCAGCTACTAAGGCTAGATTCCAAAGCCGTATTCATGCAATAGCTGTCCTGATTGACCCAGAAGGGGCTCAGGCTGGTGTTTATGAAAATCCAGCTGCTGTATCAGAAGAAGCAGTGGCTCAGCCGCAGCAATAAGTTAGCAGCAATCTAATAAGCAGAGATAAGCTTAAAATAGAAAAAATGTATTGACAGAAAAGTATCGTCGTGCTATAATGATAGACGGTACTTTTTACTTTTGGTCTCTCAAAAGTGTACAGAGACGTGCTGACAAATGTTGCAAAAGTACACGCAGATGGTAGCTGTCACCAAGTGTATCATCACCAAAATTAAAAAAATACAGGAGAATGTAGATGCCTACAATTAACCAATTGGTTCGCAAACCGCGTAAATCAAAAGTAGAAAAATCTAAATCACCAGCTTTGAACGTTGGATACAACAGCCATAAAAAAGTTCAAACAAACGTATCTTCACCACAAAAACGTGGAGTTGCAACTCGTGTCGGAACTATGACACCTAAGAAACCGAACTCTGCCCTTCGTAAGTTTGCCCGTGTACGTCTGAGCAACCTGATTGAAGTTACAGCTTACATCCCAGGTATCGGACACAACCTGCAAGAGCACAGCGTAGTGCTTCTTCGTGGTGGACGTGTAAAAGACCTTCCAGGGGTACGTTACCATATCGTCCGCGGTGCACTTGATACAGCAGGTGTTACTGATCGTAAACAAGGCCGTTCTAAATACGGTACTAAAAAACCAAAAGCATAAGGAAAGGGGAGAAAGATAAATGAGTCGTAAAAACCAAGCGCCTAAGCGCGAAGTATTGCCAGATCCGCTTTACAATTCAAAATTAGTTACTCGTCTTATCAACCGCGTTATGCTTGATGGTAAGCGTGGTACAGCGGCTTCTATCGTTTACGGAGCTTTTAACCAAATCAAAGAAGCAACTGGAAACGATGCGTTGGAAGTATTTGAAACAGCTATGGAAAACATCATGCCTGTACTTGAAGTTCGTGCTCGCCGTGTCGGTGGTTCAAACTACCAAGTTCCGGTTGAAGTTCGTCCAGAACGCCGTACAACTCTTGGACTTCGCTGGTTGGTAACTATTGCTCGTCAACGTGGTGAGCACACAATGGTTGATCGCCTTGCAAAAGAAATCTTGGATGCATCTAACAATACTGGTGCAGCTGTTAAGAAACGTGAAGATACTCACCGTATGGCTGAAGCCAACCGTGCCTTCGCACACTTCCGTTGGTAAGATTATGACACCAAGAGCGCTAAAGGCGCAAGGCAAAAATAGGAAACTGATGCAGTGTTCAAAGAACACAAAGCAGTTTATCTTTTTTGCGCAGAGCCTCGCTCGGGTTCAAATTAGCTAAAACGATTAGTATTAGCTATCATTCAACTGATTATCTCACAAGTTGAAACCAACAAAAACAAGATAAGCATTGAGAACGGGTAGGTCCTGCCTATCCGTTTTTGCTAAATAATGTTATAATAAACTGTAAAATAAATTAATAGGAGAAATAACCAAATGGCTCGCGAATTTTCACTTGAAAAAACTCGTAATATCGGTATCATGGCCCACGTCGATGCTGGTAAAACAACAACAACTGAGCGTATTCTTTACTACACTGGTAAAATCCACAAAATCGGTGAAACTCACGAAGGTGCGTCACAAATGGACTGGATGGAGCAAGAGCAAGAGCGTGGTATCACTATCACATCTGCTGCGACAACTGCTCAATGGAACAACCACCGTGTAAACATCATCGACACACCAGGACACGTGGACTTTACAATCGAAGTACAACGTTCTCTTCGTGTCTTGGATGGTGCGGTTACTGTTCTTGACTCACAATCAGGTGTTGAGCCTCAAACTGAAACAGTTTGGCGCCAAGCAACTGAGTATGGAGTTCCTCGTATCGTATTTGCTAACAAAATGGACAAAATCGGTGCTGACTTCCTTTACTCAGTAAGCACTCTACATGACCGTCTTCAAGCAAATGCTCACCCAATTCAATTGCCAATCGGTGCTGAGGATGACTTCCGTGGTATCATTGACTTGATCAAGATGAAGGCTGAAATCTATACCAACGACCTTGGTACAGATATCTTGGAAGAAGATATTCCTGCTGAATACCTTGAACAAGCACAAGAATATCGTGAAAAATTGGTGGAAGCAGTTGCGGAAACTGATGAAGACTTGATGATGAAATACCTTGAAGGTGAAGAAATCACTAACGAAGAATTGAAAGCTGGTATCCGTAAAGCAACTATCAACGTTGAATTCTTCCCAGTATTGTGTGGTTCAGCCTTCAAGAACAAGGGTGTTCAATTGATGCTTGATGCAGTTATCGATTACTTGCCAAGCCCACTTGATATCCCAGCAATCAAAGGTATCAACCCAGATACAGATGAAGAAGAAACTCGTCCTGCATCTGATGAAGAGCCATTTGCAGCTCTTGCCTTCAAGATCATGACTGACCCATTCGTAGGTCGCTTGACTTTCTTCCGTGTTTACTCAGGTGTCTTGAACAGCGGTTCATACGTATTGAACACTTCTAAAGGTAAACGTGAGCGTATTGGACGTATCCTGCAAATGCACGCCAACAGCCGTAACGAAATTGAAACTGTTTATGCAGGTGATATCGCTGCTGCAGTAGGTTTGAAAGATACAACTACTGGTGACTCACTGACTGATGAAAAAGCTAAAATCATCCTTGAGTCTATCAACGTTCCAGAACCAGTTATCCAATTGATGGTTGAGCCTAAGTCTAAGGCTGACCAAGACAAGATGGGTATTGCCCTGCAAAAACTGGCTGAAGAAGATCCTACTTTCCGCGTTGAAACAAACGTTGAAACTGGTGAAACAGTTATCTCTGGTATGGGTGAGCTTCACTTGGATGTCCTTGTTGACCGTATGCGTCGTGAGTTCAAGGTTGAAGCTAACGTAGGTGCACCTCAAGTATCTTACCGTGAAACTTTCCGTGCTTCTACTCAAGCTCGTGGATTCTTCAAACGCCAATCTGGTGGTAAGGGTCAATTCGGTGACGTATGGATTGAGTTTACACCGAACGAAGAAGGAAAAGGCTTCGAGTTTGAAAATGCTATCGTCGGTGGTGTGGTTCCACGTGAATTCATTCCAGCGGTAGAAAAAGGTTTGGTTGAGTCAATGGCTAATGGTGTCCTTGCTGGTTACCCAATCGTTGACGTGAAAGCTAAACTTTACGATGGTTCATACCACGATGTTGACTCATCTGAAACAGCCTTCAAGGTTGCGGCTTCACTTGCTTTGAAAGAAGCTGCTAAGACTGCACAACCAGCTATCCTTGAGCCAATGATGTTGGTAACAATCACTGTTCCTGAAGAAAACCTTGGTGACGTTATGGGTCACGTAACAGCTCGTCGTGGACGTGTTGACGGTATGGAAGCGCATGGCAACAGCCAAATCGTTCGTGCTTATGTTCCACTTGCTGAAATGTTCGGTTATGCGACAGTTCTTCGTTCAGCATCACAAGGACGTGGTACCTTCATGATGGTATTTGACCACTACGAAGATGTACCTAAGTCAGTACAAGAAGAAATCATTAAGAAAAATAAAGGTGAAGCTTAAGCTTTGAGCTGAACCTAGGCACTCGCGTTTGCGGGTGCTTTTTCTATTTTTGGAGAACTGTCCCCTCAATAAAAAGGGGAAATGATTGATTTTGTAAGTTGTATTTCTACATTTTCAAAAGATACTGCTTTGCTTTTTCAAATCAATGAAAGCCGAAATGAAAGTTAGTGAAAGAATTCGTAATACTTGTTAATAACAATGAAATCAGTTGCATTTTACCTCAATTAAGTATATAATAGAAATGTTGAAAGGTGATTTGTAGCAACTCAAGTTACTCTTTTCACATAAAAATTTTTTGATTTTCATAAGGAGGAAATCACGAATGGTAGTTAAAGTTGGTATTAACGGTTTCGGTCGTATCGGTCGTCTTGCTTTCCGTCGTATCCAAAACGTAGAAGGTGTTGAAGTTACTCGCATCAACGACCTTACAGATCCAGTAATGCTTGCACACCTGTTGAAATATGACACAACTCAAGGTCGTTTCGATGGTACTGTTGAAGTTAAAGAAGGTGGATTCGAAGTTAACGGTAAATTCGTTAAAGTTTCTGCTGAACGTGACCCAGAACAAATTGACTGGGCTACTGACGGTGTAGAAATCGTTCTTGAAGCAACTGGTTTCTTTGCTAAGAAAGATGCTGCTGAAAAACACCTTAAAGGTGGTGCTAAGAAAGTTGTTATCACTGCTCCTGGTGGAAATGACGTTAAGACAGTTGTATTTAACACTAACCACGATGTTCTTGACGGTACTGAAACAGTTATCTCAGGTGCTTCATGTACTACAAACTGCTTGGCTCCAATGGCTAAAGCGCTTCAAGACAACTTCGGTGTTGTTGAAGGATTGATGACTACTATCCACGCTTACACTGGTGACCAAATGATCCTTGACGGACCACACCGTGGTGGTGACCTTCGTCGTGCTCGCGCTGGTGCTGCAAACATCGTTCCTAACTCAACTGGTGCTGCTAAAGCTATCGGCTTGGTTATCCCAGAATTGAACGGTAAATTGGACGGATCTGCACAACGCGTTCCAACTCCAACTGGATCAGTTACTGAATTGGTTGCTGTTCTTGAAAAGAACGTAACAGTTGATGAAGTAAACGCAGCTATGAAAGCAGCAGCTAACGAATCATACGGTTACACAGAAGATCCAATCGTATCTTCAGATATCGTAGGTATGTCTTACGGTTCATTGTTCGACGCAACTCAAACTAAAGTTCTTGATGTTGACGGCAAACAATTGGTTAAAGTTGTATCATGGTACGACAACGAAATGTCTTACACTGCACAACTTGTACGTACTCTTGAATACTTCGCGAAAATCGCTAAATAATTCAATGGTAAAAGAAAGAGGCTCATTTGAGTCTCTTTTTCTGTACCTTGCTTTGTGAGAATCATCAAAGACAGGGCTGTGGTTTATTGAGCTTCTATTTTCCAAATTTTTAGTCATAGAGAAAGTCATTTTTACTATATCTGTCCATTTTTATAAATGCTTCAAGGGGCTGTTTTGCGGTAAGAGAAGCTAAGCATACTTTTCTTAAAGAAAACTATACCAATTTTACACTTGACAAACCAAAAAACTGTGTGTATACTAGCTTTGTTGGAGTTATTTAACTTCAAGCGAACTATACCAATTTTTAAAAAGAAGGGCTGGTTTCTAAGGCTAGAAATCAGAAGTAACGTTATGTGTGGAATTGTCGGAGTTGTCGGAAATCGCAACGCAACAGATATTTTGATGCAGGGCTTGGAAAAGCTGGAATACCGAGGTTATGACTCAGCTGGAATTTTTGTAACAACAGGGAAAACTTCTAGTCTAGTCAAGTCTGTCGGTCGTATCGCTGACCTACATGCTAAAATTGGCATTGATGTTGCTGGGACTACTGGTATCGGACATACTCGTTGGGCTACTCATGGAAAACCAAGTGAAAACAATGCCCATCCTCATACTTCACAGACCGGCCGTTTTGTCTTGGTTCACAACGGTGTGATTGAGAACTACCTTGATATTAAGAATACTTATTTAGCTGGTCATGACTTCAAGGGGCAGACAGATACAGAGATTGCTGTGCATCTGATTGGCAAATTTGCTGAAGAAGAAGGTTTGTCTGTTTTAGAAGCCTTTAAAAAAGCTCTTCACATTATACGTGGTTCTTATGCCTTTGCTTTGGTGGATTCAGAAGATGCAGATGTTATCTATGTTGCTAAAAATAAATCTCCACTTTTAGTCGGACTAGGTGAAGGCTACAATATGGTCTGCTCAGATGCCATGGCCATGATTCGTGAGACAAGTCAGTTTATGGAAATTCATGATCAAGAGCTGGTTATTGTCCGTAAAGACAGTGTGGAAGTGCAGGATTATGACGGGCATACTCTGGAGCGTGAAAGCTATACTGCTGAGCTAGATCTGTCCGATATCGGTAAGGGGACTTATCCATACTATATGCTCAAAGAAATCGATGAGCAGCCAACTGTGATGCGTAAGCTAATCAACACATACTCTGATGAGAATCAACAGATGGTTGTGGATCCTGAGATTGTTAAAACGGTTCAGGAGGCAGATCGAATTTATATCATTGCAGCTGGAACTTCTTATAATGCAGGTTATGCTTCTAAAACGATGCTAGAAGAATTAACTGATACACCTGTGGAATTGGGTATTGCATCTGAATGGGGTTATGCTATGCCGCTACTGAGCAAAAAACCAATGTTTATTTTGCTTAGTCAGTCAGGTGAAACTGCTGATAGTCGTCAAGTTTTAGTAAAAGCTAATGAAATGGGAATTCCAAGTTTAACTGTAACTAATGTTCCAGGCTCTACACTATCTCGTGAAGCAACTTATACTATGTTATTGCATGCTGGTCCAGAAATTGCTGTAGCTTCAACTAAGGCTTATACAGGACAAGTGGCGACATTAGCATTTCTTGCTAAGGCAGTTGGTGAAGCTAATGGTAATGAAAAAGCTAAAAAGTTTGATTTAGTGCGTGAACTATCAATTGTAGCTCAGTCTATTGAGTCTACACTTTCAGAGAAAGAATTGATTGAAGAAAAGGTTAGAGGACTCTTAGAAACAACTCGTAATGCTTTCTACATTGGACGTGGTCAGGACTACTATGTAGTTATGGAGGCTAGCCTAAAACTTAAGGAAATTTCTTATATTCAGTGTGAAGGTTTTGCAGCTGGGGAACTTAAACATGGAACTATATCTTTAATTGAGGATGGTACACCTGTTATTGCCTTAATTTCTGACAATCCAACCGTTGCTTCTCATACTCGTGGTAATATTTCTGAAGTAGTAGCTCGTGGAGCTAATGCTCTGACTATTGTGGAAGAAGGAATAGAAAAAGAAGGTGATGACATTATTATTAATAAAGTTCATCCATATCTATCTAGTATTTCTATGGTTATTCCTACTCAATTGATTGCTTACTATGCTTCACTTCACCGTGGACTGGATGTAGATAAACCACGTAATTTGGCTAAGGCTGTTACAGTTGAATAAATAATAAATAGATGAACAATAGGCGTAAGATTGGGAGGGTTATCTCTTAGATTTTACAGCCTATTTTTTATAACTCATAATTTGAATTTTTGATGCGGTTTTCGGTACATTTTGTTTTGTAATATGGTATAAAAAGAGAATTTTGTGACAAAAGTTGATTTTTTGGCACAAAATCTGTGACAAAGCTTTAGTTTTAAGCGCTTTCATTTTTGTATATACTAGATTCAAAGAAAAGGAGGAAAATCCTAATGGAAGCAAAAGTATCTTTGAAAGTTAGAGTTCAAAAACTGGGAACATCACTGTCAAACATGGTTATGCCCAATATTGGGGCTTTTATTGCTTGGGGAGTGTTAACTGCCCTCTTCATTCCTGATGGCTATCTACCAAATGAACAATTGGCTGCCATTGTTGGTCCTATGTTGACTTATCTACTGCCGACTCTAATTGGTTATACAGGTGGTTATGTAATTCATGGACAACGTGGTGCCGTCGTAGGGGCTATTGCTACTGTTGGTGCAATTACAGGTTCTAGTGTTCCAATGTTTATCGGAGCTATGGTAATGGGACCACTGGGAGGATGGACTATCAAGAAATTTGATGAGAAGTTCCAGGAAAAAATTCGTCCCGGCTTTGAAATGTTAGTTAATAACTTCTCAGCTGGTCTAGTTGGTTTTGCATTATTGCTTTTGGCTTTCTACGCAATCGGTCCAGTCGTATCGACTCTTACTGGAGCTGTTGGAAATGGTGTTGAGGCTATTGTCAATGCTAAACTCCTACCTTTGGCAAACATTATCATCGAACCAGCAAAGGTACTTTTCCTTAATAATGCTCTTAATCATGGAATCTTTACACCTCTGGGAGCTGAGCAAGTATCTCAAGCTGGTAAATCTGTTCTCTTCCTCTTAGAGGCTAATCCTGGACCAGGTCTAGGTATCCTCTTGGCTTACGCTTTGTTTGGTAAAGGTTCTGCGAAATCTTCTTCTTGGGGAGCAATGGTTATCCATTTCTTCGGTGGTATCCATGAAATATACTTCCCTTATGTTATGATGAAGCCAGCTCTTTTCCTAGCTGCGATTGCTGGAGGTGTGTCAGGTACCTTTACATTCCAATTTTTAGATGCTGGTCTTAAATCTCCAGCTTCTCCAGGATCTATCATTGCGATTATGGCTATGGCTCCAAAAGGTGTGTGGCCTCATCTTAATGTCCTGCTTGGGGTATTAGTGGGAGCAATTGTCTCCTTCCTTGTAGCAGCTCTTATCCTACGTGCAGATAAGTCGACTGATGATTCGTTAGAAGCTGCTCAAGCTGCTACTCAAGCCGCTAAGGCTAAATCTAAGGGGCAAGTAGTTCCAGTAGCTGTAGATACAAACATTTCAAGAGATTCAGTAGAGAAAATTATTTTTGCTTGTGATGCTGGCATGGGGAGTTCTGCGATGGGAGCAAGTATTCTTCGTGATAAGGTTAAAAAAGCAGGTCTGGGAATTCCAGTATCTAATCAGGCTATCTCAAATTTGGTTGATACACCAAAAACATTAATTGTTACTCAGGAAGAACTGACACCAAGAGCTAAAGGCAAGAGTCCAAGTGCTATTCATGTTTCTGTCGATAATTTCTTAGCGTCCCCTCGTTATGATGAAATTGTAGCTTCATTAACAGGAGCTGCTCCAATAGCAGAAATTGAAGGAGATATACCAACTTCAGCACCAGTAGATGGTCAGGAAATTGACCTTAACCATATTGATGCTGTAGTAGTTGCTTATGGTGAAGCACAAGGATCTGCAACTATGGGCTGTGAAACGATTCGGGCTATCTTTAGAAACAAGAATATTCGTATTCCAGTTTCTACTGCCAAAATTTCAGAATTAGGTGAATTTAATTCTAAAAACATAATGATTGTAACAACTATTGCTTTACAGGCAGAAGTGCAGCAAGCAGCACCGAATTCTCAATTTCTTATTGTGGATAGTTTAGTAACAACACCAGAATATGATAAAATGGTTGCTAGAATGTATAAATATAACTAGAGGTTTCTAAATTACGAATGCTATTAACCAAACGAGAAGAACAATTATTGAAGGCTTTCCTACATGTAGGGAAGCTTTCAATGCAAGACATGACTGAAATCTTACAGGTCTCATCTAGAACAATTTATCGGACTTTATCAGATTTGACAGATAGCATAGAGCAATATGGGATTGAAATAGCGAAGCGTGGGAAATACTATATTTTGACTGGCGAACTGGACGATTTACCGACAGAACTTGAAGTGTTAGTTGAGTATAGTCCCCAAGAAAGACAAGAGTTGATTACTTATCGCCTTCTGACTGAGAATGGTTTTGTCACCAATGAAGCCTTGCAAGAGTGCATGAAAGTCAGTAATGTAACTATTATTCAGGATATTTCAGATATTGATAAGCGTCTTTTAGACTTTGATCTGAAAATTGAACGGCAAAAAGGGTATCGCATTTCTGGTGATTCAGTTAGTAAGAGAAGATTTTTGGCTATTTTACTGACAAACTGTATCTCAGTAGCAGATTTTTCAACCGGTAATTTTGGGAGCTTTAATATTTTAGAAGCAGATAGAACTAGGCTGGCCAGTCAGATTGTTAATAAGCAACTGTCAGGTTTTCCAGATATGGATGCTAGGATGAAGATGTTTTTTGCGATCTTGTTATCTCTTATAGGTCAGGAACAAAACATTGAAAATTTGCCTAATACTAGTAAGCAAGCTTTGGAAATTTCTCAAAAAATTTTTCAAGCATACTCTAAGCAGACTGAGCAATTTTATAGTATTCAGGAAATTATCTATTTTGCGAGCATCTTGGATGAATTAATCATTAAACGTCAGGAAAATCCGCTCTTTACGGAGAAATTTGATGGTGAATTTTTCTACAATATTTCAAATCTGATTGATACGGTTTCTATGTACACCAAGATTGACTTTTTTAAGGACAAGGTTTTATTTAATTTTCTTTTCTATCATATTCGGCTCAGTTTAGGCGTCCCAATCCTTTTTCAGGGTGAAAATTTGCCAGAATCTGTCCAGCTTTTAGTTGAAAGGAATAAATTTCTTTATACAGTCATCAGTCTTTTGGTGAATGATATTTTTCCGAAATATCTTCATACAGAGTATGAGTATGGCATGATTGCCCTGCATTTTATCTCTAGCTTAGGCCGTAGTCCAGAGATTTATCCAGTCCGTATTTTGCTTTTAACGGACGAACGTCGGGTCACTAGAGATTTATTAGTCAGTAAAATTAAGAGTGTTGCTCCTTTTGTAGAGTGGATAGATATTCAGTCTCTAGTAGATTACCACAGTATTGATCTCAATCAGTATGATTATTTTTTATCTACCAAGCCGCTGGCTAATCAGGAAATCGATGTAATTTCTAGTTTTCCAACCGTCAAGGAATTGCTTGAATTGCAGGAACGGCTTCAGTATGTACAGGCACATCGTACAATTGTCGCGCGTGATGCTATCGCTCCAGAGAAAAGTTATGATTTGCAAGATTATTTGATATCTAGCAGTCAGCTTTTGAGTCAATTTGAGTTGGTTCAACTGGAGAATAATCAATCATTTGAGCATACGGTAGAACAAATTATCCAATATCAGAAGAATGTGAGTGACAGAGATTACCTAACAAGAAAACTGCTATCTCACTTCCAGAATAGTCCTATGGCTATTCCTAATACTGGTCTGGTGCTTTTACATAGTCAGTCTAGCAAAGTAACAACAAATAGTTTTACTATGTTTGAACTCAAACTACCTATCTCTGCATTGTCAATGAAACGAGAGAAAGAAGAGGTCAAAAGGTGTCTGTTAATGCTAATGTCTAAGGAGGCTAGCGAGGAAGTGAGAGATTTAATGACAGCTATCAGTCAGTCGATTATTGAAAATCATCTTTATACAGAGATTTACAAGACGGGAAATCAATCCATTATTTATCAGATGCTAAATACTATTTTTAACGAAAAAATTAAGAAATTGGAGAACTAATATGAAACTTGAAAAACATTTGATTAAGCTTGAAAAACAATTTTCTAACAAGGAGGAAGCTATCCGTTATTGTGGGCAAGTTCTTTATGAGGGTGGATATGTTAATGAAAACTATATTGAAGCCATGATTGAGCGTGATAAAGAGCTATCTGTTTACATGGGTAACTTTATCGCCATACCGCATGGAACAGATGCAGCGAAAAAGGATGTCCTCAAGTCTGGTATTACAGTCGTTCAAGTCCCAAGAGGGGTTGATTTTGGGAATGAATCTAACCCTCAAGTGGCAACGGTTCTTTTTGGTATTGCTGGTATTGGTAATGAACACTTAGAAATTATTCAGAAAATTTCTATCTTCTGTGCAGATGTAGATAATGTTCTTAAATTAGCAGATGCTCAGTCAGAAGAGCAAGTGTTGCGTTTACTTGATGCTGTTGAATAATTGAATTTCTTCATTTGTCATCTAGTATATATTTCACTCAAACAAGAAAAGGAGAAATTCAATGAAGCATGCTGTTCATTTTGGTGCCGGCAATATCGGTCGAGGTTTTATAGGCGAAATTCTATTCAAAAATGGTTTTCATATTGACTTTGTGGATGTCAATAATCAGATAATTCATACTCTAAATGAAAAGAGCAAGTATGAAATTGAAATTGCACAGGAAGGACAGCCCCGCATAGAGATAGCTAATGTGGCTGGCATTAATAGTAAGGAACATCCTGAGCAAGTCATTGAAGCGATTCAAAAGGCGAATATCATTACTACTGCAATCGGACCTAATATACTCCCTTTTATCGCTGAACTTCTAGCTAAAGGAATCGAAGCTCGGCGGGCTGCAGGAAATACGCAAGCATTGGATGTTATGGCTTGTGAAAATATGATTGGTGGTTCTCAATTTCTCTATCAAGAAGTCAAGAAACATTTAAGTCCGGAAGGTTTGACATTTGCTGAGAACTACATAGGTTTTCCAAATGCTGCAGTAGACAGGATTGTTCCAGCACAAAGTCATGAAGATCCTCTTTTTGTTGTGGTTGAGCCCTTTAATGAATGGGTTGTTGAAACCAAGCGTCTTAAAAATCCAGATTTACGTCTAGAAGATGTGCATTATGAAGAAGATTTAGAACCTTTTATTGAGCGAAAACTTTTTTCAGTCAATTCTGGACATGCAACTTCAGCTTACATTGGTGCACATTATGGTGCCAAGACAATTTTGGAAGCTCTTCAGAATCCTGATATCAAGTTTCAGATTGAATCCGTTTTAGCTGAAATTCGGAGTCTCTTGATTGCCAAATGGAACTTTGATAAAAAAGAATTGGAGAATTATCACAAAGTCATTATAGAACGTTTTGAAAATCCTTTCATAGTCGATGAGGTTAGTCGAGTAGCTCGTACTCCAATCCGAAAATTAGGTTATAATGAACGATTCATCCGGCCGATACGTGAATTGAAAGAACGCGGTTTGTCTTATGAAAACCTACTTAAAACAGTTGGCTATGCCTTTGACTATCGAGATGTAAATGATGAAGAAAGTGTTAAATTAGAACAACTTTTAAGTAATGAGCCAATCAGAGAAGTTGTTGCTCAGATTACAGGTCTAAATGATCAGGAACTGATAAATCAGATTGTCGTTCTTATCAAAGAGTAAATCAGATTTGAGGTCTCTTCTACTTGCTTAATTGATAGGTAGTAATGAATTTGATAAAAATTTGCGCAGCAGGATTTGCCTATAAAAAATACCTATCTCATCCATAGAAAATATATATGGTCCTTATCTAAAAAGGGTACGAAAAATAAGGGTATTCAGCAGAGTCTGAAAATCCTTGAAAAAGCTAGCTTAGTCTAGCTTTTTTATTTTGCTTTGATAAATATTTTTAATCAGGCTGATAGGGAAAATATATTTCCCAGGAGAAGGAGAGGATGGTAAGATATATTACAAATTCAAAGAAGGAGGAAGTAATGGTCAGCAAGAAAGAATTAGTGCTGAGAGTTTTTCGGGGTGAAGAAGTTGACCGAGTGCCTGTTGGATTCTGGTTTCACTTTGTAAGCCAAGAGGAAAAGATGCTGGGCCTGGACAATCCAATGATTTTCAATAAAAGTGTTGAGGGGCATGCTGCTTATGTTCGAGCTGCACGGCCAGACTTTGTCAAGATTATGAGCGATGGCTTCTTTAAGTATCCTAGCACGCTTTATTCGGATCATGTTGAGTCCATTCGGGACTTAGCTGTTATCCAGTCTATCGGTGAGTATCATCCTTGGATTGAGCAGCAGATTGAGATAGTTAAAGCTGTAAAGGCAAGCTATCCGGAGGACCTCGCTTCCTTCTACAATATTTTTGCGCCGGTCTCCTATCTCAAGCGCTGGTTCCACAGGGAAGGGTCGCGAGGAGATAGAGAAATTGCAGATTTTCTGGCAGAGGATTCCGAGCTGACAAGACATGTTTTAGATGTCATTGCTGGTGATATTGCTATTTTAACTAGACGCATCATTGAGGAAGCGGGCATTGAGGGGATTTATCTTAGTACCCAGCAAATCCAAGACGGCCGAGTAGATGCGGCCAGTTATCGTCGTTATATTGAGCCTAGCACGGTTAAGGTCCTGGAAGCGGCCAATGCGGCTGGCGGTCAGAATATTCTCCACATCTGCGGCTTTGAAGGGGCCAGCAATGATTTGGAGCTGTTCAAAGACTATCCGGCTCAAGTCTTTAACTGGGCAACCCATCATGAGGGGGTCAGCTTAGCGGAAGGGCGCAAGCTCTTTGGCGGTCAGACTGTCCTGGGCGGCTTTGAAAATGGCAGAGCAGCTCTTCTAAATACAGGCAGTCGTGCAGAGTTAGAGGCTGAGACCAAGCAACTGCTGGCTGCAGCTGGCAGTCAGGGAGTGATTCTAGGGGCTGACTGCACTGTACCAGATGATTTCGAAGTAGAAAGACTGGACTGGATTCGTCAGGTAGCTAGTCAGTTCTGATAGATTTGCCAAAGCAATCAAAGGGCAATTTTCAACTCTTTCAAGGAGGAAGATAGATGAATCGGTATCAAAAAAGGCTTGCTGCTCTTGCTCTGATATTCTTGATAATAGGAACCTTTCTGAGCATCAGTCAGATTTATGCCCATCAGTCCTCAGACAAAAAAGAAGACGATTTGCAGGTGCTCAAGAAACTGCCAGAGCAGTCAACTGGCTTGATGCAGCCCAATGATATCGCGGCTCTGCTCTTGTTGGATTAGAATTGTACTTAAAAAGATGAATTAGCCTAATTAAAAAGCTAAAAAACAAATCATTGGCTAGATAGGAATGATAGAAAAAGGAGAGAAGATGACTTCAAAAAGAGACTTAGTACTGAAAGCTTTCAGAGGAGAGCCCGTTGACCGAGTGCCAGTTGGTTTCTGGCATCATTTTACCAGCGAGGATGAGTGGCTGGCTGGTTTTGGAAATCAAGCCATTATTGAGAAAAATCTGGCAGGTCATCAAGCTTTTCAGGCAGAAGTAGAGCCAGACTTTATCAAGCTGATGAGTGATGGTTATTTTGCTTATCCTAACGAGCGCTTGAAAAAAGTCCAATCTATCAAGGAGTTAGCAGATATCGAGCCGCTAGGTGCTGACCACCCTTGGATTAGTGAGCAGGTGGAGCTGGTTCAGAAGATTAAGGCTAACTTTACAGAGGACTTGGTCGCTATTTACAATATTTTTGCGCCAGTGACCTACTTCAAATGGTTGGTCGGCAAGGTTGCTGGAGGAGATGATATCATTGCAGATTTCCTGGCGGAGGATGCGGCGCTCACGAAGCGGGTGCTAGATGTGATTGCTAAAGATATTGCGGCTCTGACGGAGCGGATTATCAAGGAAGCGGGTGCGGATGGAATCTACCTCAGCGTTCAGAGCATTCAGGATGCGCGGGTGTCGGCTGAAGACTATAAGGCTTTTATTGCTCCTAGTGAATTGGCAGTGCTGGAAGCAGCCAATGCGGCTGGCGGAGTGAATATCCTGCACATTTGTGGCTACGAAGGCGCGCGAAACGATGTTCATCTTTTCACAGATTATCCAGCTCAGGTCATCAACTGGGCAGTGGGGCCAGAAGGCATCAGCCTAGCGGAGGGCCGGAAATTGTTTGGCGGTCGCACTGTCCTGGGTGGCTTTGAAAATGGCAAGGATGGCCTGCTCTACACGGGGAGTCAAGCAGCTATTCAAGACGAGACCAAACGGCTGATAGCAGAGTCTGGCAAGGAAGCTTTGATTATCGGGGCTGACTGTACTATTCCAAGCGATATTAAGGCAGAGCGGATTCAGTGGGTTCGCCAAGCAGCAAGCTTAACATAAGAAGGAGACGAAAGAATGAGCAAGAAAAAATGGATTATTGGTGGAGCAGCAGTGATTGCTGTTGTAGCAGCGACTTATTTGGGGCGGACCTTGACAGGTGCTTCATCTAGCAAGACGAGCAGCTCTGCATCTGGCAGTGGCAAGGTCACGACTTTGAAAGTGGCACATACACAGAACTATGTTCCTTATGACTTTGTGGATGAAAAGGGGGAATCAGATGGCTATGAGGTTGCTGTTCTCAAGGCTATTGATGAAAAGTTGCCAGATTATCAGTTTGAATATACTGGCACTAGTGATGAGGATCTTTTAGTCGGTCTGGAATCTGGGAAATATGATATTGGAACCAAGGGAGCATGGTACACCGAAGAGCGGGCGAAGAAGTTCATCATTCCAGAAAGCCCAATCGGGGCTAGCATTATCGGTTTCACTATCCGCAAGGAAGATGCTGAAAAATACAAGAGCATTGATGATTTTGCCAAGGAAAAGGGCAAGTTAGTACCTATTTCTCCGCAGAATGCTCAATGGGCCGTTATCGAAGAGTATAACCAGAAGCATAGCGGTGCTCCTATTGATTTGACTGCAGCAGAGTCCTTCAAGGTTGCTGATGCTTATGCTTGGGTTCTGGAAGGGCGCTACGATGCCTTCTTTGACATTAAGCTGTCTTTTGAAAAAGCTGTGACAGATAAAGAAGGTTCTTACCATCAGTATGCGGATCAACTGACTTGGTTCCCCTACAAGGGGATTCCGACCTATCCACTGCTTCACAAAAACGAAAAAAATGAAGAATTTGCCAAGGCATACGAGAAGGCTACTAAGGAACTGGAAAAAGACGGAACCTTGGCTAAACTATCTGAAAAGTATTTCGGAGAAGATGTCTTCTCTTATGTGGACAAGGATTAGTGGCTACTGTCTGCTGATTATGAAAAATCAAAAGGCTGACTGAGAAACTAGCTAAATACAGAGCTGGTGGCTTCTAAGCTGACCTTGATGCTGTTTGAAGGAATTTTCAAAGAGAGAGCAAGGCTGCTCCAATCTGAAAGTGCCCGTCCAAGAGAAGCTTATTCTATCTAATCACTGTCGAAGGAGAAGAAAATTATGGTCTCGTATGACTTATCCCGTGTCTTTGGCCTGCTGCCTAGTCTGCTGCAGGCTCTGCCGACCACTTTATGGATTATGTTTGTGACAGCATTGATTGGCTCCTTGCTGGGTGGTCTGTTGGCTTGGGCTCAGATTGCTGAGGAGCAGTCTTTTGCTGGTCTGGCTAGAGGATATATATTTATTCTTAGATGTACACCGCCTATTGTCTTACTTTTCTTGGTTTTTTATGGTATTCCAGAGTTTTTAGAATGGTGGCTGGGGCTGGATATCAATAATTGGTCGCGGACTGTTTTTGTCATCATCACCATGATTTTGCTCTTTGCGGCCATGATTGCGGAAGTCTTCAAGGCAGCTTATCTTGCTGTTCCCAAGGGACAGACCGAGGCAGGTCTCAGTATTGGCTTGACACCGGTACAGACTTTTCTGCGCATCGTCCTGCCACAGGCTTTTCGCATCGCCCTGCCCAATCTCACGACTGCCCTTCTTAATCTCATGCGGGATGCTGCTCTGGCTTATACGATTGGGGCAGTTGATGTCATGGGAGCAGGACAAAATCTCATCAGCCGGAATCTGGGAAATTATTCCCTCGAAACCTATACAGCGGTGGCCTTGATTTACTGGGGGATTGCCCTAGTGGTTTCGCTGGCTTCCCAGCTTCTGGAAAAAAGTCTGACAGTCAAGGAGAGGTAAAGCATGGATTTGAATTATATTGTAAATACCTTTCTGGTAACGTTGAAAGGAATTCCAGTAACCCTGATCATTATGGTGGTGGCTATTCTGCTCAGCTTTATTCCGGCTCTGCTTCTAGCTCTGGGGCAGATTTATAAAGTTCGAGGTGTGCGGACCTTTTCGGTGGTTTATCTGGCCTTTATTCGGGCAACGCCGCCCATTTTGCTCATTCTCTTTTTCTACAGTCTTTTTCCTAGCTTACTGAATCAAATATTCAAAAGTCTGGGTAGTCAGGTAGACGTCTTTAAGTTCAATCCGCTTTACTATGCTTTCATCATCTATAGCCTAATGACGACAGGTAGTTTGTCGGAAATACTGCGCTCTGCCATTTTGACAGTGGATAAAGGGCAGTTGGAGGCGGCTCAAGCGATTGGTTTAACGAATTTTCAAGCTTATCGGAGGATTGTTTTTCCTCAGGCATTGCGCTCTGCCCTGCCCAATCTGGCCAATCTGGTTATCAATCTAGTCAAGGGAACCTCGCTGGTGTTTGTCATGACGGTCAAGGATATCACAGCCTTGGCTAAGATAGAGGCCTCCCATTCTTACCAGTATTCAGAGTCTTACCTGGTGATTTTTGTTATTTATCTCATTATTTGTGGCTTGATTCAGTGGATTTTTAGGGACTTGGAAAAGCGCTCCGCTCTTGCTTAGGAAGGAAAGATTATGTTAGAAGTAAAACATATCTCCAAACGATTTGGAGAGCACCAGGTGCTGGCAGATGTCAGTCTCAAGGTCAATCAAGGTGACGTTGTGGTTATTCTGGGACCCTCAGGCTCTGGGAAAACAACATTTCTGCGCTGTCTGAATCACTTAGAAAAAGCGGATGACGGTCAGCTGACTTTGTCTGGTAAGGACTATGATTTGGCTAAACTCAGCAAAAAAGAGATTTTGGAAATTCGTAGAAAGACGGCCTTTGTCTTTCAGCATTATAATCTCTTTGCCAATAAAACGGCCCTTGAAAATATCTTAGAGGGCTTAGTGATCGCTCGTAAGATACCGAGGGAAGAAGCGCTTAAGATTGCGGAAGAGTCCTTGAAGCGCGTGGGCCTCTTGGCCTACAAGGACTATTATCCCTCTCAGCTATCAGGCGGCCAGCAGCAACGGATTGGGATTGCCCGTGCCATTGCTGTCAAGCCAGATGTCATCCTGCTGGATGAGCCAACTTCGGCTCTAGATCCGGAATTGGTCGGCGAAGTTCTCAGCGTCATGAAACAGCTGGCTCAGGAGGGAGTGACCATGGTCGTTGTGACCCACGAGATGAGCTTTGCTCGTGATGTGGCTAACCATGTCATCTTTATGGACGGAGGTCACATAATCGAAGAAAATCCTCCTCAGGAATTCTTCTCTAGTCCGAAGGAAGAGCGGACCAAACAGTTTCTGTCCCGCATTCTGTCGGATGCCAGTTATAGTGTAGAGTATATGATTTAAAATCTGGATTGTGTCCAGATTTTTATTTTGGCTTCAAGCCAGTTTTTCTCGCATAGAAAAACAAGAAAACCACCAGCTAAGCTGGTGGCTGCCAAGGCTTTGAGCTTTCATTTCTTTTTCCTGGTATAATCTACTTGTTCAGGTAAGACAAAGTAGGAAAAAGAAATGTCTAAAACCAGTTACAGTTTATCACATACCAAATGGA
>NZ_RJMM01000016.1 GCF_003943655.1 Streptococcus sanguinis
GCTCTTGCTCATGTAGAAGAAGGATTTACATCAGAGGAAGGATACTATATTTGTTCGCTTAAAGATTCCAATATAAAAATTATGGAAAGTAACTTGGATGAAGAGCGTCGTAATTTAGTTTCTTTAAAGCAAGAGATTATAGATTTCTTAAAGAAAATCTATTACTAACATTTTAATCTTGTAACTATTAAATCAGTCTCAATTCCTTGATAGTGCTTGGTTCGTAGCATGATAACAAGAAAAATTCTAATTGTTCTGTAAGAATCATTTCATATGTGTCAACGGAGTAAGATAATTTTAAGTATTACAAATTTGAATTATTATAATAAATGAAAATTTCTTTATTTTATAGTAAAGCTTAACACTCGTCAAATGAAATACTCTACTTTACTATAAATCCCCTCAACCAAGTTCAGTTTCATCTGAGCTTGGTTTTCCTATCCCCATCCCCCCTTTCATCCCTCTCCGACTTAATACTTTCTTTTAAACCTTAAAAATGATAAAATAAGACAAACAAACTATAGGAGAACATAATGACTAAAGCAAATTTTGGTGTTGTTGGTATGGCTGTTATGGGCCGTAACCTTGCCCTAAATATCGAATCTCGTGGCTATACTGTTGCCATTTATAACCGCTCAGCAAACAAGACAGAGGACGTCATTGCCTCTCATCCTGAGAAAAACTTTGTGCCAAGCTATGATGTAGAGTCTTTTGTCAACTCTATCGAAAAACCGCGTCGGATTATGCTGATGGTTCAAGCTGGTCCTGGTACCGATGCGACTATTCAAGCGCTGCTCCCTCACTTGGATAAGGGCGATATCCTGATTGACGGTGGGAATACTTTCTACAAGGATACTATTCGCCGTAATGAAGAGTTGGCTAACTCTGGTATCAACTTCATCGGTACAGGTGTTTCCGGTGGTGAAAAGGGTGCATTGGAAGGGCCATCTATTATGCCGGGTGGTCAAAAAGAAGCTTATGAGTTGGTAGCCGATGTCTTAGAAGAAATCTCTGCCAAAGCTCCTGAAGACGGCGCACCATGTGTGACCTATATCGGTCCTGATGGCGCCGGTCACTATGTAAAAATGGTCCATAACGGGATTGAATATGGAGATATGCAGCTTATCGCTGAGAGTTATGACCTGATGCAACACTTGCTGGGCCTTTCAGCTAGTGAAATGGCTGATATCTTCACAGAGTGGAACAAAGGCGAGTTGGACAGTTATCTGATTGAGATTACAGCGGATATCTTGACACGCAAGGACGATGAAGGGCAAGCTGGCCCAATCGTTGACTATATTCTGGATGCAGCTGGCAATAAAGGAACTGGTAAGTGGACCAGTCAATCTTCACTGGATTTAGGTGTGCCGCTGCCATTGATTACTGAGTCAGTCTTTGCACGTTACATTTCTACTTACAAAGATGAGCGAGTGGCTGCCAGCAAGGTATTGCCAAAACCAGCTGCTTTCACCTTTGAAGGAGATAAGGCAGAGTTGATTGAAAAGATCCGTCAGGCTCTTTACTTCTCAAAAATCATGTCTTATGCTCAAGGATTTGCTCAGTTGCGTGTAGCTTCTAAGGAAAACAACTGGAACCTGCCGTTTGGAGAGATTGCTTCTATCTGGCGTGCTGGCTGTATCATCCGTGCCCGCTTCCTGCAAAAGATTACAGATGCTTACAGCCGTGATGCTGACCTTGCAAACCTACTCTTGGATGAATACTTCATGGATATTACGGCTAAGTACCAGCAGGCAGTCCGTGATGTTGTCAGCTTGGCTGTGCAAGCGGGAGTACCAGTACCAACCTTCTCCAGTGCCATTGCTTACTTTGATAGCTACCGTGCGGAAAATCTGCCAGCGAATCTGATTCAGGCGCAGCGTGATTACTTTGGTGCTCATACATACAACCGTAAGGACAAAGAAGGTACCTACCACTATTCTTGGTACGACGAAAAATAGGATAGGCCTATGGCAAAGCGAATTTTACTAGTAGAAAATGAAAAAAATCTTGCCCGGTTTGTGAGTTTGGAACTGCAAAAGGAAAGCTTTCTTGTAGATTTAGCTGAGACCGGTCAAGAGGGACTGGCTTTGGCTAAAGATGTGGACTATGACTTGCTCTTGCTCAACTATGATCTTCAAGATATGACTGCCAGCGATTTTGCTCAGCAGCTGAGCTTGATTAAGCCGGCTTCCGTCATTATCGTTCTGGCTAGTCGCGAAGAGATTGCGGAGCAGCAGGAAGCAATCCAGCATTTTGCTGTTTCCTACGTGGTCAAGCCTTTCATTATCAGTGATTTAGTGGAGCGTGTCTCTATCATTTTCCGCGGGCGCGACTTTATCGACCAGCACTGCAGCCTCTTGAAAATTCCGACCTCTTACAGGAATCTGCGAGTGGATATTAAAAATCACACAGTTTACCGTGGCGAGGAAGTTATTGCGCTGACGCGGCGGGAGTACGATCTGCTGGTAACCCTGATGAGCAGCAATAAGGTCATGAGCCGTGAGCAACTACTGGAGCGTGTCTGGAAGTACGAGAGTGCAACGGAGACCAACGTTGTAGATGTTTATATTCGTTATCTGCGCAGTAAAATTGATGTGGAAGGGCAGCCAAGCTATATCAAAACCGTTCGCGGTGTTGGTTATGCCATGCAAGAATAAAAAAATCAAAACTCTGTTCTCCTTGAGAGACGGAGTTTTTTTGCGCTTGTTACAGTATTAATAGGAGAAATAATGCGGACTTTCTGGTTATTCTATGCAATCGTTTTCGTTAAAATATAGCAAGAATGTGGTTCGTAAAGAAAAATTTTAAACTTTAGGATGCAAAAAAAGAGAAAATTTTTTTATAAAAGCCTTTACAAAATAAAAAATCGTGCTATAATAGATGTATCGATATGCAAACGATTTCATAATAAAGCGAACTTGTTTGCAAAAAATATAAGGAGGTCTGAATGATGAAAGATTCATTCAAGAACATTTTTAGCTTTGAATTTTGGCAAAAATTCGGTAAAGCTTTGATGGTGGTCGTTGCTGTTATGCCGGCAGCAGGACTGATGATTAGTATCGGTAAGTCTATTCCGATGATTAATCCAAATCTAGGTGTTTTAGTCACTATTGGCGGTGTCTTAGAGCAGATTGGTTGGGGGGTTATCGGTAACCTGCATATCCTCTTTGCTTTGGCTATTGGTGGAAGCTGGGCAAAAGAACGCGCAGGCGGTGCCTTCGCAGCAGGTCTGTCCTTTATCCTGATTAACCGTATTACTGGTGTTATGTTTGGCGTTACCAGCGATATGCTCTCAGATAAGGTAGCTGTGGTTAAAACAATGTTTGGCGCATCGATTAAGGTTTCTGATTATTTCATCAGCGTTCTGGAGTCACCAGCTCTGAATATGGGTGTCTTTGTCGGAATTATCGCAGGTTTTGTTGGAGCGACAGCTTATAACAAATACTATAATTTCCGTAAATTGCCAGATGCTTTGTCATTCTTTAATGGTAAGCGTTTTGTACCTTTCGTTGTTATCTTGCGCTCAGTAATTGTAGCAATTGTTTTGTCATTTGTATGGCCAGTTGTTCAATCAGGTATCAACAGCTTTGGTATTTGGATTGCTAACTCACAAGATACTGCACCAGTTTTGGCACCATTCATCTATGGTACTTTGGAACGTCTCTTGCTTCCATTTGGTTTGCACCACATGTTGACCATTCCAATGAACTACACAGAACTAGGTGGTGTTTATCACGTTATTACTGGTTCTGGTGCGGGAACAACTGTAGCTGGTCAAGATCCACTGTGGTTGGCTTGGGTAACTGACTTGGTTGGTACGAAATCAGCTGATCCTTCTACTTACCAACACTTGCTTGATACAGTTCATCCAGCTCGCTTTAAAGTTGGTCAGATGATTGGTTCATTCGGTATCCTTATGGGGGTAGCGGCAGCTATCTATCACAACGTGGATGCTGACAAGAAGCACAAATACAAAGGTATGATGATTGCGACTGCTTTGGCAACCTTCTTGACAGGGGTGACTGAACCAATCGAGTACATGTTCATGTTCGTTGCAACACCGCTGTATATCATTTATGCATTTGTACAAGGTGCTGCGTTCGCAATGGCTGACATCGTTAACCTTCGTGTGCACTCATTCGGTTCTATCGAATTCTTGACCCGTACTCCTATGGCCATCAATGCTGGCTTGGGAATGGATATCATCAACTTCATCTGGGTAACGATCCTCTTTGGTGTTGTGATGTACCTCATTTCTAACTTCATGATCAAGAAGTTTAACTATGCAACTCCAGGACGTAACGGTAACTATGAAACAGCAGATGGTTCAGATGAAGCTTCTTCATCAGAGTCAACTAGTGGTAAAGTTGCTGAAGCATCTCAAGCAGTAAATGTTATCAACCTTCTGGGTGGTCGCGCTAATATCGTAGATGTAGATGCATGTATGACTCGTCTGCGTGTGACTGTCAAAGATGCTAAAAAAGTTGGAACAGAAGAACAGTGGAAAGCTGAAGGCGCTATGGGCTTGGTTATGAAAGGCCAAGGCGTTCAGGCTATCTACGGACCAAAAGCTGACGTTCTTAAATCTGATATTCAAGACTTGTTGGATTCTGGTGAAGTGATTCCTGAAACACTTCCTAGCCAAAAAGCAGAATCAGCAGCAGCCGAAGTTACTTACAAAGGTGTGACTGAGGAAGTTGAAACTGTTGCGGACGGTCAAGTCATTGACTTGGCAGATGTTAAAGATCCAGTATTCTCACAAAAAATGATGGGTGATGGATTTGCAGTTGAGCCAGAAAATGGTAAGATTTATTCACCAGTTGCTGGTACAGTAACTAGCGTCTTCCCTAGCAAGCATGCTATCGGTCTTGTGACAGATAATGGCCTGGAAGTCTTGGTACATATTGGTTTGGAAACTGTTAGCCTTGAAGGTAAACCATTCGAAGTTCATGTTTCAGAAGGTCAAAAAGTTGCAGCTGGAGATCTTCTAGTCACGGCTGACTTGGAAGCAATCAAGGAAGCAGGACGTGAAACTTCAACAATCGTAGTCTTCACAAATGCAGCAGCTATCAAGTCTGTAACAGTAGAAAAACTTGGTCAAGCATCTGCTAAGACAGTTGTTGCTAAGGTTGAATTGTAAAATAGAAAAGAGAAATCATGGCAAAATTCCTGACATTAAATACTCATAGTTGGATGGAAGAAGAGCAAGAAACGAAGCTTAATCAGCTTGTAGAACGCATTCTTCAAGAAAAATATGATGTCATTTGCCTGCAGGAAGTCAATCAATTAACGGAGTCTGAACAGGTTGTTCAGGCTCCTTTTTATCAGGCAGTTGAAGGAGCGATTGGGATTCATCAAGATCACTTTGCTCTTTGCTTGGTAAAAAAGTTGGCTGAAGCAGGACTGGACTATCATTGGTCCTGGGCCTATAATCATATTGGGTTTGATATTTACAACGAAGGAGTGGCAATTCTGTCCAGAAAGCCGCTGACTCCTAGAGAAGTTCTGGTATCAGAGGCTAATGATCCTAGGGATTATCATACTCGTAAGGTCTTGCTAGCTGAGACTGAGGTAGATGGTCAATTGCTGACAATTGCCTCCTGCCATCTGTCTTGGTGGGACAAAGGTTTCCAGGGAGAATGGACTAAGCTTGAAGAAGAGCTGCTACAAGCAGAAACTCCTCTGGTCCTCATGGGCGATTTCAACAATCCAGTCGGTCAGCAAGGCTACCAGACCATCTTAGCCAGTCCGCTGAAGCTGCAGGATAGCCATACTGCTGCAAAAGAAGCTATCGGAGAGGCGACAGTAGAAGGGACTATTGCAGGCTGGGATGATAATAAACATGCTCTGAAGATAGACTATGTTTTCACTAGCCAAGGGATGGACGTTGAGCGCTCCGCTGTCGTTTTTAACGGGAAAGAAACCCCTGTTGTCAGTGACCATTTTGGTATAGAAGTGCAAGTGACTTTATAGAAATAAAAAGATGAGGCAAGACTGAGAACGCAACAGATTTGCCTCTCTTTTTCTTTTTGATAAACATATTTTTAGGGTGAAATAGTGTAATTTTACACCCCAAACGGCTGTCTTTTGTTATTCTTGAAAACGTGTTATAATGAAGTATTAGGATTCTAGGAGGAAATGGTATGCGTTGTCCGAAATGTGGTGGGAATAAATCAAGTGTAGTTGATAGCAGACAGGCAGAAGATGGGAATACAATCCGTCGCCGCCGTGAGTGTGAGGAATGTCAACACCGCTTTACGACCTACGAGCGTGTTGAAGAGAGAACCCTAGTTGTTGTCAAGAAGGACGGGACACGCGAGCAATTTTCTCGGGATAAGATTTTTAACGGTATTATTCGCTCCGCTCAAAAGCGGCCAGTATCTAGTGACGAAATAGAAGAGATTGTCAACCGAATCGAGCAAAAGGTCCGCAGTCAGAGCGATAATGAAATCAATAGTGAATATATTGGATCCTTAGTCATGGATGAACTGGCCGAGCTGGATGAAATCACCTACGTTCGTTTCGCCAGTGTTTACCGGAGTTTCAAGGATGTGGGCGAGCTGGAAAGCCTGCTCAAGCAGATTACCAAGGGGTCCAAGAAGAAAAAGGACAAATAAATGAAACCAAACCATCAGTTTTCTTTCTTGCGCAATAATGCAGTCAGCTCAGATATTGCTATCTTGACCAAGCTCTATTTGCCGATTTTGGGGAGAGAAGCGGTAGCACTTTATCTTTATCTGCTGTCTTTTGGAGATAATGGGCAAAAGCAGCACCTCTTCAGTCAGATTCTCAATCATTTAGATTTTGGACTTAATATTTTAGAAGAAAGTTTTGAGCGTTTGGCAGCGATTAAGCTAGTAGATCTTTATCAAACAGATGACTATTATCTGATTCAACTCCACCCGACCTTAACGGCGGAGGAATTTTTCAGCCATAATGTGTACAGTCGGCTCTTGGAAAAGAAAATCGGCGAAGCTGCTGCAGATGCCCTGCGACCAGAAAATCCTAGCGGAGATAAATTGATCAAGCCTTTTATGCAGGTGTTTGGTATGGAAGATGAGCAAGCAAGGGCAGTGCGAAAAGCCAATGATTTTGACTTGGAGTATTTCAAGCAACGGATGGCTCAGGACAATCTTCGTTTTGCCAATGAAAAGGAAGATGTGCTAGAATTGTTTGCAATTGCTGAGCAGAAGAAGTGGACTTGGTATGAGACTTATGTCTTGGCGAGAGAAACTGCTGTTTCTCAGGTCATTTCTACTAAACGGATGAAGCAAAAGCTAGCTCAGAAGCCGGCAGAAGGCCAATTTTCTAAGCAGGAGCAGTCTATCATTCAAGAGGCAAAACGAACATCTCCAATGGTCTTTCTGGCAGAAATCAAAAAAACTCGTCAGGCTGCTATTACGCGGACGGAGAGAAAGCTTTTGCTAGATTTAGCTGAATTAGGCCTTTTGGACGAGGTTATCAACGTAATCTTGCTCTTGACCTTTAATAAGGTGGATTCAGCCAATCTCAATGAAAAGTATGCCCTCAAGGTAGCTAATGATTTTTCTTATCAAAAGGTGACGACAGCTGAGGAAGCAGTCTTGAGAATCCGTGAGCGCAACCAGCAGCCCCAGAACCGTCCAGCTAAATCTGGACAAGGCTCTACCAAAAGCAATGTACCTGACTGGAGTCAGCCGGATTATAAAAACGAAACGAGTGCAGAGAAGCAGGCCGAGCTAGAAGAGCAGAAACGTCGGCTCTTAGCCAAACTTGAAGGAGGAGGCGAATAAATGGAGAAAATAGGACAGAATATGCCTCATATGAATAGGGTGCGGCAGTTTGACTATCAGGAGCTGGTCAAGCAGATTATGGCGGACCCAGATGTCGCGGCCTTTATCCAGCAGGAAAAGCTGACCCAAGCTGAAATTCAGCGCAGTGTCTCCAAGTTTAACCAGTATATTACGGAGCGCAACCGTTTTTTGCTGGGGGACGAGACCTATATTGCTAAGGGCTATAAGCCAATCTTGGTGAAAAATGAAGGCTATGCGGATGTTGCCTATGAAGAGACGCCTGAGTTGATTGAGCAGGAGAGACAGGAGGCTATTAGAAGCCGTCTCAATCTCATCAGCCTACCAGCCAGTCTCAAGGAGGCTAGTCTGGCTCAGGTGGATCTGGACGATGTTGGCCGCTACAAGGCTTTTGAATTTTTGACCAACTTCGTTGCTGAGTTTCCGAATTATCAGAAGTCTGTTTATCTCTACGGGGATTTTGGGGTCGGGAAGAGCTACATGATGGCTGCTCTGGCGCATGATTTGTCAGAAAAACGCGGTGTTTCAACGACTCTGCTCCACTATCCGAGCTTTGTTTTGGATGTGAAGAATGCGATCAGTTCCGGCTTGGTCAAGGAAAAGATTGACCAGGTCAAGACAGCTCAAGTGCTGATTTTGGACGATATCGGTGCAGAGCAGTCTAGCCCCTGGATGCGAGATGAGATTTTGCAGGTCATTCTCCAGCACCGCATGCAGGAAAATCTGCCAACTTTCTTTACTTCTAACTTTAGTTTTGCGGATTTAGAGCGTCACTTTGCCAGCTCTAAGAATGGCGATGAGACTTGGCAAGCCAAGCGAGTTATGGAGCGGATTAAATTTCTGGCTCAGGAGGTACGCCTAGAAGGAGAGAACCGCCGATGAATGAAACAATTAACTTGATGAATGCTCATACGTCTGTTCGCCGCTTTACGGAGGAGCAGATTTCGGATAAGGAATTACGTGCCATCATTGATGCTGGGCGAGCAGCGTCCAGCTGGAAGAATTTCCAGTCTTACTCTATCATTGTGGTGCGAAGCAAAGAGAAAAAAGAAGCCCTCTTTGACCTGGTGCCCCAAGAAGCCATTCGGCAGTCTTCAGCCTTCCTGCTTTTTGTTGGAGACCTCAATCGTGCCCAAAAAGGCGTTCACATGCATACGGAAGACTTTTATCCTAAGGGGCCGGAGAATCTCCTGATTAGCTCAGTAGATGCTGCTTTAGCGGGACAAAATACCCTTTTAGCAGCTGAAAGTTTGGGTTATAGCGGAGTAATCATTGGACTGGTTCGATATGCTGCCAGTCAAATAGCAGAGCTTTTCAAGCTACCAGACTACACTTATCCAGTCTTTGGGATTGCTCTGGGAACTCCCAACCAGAACCATGCAGTCAAGCCACGTCTGCCTTATGAAGCAGTGGTCTTTGAGGAAGAATATCGTGAACAGGATCGTTCAACTATCCAAGCCTATGACCGCGTTCAGACTGAATATGCCGGCGAGCGAGCTAAAGAAACCTGGAGTCAGCGCCTAGCTGCCCAATTTGGTCAGGAGCCAAATCAAGCTATCAACCAACTGTTCAAAGAAAAGAAATTAGAAAAATAGGGTGGAGTTTGGCTCTGTCCTAAAGAATGAAAGAGGAAAAACATGGCCTTACCAACTATTGCCATTGTCGGCCGTCCCAATGTCGGCAAATCAACGCTCTTCAATCGGATTGCCGGTGAGCGGATTTCCATTGTGGAAGATGTCGAAGGGGTGACCCGCGACCGAATCTATGCGACCGCAAACTGGCTCAACCGTAAGTTCAGTATTATTGATACGGGCGGAATTGACGATGTTGACGCACCTTTTATGGAGCAAATCAAACACCAGGCCGAGATCGCTATGGACGAAGCAGATGTTATCGTTTTTGTCGTGTCTGGCAAGGAAGGTATCACGGATGCGGACGAGTATGTGGCTCGCATGCTCTACAAGACTCATAAGCCGATTATTTTAGCGGTCAATAAGGTCGACAATCCCGAAATGCGCAATGAAATTTTTGATTTCTATGCGCTGGGCCTGGGTGATCCATTCCCGGTTTCCTCAGTTCACGGGATTGGTACAGGGGATGTTCTTGATGCGATTGTTGAAAACCTGCCAAATGAAGAAGTCGTCGAAAATCCTGATATGATTAAGTTTAGCTTGATTGGCCGTCCTAATGTCGGCAAGTCTAGCTTGATCAATGCTATCTTGGGGGAAGACCGAGTCATTGCTAGTCCAGTGGCTGGTACAACGCGTGACGCTATTGATACGGTCTTTACAGACAGTGAAGGTCAGGAATTTACCATGATCGATACGGCTGGTATGCGCAAGTCAGGCAAGGTCTATGAAAATACAGAGAAATACTCTGTCATGCGGGCCATGCGGGCGATTGACCGCTCAGATGTCGTTTTGATGGTGCTGAATGCTGAGGAAGGGATTCGTGAGTACGACAAGCGAATCGCTGGCTTTGCCCATGAAGCAGGAAAAGGTATTGTTATCGTTGTTAATAAGTGGGACACACTGGAAAAAGATAACCATACCATGAAAGACTGGGAAGCAGATATTCGTGACCAGTTCCAGTATCTGTCTTATGCACCGATTATCTTTGTCTCTGCTCTAACCAAGCAGCGTCTCCATAAGCTGCCGGACATGATTAAGCAAATCAGTCAGAGTCAGAATACCCGTATTCCCTCTGCGGTCCTCAATGATGTTATCATGGATGCTATCGCGATTAATCCGACACCGACTGACAAGGGCAAGCGTCTCAAGATTTTTTATGCGACTCAGGTAGCGACCAAACCGCCAACTTTTGTCATCTTTGTCAACGAAGAAGAACTCATGCATTTCTCTTACCTGCGTTTCTTGGAAAATCAAATCCGCAAGGCCTTTGTTTTTGAAGGAACCCCGATTCACTTGATTGCAAGGAAGCGGAAGTAGAGTTTGAAAACAGCAATTTGACAAACATACGTTTATATGTAAAAATGAAAGTAAGCATAAGAGCTTGCTTTTCTTTTTTTATGTCGAAAGTATGGTATAATGGTGAGATAAATGTAAGGTGGTAATTATGGCAAAATTAATTCCTGGTAAGATTCGGACAGAAGGAATTGCCCTGGTTGAAAACAATAAGGTAGTAATCCTTGAGGTCAGTGATTCTCTTTTATATGCTCGTGTGGACGAGTGTAATCTGCGCTATAGCTTGGATGATGATGTCATCTTTTGTTATTGCGACTTTTTCCAGAAGAAAAAATACTGTGCCCATCTGGCAGCCTTGGAGTATTATCTGAAAAATGCCCCATCGGGAAAAGATGTGCTAAAGAGTATGGAAGAAGAGGAGTTGACCAGTCAGGAGACCCAAGAGCTGGTTTCTTTCGGAAGCTTGTTCTTGGATAAGGTCTTGCCGGAGAAATCCGATCAACAGGTTCGTTATGA
This sequence comes from Streptococcus sanguinis, assembly GCF_003943655.1. Lineage (GTDB taxonomy): Bacteria > Bacillota > Bacilli > Lactobacillales > Streptococcaceae > Streptococcus > Streptococcus sanguinis_F. The sequence goes on from NZ_RJMM01000016.1 coordinate 11,231, forward strand.
GCTCTCGGCTACTGGTCAGGAGGACTCTTATACAGGGCAGTTTCTCTGGAGTCTTCGGATCAGTCGCTTGCCGGACGAGCGCTCTTATGTTGTCCGAGACGTTCTTTCCTTCCTTCGGACCTTGGAAAAGGGCGGGCATTATCAGATTGGTAAGAGTTACTATGAGGCTATTCATTTGGAGGATTTTGATGAAGCCAGTCAAGATTTGCTCGTTTTCCTGCAGGGGCTAGTGCTCGACTATCAGGGGCAAGATTCCTTTTTGATTTTCCCAAATGCTGGACGCAATCTTTTCTTCCCAGCCAGCATCTTTGAAGAGGGAGTTATCTTCCTGATGAATCTGTCTTCTTTCCGCTTAGAGTACATCCTTTACGACTACAGTGAAGTCTTTTTCCAAGATTTACATGAAGAGGCAGAAGTTTATACTTTCCAAGTGGAAGAGCATGAAGAGCATTTTGAGCTAGTCATTGCTGAGAAGAATTATAAGATGCTTTATGATGGCCAGTTTATCTTTTATGGAGATACTTTCTACCAGCTAAATCCTCAGCAGATTAGACTGATGAAGGCTTTACGGGAGCTGCCTATAGAGCATGATCGGTTGAAGCGCCTGCAATTCGACTTGTCAGAGAGGACGAAGCTGGCTTCCAGTTTGTCTGAGTTTAAAAAAGTTGGCCGGGTAGAAGCACCTGAAAGTATGATGATTCATGACTTTACAGCCAAGTTTGACTTTGATATCGGTCCTGACAAGCGTCTGATTTTGGATACTGTCTTTGACTATGGAGACAGGAAGGTGACGACTCGCAAAGATTTGGAACGTCTGCCTTTTGCGGGTAATTTTGAGCATGAGCAGCAAGTCTTTAAGCAAATGCTGCAGGCAGGTTTTGTGGCAGATTTTTACAGTCAGCGACCACCTCTGAAGCCAGAAGAAATTTATCATTTCTTCTCAGAAGTCATTCCCAATTTTGAGGCTTTGGGCCATGTCAGCATGACAGAAGAGTTAGAGGCACTGGCACAGACAGAAAGTCCAAGGATCTCTGTCAAGATGAAGGGCGGCCTCTTAGATGTTGGTTTTGATTTTGCTGGTATTGCGCAGTCAGAGATAGACGCAGTGCTTGATTCGCTCTTCAAGGAGCAGGACTTCTTTATCAGTAAGTCTGGGCAAGTCTTGATTTTCGATGAAGAGATCAAGGAAATGAGTCGGACTTTGCAGCAGCTGCGGAGTAAGCGGACTAAAAATGGCTTCATTCAGACCAGCAGTCTGGCGGCTTATCAACTGGCAGAGTTTTTCAAGGGCAAGGATAGAGTACAGTTTTCAAAAGATGTGCAGCAACTGGCCTTTGACCTGACTCATCCTGAGGAGTTTCCTCTTCCTGAGCTGCAAGTCAAGGCTGACCTTCGGGATTACCAAGAGACGGGTGTCAAGTGGTTATCTATGTTGGATAAGTATGGTTTCGGTGGCATCTTGGCTGACGATATGGGACTAGGGAAGACCCTGCAGACGATTTCTTTTCTGAGTTCGCGTATAGATGGCTCTAAGAAAGTCTTAATCTTGGCGCCATCCAGCCTGATTTACAACTGGAGCGATGAGTTTTCTAAATTTGCTCCGCATCTGGATGTGGCGGTGGTGTATGGTCTGAAAAATGTTCGTGATGAGCTGATAGCGGAGAAGCATCAGATTACCATTACTAGCTATGCTTCTTTCAGGCAGGATGTGGAAGAATACCGGAACAATCACTTCCAGTATTTGATTTTGGATGAGGCTCAGGTCATGAAAAATGACCAGACCAAGATTGCCCAGTATTTGCGGGATTTTGAAGTGGAGCATACCTATGCCCTTTCTGGGACGCCGATTGAGAATAATCTGGGAGAACTTTGGTCTATTTTCCAAATTGTCATGCCAGGACTTTTGCCAAGTAAAAAGGAATTTTTAAAACTGCCAGCAGAGAAAGTCGCTCGCTATATCAAACCATTTGTCATGCGGCGCAAGAAAGAAGATGTGCTGCAGGAATTGCCTGATTTGATTGAAGTTGCTTATCGCAATGAATTGGCAGATAGCCAGAAGACCATTTATCTGGCTCTGCTCAAGCAGATGCAGGACAGAATCATCCATGCGACAGAAGATGAGATCAACCGCAGCAAGATAGAGATTCTGTCAGGTCTTATGCGCCTCCGCCAGATCTGTGACACTCCGAAGCTGTTTATGGAAGATTACGAGGGCGAGAGCGGTAAGCTGGAGAGTTTGCGGGAATTACTTGAACAGATACAAGATGGTAATCGTCGTGTCCTCATATTTTCACAATTTCGTGGTATGCTGGATATTATCGAGAGTGAGCTGGACAAGCTAGGCATGGAGTCTTTTAAGATTACAGGCTCTACTCCAGCCAAGGAGCGTCAGGACATGACAACAGCCTTCAATGACGGTCAGCGTTCAGCCTTTCTAATCTCCCTCAAGGCTGGAGGTGTCGGTCTCAATCTGACTGGTGCAGACACAGTCATCTTGGTTGACCTCTGGTGGAATCCAGCGGTTGAGGCCCAGGCCATCGGCCGTGCCCACCGTATCGGTCAGGAGCGCAATGTCGAAGTCTATCGGATGATTACACGGGGTACGATTGAGGAGAAGATACAGGAGCTGCAGGAGAGCAAGCGCAACCTGGTTTCGACTATTCTGGACGGGGCAGAAGCCAAATCCAGTCTCTCTGTGGAGGAAATTCGAGAAATTCTAGGAATTTCGGCAGAATAGCTTGAAAAATAGCCTGAATAGTTTATAATAATGAAGGGTTGAAAGGAAAAAGATATGACTGATAAACAATTTCCTCTGGTGTCAGATGATGAAATCATGCTGACGGAAATGCCGCATATGAATCTTTATGATGAACTGGATCTCATTAGCAACATTACCGGAGACTATACTGACCGTAATTATTTGGAATGGATGCCGATTGTGGACTCCAGCAGGCATGCTCCCATCGCTGCCAGTCAGGCTATCAGAAGACCGCTGCAAAAGCAGTCTGCTTTCAAGGATTTTAAAAAGCCGATTGATAAGAAAGATCCGGCCATTCGTTATGCTGAGCAGGCACGCGAGGAAGCTCGGGCTGATTTGAAAAAGAAGCGTTCAGCGCCTTATCTGACCAGCGACCTTCCGACTAAGGTCCGCAGCAGAAAGCTTCCGACAGCTTCTAATGCGGAAAGACCGAAGCCAACTGCCCCTTTTCAGAAGAATACATCAGGGGAATTTACGAAGTTTGGCGATAGGCTTCAGCAGGATAACTATATTTTGGCGGATATTCAGCCTGAGTATAGCCCTCAGCCGCAGGAGCCGGAAGAAAAGCCTAAGAAGAACAATTATGATTTTTTAAAAACCAGTCAGATCTATAATCAGGATAGAGCTAAGGAGGAGCAGTTGAAGCATTCTAAGGCTCAAGAGCTGAACTTGACAGGCTTGGACAGCGATTAAAGCTGGCTTGCTCAAGTCTTTTCTGCCTGCAATTTTCTGATGTTTATAAGGAAAATTGCTAGTTGATTATGTAAATGTAAAATTTATCTGCATATAACATCCATCATCGGTTGAAGAAAATCGATGCTAGAAGCTGGGACTTACTGATTGGTCCGGCTTCTTTGGTGTTTTGGTGGTGCCTAAAAGCTTGTAAAGAAAGAAAATCCCTGCGGGCTAATTAGGGTCTGCGGAGATTTTCCTCTTTGGACTTGCTTTTATGGCCTTGTATCTTAAGGAGTAATCATGACGAAAACCTATCATTTTATCGGGATTAAGGGCTCTGGTATGAGCGCTTTGGCTTTGATGCTGCACCAGATGGGCCATAAGGTTCAGGGCAGTGACGTTGATAAATATTATTTCACTCAGCGAGGTCTGGAGCAAGCTGGCATTTCCATCCTGCCTTTTGATGAAAAGAACATCCAGCCAGACTATGAAATCATTGCCGGCAATGCCTTTCGTCCAGATAACAATGTAGAAATTGCCTATGCAGACGCAAACGGGATTGGCTATAAACGCTACCATGAGTTTTTAGGTAGCTTCATGCGTGACTTTGTTAGCTTGGGAGTGGCTGGTGCCCACGGGAAGACCTCTACAACTGGTATTCTTTCCCACGTTCTCTCCAATATCACGGATACTAGCTATTTAATTGGGGATGGTACTGGCCGAGGTTCTGCCAATGCCAAGTATTTTGTCTTTGAATCAGACGAGTACGAGCGTCATTTCATGCCTTATCATCCGGAATATTCGATCATTACCAATATCGACTTTGACCATCCGGATTATTTCACGAGCCTGGAAGATGTCTTTAACGCTTTCAATGACTATGCCAAGCAGATTACCAAAGGACTCTTCATTTATGGAGAAGATGAGCAATTGCGCCGGATTACGTCCAACGCCCCGATTTACTACTATGGCTTCAAGGAAGAGGGCAATGACTTTGTTGCTCACGACCTCTTGCGTTCTACCAGCGGATCAGGCTTTAAAGTTTCTTTCCGCGGGCAAGAGCTGGGTGAGTTCCAGATCCCAAGCTTTGGCCGCCACAACATTATGAATGCGACAGCAGTCATCGGCCTCTTGTATACTGCAGGTCTTGATCTGAATCTAGTTCGGGAACACCTCAAGACTTTTGGCGGAGTTAAGCGCCGTTTCACTGAAAAGATTGTCAACGAAACAGTTATCATTGATGACTTTGCTCACCATCCAACAGAAATTATCGCGACGCTGGATGCAGCCCGTCAGAAATATCCAAGCAAGGAAATCGTGGCAATCTTCCAGCCGCATACCTTCACTCGGACCATTGCTCTCTTGGACGAATTTGCGGAAGCCCTCAATCAGGCTGACTCAGTCTATTTAGCTCAGATTTACGGATCTGCGCGTGAGGTGGACAATGGCGATGTTAAGGTTGAAGATTTGGCTGAGAAGATTGTGAAGCGGGCCAAGGTCATTGACGCGGATAATGTTTCTCCGCTTCTTGACCACGATAATGCCGTTTACGTCTTTATGGGAGCTGGAGATATCCAGACCTATGAATATTCCTTTGAACGTCTCCTGTCCAATCTGACCAGCAATGTTCAGTAGAAGGAGACTTGATGGAAGCACCGATTCGAATTAGGCAGGCCGACTTGAGCGACTGGGAGGAAATTCTTGCAATTGAACAGCTGAATTTTCCAGCAGCAGAGGCAGCCAGTTCAGAAGTTCTCAAAGAGCGGATTGAGCAGATTCCAGATACTTTTTTGCTAGCAGAGCTGCATGGTCAGCTGGCGGGCTATATTGTTGGATCAGCTATTCAGACGCGATATCTGACAGATGATCTCTTTAGCAAGGTGGGTGCTAATCCTCCAGAAGGTGGCTTCATTGCCGTCCAAAGTCTGTCCGTCCATCCGGATTTTCAGAGGCAGGGGGTCGGAACCTTGTTGCTTGCAGCTCTCAAGGAGACAGCTGTTCAGCAAAATCGGCAGGGCATTAGCCTAACCTGTCATGATGAGCTGATACCTTATTATGAGATGAATGGTTTCGTCCATGAAGGGATTTCTGACTCAACTCATGGTGGAGCTGTCTGGTCTGATATGGTGTGGGAAAATCCCAATTTTAAGGAGAAGTGATGATTATCCGTCAAGCTCAAATGGCTGACTTAGATGCCATTTATGCTATCGAATTGGAAAATTTCAGTCCAGAAGAGGCTGTTAGCCGAGAAAGTCTAGCAGCTCATATCCAAACCCTATCTTCGACTTTTTTGGTGGTGGAAAAGGATGGTAAGATTCTAGGCTATCTGGAGGGACCAGTCCGTCCAGAACGTTATTTAAAGGATATTTCCTTTACAGAGGAGATTGAAGATTATGGCCATCTGGAGGGCGGCTTTATATCTCTGATCAGCCTTTCTATCTCGAAAGATGCTCAGGGGATGGGGGTTGGTCGCGAGCTATTGGAAGCTATGAAAGAGATTGCTATAGCAGAAGAACGGCACGGTATCAATCTGACCTGCCACGACTACCTCATCGCTTACTACGAAAAACATGCTTTTGTAAATGAAGGTTTCTCACAATCAACTTACGCAGGTGCTACTTGGTTTGATATGGTCTGGGAAAATCCTAGTCTCAAACTGCAAAAAAACCAATAATAAGCTAGAAAAACCTACTCTTATTGCATTTATCTGACTTTTAAGATATAATGTTAGGGATTATGATGAAGGAGGTCAAATTTTTGACTGAAAAATCACAAGACAAAGAGAAGAATCTGAGCTTTAAAGAGCAGATTTTGAAAGACTTAGCTGGAGAAAAGGAAGAACAAACTCCCTCTTCAACTAGCCAGTCAGAAGCGGACTCTGCTTCTGCAAAAGAAACAGCAGCTGCGGATGACTTTGAAGCTAGACCGGCTTCGGTAGATGTTTCCTACAAGGTTGCAGAGAATGAAAAGGCTCACCCTCAGGTCTATGGCCGAGTGGATGAGGAAGATAAGAAACCCGATGAGGTCTTATCTCGGGCTAATCGGGCCAACAATACGGTCAAGAAAAAACGTCAAAACACATTAGCTCGCAGGATTATGACAACTGTTCTGCTGATTGTCCTGCTGGGACTTGTGGTCACAGGAGTTGTCGGCTATACTTATGTATCTTCAGCTCTTAAACCTGTTGATGCAAACGCAACTGAGTATGTGACGGTTGAAGTACCAGAAGGCTCTAGCTCTAAACAGATTGGGGAAATCCTTGAGAAAAAGGGGCTGATTAAAAATGCCCAAGTTTTTAGTCTCTATTCCAAGATTAAAAGCTTTAACAATTATCAGTCTGGCTATTACAATCTCCAGAAGAGTATGGATCTAGATACCATTGCTCGGCAGCTTCAGGAAGGTGGAACAGATACGCCGCAACCACCAGTTGTTGGTAAGGTTACTATCCCTGAAGGATATACACTGGAGCAGATTGCAGAGGCTGTGACGGTTAATGCAGCTGCAACTTCTAAAAAGACTAGTAAGACACCTTTTAGCAAGGATGATTTTCTAGCTAAGGTGCAGGATGAAGCTTTCATTTCCAAGATGGCGGCTAAATATCCACAGCTGCTGGGAACATTGCCAAGCAAGGACAGCGGAGTCAAGTACCGCTTAGAAGGTTACCTCTTCCCTGCCACTTATAACTATGGTGAGGATGCGGATCTGGAAAGCTTGATTGACCAGATGTTGGGTGCTATGAATACCAATCTGTCTTCTTACTACTCTACTATCGAAGCGAAGAACCTAACGGTTAATGAAGTTCTGACACTTGCTTCTCTGGTAGAAAAAGAAGGTTCAACAGACCAGGACCGCAAAGATATTGCCAGCGTATTTTATAATCGTCTCAATCAAGCGATGCCGCTTCAGAGTAATATCGCTATCCTCTATGCTCAAGGCAAGCTAGGAAAGAAAACGACTTTGAAAGAGGACGCTGAAATTGATACCAATATCGACTCGCCTTTCAATGTCTATAAAAAAGAAGGGCTTATGCCTGGGCCAGTTGATAGTCCAAGCATGTCAGCTTTGGAAGCTACCATTAATCCAAGTAAGACGGACTACCTCTACTTTGTGGCAAATGTTGAAACAGGCGCTGTTTACTTCGCTAATACTTATGAGGAACACGCTAAAAATGTTGAGGAGCATGTCAACAGCAAGCTCACTCAATCCAGCAGCACTGATTAAATGCTGTTATTGCAGACGAGGGAAGGCTAGGGCAGCTAGTTCTAGCTTTCTCAGTCCTGCTATATAAAAAAGGGACTGATACAGACTTGTCTCAGCCTCTTGTTTTAGTTTTAAAATAAAAGAAAATAAAAGAAAAGAGAAAAAATGGCTGAAAAAACTTATCCTATGACCCTAGAGGAAAAGGAAAAACTAGAAAAAGAATTAGAAGAATTGAAATTGGTGCGTCGTCCAGAAGTGGTAGAACGTATTAAGATTGCCCGCTCATACGGCGATTTGTCAGAAAACAGTGAATACGAAGCTGCAAAGGACGAACAGGCTTTTGTGGAAGGTCAGATTTCTAGTCTGGAAACCAAGATCCGCTACGCTGAGATTGTAAACAGTGACGCTGTAGCCAAGGACGAGGTAGCTATCGGAAAAACAGTTACTATCCAAGAAGTAGGCGAAAGCGAAGAGGAAGTCTACATTATCGTTGGTTCTGCTGGTGCAGATGCATTTGCAGGCAAGGTATCTAATGAAAGCCCGATTGGACAAGCTTTGATTGGCAAGAAAACAGGTGATACTGCAACAGTCGAAACACCGGTTGGCAGCTACGACGTTAAAATTCTCAAGGTTGAAAAAACCGTTTAATAAATACCAAAAGGAACTGGCTAGAAGACTGGTTCTTTTTTCATTTCTTTTAAGATAGAGAGTATAGGCTAGATAAGAAGAGCAGGGGAAAAATAGAGAAAAGACAGATGGTTATGCTATAATGAGAATAAGCTAGAAAAGTAGGAGAACTGTATGCAAGAGCAAGATATTTATGGGAAATACGGCGTCTATCTGCCCAAGATTTTAGATGATCTTAGTCAGCGTATTCAAGAGGCTAATGATCGAGTCAAGCAGGAAACAGGGCAGAAGCTTTTTGAGCATTTTAATGCACGGGTCAAGCAGGCAGCCAGTATGGAAGAGAAATGTCAACGCAAGAATCTGCCTAGGACGCCAGAGTCAGCCCTAAAAGAAATTCGTGATGCGATTGGGATTCGGATTGTTTGCGGTTTTATTGAGGACATCTATCAGACTATTGAGGTGCTTCGTCAGCTGGAGGGCTGTGGGATTGTTCTGGAAAAGGACTATATCCGAGCTGCCAAGCCCAATGGGTATCGCTCCTACCACTTGATATTAGAGGTGGAGACTCCTTATGAGGACTGTCATGGTCAAAATCCTGGCCGCTATTTTGTAGAAATCCAACTTCGGACCATTGCTATGGATTCTTGGGCCAGCTTAGAGCATCAGATGAAGTACAAGCATGAGATTAAAGACAGCAAGCGGATTGTTCGTGAGCTGAAACGCTGTGCAGATGAGCTGGCATCCTGTGATGTGACCATGCAGACCATCCGCAATTTGATTCGAGAAAGTGAGTGAGATGATGAAGATTTTATTAGCAGAAGATGAGCAGCAGCTGTCCCGTGTCTTGGAAACGGCGATGACCCATGAAGGCTATCAGGTTGATACAGCCTTTGATGGGCAAGAAGCTGTGGACTTGGCCAAAATAAATGCCTATGATTTGATGATTCTGGATATCATGATGCCGGTTAAGACAGGCATTGAAGCATTGAAAGAAATCCGCCAAACCGGCAATACGACCCATGTCATCATGCTGACAGCTATGTCTGAGGTAGATGACAAGGTCACAGGGCTGGATGCCGGTGCAGATGATTATCTGACCAAGCCCTTCTCTCTGAAAGAGCTTCTGGCTCGCCTGCGGTCTATGTCAAGACGGGTAGCGACGTTCACCCCCAATTTGCTGCAGATTGGCCAAACCAGTCTCAATGTCGGAGAACATGAACTCATTAGCTCCAACTCCATCCGCCTAGCCGGTAAGGAATCTAGAATGATGGAATTTCTCATGCTTAATGCCCAGAAGAGTCTTTCTACTCAGGAAATCTTCCGCCATGTTTGGTCCAAAGACGAGGATGAGGATTTGGACGAAGGCTTCGTCTGGATTTATATTTCCTATTTGCGTCAGAAGCTGAAGGCTATTCATGCTGATCTTGCTATCTTGGGTGAGGAAGGCGGCAGTTTCACTTTGGTGCCGCTGGAAGGAGATGGCCATGTTTCGGAAGCTTAAAATTCGGTTCATTCTGCTGGCTTCGGCGGCTATTGTTTGTATTTTGCTGACCATGATTGCTGTCTTAAACTCCGTTCGCTTTCTGCAGACCAACGGAGAAATCCAAGCCGTTCTCAATATTCTATCTGCCAATAATGGAGATTTTCCCAGCGTAGAAGAAACGGCAGAGAGCTTGCAAAACGACCGTATCACCATTGACACGATCTACCAATACCGCTATTTTAGCGTGGTCTATAACGAGGACAAAACACTTTACTCCTCTAACTTGGACCATCTTTCCAATCTATCTAAGGAGCAGGCGCTCAGCTATGCTAACAAAGTGATTAAGAACAGCCGCAGCAGTGGGGTTTTTAAGGTAGGCAGTCAATTTTATTCCTACCAGATAACGCAGGATTCCAAGACCAAGCGCTATTTACTGGTGGTCTTAGATTCGACTAATTATCTCGAAAGCCGCAATGACTTTTTCTGGCTGTCTATCCAGTTATGTTTCTATAGCTTTATTTTCTTTGTCTTAGTCGTGTCTGGATTTTCTAACTTTGCCATCCGTCCCTATATCAAAAACTATGAAAACCAAAAGCGCTTCATTACCAATGCTGGACATGAACTGAAGACGCCATTGGCAATCATTTCAGCCAATACAGAGCTGCAAGAGCTGATGACTGGCGAAAATGAATGGACAGAAAGCACCAAGGACCAGGTCAAGCGTCTCAGCAACCTAATCAATCAAATGGTTGTTCTGGCCCGTCTGGAAGAGCAGCCAGATGTTACCTTGGTAGATGTGAATTTCTCAGAAGTTGTCAAAAAAGTAGCAGGAAACTTCAAGTCTGTTATTGAGAAGGCAGGCAAGAAGTACGAGATCAAGCTGCAGGAAGACATCCATGTCAAGGCAACTGAAGATGAACTTTATGAATTGGTTAGCATTCTGATTGACAATGCCTGCAAGTATTGTGATGATGATGGGCAAATTTTTGTCACCCTGACCAAGGCTAAGCGCGGGAAACGAGCCCGTTTGACGGTAGCCAATAGCTATGCGGACGGTAAAAATGTTGATTACAGTCGTTTCTTTGACCGTTTCTATCGCGAAGACGAATCACACAATCAGAAGCAGCCTGGCTACGGGATTGGCCTATCCATGGCAGAAAGTCTGGTTCGGATTTTTAAGGGCAGGATTTGGGTTTCGTATAAGAAAGGCTTGATTGGCTTTACCGTTTTACTGTGATAGAGTCACCTCGTTAATCAGTTATTGCTTTGTTTGCTGAGCTTTTTGTATCGGTTACGCTGATTCTTACTTGAGATAAAGAAAAATTCTTCTAGTATTAGCTAGAAGAATTTTTCTTTATCTTGACCGTTGCTTACCAGCATTGCGGTTCTTTTTCTTTTTGTTCTTTTGCTCAATAGCCGGTTGAGCTTTTGGAGTGACATCTTTAGCCCGGCTAGCTTTTTTCAAGCCTTTAGGAGGATTTTTTTCAAATTCCTCTGCTACCTGTTTTCTCAGGCGAGGTCGAATGATGTAGTTGATGATAAATTGCTGGATGATTTGGATAAATCCACCGACTACCCAGTAGAGAGTGACTGCGGCAGGAGAGAGGAATGAGAAACCAACAATCATGATAGGGCTCATATAAGAAGCCTGTTTCATGCTGTTTCTTTGAGTTTCATCTTCAATACCATGCAGAGAGAGCACTGACTGGATATAGTAGAGAATACCGACAATGGCAGTCAAAGCCCAATCGCTTTTGGCTAGGTCTTTAATCCAGAGGAAAGAACTGCCTGCAACTCCTTGAGTATACTGAGCTGCAAAGAAGAGGGCTGAGAAGAAAGGCATTTGGATGAGCAGAGGCAGACAGCCTATACCGCCAAACATGCTGAGTCCATTTTCTTTTTGAGCAGCCATCAGTTCTTGCTGAGCCTGCATTTTCTCTTCCTGAGTCTCAGCATTTTTGATTCGCTCTTGGATTGGGGCGAAAATCGGCTTGAAGTAGTTCATCTTTTCAGACTGAAGCGTTGCCTTCCAAGACTGATAGATTCCCAGTGGCAGAATGATAATCCGCACGATGAGCGTAACGATGATAATCGCCAGACCATAACCTAGACCTGAATTCTTGGCGAAAAATTGGATACCATCCGCCATAGGCTGACCAATCACGTCCCAGATCAGACCAGAAGGATTGCCGGCCTTGTCGCGGCCCACACAGCCGGACAGGAAAAGAAGCGCAGCCAGTCCCATACCGGAGAATAAAAAGCGTTTGAAATGTTTCACGAGTTCATATCCTTTGTTTCTAAAAAATAATACCTATCTATTCTACTGTTTTTTTGCAAAATATACAATAGTTCTGCAGACCTAATTTGAAATTTTAAAGTCAGGATAGGAGTCGAAATTAGCCATGGTTACGTCCAAATAACTGACCTTAGAAAAAGGTGTCGGTCCCTTGCGGATTTCCTGGATAAATTTGGCCATCAGAGCTGGGTCATCAGCCTGAGCCAGAATGCCAACAGTACCGTCGTCGTTGTTCCAGACCCGGCCGGTAATACCTCCGATTTCCAGCGCTAGAGAATAGACTCCCCAGCGGAAACCAACCCCTTGTACTCGTCCTTGGGCTATCATTTTTACCTTCTGCATGGTGTCCTCCTTTAGTGAGCGAACCGAGGGGATTTAAGCCCTCAGTATGAGTGCAAGTCTGCTAAATTGTGGTATAATGTTCTTATGAATATTATAACCTCAAAAGCCAATAATGTGGTAAAAAAAGCTAAAAAACTTCATCACAAAAAATACCGCAAGGATTCTTATTTGATCGAGGGCTGGCATTTATTTGAGGAAGCTGTCAGCAGCCGGGCAGAGCTGATTCGGATTTTTGCTTTAGCAGAATACGCAGAGCGATTAGCTGATTTTTCTCAGGTGATCTTTGTCAGTCCAGAGATTTTAGCAGATTTGGCTGATAGTAAGACGCCACAGGGCATTGTCGCGGAAGTGGCTTTTGAAAGGGAAGAAATACCATCGGAGTTAAGTGGACGCTATCTTTTCTTGGAGGACGTTCAGGATCCAGGTAATGTCGGCACCATCATTCGGACTGCGGATGCAGCTGGTTTTGACGGGGTTTTCATCTCTAGCTCGTCGGCAGATATCTATAACCTAAAAACGCTGCGCTCTATGCAGGGGAGCCATTTCCATCTGCCAGTTTATCGGTTGGATACAGCTGATTTTATTCGACTGGCTCAGTCTTCCAGTCTGCCAATTCTAGCGTCGACCTTGTCGTCAACATCTATCGATTACAGAGAGGTGGATAGTAAAGAGGGCTTTGTCCTAGTCATGGGCAATGAAGGTCAGGGAATTAGTTCAGAAATGACGACAGCAGCTGATGTTCTGGTCCATATTTCCATGAAGGGACAGGCAGAGAGTCTCAATGTTGCCGTCGCTGCTGGTATTTTAATCTTTCATTTAAGCTAAAAATCAGAAAAAGAGATATAATAGTTGGCAAGGGAGGTGATTCTATGCCTTACAAAAAGGACGAGGAATTTATGGCCTATGTTGGGCACTTGATTGAAAAGCCCAGTGTTCAGCGCCTGAAAGAAATTCCCCATCATATTCATTCCAATAGACTTGAACATTCCATCAATGTAAGTTATACTAGTTACAGAATTGCCAAAAAATTTGGTTGGAATGCTCGCAGCACGGCACGCGGTGCCCTGCTTCATGACTTATTCTACTATGACTGGCGTGTAACCAAGTTTAAGAAGAGTCATGCTTGGGTTCATCCCCGGCTGGCAGTTCGAAATGCTCGTAAGATTACCAAGCTCAATAAGGTCGAAGAGGACATTATCGTCAAGCATATGTGGGGCCTGACTTTGGCACCGCCTCGCTACAAAGAATCATTCGTTGTGACGATGGTGGACAAGTATTGGGCCGTCAAAGAAGCGACGGCACCTTGGAGACGCAAGGGCGGTAATCGCAAGCTCTTTCATCGAAAGATGCTGAAACCGTAAATGTTTTATTATAAAAGGAGTAACTATGAATCATTCTATTATTCAAGATCAATCAGATATTAATTCTTTCTATGCTAAGATTTATTCTATCGTTGGTGTCGGTATCGGAATCTCAGCAATCGTGTCCCTCTTGATGCTAAACTTCTTTCAGGACATTATTATCTCTGTTCTGACAGGCTCCACTTGGATTTTCTATGCAGCTATTGCAGTTGAGTTTATCCTTGTGTTGGTAGCATCTGGAACTGCTCGGAGCAATAGCCCAGCGGCGTTGCCTATGTTTTTAGCTTATTCAGCCATCAATGGTTTCACCTTAAGTATTATCATGGCGCTGTATCTTCAGTCAACTGTTCTCTTAGCCTTTCTGACAACGACCGTTATGTTCTTTGCTATGGGCTTCATCGGCAAGGTGACCAAGAAGGATCTTTCCGGAATGGGCAGAGCATGTATGGCCGGTTTGATTGGTATTATCGCTGCTAGCTTCCTTAATATCTTCTTGAGAAGCAGTGGCTTGGACTTTATCATCAGTATCGTTGGTGTCCTTATTTTCTCAGGACTCATCGCTTGGGACAATCAGAAAATCCGCTATGTCTATGAGCAGACCAATGGCAATCCAGGGAATGGCTGGGCAATTTCGCTGGCTCTGCATCTGTATCTGGACTTCATTAATCTCTTCCTCAGCTTGCTACGTATTTTTGGAAGAAACAAATAACTCAGCTAAATAAGACTCAAGCATTGGGCGTTTGCTCCAGTGCTTTTTGTTTCTCCTATGGATTTATGGTATAATAAACCCAGCAAATAGAAAGCGAGAATAGTATGAAAACTCCTTTTGTCAGTCATGAAAAGCTAGCTGAGATTACGGCTCAGTTTCCAACCCCTTTCCATCTTTATGATGAGAAGGGAATTCGGGAAAGAGCGCGTGCCCTGCATGAGGCCTTTTCTTGGAATCCAGGCTTTAAAGAGTATTTTGCTGTCAAGGCTACTCCCAATCCTGCTATTTTAAAAATCCTCAAAGAAGAAGGCTGTGGAGTGGATTGTGCCAGCTATGTCGAACTGCTCATGAGCCAAAAGCTGGGCTTTGCTGGACAGGATATCATGTTTTCGTCCAATAACACACCAGCTGAGGAATTTCAGTTTGCGCGTGACCTAGGAGCGACTATCAATCTGGATGCTTATGAAGATGTAGCTTTTCTAAAGGAAGCCGCTGGTATTCCCAAGGTCATTTCCTGCCGTTACAACCCTGGCGGTGTCTTTGAGCTGGGAACCAGCATTATGGATAATCCAGAAGAAGCCAAGTTTGGTATGACCAAGGACCAGCTGATTCAGGCTTTCAAAGAGCTCAAGGAGTTGGGAGCTGAGAAGTTTGGCATTCATGCTCTCTTGGCCTCAAATACTGTCAGCAATGACTACTACCCTGAGCTGGCTCGTCAGCTTTTTGAGCTGGCTGTGGAAGTAGTGGATGAGACAGGAGTTGAGTTAGACTTTATCAATCTCTCTGGCGGTGTCGGCATTAATTATCAGCCTGAAGGTGAGGAAAATGACATTGCGGTCATTGGTCAAGGAGTTCGTCAGGCATATGAAGCTATTCTGACACCGGCTGGTCTAGGACAGGTCAAGATTTATACGGAGCTGGGTCGCTTTATGCTGGCGCCTTATGGCCTGCTGGTCACCAAGGTTACCCATAAGAAGCAGACCTACCGAACCTATCTGGGGGTGGACGCCTCTGCGGTCAATCTGCTGCGTCCTGCCATGTACGGTTCTTATCACCACATTACCAATATGGATCGACCTGAGGGTGAGACAGAAATTGTGGATGTTGTCGGCAGCCTCTGTGAGAATAACGACAAATTTGCTATTAATCGCTCGCTTCCCGTCAGTCAAATCGGTGATACACTGGTGATTCACGATACTGGTGCTCATGGTTTCTCTATGGGTTATCAGTACAATGCCAAGCTCCGCTCCAGCGAAATTCTCTTGGAACAAGATGGCAATGTTCGCATGATTCGTCGGGCAGAAAAACCAGAAGATTATTTTGCGACACTGTATGGCTTTGATTTTGAAAAATAGAGAAAATTTGATATAATGAAGAGCAATGTAAAAATGGAAATAGAGGAGTTCTCGATATGAATTTAGTTTTAGCAATTTTCTTGATTATGGCAGCATTTGCTGGAGGCGTGATTTTGGGTATGTATTTGCTTCGTCGGCAAGTTGAGAAGGAATTTGCAGAAAATCCGCGTCTGAATGTAGAAGCAGTTCGGACCTTGCTGAGCGCTAGCGGCCAACGGCCAAATGAAGCGAAAGTGCAGCAAGTCTATCGTCAAATTATCAGCCAGCAGAAAGCTGCGCTTGCTAAGAGCAAAAAGAAAAAATAATTTTCTAGTGGCTGGCTGTTAATACCAGTAGAGAAAATCTATAAAAAAATGGGGATTTGGAATCTGCTTCCAGTCCCTTGTTTTAGAAAGAAGACCTTATGGATAATCGACCAATCGGTTTTTTAGACTCAGGAGTGGGCGGTTTGACTGTAGTCCGTGAGCTCATGCGGCAGCTCCCCCACGAAGAGGTCATTTATATCGGAGATTCAGCGCGGGCTCCTTACGGCCCTAGGCCTGCTGAGCAGATTCGCGCTTATACCTGGCAATTGGTCAACTTCCTCCTGACCAAGGATGTTAAGATGATTGTTATCGCCTGCAATACAGCGACTGCTGTTGTTTGGGAAGAAGTGAAGGAAAAACTGGATATTCCAGTACTGGGCGTGATTCTGCCGGGGGCTAGCGCGGCTATTAAGTCAACTGCCAGCGGCCGCATCGGTGTTATTGGAACGCCAATGACTGTTTCTTCTGATATTTATCGTCAGAAGATTGAAGCGCTCTCGCCGGAGATGCAGGTGGAAAGTTTGGCCTGTCCTAAGTTTGTACCTTTGGTAGAGTCCAATGAACTTCATTCCAGTCTTACCAAAAAAGTTGTCTATGAAACCCTGCAGCCTCTGGTTGGCCGGGTAGATACCCTGGTCTTGGGATGTACCCACTATCCCTTGCTCCGGCCTATCATTCAAAATAGGATGGGACCGGATGTGAAGCTGATTGACAGCGGGGCAGAGTGCGTACGGGATATTTCTGTCCTGCTCAATTACTTTGAAATCAACCGCAGCCGGGAAAAACAGGAGCTCAACCACCAATTTTACACAACTGCCAATGCTAAAAGCTTTTCGGAGATTGCAGATAGCTGGCTGGGCCTGAAAGTGAATGTGGAGCATGTAAGCTTATGACAAATAAAATTTATGAATACATTGACGAGAACAATTGGTATATCGGAGAATGGACCCGCTTTCGCAAGGCAGGCTATCATTTCAATGATATCCCTTACAGGCTCTTGGAGCATATTGATGCAGAGTTGTGTGAGCTGATTGAGCGAGATTTGGATGAAGAATACAACGCCTTTACCACAGTTGTAGTCAAATACGGCTCGCCTATGTCCTATATCCAGTTTGTCCTCAATATGATTAACGACCGTCAGAAGCGGGATTTTAAGGCGACCAGTCATAAGGGAGCTATTCTGATTACAGAAAAGGACTTGCTGCGCAAGGTCTTCTTCCTGTCCAAGGATGGGGTTAAGATGACCGACTTTTTTGGTCAGGGGCAGGAGACCGAGATGGCTGTCGGAGATACCATCTTGATTGCGACTCGCAACGAAGGTAAGACAGCAGAGTTTCGCAAACTCTTTGATAAGCTGGGCTATAAGGTTGAAAATCTCAATGATTATCCTGACTTGCCAGAAGTCGAAGAGACTGGAACTACCTTTGAGGAAAATGCGCGGCTCAAGGCGGAGACAATCAGTAAGTTGACCAGTAAAATGGTGCTAGCTGACGACTCGGGTCTGCAGGTCGATGTTTTAGGCGGCTTGCCTGGCGTCTGGTCGGCTCGCTTCGCTGGAGTAGGTGCGACAGATGATGAAAACAACATCAAGCTCTTGCATGAATTGGCTATGGTGTTTGATGTCAAAGATCGCTCTGCCCATTTTCATACGACCCTAGTGGTGGCCAGTCCTGACAGGGAGTCTCTGGTAGTTGAAGCGGATTGGCCGGGCTACATTGCCCATGAGCCAAAAGGGGAAAATGGTTTTGGCTATGATCCCTTGTTCTTAGTGGGAGAAACAGGAAAAACGTCTGCCGAACTAACGATGGAAGAAAAGAATGCGCAATCTCATCGGGCTCAGGCAGTTAAGAAATTAGTGGAGGTATTTCCAGCATGGCAAAGCAAACCATTATAGTCATGAGTGATTCTCATGGCGACCGTGCTATTGTTGAAGAGATTAGGAATCATTATATTGGAAAGGTAGATGCGATTTTCCATAACGGAGACTCTGAGCTTCCTTCTGATGATGAGGTATGGCAAGGGATTCAGGTTGTTGAAGGGAATATGGACTTTTACGACGGCTATCCAGAACGCTTGGTGACGGATTTGGCGGGGACTATTATTGCCCAGACTCACGGGCATCTCTTTCATATCAACTTTTCCTTTCAAAAGCTGGATTTGTGGGCGCAAGAGGTTAATGCAGACATCTGTCTCTATGGTCACCTGCATATCCCAGATGCTCGAATGGAAGGTAAAACGCTCTTTCTGAATCCGGGCTCCATCAGCCAGCCACGCGGCCTGATCAACGAATGTCTCTACGCTAAGGTAGAGATTGATGATGACCGCTTTAAAGTTGATTTCTATACACGAAATCATGAACTTTATCCAAGCTTGTCCAAGGAGTTTAGCCGATGATTGCTAAGGAATTTGAAGACTATCTGCTGGAACATGAAGAAACTTTTTTGACGCCTGGGGAAAATCTGGCGGTTATGATTGACACCCATAATGTAGATCATGCTATCCTATTGCTGAGCCAGATGACATACTCACGTGTACCAGTCGTGACAGCAGATAAAAAGTTTGTTGGCACGATTTCCCTGACCGACATCATGTCTTATCGCATGCGCCATGATTTGCCAGAAGAGGAATTCATGATGACAGACATCGTCCACATGACCAAAATGGACGACTTGACAGTTGGACCAGATTATACTGTATCAGATGTGCTTCATAAGCTGGTCGACGAGTCCTTCCTGCCGGTTGTGGGCGAGGATCAGCATTTTTACGGAATTATTACTAGAAAGTCCATTTTGAAAGCTGTCAATTCCTTGTTGCACGGCTTTAGCAAAAAGTACGAAATTCGCAAAAAATGAAAGAATACATTAGACCGTTTTTAAATCAAAAAAACATCTCAGAAAATTCTAAAATTGCCTATTCTTATGATTTGGAGCAGTTTATCGAGGAAGTACAAGGCCGGATTACCGAGACCAATCTGCGGATTTATCAGGCCTCTATCAAGGATTTTAAAGTAGCTGTTCAGAAGCGCAAGCTCTCAGCAGTCAATCAGTTTCTCTACTTCCTTTATCAGCAGCAGCTTATTGAGGAGTTTCACCGCTTGGTCCTGCCCAAGGTTTCCATATCAAAGGAGCAGGAAAATGAACTGCTGAATCTGTCTGCTTTTTGGCAGGAATCAAGCGTTCCCAGGGGGCGGCTGATGGCTCTTCTTATCTTGGAAATGGGCTTGCTGCCCAGTGAGATTCTGCAGGTCAGAGTGGCGGATGTCAATCTTGATTTTCAGGTTTTGAAGATTGAAAAGGCCGGTCAGAAGCGGGTCATCAAGATTCCTGAGAGCCTGACGGGTGAGTTGGAAGACTATCTGACAGGAACATATTTATTTGAGAAAAACGGCAAATCCTATTCTCGTCAATGGGGCTTCCGTCAGCTAGAGGCCTTCTTGATTGAGCAAGGACAAGCCAGTCTATCTGCCCAAAGCCTGCGTGAGCAGTTTATTTTGCGCCAGCGGGAGAAGGGGATTGGCCTCTATGATATTGCCCAAGATTTGGGCTTGAAAACCATGATTACACTAGAAAAATACAGATAAAAATGGATATCAAACTAAAAGATTTTGAAGGCCCGTTGGACCTGCTGCTCCACCTCGTATCTAAGTACCAGGTGGATATTTATGATGTGCCCATTACGGAGGTCATCGAGCAGTATCTGGCTTATGTAGCTACCTTGCAGGCCATGAAGCTGGAAGTGACGGGCGAGTACATGGTCATGGCAAGCCAGCTCATGCTGATTAAGAGCCGCAAGCTTCTGCCTAAGGTGGCGGATAATGCTGAGCTGGAAGATGATTTAGAGCAAGACCTCTTGAGCCAGATTGAGGAATACCGCAGGTTCAAACTTTTGGGAGAGAAAATGTCGCTCCAGCATGATGACCGGGCTCTTTATTACTCTAAGCCCAAGCTGGAGCTGGTTTATGAAGACGCTGAGCTCCTACATGACAAATCAACGATAGATCTGTTCTTGGCTTTTTCCAAGGTTATCGCCAAGAAGCAAGAGGAGTTTTCTAAAAGTCATACAACCATTGTGCGAGACGAGTACAAGATTGAGGACATGATGGATGTCGTGCGTCAGCGCTGTGCAGGTAAGAGCCGCCTGGCTTTGCAGGAAATTTTCGCAGAGACCAAAGACATGAATGAAGTTATCACACTCTTTCTGGCGACCTTGGAATTAGTCAAGGTGCAGGAAGTGCAAGTCATTCAGGAAGAAAATTTTGGAAATATTTATTTAGTAGGAAGAGGAAATGAGTAAGTTAGCAGAGATTGAAGCCCTGCTTTTTGTGGCGGGAGAAGATGGACTCAAGGTTCATCAATTGGCAGAAATCCTTTCTTTGCCGCCGACCGGGGTTATTCAGAGTTTGGAGAAGTTGGCTGAGCAATATGAAGCCAATCCAGACTCTAGCCTGACCCTGCTGGAAACCTCAAAGACATACAAGCTGGTCACAAAGCCAGAGTTTGCTGAGATTCTTCGGGCCTATTCGAGGGCTCCGATCAATCAAAGTCTGTCGCGGGCGGCCCTTGAGACCTTGTCTATCATTGCCTATAAGCAGCCGATTACAAGGGTAGAAATAGATGACATCCGCGGGGTTAATTCTAGCGGTGCTTTAGCTAAGCTCTTGGCTTTTGAACTGGTTCGAGAAGATGGCAAAAAGGAAGTCATTGGCCGGCCGAATCTCTATGTGACAACGGATTATTTCTTAGACTATATGGGGATCAATCACCTAGATGAGCTGCCGATTGTCGAAGAAACAGAGCTAGTTGCTGAAGAAAGCCAGCTCTTTATTGAAAGGACAGATATCGATGAGAATCAATAAATACATCGCTCATGCTGGGATAGCCAGCCGCCGTAAGGCAGAAGAGCTAATCAGGCAGGGGAAGGTCAGTATAAACGGCCAAGTGGTACGTGAGCTGGCGACGAACGTCAAGTCTGGCGATCGTGTGGAAGTAGAAGGCCAGCCTATCTACAACGAAGAGAAGGTTTATTACCTCCTCAATAAGCCGCGCGGGGTCATTTCCTCTGTCAGTGATGACAAGGGACGTAAGACGGTCGTGGAGCTCTTGCCTCAGGTCAAGGAGCGGATTTATCCGGTCGGTCGTTTGGACTGGGATACTTCTGGCATTCTCATTCTGACCAATGACGGAGATTTTACCGACGAGATGATTCATCCCCGTAATGAGATTGATAAGGTCTATGTGGCGCGTGTCAAAGGATTGGCCAATAAAGAAGTTCTTCGTCCTCTAACTCGTGGTATTGAGATAGAGGGGCGCAAAACCAAGCCAGCGGTTTATGAGATTATCAAGGTTGACCCGGCGAAAAATCGCTCGGTCATTCAGCTGACCATCCACGAAGGCCGTAACCATCAGGTCAAGAAGATGTTCCAGGCGGTCGGATTGCAAGTAGATAAGCTGTCACGGACTCGCTTTGGTCATTTGGACTTAACTGGCCTCAAGCCTGGTGAGTATCGAAAACTCAGCAAGAAAGAAGTCAGCCAGCTGCATACACTGGCTGTAACCAAGACCAAGAAATGATAAAGAAACTGCTTATTGCTCCTGTCCGCTTTTATCAACGCTTCATCTCCCCTGCTTTTCCTCCATCTTGCCGCTTTCGGCCCACCTGCTCTAACTATATGATAGAAGCTATCCAGAAGCATGGTGCTAAAGGAGTTTTGATGGGCTTGGCGCGCATTCTCCGATGTCATCCCTGGTCTCAGCCAGGAGAGGATCCTGTACCAGACCGTTTCAGTCTGAGAAGAAATAATACAAGAAAAAAGTCTCACTAGCGATTTAGCTAGTGAGACTTTTATATATATTCTCCGAATATTTCCTATCTTCTAGACCAGGTCTTAGGCAGGAAGAGCAGGAGAATCGGGTAGATTTCTAAGCGACCACCAATCATAGCAAATGCTAGCAGAAGTTTAGAAAAAGGACTAAAGATAGAAAAATTATCTGTCGTCCCAATCATAGGACCGATATTGTTGAAGCAAGAGAGAACCCCGCTGACAACCGTCATAAAGTTATTATTATCCAAGCTGACAATGAAAATGAGAGCTAGAATAATCAAGATATAAACGGCTAAGTATTTCAGTACCTTATGCTGAGTATCCTTGTCAATGACCGCACCATTGATATGCAAGGTCAGGACGCGATTAGGTGATAAGGTAGATAGAATCTGATTTTTAGCAATGCGGGAAATGATAATTCCCCGAATGACCTTGAATCCCCCAGCTGTTGATCCAGCTGAGCCCCCGATACACATGAGCAGGAGCAGGATAACCTGAGAAAAGAGCGGCCATTTGACTGTATCGCCATAGCCAAATCCAGTTGTTGTGATGACATTGGCTACTTGGAAGAAGGAAATCTCCACGCTCTTGGCAAAGCCTTGATAGAGGTGGAAGACATTAAAGGCAATCAAGGCTGTGGAAAGAAATACAATCCAGAGATAGCCCTTGAGCTCCTCATCTTCAAAGCAAGCTTTAAACTTACGAATCAGCAAGTAATAGTAGAGATTGAAGTTGACCCCGAAAGCTAAAACTCCAAAGCTGACTAGATAAGTAATCAGCGAGCTGTTATAGTGGGCGATACCGTCATTGTATACGGTGAATCCTCCCGTACCAGCTGTTCCCATGGCAATCACAAGGCTGTCAAAGAGAGGCATACCCGCTAGGAAATAAAGCAGCGCAAAGATAGCAAAGAGAGCCAGATAAATGATATAAAGAATCTGGGCCGTACTCTTGAGCTTGGACACAACCTTGCCAAAGACTGGGCCCGGAACTTCCGCTTTCATGACCTCCAAGTGACCATTTTTGGCATTGTCCATAATAGCTAGGGCAAAGACCAGCACTCCCATCCCTCCGATTAAGTGAGTAAAGCTGCGCCAGAAGAGCAGCGAATGGGAGAGGACACCGACATCGTTAAGGATAGTCGCTCCCGTGGTTGTAAAGCCAGAGCTGATCTCAAAGAAAGCATCAATAACGTCTGGAATCTGCCCGGAAAAAACAAAGGGCAGGGCTCCGAAAAAGGACCAAAGAATCCAGCAAAGGGCTACAATCAGCACCCCTTCCTTGGCGTAGATATGCAGGTCCTTAGGCTTGAAATAAGAGCCTATGCCACCTAAAACTAGCAGGATGGCCATGGTCGCCCCGATAGAGAGAAAGACCTTTAAAGGTTCACCGTAGATTAGAGCTACAATAATGGGTACAATCAGCAGTGCCGCCTCAATCAGCAGTAATTTTGCCAGCAGGTAGCGAATCATAGATCTATTCATGGGCCTACCTCGCTAACAGATCGTAAATCTGCGTGATATTTTGCAGCAGAGTGGTAACGATAATCTTATCTCCGACTTGCAGGTCGTCATCACCGGTAGGGAAGATGGCTTTGCCTTGACGGATAATGGCCGCAATCAGGACATCTTTCTTCAGATGAAGCTGAGACAGAGGAGTACCAGTCATCTTGTTTTCTTCCTTGATTTGGAATTGCAGGGTTTCAATTTGGCCATTGGCTACATGGTGCAGAGCTTCTAGGTTAGAGAATTGAGCATTGTAGCGACCGCGGATAAAGTGCATAATGGTATCAACAGCGATACCTTTAGGTGTCACGATGCTGGCAAAATCTTGATTATCAATGATTTCCAACAAACTAGTCCGGTTAATCTTGGTGATGTTTTTCTGTACACCTAGATTATTAAGGAACATGGAAGTGATGATATTTTCCTCATCCACACCAGTCAGGGTAGCGATGGCATCAAAGTTATTGGCGCGTTCCTCCAGCAGGATGTCCTTGGCAGTACCATCTCCATGGACGACATAGAGATCAGGAAATTCCTGACTGAAAAAGTTTGCCCGCTCGCGATTGGATTCAATGATTTTAAGCTCAATTTTACTGTTTTTGAGAATATTGAGCAGGTAATAAGCGATCTTGCCAGCCCCGATAATCATCAGGCTCTTAACAACCCGTGGACGCACCAGATTGTGGAATTGAACGATGTCTAGGCGGTTACCTGTTACATAGATCTTGTCTCCGGCCTCTAGAGTGAAGTCGCCATCAGGGATCTCCAAGTGCCCTTTTCTCTCAATAGCACAGATAATGATATTTCCAAATTTCTTACGGAACTGGGAAATATTCATCTGGCAGAGATTGCTGTCTTCCTTGAGTTTGAACTCCATCAGTGCCACCCGGCCATTGGCAAAATGCTCTACTGACAGAGCATTAGGGAAGTCAATGTTATTAGCAATATAGCGAGCAGTTAGGAGCTCAGGATTGACCACCAACGAGAAGCCCAGGATGTTCTTCTCCTTAAAGTAAGGGTTGGAATACTCAGGATTGCGCACTCGGACGATAGTTTCCTTAGCCCCCATCCGCTTGGCTAGGACAGCTGAAACCATGTTGACCTCATCATGCTCGGTCATAGAGATGAAAATGTCACAGTGCCCAACATCTGCCTGTTCTAGGATTTTAAAGTTAGCACCATTGCCAGAAATACCGATAATATCATAGCGTTTGGTAATCTGGTTGAGAACAGCCTCATCCTGCTCAATCAGGATAACATCATGTTTTTCAGCCACTAAGGAGCGACAGAGGGCCGTTCCGACCTTCCCGCCGCCAACAACGATAATTTTCATAAGTTTAGATTCCTCCAAAGTATGTATCTATCATACTCTTTTTTCATTTAAATTTCATCTATATAATACAGAATAGTCTAGTTATTTATAGAATTCCGAATATTTTTTTACAAAAATGGTATCTTCCTATGAAAATTTTAAAAAAACTAGAATTTTTTGAGCCGTTTTTATTGACTTGTAGGCTGAAAGTGTTATACTAAATGAGTACCTTCATTGGTTTACCTCAAACCTGTTGTGATGTAAGTTAATGAAGCCTTAACCACGCTGTTTGCTGAGCTTGACTCCGGGCAGTGTGGCTATTTTTTTATCTAAAGAAAAATACTAGGAAAATATTCTTATTATGAAAAATCATATCGTTCTTTTTGAGCCTCAGATTCCGCAGAATACCGGCAATATCGCCCGTACTTGCGCTGCGTCTAATTCACCGCTTCACATCATCAAGCCCATGGGTTTTCCCATTGATGACCGCAAGATGAAACGGGCGGGGCTGGACTATTGGGATAAGCTAGACATCACCTACTATGACAGTTTAGACGATTTTATGGAGCAGATGGATGGCCGACTTTATCTGATTTCTAAGTTTGCAGAGAAGGTCTATTCTGAGGAAAACTTTTCAGCAGAAGGTTCGCACTATTTTATGTTTGGTCGTGAGGACAAGGGACTGCCAGAGGAATTTATGCGTCGTCATCCAGAAAAGGCTTTGCGTATTCCCATGAACGACCAGCATGTCCGCA
Organism: Streptococcus sanguinis; assembly: GCF_003943655.1. Lineage (GTDB taxonomy): Bacteria > Bacillota > Bacilli > Lactobacillales > Streptococcaceae > Streptococcus > Streptococcus sanguinis_F. The sequence goes on from NZ_RJMM01000016.1 coordinate 36,735, forward strand.
GCCTCAACGTTTCAAACACAGTCTGTATGATTGTCTATGAAGCCCTGCGTCAGCAAAATTTTGCTGGCTTAGATTTGGTACATGAGTATGAAGCGGACAAGCTGAAGTAGCGGAATGAATGCATCTAAGCAGTAAATTTTCCTAAGAGATAGAATACTATTGTTGAAACATTATTAATTACATCAATCAAATTGCTTGCTCTGGCAGGCTTTTTTTGTTATGATAATGATGTCTTCAGGGCTGGGTGAGATTCCCGACCGGCGGTAACTTTTGGCTTGGAAAATGTTTTTTCCTCAATGCCAAATCAAGTCCGCGAGCGCAAGCTGATGTGGTGAGATTCCACAACCGACAGTATAGTCTGGATGGGAGAAGACGAGAGGCAGTGAAGCAATCTTGCCGTTTAATCTTTATTTAAGGGCGGAGCCTTATACTAAATAATCATTAGCTGACAAGCTTTTTTCAGTGGCCTTTCCGGCTTCTCTAATTTTTATAAATTGGAGGAACCTGTGATGACAAATACTCGTAAGTTGGCGATTGTAGCAGTTTTATCTGCTCTATCATTTCTACTCATGCTTTATGAGATTCCCTTGATAACCGAGTTTCTAAAGTTGGATTTTTCAATTATTCCGATTTTACTGGCTTTGGTGGTCTTGGATTTCAAAAGCTCTCTGGCAGTGCTCTTGATTCGCTCTGTCTTAAAGCTAGCTTTGAATAATCATGGTATAGACACTCTTATCGGTCTCCCCATGAATATATTGGCAGTAGCTGTATTTGTTTCTGCTTTTGCACTCTTATGGAAAAAAAGGAAAAACTTGTCTGACTATGTGAAGGCTTCTCTGGTAGCAACACTTGGTCTAACTGTCACTATGATCGTTTTAAATGTCATTTATGCAGTTCCTCTCTTTGCGAGATTTGCTGGTTTTGATATTTATAAAACATATGGCCTATCCAAGTATCTGCTGACTATGATTGTCCCTTTTAACCTATTAGAAGGAGTGATTTGGGCTATCGTCTTTTGGCTAATTTACACGCTCTTGCAGCCCGTCCTAAAACGCTATGAAAAATAAACAATCTTATCTAACAAAGGGCTCTTTTGCCCTTTTACTTTTCGTCATACTAGGCTACATGGTCAAGTTTTATCCTGAGCAACTGACCAGCTTTGACACCCCGATTCAGACCTGGCTGCGGGGAGACTTGCCTGCAGCTTTGACGACATTTTTCAAACTAGTGACCAGTGTGATTGATCCGATGGGGATTATCATCTGGGTTTCAGCTCTTGTCCTGTTTTTCCTTTATAAAAAATGGAAGCTGGAAGCTGCCTTGCTAGCGGGAAATCTGGTCTTACATGGGATTTTGATTAAGATGATTAAACTCGTTTACCACAGAAGCCGACCGAGTCTTTCGCATTTGGTCGAAGAGGGCGGTTACTCTTTCCCGAGCGGACATTCCATGGCGACAGCCATTGTTCTTGGGACCTTGATTATTATCGCTCAGCAACGGATTCAAAACCAAAAAATCAAGCGCTTGGTACAAGGCCTGCTTCTGGTCTATATCTTCACTGTTATGGCCTCCAGAGTCTATCTGGGCGTGCACTATCCGACAGATGTTATCGGAGGGGCCTTGATGGGCTTTGCCATTCTCAATATCGAATTTCCCTTTTATGACAAGCTGCGTTTTCAGTGGCGTTTCAAGGGAAAGCAGAAATAAATATAGATACGAAAGGTTGGCTTTGCTGGCCTTTTTGTCTTGACAAAGAAAATCCCTTTCTTTAAGATAGGAACAAACAAGATTAGGAGGTCAGAATGTCCAATTTGAATCAAGAACTCATTGATGCTATTTTGGCATTAGTAGATACCATTCCCTCTGGGCGCGTGGCAACCTATGGCCAGATTGCCCGTTTGATTGGTCGGCCTAAAAACGCTCGCTTGGTGGGAAAGGTTCTCAGTCAATCGGAACTTTATGTCGGCAAGCATCCTTGCCATCGGGTGGTCAATGCTGCAGGGCGTCTCGCACCTGGCTGGGAAGACCAGAGGCACTTGCTCTGGGCTGAAGGAGTGGACTTGAAGGCTAATGGTTGTGTGGATTTGAAAGTCTATTTGTGGGAACGGTGATTTCCTTCTTTCCCTGTGAAAGAGGGAATTTTTGTTTCTCAGGTCTTTTTTGTGGTAGAATGAAAGGTATGAAATCTTACAATGCTTTGAATGATTATTATCGAAAACTTTTTGGAGAAAAGACTTTTAAGGTGCCCATCGATGCGGGCTTTGACTGTCCCAATCGGGATGGGACGGTAGCGCATGGAGGCTGCACTTTCTGTACCGTTTCGGGTTCAGGCGATGCCATTGTGGCGCCGGATGCGCCCATTCGGGAGCAATTCTATAAGGAAATTGACTTCATGCACCGTAAGTGGCCAGATGTTCGCAAGTATCTGGTCTATTTCCAGAACTTCACCAATACGCATGAGAAGCTAGAAGTTATCCGTGAGCGCTATGAGCAAGCTATAAATGAGCCTGGTGTTGTGGGACTTAACATCGGTACTCGGCCGGACTGTTTGCCTGATGAGACCATTGCCTACTTGGCTGACCTGTCTGAGCGCATGCATGTGACTGTAGAGCTGGGGCTTCAGACTACCTATGAGGAGACTTCAGATTTGATTAATCGTGCCCATTCTTATGATCTTTATGTAGAGACGGTCCAGCGAGTCCGTAGACTGGCTCCCAAGGCGGAGATTGTCTCTCACTTGATCAATGGCCTGCCGGGTGAGACCCATGACATGATGTTGGAGAATGTCCGCCGCTGTGTGACGGATAATGACATTCAGGGGATTAAGCTCCACTTGCTTCACTTGATGACTAATACCCGTATGCAGCGGGATTATCATGAGGGGCGGCTGCAGCTGCTCAGTCAGGAGGAGTATGTCTCCATCATCTGCGACCAGCTGGAGATTATCCCCGAGCATATCGTCATCCACCGTATCACGGGCGATGCTCCGCGAGACATGCTGATTGGCCCTATGTGGAGCCTTAATAAATGGGAAGTTCTCAATGCCATTGAAGCAGAAATGCGTCGTCGTGGCAGCAAACAAGGCTGTAAAGCAAAGGAGCAGAAATTCGTATGTTAAGACCTTTACAGATGGCCCATTCCTTTTTGGCAGAAGTGGTGACCAAGGAAGATACTGTTGTGGACGCTACCATGGGCAACGGACATGACACTCTCTTTCTGGCTAAGTTGGCCAAGCAAGTCTATGCTTTTGACATTCAGGAGCAGGCTGTGGAAAAGACCCGCCAGCGCTTGGCAGAAGCTGGCTTGGACAATGCCCAGCTAATCTTGGCTGGCCATGAGACCCTGGACCAATACACAGACCATTTCAAGGCAGCGATTTTTAATCTTGGCTACCTGCCTTCGGCGGACAAGTCAGTCATTACCCGACCGAATACGACGCTGGAAGCTTTGGAAAAGGTCTGCCGAGGCTTGCAAAAAGGCGGCCGTGCAGCTATCATGATTTACTACGGGCATGAAGGTGGCGAAGTTGAAAAAGATGCGGTGCTAGACTTCGTCAGTCAGCTGCCTCAGCAAGACTTCACCGTTGCCCTCTACAAGACCATCAATCAGATTAACAATCCGCCTTTCTTGGTCATGATTGAGAAATTGAGAGAAGGAACTTGAGATACAATAAGGATACAGAGAGAAAAGCCAGACAATAGGAGCTTTCAGTACTGTATCCTTATTTTTTAAATTGTGAAAATCGAATAATTAGCTCTAAATGAAGAGAATTAAGGTGTGTGTAAATTTAAAATCTTATATTTTCTTACATAGAAGATATAAGACTTTTGACATTTTTCATTTTATATGATAATCTATGACTGTAAAATCAAAAAACGTCACAGAATTTTTAGGAGGAAGTTATGGCTACTGCTTTTACTGCTGAAGAGAAAGAAGTAATTAGAAAAAAATTACATAAAGTTGCAAAGGAATGCCTTCAAAGATATGGGGTTAAGAAAACCACAGTTGACCAGATGGCAGTAATGGTAGATATTTCCAAAGGTTCTTTTTATAATTTTTATTCCTCAAAAGAAATGTTATTTTTTGCGGTCTTAGAAGAATATCAAATAGATGTTATGGATCGCCTGACAGAACAATTAGATATGGAAGCCAAGATAGATACAAATCGTCTGGTACAGTTACTTTATGATTTTTATCAAGATTTTCGCTATTCATTTATGTATACCATATTTAAAAATCATGAAATGGAATTACTCGTAAGAAAATTGCCAAAAGAGGCGATAACAAATCATCATCTGATAGATGATAGGATGGTTAAAAAAATTGTATCCCGAATCAATATTAGAGAAAATGTATCGGTAGAAATCGTCTCTGCTTTATTTAGAACGATTGCTATGACTATATTACACATCGAGGAAATCGGTGAAGAACAATTTGATACTACATTGAAGTTAGTCATACAAGGAATTGTTGTGCAAATTACTAAGGAGGATAGGTAATGGTGAAAGAAGCAATTAGAACCGCAAACCTTTCTAAAAGATATGGAACAAAAAATGTTGTCAACAACTTGAATATATCAATAAAAAGTGGTGAAATAGTAGGTTTTTTAGGACTGAATGGTGCAGGGAAAACAACGACGATGAGAATGATGCTAGGATTGATAAAATCTACATCAGGGGAATGTTATATCCAAGGAAAAAAGTTAGATCTGAGTAATTTAGAACTTCGAAATGAAATAGGTTATATTATCGAGACGCCTTATTCTTATCCAGACTTAACTGTGAGAGAAAATTTAAAAATCGTTAGTAAATTAAGAGGGGTTAATAAAGATAATATTGACTGGGTAATTGAAAAATTAAAACTAAAGCAATATGAACATAAACAGGAGAAGCATCTTTCTTTAGGAAATGTTGCGCGTTTAGGAATTGCAAAAGCGATTATTCATAAACCTAAAATCCTAATTCTTGATGAGCCAACAAATGGATTAGATCCTTTTGGAGTTATTGAAGTGAGAGAACTGTTAAAGGAATTGGCAAATAATCTAGGTACAACTGTTCTTATTTCAAGTCATAATCTGGAAGAAATATCTAAAATTGCTACTAGAATAGTCATTATACATGAGGGCAGACTTATAAGAGAAGTTGAAAGCAGTGAATTAGAACAGTACTTAGAAAAGAAGTTACTAGTAAGTGGCTCTAATAATAAGGCAATGAAAGAAGTATTATCTAACCAGGGCTATCAGGTGAACATTCAATCAGACACAGAAAATAATATCGATTTCTTAGAACTAATTGATAAAAAATCTGTGGAATATCCGGAAGAAATTGCTACATTGCTGGTTAATGCAGGTTATCCGCCCAAATCGCTGGCTGTTGAAAAAGAAGATTTAGAGCATTATTTCTTAAGAATACTGAATGACTATAATAGAGGTGTTTCGAATGAAAAAGCTTAGTTCCTGTATTTTAATTGAATGGAGAAAGTTAATAAAATCAAAACTTTCCATCGTAACTGCTTGTTCTATCTGTTTAGTTCCTTTTATTGTTGGGTTGTTTGCAACTATGATGAAATATCCAGAGAATTTCAAAAATCTTGGTTTGATTTCTGCAAAAATGGAAACGATGAGGATAACAGACTGGTCGTCGTACTTAATGACCATATCACAAGTCATTNCTGTTGGGGGATTGCTCATTTTTGGATTTACAGCATCTTGGGTTTTTGGTAGAGAATATTCTGATAAAACTATGATAGACCTATTAGCACTCCCGATAAGAAGAGATACAATCGTATTATCCAAGTTTATCGTTATCGCTCTATGGAGCTATATTCTATCAATTTTTGCACTTTTATTGGGATTATTAGCTGGCAATCTGATTGGACTTGATGGTGGGAACTTAACGGTGATTTTCAAAGGTATACTTACTTTTGGTTTTTGTACTACTCTTACGATCATACTCTCTACTCCAGTAGCTTTTTTTGCTTGTTTAGGCCGGGGCTATTTGTCTCCATTGGCATTTATCATTTTTACTATTATTTTTTCTCAGCTTGGTTCTGCTCTTAACTTTGGGAAGTATATTCCATGGGCGATTCCTGCACTCGCAAGTGGTATTGCAAGAAAAGCATTATTGAATTTTGGGAGCATTGTCAGTTTGTTTGCGGTAAGTATTCTAGGTCTTATTGCAACAATAGCTTGGTGGAGGTATGCTGATTACGATTAAAATGAAGTGATAAGAATGCTAATAACACAAGGCTACGTCTTATTCATTTCAATTCAAAATACCCCCTCCTGTTCAGATTGAAAAACAAGAGGGGGTATATTATGACAATCGAAAGTTTTGGGCGAGAGGAGACTATGTGAGTACCGTGGGCCTAAATGAAAAGATAGTTTCTAAATATATACGCGATTGGGAAAAAATGACCTTGTCTTTGATAAGTTAAGTGTCAAAGCGTTCTCAGATGGCAGTTTTAGAACAAGGTGAAATCCCGTTTTCACGGGTGGTTATGACTTCTCAAAATGAGCAAAAAAGCAGTAAACCTTTGTGATTTACTGCTTTAAAAATTCTTCTATTCAATTAGACAAACTGGTATTTATAATCCATTCGCATGAGCCAATTTATGTTCCTGGCTATTTATATAATCTTCGTGTTTGTGATTATGTCTCTCCTCATTACCGAAGTGCTTATGCTCATGTTCATGAGTGATTACATGAGTATGAGTCACGCCGTTATGTGTATGAACAATCGTATGCTTATGCTCATGAAGATGATGCTTTACCATAGTGTCATATACTACAAATACCGTTCCTAGCAACATCAGAGCCAGCCCTATAAAATATTCTAGAGCCAATTTTTCTCCATTTACTGCAAAGGCTAAAAATGATCCCACAAACGGTGCTACAGCATAAAAAGAACTTGTCTTAGCTGCACCTAAGTCTCTTTGCGCTCTTATATAAAGAAAAATACTTAATCCGTATGCTACAAATCCTAATAGCATAACTTCGGCAATGTATTTCATTTCTGGAATCTTTTCGCCAAGTACCAATGCAATAGTAAATGCACCTCCGCCAGAAAAAATGCCTTTTAGCAAAACAATCTCATATGTGCTTTTATCTGACATCTTTCTTGTACAGTTATTCTCAAGTCCCCAGCAACAGGTTGCCAGTATCACAAAAAAAGAACCTATAGAAAACTGGAAACTATCACTTCCCTCAAATGACAAAACAATACTAGATAGCGTAATAAATCCAATGGCAATCCACAGCTTTCTTGATACCTTCTCCTTGAAAAACAGTAACGCCATTAACGCAGTCGCCACAATTTCAAAATTACCAAGGAGTGACGCATTAGATGCTGTTCCCATTTTTATACCTATCATTAAAAATATAGGGGCGGCTATATCTAATCCAATCATTCCGATTGTATAGGGTAAATCCTGCTTTGTAAGTCTCTCTGATTTTTTCTCTTTTTTTATGTGAAATAAATACATTATTCCAACGCCAAGACCAGCACCAAGATAAAGAAAAGCGGCAATAAAAGTTGGTGTAACATTATTCAAAAGAACTTTTGAAAATGGCGTGTTAATTGCATAAAATCCAGCTGCTAACAGTGCTAATATAACTGCGCTCGTCTTTGTTTTCTGCTTCAACATTTGTCATCCCCTTTGCTCTGTACATTCTAATTCGCTTCCCTAAACATTTTTACTATTATATCATATATTTACTTAATGTTAGAGCCCTAGCTCTTGCTTCTTAACCTGTGTTGGTCTTCTATTTTCTTTTACTAGTGTCTCTAAACAATTTCTAACACTTTTAGCTCTTTCCATTTAATATAGAATTTCGGTTTTGAAGTTGACTACATCTCATCAATACTCTTGCCTTTTCAAAATGCTTGTTAGGGTTGCTTTATTCCAGTTATTGCGATTTTCTTGATTCAAAAATTACTGACTCTTTTATTTTGGAAAAATGAGCAAAAAACAGTAAAACTTTTTGATTTACTGTTTTAAACATTCTTTGATTCAATTAGACAAACTGGGATTTTTAGATTTTAAGCCTTAAGGAAAATAAAATGGGCTATTCTCCTTAAGTGTTTTCTATAATATTATAGTTTGATGCAGAGTGTAGCTATATAGTCATTTCCATAACGTGATAATCTATGTCTTTTATCACATGATTCATAAAAATCTATCATAGCGAGACCATTTTTAAGTTGTCCTCTAATCTGAGTTTCTAAGGTATGGCTAAATTCATATNCATATTCTGGATTTATGGTTATTTTGCCTTCCTCTTCAAGCTCTTTTGAATTAAAAGGTATTGAAAACTTTAAAAGTAATTCTTCATCGGGTTTGTCCCATACAATGTCAGCATCATACATGTATATCCAAGGATTCATAAATCCGACCATTAACAGTCCACCCTTTTTCAATACTCGAGAGGCTTCTTTATACATGTTGTCTAAATCTTCTATATACACATTTGAGACCGGATTAAAAATAATATCAAAAGTTTCATTTTCAAATGGAAATGGTTTTGTCATATCGCCTTGAACTGTATTGATTTTTAAGCCTTCTCTTTTAGCAACCAACTCATCTCTTTGTAATTGTGATTTAGAAAAATCCATTATGGTTACATCATAACCTTTTATAGCAAAAACTGGTCCCTGCTGACCACCACCACAAGCTAAACCTAATATCTTTTTTCCGTTTGCTTTTTCAAACCATTCTTTTGGAGCTTTTTTCCCAACAGTTAATGCAACAGAAATTGGATTATTTCTAACTTCTTCTAATTCTTCATGTGTCAATGGCTCAGTATAGTCATTTTTTACATTATTCCATCTATCTTCATTTAATTTTATATAATTGTTCATCTTATAATCTCCTCGTAATTTTATACTATTTCGATTTAAGTTGAATGTGTTGCCATTACATTTTTCTCACCTCTACAAATTCTAATTTGTTTTATTCGATATTTGTAATATTATATCATTAGTAATCATGTATAGAGATGTTATTGCCAAACTCTAATTTGACGCACTGTAGATGAACCTCATTTCACATATTACATCTGAAATGCTGTTATCCAAAAACATATTGCAGCTATAAGTGAAAGAGGAGTCATAACATATTTTTCTTTCTTACTTTTTGAAATCATGTTCATAATCGTATTCAAGGATAGATAAGCGGCAAAGAAGAAACAAATATATTTAGTAATCTTAAAAGAAAACCACAAGGGAAGCAAACCTCCAGCTTGCAAAATAATGATCATGGCAAAAATTTGGATAGCTACCGAAACGACTGCCGCAAGTCTAAATTTCTTAGGTAAGATTTTATGTTGACCACCCATTGTATATTCGCCCAAAGGCAGACCGCAAGCAACAAGAACTGTCATAATTGCTATAACTCCAAATAATACTGCACCTAATATTGAAAACATAAATCGCTATTCTCCCTTCGCAAAATACAAAAAATTTTAATTACAAATTCAACTTTGTTTCACTTAGTATTCCTATAAAATTATAACAAATTCTTATCAAGTGTTCAAGTTTTATAGGTTTTTCTCAAGCTGGTCTGTTGATTTCCCTTTTCCTTTGTTCTTCCACCAATCGCTCAGGTCGACTAAGGATTGAGCGGCGGAAGGGATGAGAAGGAGGACATAGATATAGACATACTGGCTCTTGGTTTCCCAGAAGAAGTGGAAGAGGCCGCCCCCCAAGAGAAAGATGAAGGGATAGAGGTCAAAAGGCGTCAGCTTTTCCTCGGCGACGAAAAATTTATGCAGGATAAAGAAACAGGCGAGCAGATAGATACTGGCTAGCAGGGTCAAGAGCAGGAAATTAACAATCTGATAACCCTTTCTTTCCTCATAAATGCTGCGCAAGACAGTTGGCTTCATGTATTGCTGGCGCTCAATCTGCGGTCCAGTCCAGATAGACTGAAAGGTCGGCTCAGTCCAGGTAGACTTGACCTTTTCGTAGAAGAATTTGAGCGCATAAACCGGATGCTTGCTGAAGTGAATCAGGATATCCTTCAAATCCCGAGTGGCCATTTCTGTAGCCAAATTTTCATCGTACTTATTGCGCTTGAGAATTTTGGTATTGTAGGCATCGTACCAGCCTCCCAAGGTCTGCCGATTAGGATCATCCCGCAGGCCCATGGTGATATAAGCGATTTTTGGTGTCCCGACACCTATCTTGCCACCAATCAGCTGCTCATAGTAGGCCGTCAGACCCTTGTTTGAAAGAACAATGCCGGCTAAAATCAGAATGATGACTAGTGGTTTTTTCCAAGACCATTTATAAAAAATGGACAGGAAGTAGACGCCGATCAGCATAATGGCAAAGATAATGTAGTTGTTGCGCAGGAGGCAGGCCAGACTGATGCTGGCAGCTCCCAGCAAAGCATAGAGTAAGTTTCCTTTCTGGTCCAGCTTGATAAAAGCATAGAGACTGAGCAGACAGAAGAAGAGCCCAGGAATGGTACCGTAGACAAAGAGAACGAAAAATAGCTGTGGTAGAAAGAGAAAAGTCAGCAGAATCGTGTATTTCTGGATGATTTCTCTGGCACTGAGGAGAGCTGTAATCTTGTAAATCAAGAAATGACTGAGTAAAGTCCAGACGACATTCATGCTAAAGGCAAATTGAGTCGTTGGAGAAATAAAAGCATAAAGTCGCTCCAGAGTCATCAGCCCCAGCTGATGGGGATTGCGATACATGTAGCTTCCGACAGTTGTCAGTGAGCTGTAATCTCCTCGGTTAAAGGCTAGGGCTGCATTGAAAACGTGCTTGGCGTCAGCTCGGATGCGGCCATCATAGGCCGTTATCAGAAAAATCGTTGCTGCTATAAAGATGAGAGAAAAAATCCAAAAAAGATGCTTGGTCTGAACCTTTTCCAATAGGGGCCGGATTAAAAAGAGGCTGAGGAGAAAGAGTAAGAGTATAGGGTAGAAATACCAAGGATTACTGACGAATTGGACCCCCTCAGCAATCCTCAAAGGGATGTAAGTATGGGATAGCAGAATCTGCCCAGACAGGAAAAGCAAGGCAATCGCAGTCATGGTTAGAATCAGAAAATAGCCCAGGTTGAAAATGGTATTAGAAAATTGCTTCATGAGGACCTGACCTCCACCTTGATGAAATAGCGGTCTTCTCCTAGCTCAATCAGCTCGACTGGTTGGGGATAGAAGCGGTCCATGACCTCTTTTTGAAAAATTTCTTTTTTAGGACCTTGGGCTATGATTTCACCTTCTTTTAGGAGCAGGACATGATCCATAGCAGCAGTGATTTCTTCTACATGGTGGGTGACATAGAGGATGGTTGGAGCTTGGTCCATCTGTGTAATCTTACCAATCTGATCCAGCAGGCGCTCGCGGGCAAAGAGATCCAGACCGCTGGTCGCTTCGTCTAAGATAAGCAGTTCTGGCTTTTCCATGAGACTGCGCGCAATCAGCAAGAGCTGTTTTTCCCCTTGAGACAGACTGGCGTAGCTTCGGCCAATCAATTCTTGCCCGCCAATGGAAGCCAACATTTCCCTGGCTTGGTTCAGCTCAGTTTGTCCATAAGGAGCATAGAGAATACTGCTTTTATACTTGCCTGTCAGGACGATTTCTTCGGCAGTGAGATGGCTGGGCAGACGCTCAGCAATGAAGGAGCCGACTACTCCAATCTTAGTTCGCAGCTGAGGAATGTCGCCAGCACCAAATTCAGTACCGAGAACTGTTACCTTACCCTGGGTCTTCCAATGTTCAACCATGAGCAGGCGCAGGAGAGTAGACTTTCCAGAACCGTTGAGGCCGAGGATGGCCCAATGCTCCCCCTTTTTCACCTGCCAGTTGAGATCTTTTAAGATGGTTCGGCCTTGTTTAGCTAAGCTTACATTTTCCAGTTTGATAATCTTTTCCATTTTTACTCTTTCTTTCGTTAAATCTCCTTTATTATAACAAAATTTATGGTAAAATAACTGATAGGAGGAGTCAAATGTTTCATAAAAGTAAGCTGATGTTTTGGACCAGTGAGGTCCTTTTGCTAACGATTATTTTCTTTATCTGGCGTCAGATGGGGGATATGATAACCCCGATTGTTAGCGTTGTGAATACCATCTTGATTCCCTTTCTTGTGGGAGGATTTCTTTACTATATTACGAATCCGCTGGTGAAATTTCTCCAGGACAAGCTCAAAATCAACCGAATGATTGGAATTCTGATGACGCTCAGCCTTCTGTTTGGCTTGATCGCTTTGGGCGTTATTTACCTCTTGCCGATTTTGATTAATCAGCTGAGCAGCTTGATTAATTCAACGCAAGGCCTTTATTGGGAAATTCAAAGTTTTGTCAATCAATTATCTAAAAATCCGCTCTTTCGAAATCTGAATATCCAATCCACCATCCAGCAGCTCAACCTGTCTTATGTGGACATTCTGCAAAATATCCTTAACAGTGTGACCAACAGTCTGGGCAGCGTCCTGTCAGCAGTTGTCAATACGCTGATGATTTTAATTATGACACCGATTTTCTTGGTTTATTTCCTCATGGACGGCCATAAGCTTTTGCCCATGCTGGAGCGGACAGTCCTCAAGCGCGATAAGCTCAATATCTCAAGCTTGCTGACCAATCTCAATGCTACTGTTGCCCGCTATATAAGTGGAATTTCAATTGATGCCCTGATTATAGGCGCTCTGGCTTATATTGGCTATAGCGTCATTGGACTCAAGTACGCTTTGGTCTTTGCTATTTTCTCTAGTCTGGCTAATCTGATTCCTTATGTAGGACCGAGTATCGGCTTGATTCCCATGGTCATTACGTATGCCTTTACCGATCCTCAGAAGATGGTGGCGGCCTTGATTTACATGCTGATTATCCAGCAGGTCGATGGCAATATCCTCTATCCCCGTATCGTTGGCGGTGTGATGAAAGTCCATCCCATTACTATCATGGTGCTCTTGCTTCTATCCAGCAATATCTATGGCGTTTTAGGGATGATTGTGGCAATCCCGACCTATTCTATCCTCAAAGAAATCGCTAAGTTTTTGGCTAATCTCTATGATAATCACAAGGAAGCCCAAGAGCAGAAGAAGAACGAAGAATTTGGGATTATTAATAAATAAGGATGAGTTTCGGAGTCGATTGATTCCAGAGTCTCGAGACTAGAAAATAAGATGGAAGAAGGGTCTTCCGTCTTATTTTCATTTCCTGTGCACTAAATTTAAAAATATGATATAATCAGATTTACTTATACATTTCGAGGAGAAAGAATCAATGGAAGACCCTGGCAGTCAGAATATGTTATGGCAAGCCTTACTACTGTTTATATTGACTTTGTTAAATGCCTTTTTCTCAGCTGCTGAGATGGCAATGGTATCGCTCAATCGGGCGCGTGTGGAGCAAAAGGCTGAAGAGGGCGATCTCAAGTATATCCGGCTCTTAGCAGTCTTAGAAAGCCCCAATAACTTCTTATCAACTATTCAGGTTGGGATTACGGTTATCAATATCCTGTCTGGGGCCAGCTTTGCGGATAATCTGGGAAAACTTTTCTCTTCTTGGATGGGAAATTCCGAGACTGCACGTGCTATCGGAACTTTCTTGGCCCTGATTTTGCTAACGTATATTTCCATTGTTTTGGGCGAGCTTTATCCTAAGCGTATTGCCATGAACCTGAAAGATAATCTAGCTGTGCGGGCTGCACCGGTCATTATCTTTCTTGGTAAGATTGTCAGCCCCTTCGTCTGGTTGCTGTCAGCATCAACCAACCTGCTGAGTCGGATAACGCCGATGAAGTTTGATGATGCAGACGAAAAGATGACCCGGGACGAGATTGAGTATATGCTGACTAAGAGCGAAGAGACCTTGGATGCGGACGAGATTGAGATGCTGCAGGGGATTTTCTCTCTGGATGAGCTGATGGCGCGTGAACTGATGGTGCCGCGGACGGATGCCTTTATGGTAGACATTCAGGACGACACCAAGGAAATCATCGAAAGCATCCTCAAGCAGAGCTTCTCGCGGATTCCTGTCTATGATGGGGATAAGGACAATGTCATTGGACTGATTCATACCAAGCGACTGCTTAATGAAGGATTCATCAATGGTTTTGACAATATCGTTCTGCGCAAGATCCTGCAGGAGCCGCTCTTTGTACCGGAAACCATGTTTGTCGATGATTTGCTCAAGGAGCTGCGCAATACGCAAAATCAAATGGCGATTCTCTTGGATGAGTATGGTGGTATGGCTGGTCTGGTCACACTGGAAGACCTCTTGGAGGAGATTGTTGGTGAGATCGACGATGAGACAGACAAGGCTGAAATCGAAGTCCATGAAATCGGTGAGAATACCTACATCGTCTTAGGAACCATGACCCTCAATGACTTTAATGAATACTTTGAAGTTGAGATTGAAAGCGACGATGTGGATACGATTGCTGGTTATTACTTGACTTGTGTGGGGACTATTCCAGATCCGAAAGAGCGCATTAGCTACGAAGTCGAAAGTCAGAATAAGCAACTCATTTTGACCAATGACAAGGTTAAAAATGGCCGTGTTACAAAGGTGAAAGTTGAAATTTCTGATATTATTGAAGAAGCAGAAAAGGCTGAGAAATAAACTCAGCCTTTTAAGTTTCTTTCAAGTTTTTTATAAGTCTGTCTTAAGTTTCTGGGATTATACTAATACCATCAAAATAGAAATGAGGACAGTCCAATGACATCTAAAGTTACCCTATATGATAAGCAAGTATTGACATTCTCACAGGCGCAAAAGTAGGAAAGGAAGTAATACGAATCAGTAACGTTTAAAAAGCAGCAGAAGCCCTTAACTAATTTTTTCATATAAATCTCCTAAAACAAGTAAAAAAAATTTTGAGGCTCTTTGTTGATCCAAAACAAAGCAGACTTAGACTACTCATAAAAAGAAACCACCTCTGCCAGCTGGAAGGCAGGGGTGGTTTTGTAGTATGGAAAGAAGAAGGCTACTCTTTCTGACGCTTAGCAAAATCCACAAAGCGAAATTTGTCGAGCTTGTGCCGGCTCTCTGTATATTGAAACTGGCGGCCGTCTGCCAGATAGACCTGAGACTTGACAGAGACGACCTGCTGGTCCTTTCCTAGGTCCATGAGGATCTTATCTTGGTCATTGGCGTGGTCAATGGTAAATTCCTTTTTGGCATAGGCGATGTTGAGCTTTAAGTCATTTTCCAAATAGGCATAAATGGACTGCTCAGCGATTTCCCTTGTCAAGTGGGGGACGATACCCTTGTCTAAATAGTCAATATCTAAGACTGAGGCGATTTGGTCTACAACACGCTGACGGACGATTCGCCAAACCAGTCGGTAGGGAGGGAAGCCAGTGATGTCGGACAGTTTCTGATCTACGGTAATCTTTTCCAAGCTGACAACATTGGTTTTGGACTGCATATTATTCTGCTTGACTACTTCTTGATAGCTGGTCAGCTTAGACACAGGAAAGTCAAACTGTTCATGCTTGATGACTTTGGAACCTTGTCCGCGGACTTTTTCAATCAATCCTTCTTCTTGCAGCAGCGCCAGAGCCTTGCGGACTGTATCGCGGCTAACCTGGTAGTCTTCTGTCAGCTGATGTTCGCTGGGCAAGAAGTCTCCGACTGCATAACATTCCTCTAAAATATCTTTCTCAATCTGTTTGAATAATTGTTTGTATTTCTTC
>NZ_RJMM01000017.1 GCF_003943655.1 Streptococcus sanguinis
TCAGCGTTCTACTTGCATGTATTAGGCACGCCGCCAGCGTTCGTCCTGAGCCAGGATCAAACTCTCATTAAAAGTTTGAGTTCGCACTCATTACTGTCCACTGACAGATTTATTCTCGTTTTTTTGACAGGTTACATATCTCTATGTCACCCTGCACTTGGTTCGTCTTGTTCAGTTTTCAAAGGGCTTTGTCTTTCGCGACAACTATATTAGTATATCACCCAACCACACCTCTTGTCAATACCTTTTTTAAATTTTTTAAAAGTTTATTTTTTCAACTATAAGTATAAAGTTAATTTCTTTGTACGTAGGGTGCTTATCTATGTCATCTGACAGTATAAGTTTCTATAAAATAAAAAGGTTGAGAAACATGCTCTCAACCCTCTTTTCTTATTTATTTGACTTCTAACAGGCCAATATCTCCATCCTCACGACGGTATATTACATTAGTACTGCTGTCCTCTGCATCGGAATAGATAAAGAAATCATGACCCAACAAATCCATCTGCAGAATCGCTTCTTCCAAGTCCATTGGCTTCAAATCTATGTGTTTTGAACGGACAACTTTTGATGGGACTTCTTCTGCTTCTTCAGCAAAGGAATCTGTGAAAAGCTGACTTGTAGCAACTTTATTGCGATTCTTTCTTTCAATCTTGGTCTTATTTTTGCGGATTTGGCGCTCAATCTTATCTGTGACCAAATCAATTGATCCATACATGTCCTGAGAGATATCTTCTGCACGAAGAGTGATGGAGCCTAGCGGAATTGTCACTTCCACTTTCGCAGTCTTTTCACGGTAAACCTTGAGGTTCACACGCGCATCAAGTTCTTGCTCTGCTTGGAAATACTTCTCAATCTTCTCAAGTTTAGAAACTACGTAGTCACGGAGAGCATCTGTTACTTCTAGGTTTTCACCACGGATACTATATTTAAGCATATAAGTACCTTCTTTCTAAACATAAATGTTTTATTTATAATATCATTATAACGCTTTCATTCCTTTTTTGCAAATTTTTTCTTATCTTGCGATTGAAAACGACAATACTTCTTTCACACCGGCTTCCAAAAAGATTTGCTTGGCCAATTGCAAGGTTTTTCCAGTCGTATAGATATCATCAACCAGCAAAATTTTATCTGGCAAATCAACTTCTTTCTTAATTTCAAAGGCTTGCTGAGTCTGCAGACGCTCCTCACGTGTCTTGCTCGACTGGGCTAGGGTGTCTTTTTTCTCTAAGATATTGCTATATGCTACTTTTCCTGCATCTAAAATCCCCTGCACTTGATTAAATCCTCGAACTTGAAATTTTTCGACACTGACTGGAATCGGAACAATGGTATGCTCTCTAAACATTTTGACTGCTTTTTTAGCTGCTTTTGCAAATACAAAGCGCAATGCATAGTCTCCCTGAAACTTATATTGACTGAAGTAAGCCTTCATTGCTTGATTATAAGTAAATATTGACTGGTGCTGGACTTGATTTCCCTCTTCCTCCCATTTTTTGCAATCTGTGCATAAATCTGATTTCCCGTCGCGAAAACAGCGAGGGCAATGCTCTTCAGATATGCGTTCAAAATTTTGATAACAAGTGTAGCAGCAGCTTGGTCCTTCTTCTTTTAATAGAAAAAGCTGTAAAAAACTACCTTTCTCCTCAATTTGCCCTTTGCATAAAAGACACTCCGTCATAATCCCGCCTCCTTATTCATATCTCTCATTTCCCGAATTGCCTTTTCCATAGCAAGGGTAATCCCATCATGAAAAAATAGCAACTGTCCCGTTGGCCTATCCATACTACGGCCAACTCGGCCTGAAATCTGAACCAGAGCACTACGAGTGAACAAGCGATGATTTGCTTCCAAGACAAAAACATCTACACCAGGAAAGGTTACTCCACGCTCTAAGATAGTCGTTGTCACCAAAATAGTGATCTCCTTGCGACGAAACTGTTCAACAATCTCCAGACGATTTTCTGTTGTGGAGGCAACAAAAGCTAGCTTTTCATCCGGCAGAGCAATCTGCAAAGCATGAGCAACATCCTCTCCTCTTTGAATTTCTGCAGCAAATATCAAGAGAGGAAATTGAGTCTTTCTCTGTTTTTGTATATAGTTCAAAAGTTTAGGTGCTATTTTCTTCTTCTGAAGATGTTTTTGAAAATCAGATAACCAAACTTTCTGAGGGAGAGTCAAGGGATTACCATGAAATCTTCTGGGAAGACTCAGGCGTTTCAGCTCACCTTTTTGAACTCTTTTATCCAGCTCATCTGTGGAAGTGGCTGTCAGAAAAATAGTTGTAGCATCCTCTTTAACTGAACGCTCTACAGCGTGATACAGTATGGGATTATCCACATAAGGAAAGGCGTCTACCTCGTCCACAATCAACAAATCAAAAGCCCGATAAAATTTTAAGAGCTGGTGGGTGGTCGCAATTACCAAGGAGCTGCGAAAATAAGCTTCTGACTCCCCATGCAGAAGGGCTATTTCACAAGAAAAGTCTTCTTTTAGGCGCCGATAAAGTTCTAAACAAACATCAATCCGCGGACTGGCCAAGCAAACAGACCCTCCTCTATCAATAACCCTTGCAATCACTTGGTAAATCATTTCTGTTTTTCCAGCGCCAGTAACAGCATGCACTAACGTATTCTGTCTTTTCTCTAGCGCATCCAGTAAGCCTTTGGAGACCTTCCCCTGAAACTCTGTCAGTTGCCCCTGCCATTTAAGCACCTGTTTTTTAGGAAAATCCTCTTGAGGAAAATAGTAAAGTTTTTGGTCACTCCGTACCCGGCCCAATATTAAGCATTCTCTACAATAATAAGCTCCAACCGGCAGTTGGTTTTCTCGTTCAATCAAGCTGTTGCAGCGTCCACAGAGGAGCTTGCCTTTTTCTTCTTGGATACTGGGAATTGCTTTTGCTTGTACTCGCAAGCTAGACTCTAATTGACTTTCTGTAAATATCCGTCCTAAACAATCTTGTAACTCTAACATACTTATATATTCGTAATTTTTTTGGCAAAATTCATCTTTTTTTGTAAAATATAGTTATGGAATTTAAGACAATTAAAGAAGATGGCATGGTTCAGGAGGAAATTAAAAAATCTCGCTTTATCTGCCATGTGAAAAGAGTTTACTCCGAGGAAGAGGCTCGCGCTTTTATCGCTGCTATAAAAAAAGAACATTACAAGGCTACCCATAACTGCTCTGCTTTTATCATTGGAGAAAAGAGCGATATTAAACGAACCAGCGATGATGGGGAGCCTAGCGGAACAGCCGGAGTTCCTATGCTGGGAGTCCTAGAAAAGCATGAATTGACCAATCTTTGCGTGGTGGTTACTCGCTATTTTGGCGGTATTAAACTAGGAGCCGGCGGTCTGATTCGAGCTTATGCCGGCAGTGTTGCTTTGGCTATTAAGGAGATTGGACTGGTTGAAATAAAAGAACAGGCTGGCCTACGCCTAAAACTGTCTTACAGCCAATATCAGGATTTTGCGAATTTTCTCAAGGCAGAAAATCTTGCTGAATACGATACTGAATTTACAGATACCGTCTCCACTCTTCTTTTCGTTGACAAAGGTGAAAGAGAACTGCTCAAAGATAAACTGACTGAGTTTTTTAAGGGCAAATTGGAGATGATAGATCAAGGACTGCGCCAAGTAGAAGTCCCCCTTGATGTTTTGACATAAAGAAAAGCTATGGCTCTCATAGCTTTTTTATATTTTACAAAGCGCTTGTTTCATTTTATACTAATTCTATTAAATTATATTGAGGTATGTATTCTATGTCACGTATTTATCAAAACATTACAGAACTAATTGGGCAAACTCCCATCGTCAAATTGAACAACTTGGTTCCAGAAGGAGCTGCTGAGGTTTATGTGAAGTTAGAGGCTTTCAATCCTGGATCTTCTGTTAAAGACCGGATTGCTCTCAGCATGATTGAGGCGGCTGAACGCGATGGCCTTATTAAGCCTGGCGATACCATCGTTGAAGCAACTAGTGGAAATACCGGTATTGGCCTTTCATGGGTTGGAGCAGCTAAAGGTTACAAGGTTGTCATTGTTATGCCAGAAACCATGAGTGTAGAGCGCCGCAAAATTATCCAAGCTTATGGTGCTGAGTTAGTCTTGACTCCAGGTAGCGAAGGAATGAAAGGTGCCATTGCAAAAGCACAAGAAATCGCGAAAGAACGAAATGGCTGGCTGCCACTGCAGTTTAACAATCCGGCCAATCCAGAGGTTCACGAACGAACAACAGGAGCAGAAATTATCGCTGCTTTCGGTGAAACTGGACTGGATGCCTTTGTAGGCGGTGTCGGAACTGGCGGAACTATTTCTGGTGTATCTCACGCTCTTAAAAAAGTTAATCCGGATATCCAAATTTACGCAGTTGAAGCAGACGAATCTGCTATCCTTTCTGGTGAGAAGCCAGGACCTCACAAAATCCAAGGACTTTCAGCTGGATTTATTCCAGAGACTTTGGATACAGCAGCCTACAACGGTATTGTCCGCGTAACTTCTGATCAAGCACTGGAATTCGGACGCTATATTGGCGGTCAGGAAGGCTTCTTAGTGGGAATTTCATCTGCTGCCGCTATTTTCGCAGCTATTGAAGTAGCGAAAAAACTAGGAGCTGGCAAGAAAGTCCTTGCTCTGGCACCTGATAACGGCGAACGCTATCTATCTACCGCTCTCTATGAATTTGATGCTTAGTATTTTTTGAAAAACATGTCCATTTCAACTTAGCAGTCGGCTATGAATTGAACGGCAATTCTATCCAAGCAAAATATCCTGTTCTCTTATCGAACAGGATATTTTTTAAACTTTTTCTTCTTTTAAGAATTTTTTTGCCTCTTTGATCCAGATAGGCAGCTGTCTACCTAAAGGCTCAAAACCAATTTTACAGCGGTCGTTTGAAAAGCGGTGGCGTCTAGGAAGGCGGTGCTTTTCTTCCTCTAGGGTTCGCATGGACAGACTGGACTTCCCAGAAAATTCATCATAGTCCACAACCTGTACTAAGACTTGCTGGCCAATCTTTACACTATCATGGATATTCTCAATATAACCCGGACGAATTTCTGAGATATGAATCAGACCAATTGTTCCGTTTTCCAGCTCAACAAAAGCTCCATAAGGCTGAATCCCAGTGATTTTGCCTTTTAATTTATCACCGATTTTCATCAGTCTTCAACCTCAATGGTCTCAATCACAACATCTTCCACGGGCTTGTCCATCGCCCCAGTCTCAACAGCTGCAATCTTGTCCAAAACTTGGTAGGAGGCTTCATCAGCCAACTGACCAAAGACCGTGTGGCGCCGATCCAAATGCGGTGTTCCTCCCTGGCTGGCATAGACTTCAGCGATAGCTTCAGGCCAGCCGCCGCGGCTCAATTCCTTAGCCGAATAAGGTAGATTATTATTTTGAACAATGAAAAATTGACTGCCGTTAGTATTCGGCCCAGCGTTTGCCATAGAAAGAGCCCCACGAATATTGTAAAGCTCAGGTGAAAACTCATCTTCAAATTTCTCACCATAGATAGACTGACCGCCCATACCGGTACCAGTAGGATCGCCACCCTGAATCATAAAGTCCTGAATAATGCGATGGAAAATCACACCGTCATAATATCCATCTTTAGCAAGGGCAATAAAGTTGGCTACTGTTTTTGGTGCCTGTTCTGGAAACAGCTGAACTTTCATGTCACCGTGATTAGTCTTGATAGTCGCTTTTGGACCTTCTGCTGCTGCAAGTTCTACTTGTGGAAAATGTAATTCTTTTTCTACCATACCTAACTCCTCTAAAGCGGCAAAAATACCGTCTTCTTCTACCGTTTTTGTAATATAATCTGCTCTTTTTCGCAGTTCTTCATGGGAAATGCCCATGGCAATGCCAATTCCCGCATAGTCAAACAATTCCAGATCAT
The DNA here is from genome assembly GCF_003943655.1 of Streptococcus sanguinis. Taxonomy (GTDB): domain Bacteria; phylum Bacillota; class Bacilli; order Lactobacillales; family Streptococcaceae; genus Streptococcus; species Streptococcus sanguinis_F. The sequence continues at coordinate 5,910 of NZ_RJMM01000017.1, forward strand.
TGAGTCCGTCGCCAAAAACCATGACATTTTCAGGTTTGAAGCCCAGATGCTCGACAACCTTGGAAACTCCGGCTGCCTTGGAACCTTCTGTCGGTACCACGTCTGACGAATGAGGATGCCAGCGAACCAAACGCAGGTGTTCTGCTAATGTATCCGGCAGCTGCAGGCTATCTCCTCTATCTTCAAAGGTCCAAAGCTGATAAATATCCTTGNCTAAATGAAAATCTGGATCAACAGGCAAATCTGGATAAACCACATCAATGGCCTCTGAAATCAGAGAATGTCGATTGGACAAGGCTGCTCCATGGCTGCCGACCAAACCATAGTCAATCCCTTCCTCCTGAGCCCAAGCAATATAGGAAGTCACTCTATCAGACGGGATAACTGTCTGAGAAATCACCTTCCCTTTGCTGTCTTCGACATAGGCTCCGTTCAGAGTAACGAAAAAGTCTGGCTGCAAAGCTCTCAATTCCGGCACGACACCAAACATTCCTCGTCCAGACGCAATACCCGTCAAAATCCCTTTGTCCTTCAACTGCTTGAAAACTGTCTGGATAGAGTCTGGGATAAAGCCTGTATCCTTGACCCTCAGGGTATCATCTATATCGAAAAAGACAATTTTTATCTTTTTGGCCTTATACTTTAATTTTGCGTCCATATCTCCCCTTGTCCAATCTTAATCTTTTCTATTATACCATTAAAAGTCTTCTTGTGGGACAAGATGGTGCTGAAAAGCATAAACAACTGCCTGAGTACGGTCGCTCACTTCCAGTTTAGACAGGATGTTTGAGACATGAGTCTTGACCGTTTTGAGGGAAATAAAAAGCTCATCTGCAATCCGTTGATTCTCATAACCCTTGGCTAACAGCCCTAAAATATCACGCTCACGAGCGGTCAAATCCTCATGGAGCTCGATATGGTTACGATGATACTCCACTTTCTTACTGACCTCTGTTTCAATGGCAAATTCTCCCTTGGCCACTTTTTTGACAGCACGGAGAATTTCTTCAGCGCTGGAAGTCTTAAGCATGTATCCATGAGCACCTGCATCCAGAACAGGATAAATTTTTTCATTATCCAGATAAGAAGTCAAAATTAGAATCTTTGCTTCCGGCCATTCTTTTAAAATGGCCAGTGTCGCTTCAATCCCATTCATCTCAGGCATGACGATATCCATGATAATCACATCCGGACGACTTGCCAAAGCCTGCTCAACTCCTTCTTTACCATTGACTGCTTCAGATACTTCTGCTATATCATCTTGCAGTTCCAGATAACTTTTCAATCCCAATCTGACCATCTGGTGGTCATCCACTAACAATATCTTCATGATTTTCTCCTTCTAGTAAAGGTATCGTGATTTCAATAGAAAGACCTTTTCTGGGGGCTGTCAAAAGCTTAAAAGTGCCCGCCATATCCCGCACACGGTCTTCCATATTTTTCAAGCCGTAGCTGAGTTCATCCTGAGCCAGCGGATCAAAACCAACGCCATTATCAGATACCTTGATTTTAAGTTCATTAGGTGCCTGATAGAGGTAAATATCCAGCCGACTGGCTTGGGCATGCCGCAGTGTGTTGTTGATAATTTCCTGCATGATTCNGAAGACATGCTCCTCCATCTGTTTGGGTAGATGCCCAACCTGATGATTGAAATGAACATCAATGTCGCTTTTATCAGTCAGCTCCTTGATAATCACATCCATACCTTCGACCAGGGTCTTATTTTCCAACTCTGTAGGTCGTAGGTGGAGCAGGAGAATCCGCAAATCCTTCTGGGCTGTGTCCAGAATATCTGCAATCCCCTTGAGCTGCTTTTGCAGTTTTTGTCCATCGAGCCGTTCTACATTTCCAGCTACTCCTGAAAGAATCATATTGGCTGCAAATAATTCCTGACTGACAGTATCGTGCAAATCACGCGCAATCCGCCGCCGTTCTTTTTCGATAATTTTTTCTTCTGTCTGCAGGGTTTGGTTTTCAGACTTTTGGAGATTTTCTGTCAGACGGTGCAGCCTTCTCTCGAGCTGATGCAGAGAACGATCCAACTCGGGTTGGTCTGTCGGCTCCATCCTCCGTCCATCCAGCAAATTCCGAAGATTTTTTTGTACATGGGCTACCGACAGATATTGTATCAAGCGAGCTGCTATCACAATCAGAATGGTCAGTGATAAACCGATAATCACAACAAAGAACACAAAAGACTGCAACAGCTCCAAATCATTAAAGAGCTCCTGCCAAGTAAAATCAAAAATATTGAAAATATAATGAAAGATGATAAATAAGACAAAGAAAGTATAGAGGAGAATGAGAAAATAATTTGATTTCTTCACTTTCTGACAACCTCCACATTTCCTAAGAAGCTGACGAGGACAATCTTCACTGTCTTATTGGCCCGTTTATAGTCTGGTGTCGTCAGCGAAATGGTTTCGTTGCGCAGCTTGCGAGATGGATGATGCAGGAAGTTCAGCTCCCCGTAAAGAGTATTGATTTGCAGCTGAATTTCCACATCCAGCGGCACAATAATCTTGGTATCGCCAAAACCTTTTCGAATGACAATGACATTATCATGGTTGACCAAAATCACGTCTTCCAAATGAATGGTGTCTTTCCCAACAATGCGCAAGAGATTGATGTCGTGGAATTGACAGCTGTCCTTAGAAAAATGCTGCAAGTCCCCCAACCAGCGATTCTTTTCACTCTGAATTTCCACATCTTCTTCGTAAACGAGATGGGTTTCTTGATTTTCCTTATAGATATAAGGGTAGGCCACAATCATCCCATAAACAAGCGCAAATAAAAGGGCAGCAATGACGTAGGGATTGAGCATAATAATGAAAAACAGCATAATCATAGAAGCGACCAGCAGAAAATTCCCTTTTTGCTTGCCGAAGTAATAATAGAGCAGCAGCAAAAAAAGGACCAAGATAATGACAACACGTGAAAAATCAGCTGCCAGCATGGTAACCAATGCCATGGATAGTAAGACTGTTTCAACAAAGACAAATAATTGAACCTTCCACATAGCCGTTTCCTTTCTCTACCTTCCTATTTTAACAAAATTAAACCAAAAAACCTCCGTCCAAGGCATGAAATGGGGAAATTTGTCCAGCAACAAAGAAAAAACCATCCGTTTTAAGCTAAAAAACTTAAAATGGACGGTTTATTAATCAACTATCAGATGAGCTAGAACTTGTTCCATGTCCGCTATCTTCAGACGATGAGCTGCTCTTTGAGTTGCTACTAGACGATGATGATGACGAGCTAGATGACGATGGTGTCGTTGCTTCTGTCACGTAAAGAGTGATTTTTTCATTTGACTTGAGATCAATTGTCTGACCTGCTGCTGGTGACTGGGAAGTTACCAAGTCAGCCTGAGTCGAAGTGACCGAACGGTCAACAACTCGCTCAATTCGAGAAGAAGAAATTCCCATTTGAATCAGGTAAGAACGGGCATTAGCGTAGGTGTACTGCATGCTGCCAAAGTCAGGCATGGACACACTAGTTACTTCTTTCGCCACTGTCAGCTTGATCTTATGATTAGAAGTCAAATCATAAGTCGAACCAGCTGCCGGAGACTGACGAATGACCTGACCTGGCTCGTACTCGTCCGATTCCTCCTCAACAATCTCAATTAATTTCTCAGAAACATTATAGTTTGTTTTCAGATTTTCAACTACGGCTGATTTTGCTTGACCGACATAATCTTCCATTACAAAGGTCTTGGGTCCCTTGGAAATAATCAGGTCAATCTTGCTGCCTTCGCGGCGCTGACTATTGGCCTGTGGATCAGTTTTAATGACTTTGCCGGATTCGACTTTGTCGCTGTATTCTTCCTTTTCGTCTCCGACAACCAGCTTCTTAGCTTCGATAGCGGAGCGAGCCTCTGCCACAGTCTGACCAGAAACATCTGGCACGCTGGTATTGGATGGGCTATTATAAAGAAGGACAACAAAAGCCGCCAAAACCAATAGGACTGCAAAGAAAAGTACTTTATAACGCGTTCTCAAGCGACGTTTCTTTGGAACTTTCTTAACCGCATCTGGTGTCTCTTCCTTAACTTCATCCGCTTCTGTTTTAACCGGAGTTGGCTTAACAGGTGGAACTGCTGGCTGAGGTACAGGTGAGATTTTTGGCAAGGTCTTGGTGTCTGCTTTCGCAACATCATCAAAGACTAATTTCTTTTCATTACGGCGCTCATAAGATAAGCTACTGGACAAGTCCACATACATCTCTGCAACCGACTGATAACGATCCGTCAATTTTTTGGCTGTTGCTTTAATGACCACATTTTCCAAGGCCTGAGGCACATTAGGATTTTCAGAAATGATGGATGGCAGCGGCTTTTGGAAATGCTGCAGGGCAATCGTAACGGCGCTATCTCCATCATAAGGGATATGACCAGTCAGCATCTCATAAAAAATAATCCCCATCGCATAAATATCACTCTGAACAGTTGCTTTAGAGCCACGTGCCTGCTCAGGCGATAGATAATGAACTGAGCCTAGCATTGAGTTAGTCTGAGTCAGACTTGTCTCCGCAAAGGCCACCGCAATCCCAAAGTCTGTTACCTTGGCATTGCCATCTGGGGTCAAGAGGACATTTTGTGGTTTCAGGTCACGATGGACAATGCCGCGTGTATGCGCCAAGCGCATCGCCAGCAAGATTTGTCCCATGATTCTGACTGCTTCTTCATTTGAAATCGGAGAATTCTCTTTGATATAGCGCTTGAGGTCAAGACCTGCCACGTATTCCATAGCCAGATACTGCTGGCCATCTTCTTCCCCAATATCAGTAATCCGAACGATGTGCGGATGGTCCAAGTCAGCCATCGCCTTAGCTTCCCGCTGGAAACGCGCGACAGCGATAGGATCTGTCTGGTAATTGGTCCTAAGAACCTTTACCGCAACTTCCTCACCATCCAAAATCAAGTCCTTGGCCAGATAGACATCTGCCATGCCTCCGCGACCAATCTGCTTGATGATTTTATATCGCCCGGCAAAGATTTTGCCGATTTGAATCATGCCTTATCCTCCTTGTCAAAGCGAACCAGAGCAACTGTGATGTTATCCAGTCCTCCAGCATTGTTGGCAAAGCGAATTAAGGTTTGTGTTTTTTCAGACAGGCTGATGTCGCTGGTGACAATGTCACAAATTTCACTGTCTGAAATCATATTAGTCAGACCGTCACTGTTGAGCAGAAGGTAGTCACCATCTTCCAAGGTAATCATGCCATAGTCAGGCTGTACTTCGTCTTTTTGACCAATAGACTGAGTAATGATATTCTTCTGCGGATGACGCTCTGCTTCTTCTGGCGTAATCTGTCCAGCTTTCAATAAAGCATTAACAAGCGAGTGGTCATTGGTCAGCTGACGGTATTCATCACCGCGGATCAAGCCGATGCGAGAATCACCGATATGGGCATAGATGGCTTGATTATCAATGATAGCCAAGGCTTCCAAAGTCGTGCCCATGCCCTTGTATTCTTCATCTTGACCAAATTGATGAATGCGCTGATTTTCCTCTTCCAAGTGCTCCGCAAACCATTCACGCACCTGATTCACCGAATCAATCTGTGTATCAACCCAGGCAGCTCCTAAGTCTGTCACAGCCATTTCACTGGCAATGTTTCCAGCTCTGTGACCGCCCATACCATCTGCCAAGATGATCAGGGTCTTGCCTGCCCGATTCACAAAAAGATTGGCATAATCTTGGTTATTTGTACGCTTTTGACCAACATCTGTTAATAATGAAATTTCCATACTGTCAGTTTCCTCCTCTTATTCCGATATCTTCCTAAATTGACTGATAAAAAATCCGTCGCTTTCATATAATTCCGGCGTAATCAAGATACAGCCGTCTTTGACGATATCTTTTCTTTCATGGTCTAATAAGACTTGCTCAAAGTTCGGATGACTGGCCAGAAATTTCTTGACAACCTCAAAATTCTCTTTGGCCATAATCGTGCAAGTACTATAAGCTATTATACCACCTTTACGTAGACTTTGACAAACGCTGTCTAGTATATCCAGCTGAATTTTTTGTAAATTCTCAAAATCTGCATTTTCTTTATTATATTTTATATCTGGTTTGCGGCGAATTAAGCCAATACCTGAGCAAGGAGCGTCCACCAAGATTTTATCGAAAGCATCTGGGCCAAATGTCTCAAACACTTTGGTCGCGTCTAGCTTTTTAGTGGTGATTTTATCTGCCAAGCCCAGTCTTTTTGCATTTTCTTCTACGAGTTCTAACTTATGATCATAGAGGTCCAAAGCTGTAATGTGGCCGCTCGTCAGATAGGAAGCCATGTGGACAGTCTTGCCCCCCGGTGCACTGCAGGCATCCAGAATCTGCTCCTCACCTTCGATGGCCAGAGTAGGAGCCACAAGCTGGCTAGACTCATCCTGAATCGTAATCGCTCCTCTTTCAAAGAGCTGATGCCCAGCAAAATGCCCCTGTCTTTTAACCAAGGCTGACGGAGATAAAAGCGAGTTCTCAGCCCCTAAAAGCTGACGAAGCTCTGCCTTGCGCGACATATCCGTCACGCGAATGCTGGCCTTGCTGCGAACAAAGAGACTAGCAAAGATAGCTAGAGCTCTTTCTTCGCCAAACTCTTCTATCAGGTCTTTGACCAGCCAGACCGGCAAAGAATACTGGATCGAATAGCGTTTGTTTTTGCGCTTGATTGTTTCAAAATCAGCCACACCCTCACGCTCAATCCTACGTAACAAGGCATTGACAAATTTCTCGCTGCCGCGCTTACGGATTTTCGCAATTTCAACAGCCTCATGAACAGTTGCATGCTGAGGGATTTTATCCAGATAGAGCATCTGGTACAGACTGAGCATAAGCAGAATGTAAAGCCAGTTATCTAATTTGTCCCTATCCTCAATCAGATGGGATAGATACCATTCCAAAGTGATTTTCCGAGCAACTGTGCCGTAAACCAGCTCTGTTACCAGACCTTTATCTGCTTGACTCAGCAAGCTTTGATTCAGAGCCCGGTTTAAGGCGATATTGGAATAGGCTCCTTCTTCAAAAACTTCTTCCAAAATTTCCAAGACCTGCCAACGGGCCGTTTTTTGCTTACTTTCCAAAAGTATCTCCTAGGGACAGGCTGCGGCCCAGTCCATTCAAAAAATCAACGATAGCCATCTTGGGCTTACCAGCAGGCTGAACCGTCTTCAGCGAGAGGGCTCCCTGACCAGCTGCAACCACCAGTTCTTTTTTACTAATAGACAATATCTGTCCCGGCTGACCGCTGCCAGCTACCATATCTGCTTCATAAATCTTAAAGCGTTGTCCCTGCAGCAAGGTATGAGCTACTGGCCAAGGATACATGCCACGAATTTGATTGAAAATTTGTCGGTTTGTTTTGCTCCAGTCTATCCGCTCTTCTTCTGGGCTGATATTCGGAGAGAAAGTGACCTGGCTAGGATCCTGTGGCTGAGGAATAATCTGCCCTGCCCTATAAGCTGGCAGCACATCCAATAACAGATCTCGACCAATAATCGCCAATTTTTCAAAGAGAGTTCCGACATTATCTGTCTCTTCAATCGGCGTCGCCTTGCTGGCTATCATGTCTCCAGCATCCATTTCCTTGACCATTTCCATAATTGTAACACCCGCTTGCTCATCGCCATTGATCAGAGCATAGTGAATGGGCGCACCACCTCGGTATTTAGGCAGCAAGGAGGCATGAACATTCACCGCAAAGTCAACACTGTCCAGCAAGCGGCTAGGCAAAAACTGCCCAAAAGCAGCTGTGACAATACCATCTGCTTCTAAGTTCATCAACTCCTCTAAATCCGAGCTTTGAGCCAGCTTTTCCGGTTGATAAACTTGCAGCCCGTATTCCAAGGCCAGCTCTTTTACTGGAGTCATGCGAATCTCTCTTTTACGGCCGACGGCCCGGTCCGGCTGCGTCACCACTGCTAACACTTCGTATTGCCCGCTGTCCAGCAGCCCTTTTAGGACAGTCGCTGAGAAGTCCGGTGTTCCCATAAATATTATTTTCATCATTTTAAACTATTGATTCCTTCTTTGTTCCTTCCCTTATTATATCAGAAGTCGTCTACAACAACCTTAATCTCGGCTAAAAAGCTTTACATAAAATTTTGTGGTTCATTATCAATTGTCAGGCGTAAATCTTTATTGTCCCGATTTTGTGTCCAGTCCAAGACTTGATTTAGCGTCGCCTGCAGCTTGTCCTCAAAGCGATATTTGAGAAGAATCTGATAATGATAGAGATTGTGGGTACGGGCAATGGGCTTCGGCGTTGGACCCAGGATTTGCACTTTTTCTGACAGACCGCTTCGCAGAATATCCATAACCTCATAAGCTTTTCGCACTGCTGTCTCTTCGTCCTTGTGCGACAGGGTTAGACCGACCGTAAAGTAATAAGGCGGATAACCTAGCTGCCGGCGGATTCCCATTTCATAAGCATAAAAGCCCTCGTAATCCTGCTGCTTGGCAAACTCAATGGCATAATGATGAGGATTATAGGACTGGATAAAGACCTGACCAGCCTTTTCAGCCCGACCAGCACGGCCGGCCACCTGAGTCAGCAGCTGGAAGGTTCGTTCTGAAGAGCGAAAGTCCGGCAGATTGAGAGCAGTATCCGCATTGAGTACACCAACTAGCGTCACGTTTGGAAAATCCAGCCCCTTAGCAATCATCTGAGTGCCTAAGAGAATATCTGCCTGTCCCTGACCAAAGCTTTCTAAAATGGCTTCATGGCTGCCTTTCTTACGGGTCGTATCTACATCCATCCGCAAAATGCGAGCCTGTGGAAAGAGCTGAACCAACTCATCATAAGCTTTCTGTGTCCCAGTACCATAATAGCGAATGCTGCGGCTGGCACAGTTAGGACAACTCTGAGGAATGTTCTTAGTAAAACCACAGTAGTGGCAGTTCATGGTCTTGGTGTCCATATGCAGGGTCAAAGAAATATCACAGTTAGGACAGCTATCAACGGCCCCACATTCCCGACACATGACAAAGCTGGAATACCCCCGCCTATTAAGCATGAGAACCGTCTGCTCTCCCTTATCCAGACGATCTTGAATAGCATCTAGCAGGACTGGCGTGAAATTACTGGCTTCATGCTGACCGATATAATCCCGAAAATCCACCACTTCCACTTGAGGAATCTGCGCCAGCGGATTTGCGCGCTTGCTGAGCAGCTGAAAATCATAGACTCCACGGCTTGCTCGGGCACGGCTCTCCAAGCTCGGAGTTGCCGACCCCAGCACTAAGACAGCTTGATTGTACTGAGCTCGCAGGAGAGCCACCTCTCTGGCATGATAGCGAGGATTGGAATCCTGCTTGTAGGAGGATTCATGCTCTTCATCAATGATGATGGCTCCAATATTTGTCAGCGGAGCAAAAATAGCTGAACGCGCGCCGACAACGACCTGAGCAGCTCCTCGCTCCACCTTGCGCCATTCATCATATTTCTCACCGTCAGACAGACCTGAATGCAAAATTGCAACTTGGTCGCCAAATCTAGAAATAAAGCGATCGGTTACCTGCGGAGTCAGAGAAATCTCTGGAACCAGCATGATAGCGGTCTTTCCCTGAGCCAGTGCCTCTGCGATGACCTGCAGGTAAACTTCAGTCTTCCCACTGCCCGTGACCCCTTCTAAGAGGACTGGCTGAGAATGACTCTGACCAATTTTCTGAGTGATTGCCGCAACTGCTGCGGCTTGTTCATCGTTTAAGGTCAGACTTTGCTTCTGCCGCTCCTTTTGGAAATAAGCAGCAGAACGGCTAACTTCTCTATCTTCAATGCTAATTAGATTTTCTTTGATAAAGTAATTAATAATATCCCGCGAAAAGTTTTCTCGCAAATCAGCCAAGAGCTGGCTGTCCTGCTGCTCCAGCAAGACTTCTTTTAATTCTTGTTTTTTCTTAGCTTGTCGGGGAAGGTCATGATTTTGCAGAGCGGCATGATTGACCTGATACCATTTCTCAGTCTTAATATGCTTCTTGTCCGTCGCCTGATACTCCAGTCGAATGCGGCCAGTCTGGGTCAGTCGCATCAGCTTGGCCTGACTTTTCTTGTCCAAATCAGAAAAGCGAAGACTAGCCTCTTGACCAAAGATAGCTGACCGTTCCTCAACATTCAGCAGCTCCGTCGGATAGAGTAGTTTATCATAGCTGGAGTTGAGAAGACTAGGCAGCATGGCCTTTAAAAGGGAAATCTTATAAGAAAAGACTGACTTGCGCAACTCATCCGCCAGCCAGAGCTGTTCCTGGTTCAAGACGGGCCTGAAATCAAGGACTTCCGCAATTTCCTTCAGCTCTTCTTGGCCTCCCGTCTCATCAAAGCCAACCACAATCCCCTGAATCAGGCGATTTCCCTGCCCAAAAGGGACATGGACTCGCATGCCAGCTGCTAGCATTCCAGCAAACTCTTCTGGAATAACATAGCTATAGGGCTTGTCCGTCTGCATCAGAGGAACATCCACAATAATCTTTGCTAGCTTCACATTCTCACCCCACTTTCCTAAACGTCATTACAGAAAAAATAAGATTGAGCATCCCCAACCTTAAATCTTCTCACCTTCTTCTTTTTCTTTAGCGATTTGCTCTTTAATCTTGCGCTCTTCTTCTTCTTTACGCAGACGCTCTTCTTCTGCCCGACGGCGAACTGCCTCGCGCTTGCCTTCTGGATCTGGATGGATAACGACATTGCCGGATTCAATTTCTTCCAAAGCACGAAGAGTGGATTTGACAGACTTGAATTCCTGCGTAGCGGGAGCTCCAGCTTCAAGCTCATGAGCGCGCTTAGCTTCTAAAATAACCAAGGAATATTTTGACGGAACCTTGTCCAGCAAAGTGTCAATAGACGGTTTTAACATCATAATTTTCTACCTAATTTCTAACTTTCTATCGAATAATCGTTTCATTTTTTGGAAGCATGTCCTGATAACGGCCGATAACACGGTCTACTCGGAAATGCTCTGCTTCAATCACGCGCTTGACACGGTCGGCAGCCAGCGGCACCTGATCATTGACAATGGCATAATCATACTCGCGCATGAGGGCAATTTCTTCTTTGGCCTTTTCAATGCGCTGGGCGATAATCTCCGCACTGTCTGTCCCACGTCCGACCAAGCGGTCTTTAAGTTCTTCTAAGTCTGGAGGAGTCAAAAAAATAAAGACGGCATCTGGAACTTTTTTCTTGACTTGTAAAGCTCCCTGAACCTCAATCTCTAGGAAGACATCAATACCTTTATCCAGCGTTTCATTGACATAAGTCAGAGGCGTCCCGTAGTAGTTTCCTACATACTCTGCATACTCCAGCATCTGGCCCTGGCGAATCAACTCTTCAAACTCCTCGCGAGTGCGGAAGAAATAGTCAACTCCATCCACTTCACCTGGACGCTGAGGACGAGTCGTCATGGATACCGAGTACTGGAATTGGTTATCAGTGCTTTCAAAAATTTCTCGTCTAACAGTCCCTTTTCCTACACCAGAGGGACCAGAAAAGACGATTAGTAAGCCTCGTTCCGTCATCATGTCTCCTTCACAGTCTTTCTATCTAGTGTAACAAAATTAGGCTGATATTTCAAGGGGATAGGAAGAAATGTATGTGTCTAGAGTTTTGAAAAGATAGGAAAATAAGCAAGCAATCATACGGAAAACAAAATAGACCAGCAGAACATTCAAGAAAAAAGCAATCTGTTACCAGACTGCATTTCTTCTTTATTTTGCGTAGTCAACGGCCCGCATCTCACGGATAACCGTCACCTTGATATTGCCTGGATATTCCAAGTTGTTTTCGATTTTTTCACGAACATCGTGAGCCAAAATCGTAATCTTGTCATCCTTAATCTTATCCGGCTGAACCATAATCCGGATTTCCCGGCCGGCTTGTAAAGCAAAGCTGTTCTTGACACCCTTGAAGCTATTAGCGATTTCTTCCAAATCTTGGAGACGCTTGATATAGCTTTCCAGAGATTCACTACGAGCACCTGGCCGAGCGGCACTGAGAGCGTCTGCTGCAGCTACAATAACAGCAATGACACTTTCTGCTTCCACATCCCCGTGGTGGCTGGCAATCGTATTAACAACGATTGGATGCTCCTTGTACTTACGAGCTAGTTCTGTCCCGATTTCCACGTGGCTGCCTTCAACCTCACGGTCGATAGACTTGCCAATATCATGGAGGAATCCAGCACGGCGGGCTAAATTGGCATTTTCACCAAGCTCGCCAGCGATGATACCAGAAAGTTTGGCAACCTCAATAGAGTGCCGAAGGACATTCTGACCATAAGAAGTACGGAACTGCAAGCGACCCATGATTTTCATCAGATCAGGATGCAGGTTAGGTGCTCCGATTTCATAAGCTGCGGCTTCCCCGTACTCACGGATGCGATTATCAATTTCCAGACGGTTCTTCTCAACCAACTCCTCAATGCGGGCTGGATGAATACGACCATCTTTCAAGAGTGCTTCCATGGTCATACGAGCGATTTCACGGCGAATCGGATCAAAACCTGAGAGAGTAACAACCTCTGGCGTATCATCAATGATGACATCAATACCAGTCAGACTTTCAAAAGTCCGAATATTGCGACCTTCCCGGCCAATAATCCGCCCCTTCATACTGTCATCTGGCAGATGCACCGTTGAGTTGGTCTGCTCAGCGACATAATCACCGGCAATACGCTGCATGGCTTGGACCAAGATATTCTTGGCAACCTTATCAGACCGCTCTTTGATATCTTGCTCAGCATCCCGAATCCTAGTCGCAATCTCTTTAGAAAGCTTGTCTTCGGTCTGCGTCAAAATAATATCACGCGCTTCTGTCTGCGATAGCGAAGCAACTCGCTCCAGCTCTGCTGCCTTCTGCTTTTCAAGTTCCGCTACTTGTTCTTCACGCGCATCAATGTGTTTAGATTTATCTGAGAGACTTTGTTCTTTTTGCTCCAAAGCCTTTTCTTTGTTGCTTAAATTATCGTCTTTGCGGTCAAGGGTAGAAGCGCGCTCTGTCAAGCGGCTTTCGATTTGTTTCAACTCTTGACGTTCAGACTTAAATTCTGCATCAACTTGTTCACGATATTTTCTGGCTTCTTCTTTTGCCTCCAAAAGTGCTTCTTTTTTAAGCGAACTTGTTTCCCGCTTGGCTTCTTTGATAATCAAATCAGCTTCACGTTCAGCTTGTCCGCGTAAATTGGTTGCTTCTTGTTCAGCATTTAAAAGAGTAAGCTCTGCAGCTTCTTTAGATGATTTCATCTTAGCCGAGACACTTACATATCCAATCACTAAACCAATGATGGCAGCAAAAACAGACATAATTATAGGAAATAGGTCCATGTTTTTACTCCAAATCTATTTAATTGTTGAATTCAAAATTCCATACTATTCTATCACAAATCTAAAAAATTCACAAACCTATTTTTTGAAATTCAAGAAAGCTTTTGTCCAATTTTTAGAGACAAAATCTTCAAAGTTTGTAGAACCCTTAGCACCAAAACTTTTTCAAGGCATAAGCAAGATTGTTCAAATTTTTCATTTTTCTAAAACTTAAACTTTATTCCCAAATAAAAATTTTTTATGCTATAATCAGAGAAGAAAATGTGTATATGAGACAGGCTTTTTCTTCGCTAACAAGACAAACCTATGGCTTGATATCACTAGAAAAACCTTCTCGCACTTGCTACATTGTAAAGGAGAAACCATGTCTAAAGAAGTTATCGTTGAAAGCTTTGAGCTAGATCACACCATTGTCAAAGCGCCTTATGTTCGTCTCATCGGAGAGGAAACCGGCCCTAAAGGAGACATCATTTCCAATTTTGATATCCGTTTGGTTCAGCCTAATGAAGATTCAATCCCAACTGCTGGTCTGCATACCATCGAGCATTTGCTGGCCATGCTGATTCGCAAGCGCATTGATGGTATGATTGACTGCTCACCTTTTGGCTGCCGCACTGGTTTTCATATGATTATGTGGGGCCAACACAGTTCCAATCAGATTGCTCAAGTCATCAAATCCTGTCTAGAAGAAATCGCTGAGTCAACTAGCTGGGAAGATGTCCCTGGAACAACCATTGAATCCTGCGGAAACTACAAGGATCACAGCCTTTTCTCAGCCAAAGAATGGGCCAAGCTTATTCTCAGCCAAGGAATCTCAGATGATGCCTTTGAACGCCATGTGATTTAAAAAAGTTCTCGAAATCGAGAACTTTTTTTGTGCATGTATAATGAAATCCATCAACAGACTAGAAATCGAGCGAGTCAGCATAACCCGGACCATTTCCGACGAAGTATCCAGTCTTACAGTTGATACTGAAGAGATAGGTGCCGTCTGGTTTGAAGAGGTTGTAGTAGCCGTTTCCTTTGATAATATTAACGCGTTCCAGAATATAGTTGTCTCCAGAAATGTAGCCGCGCTCACGAGAAGTTTGCAAAATCTTCTCCAGAACACCAGGATTGAATGTCCAAGCTGGATTGTTGACGTCATCAATAGCTGCTTGGTTATAAGGGACACGACTGAGGTCTCTCTGCAGATTTACTCCATTGCTAGGAAGACCATAGCCAGAGTAAGAGTTAGAAACTCCTGAACCAGAAGCAGATGCACTTGAACCGCCATTTGTACCTGCACCCGTCCCTCCTTGATCAGTAGCAGGAGCTGGAGTTGGTACCTGTTGGCCGCGTCCTTGGGCAATTGCTGCCTTTAGAACTTCATCTAACTTGGCATTGCCACTTGATACATCTGAGAAGGTCGCATTTGTATTAGCCTTGGCTTCCTTGTTCAAGACACCGTCAGTAATCGCTCCGCCGTCAAACTGTGAATTGACACTTTGGATAGCCGAAATCTGCTTGACCAAGGAATCATACTTGCTCTTGGCTGCATCATAGTCTTTGCTGCCTTTTAGCTTTTCAAGTAAGGTTTTTAATTTTTCCAAGTCACCAAATTTACTGTTTTTGACAGCAGTCTGATTGCTATCTGTGAAGAATGCAGCATACTCATCATTAAAGGATTTCAGATCCTTGGCAGTATTATCAGAGCTAGACGAAGACGAGCTCTTTTTACTGGACTGCGATGTTGAAGAGCTGGAGCTTGTAACGGTCTTGTGCCCCCAATTATGCCCCAGAGCAAAGTAAAGCCCTGTGCCCGCTACAGCAATCCCTAAAAGTCCTAAAACTGGATAAAGGAAAGCTTTTTTCTTGTAGAAAGGTGTCTTAGGAACCTGTAATTCCTTCTCATCAAGCGGTTCTGGAATAGGACCGTAAGATGTCTTTTGAACGGGAGCAGCAGGAACCGCATCTTCCTGCTCTGAGCGTTGACTGCGAGAACCTAAGGGATTTGGAGCTGCTTCTGGCTCACTTGCTGTCTCAGTGGCTGTCAACTGAGCTGCTGGAATCTCCTGTTCACTTTCAACCTCTTGCCGTCTTTCTTTGATGAAGTCGGTCAAATCAGAAGATGCTTGCTTAGCCTGAGCCGTTTCCTGCTCCTGCAGCTTTCTGATTTTCTGGGTTTCAAATTTTCCAGCTTCGATTTCCTGACGGTGCTGCTTGATATACTTATCCAGCACATTGTCGCTTTCATTCACACCGGCTTCCAGCTCCTCTTTCTTACGAGTGGCTTGGCCGACTGTCATTTCCTTGGCCTCTTCAAAATCAAGGACCGACTCTTTCTTTTCTTCTTCCGGTGAGTAGTTTTCTTCTTTCGTCACGGCAAATCCTTTCTAATCTAACTGACGTTTGACCCGCTGGCCAAAATACTGATATAAATCAACTTTTAAAGTTCCATTATAGAGTTTGCGTTTTTTGTCGGTCTGACTGCCATATTTGCTTTCAAAAGCTTCATCGCTAGTCAGGATAAACTTGCTCCAGGTTTTGAGCGGAGCAAAGGTTTCTCCCATCTCCTGATAAAGACGAGTCACAGCCTCATCATCTAGGAGGCGCTCCCCGTATGGCGGATTAGAGATAATCACACCATTGATCTTATCTGTATGCAAATCTTGCAGACGCATCTGCTTAAAGTGAACCTGCTCTGCAACTCCTGCTTGCTCAGCGTTTTTTCGAGCTAGCTCTACCATACGGCCATCGATATCCGAGCCAGAAATATCAAGCTGGATGGTCTGATCAATCTGACTGAGTGCAGTTGAGCGAGCCTGTGCAACCAGATCTTTATCAACCCAATTCCAGTCTTCAAAGGCAAAAGAACGATGAAGTCCCGGCGCTATCTTCATCCCTATCATGGCTGCCTCGATACAAAAGGTACCAGATCCGCAAGTCGGGTCTATCAAAGGCTTATCCGGATACCAATTGGACAGGAGCAAAATAGCTGCTGCCATATTTTCCTTGATCGGTGCACCGCCTTTATCAGCCCGATAACCACGTTTGAAGAGGCTGGACCCTGTCGTATCAATCATGACTGTCGCTACATCTTTTAGGATAGAAACTTCTATCCTAAACTCAGCTCCATTTTCCTGCAGGGGGACCCCTTCCGGACGTGCATAATGCTTCTGCAGCTTCTTGACAACTGCCTTTTTAGAAATAGCCTGAACACTAGGCTCATTGTGAAGTTTTGACTTGACACATTTGGCCTTGGCAATAGGAAATTTAGCTCCCAGCGGTAGATAATTCTCCCAATCCAGAGCAAAAACTCCTTGAAAGAGCTCTTCGAAAGTCTTAGTTGGAAAACTGCCAACTACAATCTTAATCCGATCGGCCGCGCGCAGCCAGAGATTGGTTTGAATAATGGTACTGACATCACCATCGAAGCGAACCCGGCCATTTTCGACCTGACAATCAAGTCCCAGATCTCTGATTTCACGGCCGACGACAGCTTCCAGTCCTGCTGCTGCGGTCGCAATTAAATTAAATTTTTCTTTCATCTCAGCTTTTTAAATGGATTCCAATCTATACAAACAAAGGGAGTGAGACAAAAATCGTGATTTCGTCACATCGATTTTCCTCACTCTCCCTTTTTAAATTTTGGGCTGAGAAGGTTTCGCTGCCATTTATCAGCTAGCTCATTACTTGAAATGTCCATCAGACAAATGAAGCAACAGTTAGTTGAACTTGGCAAAGAATAGAGCGCTCAGCCACTCTCTTGCTATTCTATTATAAAATTTAAAGAGGACAGGACTTGACGTCCCAGCCTCAGCCTATATGCAATTTTCTGTAAGCCATGTTTTGTTCCGGAAATGACTAGGTACCATTTCCTTCGATAATCATCTGTCTACTGTTTCCAGTCAGAGTGCTATGTTCGCTTCCACGCACTCCATGCCCCGACCAAAGTTTGGGTTGCTAGCTTGAGGGGTTTACCGCGTTCCACTTCTTCCGTTTCCGAAAGAACTACGTCACTGTGGCACTTTCAGACCTAATCAGACATATCCAAAGACTTAGCCCTTTCAGTCGCCGTAACGGAAAAATCCGTCCCTAGGCTTATTTCTTCGCCTAGCACAAACACTACCGGCATCACAGCCAGTGCTAGCATGGACTTTCCTCATGAAAATCTAAAATTTCCACGCGATTATCCAAAAATTGCACTGTTCTATAAGAACCATTATTCACGATCCAAAATTTGTTTCCCGAATACTTCCTTTTCAAGACGGTTCAAGCGCTTCAAGATATCAAAATTAGTCGCAGAAGTCATCTGTGGGAAGCTTTCCACAGATGACTGAGTCGCTTGTGTTGATTGGACAGGCTGAGTCGGCTGAACCGGTGCTTTTTCAACCGGCTTCGCAGCTAACTCTTCCTTGAGACGGCGATTTTCCTCACGCAGCTCCTTTACCAAGGCTGCATATGTCTCATAATCCTTGATAATATCGTCCAAAAACTCATCCACTTCGGACTTGCTGTAGCCGCGTACTTCGCGTTTAAAATCCTGATCAAAAATATCTTTTGCTGTAAAAATAATACTTGCCATCTTCTCTCTCCAATCTAGTTTGTCATATTCAATTATAAACAAAATGCACTATAAAAATCAAGATTTATCATCTAATTTCCCGAAAAATTTTCAGCCACTTCATTCAGGTCATCAAATGTTAATTTTTTGATAAAATATTGTTCTTGTTTTTTCATTTCTTGGTAAAGATATTTCAATTTTGTCTCCTGTTCTTCATCGTAAAAGAGGTAAGCTCCGTCTGTATTTTGAATGACGAATTGATTGTAATCACGAAACTGACTGGGATTTTGGTAGGTAGGATAAGCATACTTGACAAAATCGGTCTGCTTAAAAGCAGCTAATTTTGCTTGATTGGCTTCGTTCCAATTTTCACCTTGATTCTCAAAGAGAAAGATGGTTGCCGTCTGAAATTCATAGTCCTTTTTCAAGTCGTTGGCTAGCTCCAAAACCCAAGACTCAAAGCCCAGATTACCCATAAAAACCAGCCAATCTACTCCATCTTCCAAAAAACGGATTAAGTCCCTTTTAGCGGCTTCTTTTATGATGTTTATTCTCATATCTTTTTCCGTCGAAATGCCGATTTCAAAGGCTTTGTAGCCTGTTATTAATAGACTGGTCATTTATTCTCCCTTAAAAAAGTTTTTTGTGGTATAATAGAGTGATGCTATTGTACCAATAAGGAGTTTTATGGTCAACTATCCGCATAAGCTAAAGGCAAAAAGCAGTATCAATAGGCCAGTTCCCGGCATGATTAACTTTGCCAATCGTGGGATGTCTTTTGAAAAGATGATCAACGAATCCAACAGCTACTATCTAAGCAGAGGACTCGCTGTCATCCATAAAAAGCCTACCCCCATTCAGATTGTCAAGGTTGATTATCCGCACCGTAGCCGAGCCAAGATTGTAGAGGCTTACTTTCGGCAAGCTTCCACAACAGACTATTCTGGTGTCTACAAGGGCCATTATATTGACTTTGAAGCCAAGGAAACCCGACAGAAAAAATCGATGCCCATGAAAAATTTTCATTCGCATCAGATTGAGCACATGGAGGCAGTCCTTGAGCAAAAGGGCATCTGCTTTGTCTTACTGCATTTTTCCAGCTTAAGGGAGACTTACCTGCTTCCCGCTTCTTATTTAATTGAGTTTTACAAGATCGACAAGGGAGGGAAGTCCATGCCTCTAACTTACATTCAAGAGCATGGTTATCCGATTGAAATGCAACAGCTTCCCAGCATCCCTTATCTTGAAATTATCGAACAAAAACTACTAGGTGGTATTATAAATGAATAAACAAACTCTTATGCAGGCTTTGAAATATCTTGCAAGTGCACTTATAACCCTGCTTATGATTGGATTCGTGATTGGCTGTTTGGTATTTACCTACTATGCGGTCAAGGCTCCTAAGCTTTCTGAAAAAGACCTAATCGCGACCACATCCAGTAAGATTTTTGACAGCAATAACAATTTGATTGCAGACCTAGGCGCTGAAAAGCGGGTCAATGCTGAAACAAGTGAAATTCCTACGGATTTGGTCAACGCCATTGTCGCCATTGAAGACCATCGCTTCTTTAATCACCGCGGGGTAGACTTTATTCGGATTGCAGGTGCCCTTGTTAGCAACATCCGCGGAGGTCGCCAAGGGGGATCAACTCTGACCCAGCAATTGATTAAGCTGTCCTATTTCTCAACCTCTTCTTCGGATGCGACTCTTTCACGTAAAATCCAAGAAGCTTGGCTGGCCGCACAGCTTGAGCGTAAAGCGACCAAGCAGCAAATATTGACCTATTATGTCAATAAAGTCTACATGTCCAACAGTAACTACGGTATGCAAACAGCAGCCCGAAGCTACTATGGCAAGGACCTAAAAGACTTGAGCTTACACCAAACAGCTCTACTGGCAGGTATGCCTCAGGCACCTAACCAATATGACCCTTACACTCACCCAGAGGCTGCGACCAACCGCCGTAATCTGGTACTTCGTGAGATGCATGATCTCAAGTACATCACAGATGAGCAGTATGAACAAGCTAAGAATACCCCTGTAACCGATGGACTTCAAAGCTTGAAAGCTTCCACTAGCTATCCTGCTTACATGGATAATTATCTTAAGGAAGTAATTGAACAAGTAGAAGAAGAGACTGGCTACAATGTCCTGACAACTGGTATGGAAGTCTATACAAATGTCAACACTGATGCCCAAAAGAAACTCTGGGATATTTACAACACAGGAGACTATGTAGCTTATCCAGATGACGAAATGCAGGTTGCGTCCACTGTTATGGATGTGCAAACTGGTAAAGTCATTGCCCAGCTCGGTTCTCGTAACCAATCTACCAACGTATCCTTTGGTACCAACCAAGCTGTTGAAACCAACCGTGATTTCGGTTCAACAATGAAGCCAATCACCGATTATGCTCCAGCTCTGGAAAATGAAGTCTATACTTCGACAGCTGCTCCTATCACGGATGCTCCATATAACTTCCCGTATTCCAGCACACCAGTCTACAACTGGGATAAGAAATATTATGGCGGGATGACGATTCAATACGCTATTCAGGAATCCCGTAACGTTCCTGCCGTGAAAACGCTGGAAGCCGTTGGTTTGGATGAGTCCCTCAAGTTCCTAAATCGTATTGGGATTAACTATCCTGAAATGTTCTATGTTAATGCCTTTTCAAGTAATACCAGCAAATCCGGCAACGAATACGGAGCCAGCAGTGAAAAAATGGCTGCTGCCTATGCTGCTTTTGCCAATGGTGGTACTTACTACAAGCCTCAGTATGTCAATCGCGTTGTCTTCAGTGACGGAACGGAGAAGACCTTC
This sequence comes from Streptococcus sanguinis, assembly GCF_003943655.1. Lineage (GTDB taxonomy): Bacteria > Bacillota > Bacilli > Lactobacillales > Streptococcaceae > Streptococcus > Streptococcus sanguinis_F. The sequence goes on from NZ_RJMM01000017.1 coordinate 26,599, forward strand.
TCCAACAATGGTTCCAAGGCTATGAAGGAAACGACAGCCTACATGATGACCGACATGATGAAAACAGTCTTGCAGTCTGGTACAGGTACAAATGCTGCAATTTCTGGGGTTTATCAGGCCGGTAAGACCGGAACCTCCAACTATGCTGACGACGAATTAGCCAAGCTGACCAAGCCTTACTACTACTCTAGCATTGTCACACCAGACGAGCTCTTCGTTGGTTACACGCCTAAGTATTCAATGGCTGTTTGGACCGGCTACTCTAACCGCCTGACACCAATCCTTGATGACGGGGTTAAGGTTGCAACAGATGTCTACCGCGAAATGATGCTTTACCTAGCTCAAGACGGCTCTGCTTCAGAAGATTGGGAAATGCCGGATGGTCTCTACCGCAGTGGCTCTTATGTCTATCTCAATAGTGGTACTGGCTATAACCGTTACTACAATAACCAGCAGTATTATAACTATTCTAGCTATAGCAGTTACAGTACAGAAGCTAGCTCTGACACATCAGCTTCCAGTGAGCATTCTGGCGATTCAAACAATAGCTCTTCTAGCCACAATGACTCATCTTCTGGTGATGGTGGAAATGACTAGAGAGACGAAGATTAGAATACAAACTAAAAGAGTAAGAATTTTTCATTCTTACTCTTTTCTTACTCTCTCATCAAAGCTTACTTTGCCAAAGCCCCCATGGGATCCCAAGGAGCCAAGACAATAGGCTCTGCTTCATAAGCAGCTAATTCTGCTGCTGTCAGAAATTCTTTACGAACGACGATTTGATAGGTATATTCGTCCATCCAAGCGTCAGAGGCTACGAAATACCCCTTGTTACCAACCTTTTCACCCCAAGAGTTTTCGACCTTCCATTTCTTAGCCTTGCCATTCTCATCTAAGTCTACCCCTGTCAAGACCATGGCGTGGGTCATGAGGCTTTCGCTATAGTCCAAGCGACCAGCCTTGTCCTGAGTTAGTTGAATATCCATGCTAGCAGAGAAATCGTGCATCCCTTCTGCCATAACACCGGCCTTACGATTGCTAGACTGAGCAACATCCGAGCCAAACCAAACGGTCTCACCAGCCTGCATTTGCGCAATAGCCAGCTCTTTTAGCCGATCCATTTCAACATTCAAATAACGGACTGGCTTGCTGCCAACGACATTTCCCAACATCTCGACTGTATAGGACCGACCATAAGGCTTGTCTGCAGTCGGCGCATTGATGATAGAAACATAGTCATCTAGCTTAAGATTGACATATTTTTGATAAAAGGTCTGTGGTGTCAATCCTCTCTCACTATGGAAATGATTATCCTTATCTCGATAAGAAAAGTCAAACTGGAGAGGTGGCAAGCCTAAATTCATAGCTAGGAAGTTAAAGACTTCTTGGAGGAGCTCTTCTTTCTTAGCCTGAAGTTCTGCCAAGTCTGCTCCTTCTACCACTAATTCTCGCAAAATCTGCGCATCCTGGCGCAAGAGCTTATTGAGAATCTGATTGAGCTCGCGACTGTCACTGGAAGAGATTGACTCTGGATAGACGGACTTAGGCACGACGCCGTATTTCTCAAAAAGCGCCACGACCATATCCCATTGACCACCATCCTGCTGAGGCGTATCTAAGAGAAACTTGACCTTACGGCTAGTCAATTCTTGGTCAGCCGTCGCAATCACCTGCTCTAAGAACCAGTTGGATTTTTCATATTTATCCCAAAAGAAGGTATGGGCTTGAGATAGCTCAAAATCCTCCAGTTGGAAACCAGCAATCACCTTGTGGCGGAAGGTATTAAGAGCTGCAAACATCCAACAGCGCCCTGAAGCTTTCTGGTCACTGACCTTATCTTTCGTGAGATCTAGTGAAAAAACTGGTGTATTTTCCACGGCAGCGCTTCGCTTCTCCAAAGAAGTCAAAAGGCCATTGTGACTGATAGCATTTTCCATTGCTGCAAACTTGGGATTGGCCTCATAAGCAGCATACAGCTTATCTGTAAAATTTTGTTCTAACGAATGCATAGAATCCTCCTTGTCATTATACATCTATTATAGAACTTTAAAAAAGGAGCGCAAGTAAAAAGGCTGGACAAGAGAGTCCTAGCCTTTTTCTAAATCGGATTTTAGGATTCCATAGACGGAAAAATCTTTGACTTGTCCTTTATGAAATACAGCCTGACGGAAAGTGCCTTCGTAGCTCATGCCAGCTTTGGCCATGACACGCCCAGAAGCTGCATTGGCTGTTACAAATCTTGCTGTGACACGATTGAAACCTGCGTCTTGCAAGAGGTTGTTCAAAACAGCTTTCAAAGCTTCTGTCATCAATCCTTGTCCCCAATAGTCTTTACTTAAAATATAACCGACCTCGCAAGCATTGACTGCCTCATCCATGTCCACCACACTGATGTCCCCAATGACAGAATCAGGTTTTTCCTTCAGGCAGATGGCCCACTTGTAAAAATCCATGTTTTGATAATTCTCAACCCAGCGAGCAATAGACTGTCGGGTGACTTCAGGACTCTTATGAGCATCCCAGGTCACATGCAGCAAATTATCCCGACGAGAAGCCCAGTTGTCATACATAGCTTGTGCATCCGTTTCCAGAAAAGGTCTTAGCAAAAGACGTTTGGTTTCAATGGACTGTGTACCTATCTTTTTCATAGCTTCCTCGTTTCTTGGCTCAGACTAAAAAGATTCGATAGAGATTTTCACTTCCAAAATTCGTCAAAAATTGTAATTGGCAAATGGCGTTTGTGCTGACCTTTATGCCACCAAGATTCGATAGTTTCTTGGGCTTGGGTTGAAACGGACTTACCTTCAAGATAATCATCAATTTCATTATAGGTCACTCCCAGAGCGACTTCATCCGCAATCCCAGGTTTTTCTTCTTCCAAGTCAGCCGTCGGCACCTTTTCATAGAGAGCCGGATCCGCTCCTAAGGCGGCCAAAAGCTGCTTGCCTTGACGCTTATTGAGACGGTAAAGTGGTAAGATATCTGCTCCTCCATCACCAAACTTAGTGAAAAAGGCCGTGACATTTTCTGCTGCATGATCCGTCCCAATGACAGCCCCGCTGTAAGAACCGGCCAGAGCATACTGGGCAATCATACGACTGCGCGCCTTGATATTACCCTTGTTAAAATCAGAGACTTTGGCACCTGTTGCCTCCACAGCCTTTGTCATAGCATCGGCGGATTCCTTGATATTGACTGTCAGACTAACATCAGGCTGGATAAAAGCCAGAGCCTTTTGCGCATCATCTTCATCTGCCTGGACACCATAAGGCAGGCGGACAGCGATAAAGCGATAGCCATCATCTACAGTTTCAGCCCGCATTTCTTCTACAGCCATCTGAGCTAAGCGGCCAGCCAAAGTAGAATCCTGACCACCAGAAATTCCCAGAACATAACTTTTCAAAAAAGGGTGCTTCCTCAGATAGGCCTTGAGAAAGTCTATCGACTTGCGGATTTCTTCCTCCGGATTTATGACTGGTTTGACGCCCAATTGAGCGATGATTTCCTCTTGTAGACTCATTTTTCTGCTCCTGTCTGGTAGGCTTTCTTGCGCATCTGGTCAATTAAGTCCATCTTATCCTGCCAGATATCTCGAGCCAAGTCAACTGGATAATCCTGTGGATTGAGAACTCGTTTGTACTCGTCCCAAAGTTTATCAAATTCCTTACGGGCATAGGCTTGGATCTCAGTTAAAGTCGGCTGATTATAAACCAAATTCCCTTCTTGGAAAATGTCCACCAAAAGCGGTACGGCATCAAAATTTTTGACCGTTTTATTGATGTAGGTATAGGTCGGATGGAACATTTCCAGCTCTTCCAAACCATTGACATCAAGGCCGTCATAGGTAATGTAGTCTCCCTCGGACTTCCCTTTTTCGCGACTGGTAATGCGCCAAACCTGCTTCTTACCTGGGGTCGAAACTTTTTCGGCATTATTGGACAACTTGATGGTATTGCGTAATTCTCCAGTCTCATCTTCAATAGCAACAATCTTATATACTGCTCCTAAAGCCGGCTGGTCATAGGCCGTAATGAGCTTGGTTCCCACACCCCAGACATCAATCTTAGCCTTTTGCATTTTCAAGTTGAGAATGGTATTTTCATCCAGATCATTGGACGCATAAATCTTAGCATCAGGAAAACCAGCTTCATCTAATTGCTGCCGAACTTTCTTAGAAATATAGGCTAGGTCTCCCGAATCAATGCGGACACCCAGAAACTTAATCTTGTCTCCTAGCTCACGCGCCACCCGAATGGCTGCCGGAACACCTAGACGCAATGTATCGTAGGTATCTACTAGGAAAACACAGTTATGATGAGTCTCAGCATAAGCTTTAAAGGCATCATAATCATTTCCATAGACTTGAACGAGAGCATGGGCATGGGTTCCCAAGACTGGGATATCAAAGAGCTTGCCAGCCCGAACATTGCTGGTTCCATTCGCTCCGCCAATCACCGCAGCCCTAGTCCCCCAAATAGCAGCATCCATTTCTTGGGCACGGCGAGTTCCAAACTCCATCAAAGGCTCATCTTCGATAACAGAGCGGATACGAGCTGCCTTGGTGGCAATCAGCGTCTGAAAATTAACGATATTGAGAATAGCAGTCTCAACCAGCTGACACTGAGCCAGTGGACCTTCTACCTGCACAATTGGCTCATTGGCAAAAACCAAATCACCTTCCTGAACAGACCTTACGGTCAGGCTCATCTTGAGATTTCGCAAATAATCCAGAAACTCTCCGTGATAGCCCAGGGTTTGCAAATAATCTAAATCGCTCTGGCTGAACGTCAGATTATTGAGATAGGAAATAATTCTTTCCAAGCCCGCAAAGACCGCGTAGCCGTTATTAAAAGGATTCTTACGGAAAAAAACTTCAAAAACCGCATGCTTGTTGTGAATATTTTGCTTGAAATAAACCTGCATCATGTTGATTTGGTACAAATCAGTGTGTAGAGTTAAACTATCATCTGGGTACATCTTCTTGCTCCTTTACGCTAGATACCTTTTATTATATCATAATTCCAAAAAAGCTAAGCAAATCCTGTCAACTCACTTGAATAGACACACTTGCTTAGCTTATATTTTTATGCTTACTCTGTAAGATATTTGTAGGCTTCCTGACTGGCAATGGCACCATCGCCAACAGCCGTCGTAATCTGGCGCAGGTCTTTCTGGCGAACATCACCAACAGCGTAAATACCGGCTACTGACGTTTTCATCTGATGATCCGTCAGAATCCAGCCAGCCTCATCAGTGATACCCAAGTCCGCAGCAAATTCACTAACTGGATCCAGGCCGACATAGATAAAGATGCCACCAAAATCTGCTTGGCTAGTTTCACCTGTCTTGACATTCTTGAAGGTTACGCCAGTCACTTTACGCTCATCACCATGGATGCTTTCCACCACAGAATCCCAGACAAAGCGAATCTTTTCGTTGGCAAAGGCGCGATCCTGCAGCACTTTTTGTGCTCGCAGCTCATCACGACGGTGAACAATGGTCACACTTTTTGCAAAACGCGTCAGAAAAATAGCTTCCTCTACCGCTGAGTCACCACCACCGACAACCAACAGGTCTTCATTACGGAAGAAGGCGCCGTCACAGACCGCACAGTAGGAAACCCCGCGGCTGTTGTAGTCTTCCTCGCCAGGAACCCCCAGATGACGATGATTAGCACCAGAAGCAACGATGACTGTTTTAGCTTCAAAACGCTCATCTTCTGTGATGATTTCCTTAAAATCGCCCCGATCTTCAATTTTTTCTACTAGGCCAAAGAGATGTTCTACCCCTAGATTCTCAAGAGGCTCAAACATTTTCTCTGCTAGCTCTGGACCGCTGATATTGGCATAGCCTGGGTAGTTTTCAATGTCAGCAGTATTGTTCATCTGACCGCCAGGAATACCACGCTCCAGCAGGGCAACTTTTAGGTTACTGCGGGCTGCATAGAGGGCAGCTGTCATGCCGGCAGGCCCAGCTCCAATAATAATTGTATCGTACATAACTCTTCTTTCTCCTTGTTGTAACTAGAATTATTCTAACAACTTTTCTACAGTTTTACAAGCATTTAAGCTTTTAGGACAATGAGCAAGCCCAGCGTCGCAAAAGACAGGACTGGAATCGTCATAATGACAATCAGAAGGACATCGTACAGATGACTCTGGCGCTCCTTGGCTGTCTTGTCCTTGCGGCGAATCATCCGCAGTCCAATCCATAAACCCGCAATGATCCCTACACCGACTGCTGTATAAAGCAAGCTCTCGATATAAAGTGCAAATATTTGATCTAACATGTCAACTCCTCAAAGGTCAATCAGCCTTATTCTACAAAAATAAGAACAACTCCAAACCTAACCGTTAGCATAAAACACCAACTAGATAAGAAAGTTTGCTCCACAGTATGCTGAGACTGAAAACAAACTCAGCTGGTCTAGCCAACTGAGCCTTCACTGTCTCTATTATATCAAATATAGGTTCGTTTGTAACTAGCAAAAAATTCCTTGGTTCTTTCTTCCTTTGGATGATGGATAATCTCATCTGGTGTCCCAGACTCTATGATTTTCCCCTTGTCCAAAAAGAGCACCCTGTCAGCCACCTGAGCGACAAAGGACATATCATGACTGACCAGAATCATGGTTTGGCCAGACTTGGCTGCATCAGCGATCGATTTCTCTACTTCTCCGACTAACTCGGGATCCAAGGCCGAGGTCGGCTCGTCTAGCAAAAGAACATCTGGATTCATAGCCAAAGCCCTTGCCAAGGCCACCCGCTGCTTCTGACCGCCTGACAGATGTCTAGGATAGTGATTTTCTCGGTCTGACAAGCCAACCTTTGCTAACTCTTCCTTGGCTAGCTTAGTCGCTTCTTGGTCTGACAGTTTCTTAACAACCAACAGACCTTCCTTGACATTTTCCAGAGCAGTCCGGCGGGAAAAGAGGTTAAACTGCTGAAAGACCATGGCTAGCTTGCGGCGCAGCAGCAAAATCTCATCTTTGGAAATCCTTGAAAAATCCACTTTGAAGCCGTCGATAGTAATCTTTCCGCTGTCAGGCTGTTCCAGATAGTTGAGGCTGCGGAGAAAGGTTGACTTCCCAGCACCAGAAGAGCCAATCAAAGCTACCACTTCGCCTTTTTGAATTTCCAAACTGAGATCATCCAGAACCTTTTGACCTGAAAAAGTCTTACTTAAATGTGAAATATTAATCATCAGATTCCTTCTCCTTCTGCTTGCTGAAGCGATTCAAATTTATCCGGCTGCTTGATATCCATCATCTTTTCGATCCAGCGGCCAAGTTGCTCAATGAGAATATTGACTGCCCAATAAATCAGCGACACCGAGATAAAACGCTCAAAATAACGGTAGTCTGCCCCTGCGATAGCCTGCGCCTTGGCAAAAATTTCCACTACACCAGCACTAAAAGCCAGAGAAGTCCCCTTGGTCAAGCCAATCAGGGAATTAATCAGACTAGGCGTCGCTACCACTGCTGCATTGGGGATAATGACACGCATATAAACCTGCTTATTGGTCATCCCTAAGCTACGTGCAGCCTCGATTTCTCCCGGATCTACGGACAAGATTGCTGCCCGGATGGTCTCACTGGCATAAGCCGCTTCGTTGAAAGCAAAGGCAACAATCGCAAAGACAGACGCTGGAATCTCGTTGATATTAAAGCTTGTGCCATACTGCTGATTGATAGCCTTGAGCAACAAAGGAATCCCAAAATAGGTCAGCATGAGCTGGACCAGCAGAGGCGTTCCTCTCAGAAAGCTGACAAAGAAAGCCTGAATCGGATACAAGACTTTAACCCGATTAATCTTGACGACTGCAAAAACCATGGCAAGCAGAATACCAAAGACTGCACCACCCACCGTCAAAAGAAGGGTGATGGGCAGATTTTGCAAAATGCCCGGAATGGCCTCAAAAACAGCCCTTAAACTAAATAATTTACCATTTGGAATGATCTTGAGAAACTCCTCATACCAACCAGTTGTCAGAAGATAAGTTGTAACCACCATTATTACTTCCTTTTCTTGATAATGAAATATTTTAACATAAATCTGGAACAAAACAAAGAATTTGCTCCACTTGGACTAGCAAGCTACGGCCTTTTTGATAATTAAAATATGAGCGGTCTGTCCAAATATCCTGTAGCCAAATACCAAATAGACCGCATTAAGCCCAATATAAAAATAGACTAGTTTCACTAGTCTATCATATCTATCTCACAAAGACTAATATATTTTTCTTATCGCAGCGATAAGAAAAGTATATCACTAAAAGATTTGGCGCTTAGCCTTACGCTCTGCCCGGCCACGTGCACGATTCTCTGCTCGCTTAGTCTTGCGGCGCTTTTCGTTCACCGCCCACTGGATTTTTTTCTTGTAGCCTGGTTTGATTTTTTTCTTTTTCTTCTTGACCAGCCCCAGCATTTCTGTGTCCAGCTTCTCCCGGCTCTTTTCCCGATTGGCTCGACGGTCTCGGTCGTAGGTATCCTGGAACTCGTCATCTTTTATCATCTTGGGAATGAACTTAATCCCCATCTTTTCCAGCTCCCGAATATCTGAGTCGTCACTCGGCTGGTAGAGGGTAATGGCTGTGCCCTTAAGTCCATTACGGCCGGTTCGGCCTACCCGATGGACAAAGAAAGACAAGTCCTGAGGAATGGCATCGTTGATAACATGGCTGACACCTTCGATATCAATCCCCCTCGCGGCCAAGTCAGTAGCGACAATGTACTCAAAATCCAGATTCTTGACCTGATTCATGATGCGCTTGCGCTCCCGCGGAGCAATATCTCCATGAATTTTAGCAACTTTGAGTCCTTGAGCTGTCAGATAGCTGTGCAGCTCATCTGCCCTCGTCTTGGTATTAACGAAAATCATAGCCAGATAAGGCTGTAGGAGCTGACTGATTTGATAAATCTGGGCATTTTTATCTCGTCCCTTGGTTGACAAGAGCCAGTTTTCAATGGTGTCCGCAATGACCGTCTTGGTCTTAATCTGCTCAATGACTGGATTAGACAGGTATTTTTTCAAAAAAGGCTGAAGCTTCTGTGGAATGGTCGCTGAAAAAACAAGAAACTGCAGGTCTTTTGGCAGCCGGCCTGCAATCTTATCAACCGTCGCCAAAAAGCCCATGTCCAGTGTCATATCTGCCTCGTCAACGACAAAGGTCTTGGCCTTGTGAATGGCCAAATCGCCAGACTCTACCAAGTCATAAATCCGCCCCGGCGTTCCGATGACGATATGAGGCTGACTGGACTCTAACTTCCCAATTTGGCGAGCCTTGTCTGTCCCACCGACATAGTTGGCCACCCGAATCTCTTTTTCAGAAAAGCTAGCTAACTGCCGAGCCGCCTGATAAATCTGGGCTGCTAGCTCCCGACTTGGGGCTGTAATAACAGTCTGCACGCTGTCTGCTTCCTCATCCAGCATTTGAAAGATTGGCAGCAAAAACGTGTGGGTCTTCCCAGAGCCTGTCTTGGACTCACCGACCAAATCCCGATCTGACAATACCACAGGAATCAGCTTTTCTTGGACTGGAGTCGCTTCAACGAAGTTCAAATCCCTAAGCGCTTCCTGAATATATTCTTTAAACTTAAATTCTGTAAATTTCATCTTGTCCTCTATTCTATTATCCTAACTATTATACCAAAAAAACTGCCATCCTGCTCCCCCTCAAACCTAAGAAGCAGAAAAGCGAGTCTGAAACTCGCTTCTTGCTATAGATATAGAATGGCTAGGGTCAAGAGACTGCCCACGATGCCGATTCCCCAGAAGAAGAAATCGACTTTCCATTCGCTCCACTCCTTGCCATGACCACTCAAGCCGCCAAGTTCAAAGTGGTGATGAACCGGAGTCATCCGGAAAATCCGCTTGCCACCGGTCAGCTTGAAGTAGGTCACCTGCATCATGACAGAGGTCGTCTCAAACACATATACGATACCAATCAAGAGGAGGGTCCACTCTTGGTGAAGGGAAATGGAGATAGCAGCCAGCATACCGCCTAAAGCCAAGCTTCCCACATCCCCCATGAAGATTTTAGCAGGCTTATGGTTGAAAACAAAGAACCCTAGCAAGCCGCCAATCATGCTAATGATGATAATCAGAATATCAAAACGCTTCTGCTCAACAGCAATCACAGCATCGGCCACCAAACTAATGACCACCGAGATGCTAGCCAAACCATCAATTCCATCCGTCAGATTGACAGCATTGGAGAAGCCAATCAGCCAAAAAAGGACGAAAAAGACATAGAGGAAGCCTATCTGGACAGGAATGGTGAAGACATTCAGCTGGTCGCCAGCTCCGTGCTGATTGTAAAAGAAGTAAAAGACAACTCCACCGACCAGCTGCAGAAACAATTTCTGCTTGGGATTTAGACCCTCGTTGATCTTACGAAAAACCTTGAGAAAGTCGTCCAAAAAGCCGACAACACCATACAGGACCAAGATAAAAAGAATCATGATCAAGCCGTTGGACAGCTGATGCGAAAACAGACCGATAACAAAGCTGGCAAGAACAGCTGTCAAGAGAAAGACTGTGCCACCCATGGTTGGCGTTCCGGCCTTGGCCTGATGCTGCTTGACATCTTCGTGCATCTGTTGGCCTGTGATACGAGCCTTATGGTAAAAACGAATAAAGGCAGGAATGCCGATGATAGTTAGGATAAAAGTTACGATTCCTGCAATAAGAGCAATAAGCATATTAGTCTCCCATTGTAATTGTTATTTTCTTGAGATTTTTCAGCGAAGTATTGGTCTTCTCGCTCTGCTTGACGACCTTGGAGCCCTCTCCTTTGAAAGTGACTTCAATGCCCTGCCACTTCGCAAAACGTTCAACATTGGCCTTGGTCCAGCCGTACATATCGGGCAGACTTTCTAAATCATCTGACAAGATCAAAATCTGCTGATTGGCCTTGAGATTTTTGCCCTCTTTGACAGATACTTTTTTAATCTTGCCACCTGTTCCCAGCACAATTGGTTGGACTAGGTTGCGACTCAATTCATCTGCCAGACCGCCAGGACTGACTTGATGTTTCAGACCTAGTTGCTTGGTCAGATCTTCCAGTGATGGCATCTTATAGCTGGTTTCTTCAGTGACTGTTTCGAGAGCTGGAGTCGTCTCTGTCGTCAGATTAAGACTGTCTTTAAGAGCGACTGCTTCTTCCAAGACCGGATTGACCACTTCCTGCCAGAATATAGGCTGGAATTTTTCCTCGGGCTGCTGAACTGTCACATACATGATAAATTCCGGATTTTCTGCCGGCGTCATGGCAACAACTGAATAGATATTGTCGTTCTCGCCCTCTAGATAACCATTTTCAGAAGCGATCTGAGCGGTCCCTGACTTGACAGCGACATTCTGACCAGCCACTTGAATGACAGGTTCTCCACCGACATTCAGGGTTCCGTGGTAAGGGTCTGTTCCAACTTGAACCATATAATCCCGAGTGGTTTGAGCCGCTTTTTCTGAGACAGGATTTCCGATAATTTCCGTCGCAGTCTTACGAGCTGTATTGGTTTTTGGGTCATGGATAGCATTGATAAACTTAGGCTCCACCATGACACCGTCATTGGCTACAGATGAGAAAGCACGAAGCATCTGCACCTGTGTCACACCAATCCCTTGACCGAAAGAACTCATGGCAATCGTAACATAGTTATCACCTGGCAGGGAGCCATAGGTTTCATTGCCCATCCCAAAGCGGGTCGGCAGACCAAACTTAAACTTACTCAAGTAGTCCAGCCACTTGTCATTGCCCATCTTCTGCTCCAGAATGGTCATACCAACGTTACTGGAATAGGTAAATCCTTGGGCAAAGGTCAGGGTTTCCCCTTCTGAAATCCCCATGTTGACGTTCCAGTCCCGAATGGTCGCATCCATGACCTTGTATTCTCTACTGTCAAAGGTATCGTTAGGATTAAAGCTGCCATTATCAATAGCTGAAGCCAAAGTCATAACCTTCATAGTAGATCCAGGCTCGTACTGGCCTTGATAGAGCATGGTGTTCCAGTTGCCCAGATTTTTCTCATTCAAGCCTTCCTTGGTATCTGCATTATAGGTCGGCCGTTGAGAAGTGGCTAGGATTTCGCCGGTCTTGGCACTGACCAAGGTTGCATTGACAAACTTACCTTTGACTTTTTCCTGAAAAGCATTCATCCGCGTTTCTAGGTAGGTTTGCAAATCAGCCGACAGCGTTGTATAGACGTCCTTGCCGTCCTCTGCCTGTACAGAGACCTTTTCTGACCCAGGCACAACATTACCATTCCGGTCTTTTTCGTAGGTCACAATCCCATTCTGACCAGCAAGAATCCTATCCAGAGCCTGCTCCATGCCAGAAGTCCCTTTCAGCGTCTTATTGCCTTCCTTATCCTCCTGCAGCTGGGCAAGACCGATAAACTGGGAGGCAAAGACACCGTTGCTATAACTGCGGTTAGGACTGGTAGTAAAGTCAATCCCTTCAATACCAGCAGCTTCAAAGGCTTCCCGCATGGCATTCATATTACTGTAGGTAATGCCATTGCCCTGTGCCCCGAAGGAAACCTGCTTGAGGTTTTTCTGCGACAGCTGGGTTTTGACATAGTCCTTATCCAACTCTAGGTATTGATTGAAAATCTCTGCCACCTTATCATACTGGGATTCTTCTACGTAGAGAATCTTGCCGGTAGCTGACTTGTAGCTCTTGTCAATAATGGCATAGACATTATAAGTCGTGGCATCCTCTGCAATGGGAACACCATTTCGGTCATAAATCGTTCCCCGCCGGGCAGCGACTGTGACCGTCTTTTGATGGACTACTTCTGCACCCTTTGATAGATTAACACCGAACTTCTGGTCTGTTCCGATAATAATGGCAAAATTAATCAAGAAAACGAAAAAGAGAAAGATAGCTAAGATACTCATGCTCTTTCCCACTTGCCTCCGATTGTATTCAGGAGTTTGCCTATTTTTCAGGGCGTATTTTTTAATTCTTTCAAAAATTCTATTCTTCATCCGTTGAACTCACTGTTTTACGATTTCCCTTCTGGAGTTTCATATCCTGAGAGCTGGCTAGTTGGGACAGCCTTTCATAGCGGGTCAGTTCATTGACTTCCTGCTTGAGGTCGGCTAGCTCTGTCTGCTCCGCTTCAATCTGGGTATTGACTTCTGTCAAATCCCGATCCACCTGCAATAGCTTGGTCTGCATAAAGACGATGCTGACCGCTAAAATAATGGCAGTCAAAACGATAGAGCCGTAAAAGGCCTTCTCAACTCGGGAAAATTTTCTCATCTGATCTNGAAGCGGGTTTAGTCTTTTTTCTGACATTTCTTCCTCACTTGTGTATCTTACGGGCCACGCGCAGCTTGGCGGAATGAGCCCGGTTATTGCTTTCTAATTCTTCTTTGCTTGGTAAAATTGGTTTGCGGCTGACCAGCTCCAGCTTAGGCTGCAGTTCATCAGGGATAAAGGGCAGACCCTTGGGAACATCCACTGTCGACGCCTCCTTGAAAAGCTGCTTGGTCAGACGGTCTTCCAGCGAATGAAAAGTAATGACCGCAATCCGGCCGTCTACCGCCAGCAGATCAATAGCCTGCTGAATAGACTCATCCGCCGCTCCCAGTTCATCATTGACCTCAATCCGAATGGCCTGAAAAATCTGCTTGGCTGGATGGCCTTTCTTCTTCAGCTCCTTAGCTGGCTTGGCCGACTTGATAATTTCAGCCAGTTCTGTCGTTGTTTCAATAGGCTTGATACTTCTAGCCTGCTCAATCTTGCGAGCAATCTGCTTAGAAAACTTGTCTTCGCCGTATTTAAAAAAGATTCGTACCAAATCCTGATAGCTATAATGATTGACAACCTCAAAAGCTGTCAAGGCTGCCTCGCGGTTCATACGCATATCCAAAGGTGCATCCTGTTTATAGGAAAAACCACGCTCACGCTGATCCAGCTGAGGGCTGGAAACGCCTAAGTCATAACAAATCCCATCAATTTCTTCCACACCGGCTTCTTGCAAACGGCTCTTGAGGTGGCGGAAATTGTCCTTGATAAAGGTCACCATCCCCCGCTCTACATATGGAGCCAAGCGTTTTTTAGCATTGTCAATAGCCGTCTGGTCCTGATCAAAGGCATAGAGATGCCCTTCGTCTCCGAGCTGGCTCAAAAGATATTCGCTGTGACCAGCACCGCCAAGGGTCGCATCGACATAAATGCCGTCAGGCTTAACCGCCAGCTGGTCAACCGTTTCATGAAGAAGAACCGTAATGTGATGAAATTCGTTTGTCATATCTTACTTATTATATCACATTCAAAAGCAAAAAAAAATTTAAAAGAAAAAGTAAGCGGATGAAATCCTTTTTTAAATTTTTTGTCAGATATACTTGACACTTTTTTTGAAAAGTATTATACTAGCATAAAATAAAAGTCAAATATAACTGACAAACTTACTGAAAGTTATTAGTTATAGAATTAGAAAGGAAGGGTGTAATGAATCGTGTCAAAGAATTTCGAAAAGAAAAAAAGATGTCCCAGCTAGAGTTGGCCAAGTCTATCGGGGTATCGCGGCAAACTATCAATATGATTGAAAACAACAAATACAACCCCACCCTCGAGCTCTGTATCAATCTGGCTAGAGCGCTGGATACTGACCTCAACGCCCTCTTTTGGGAACCCCAGCTGACAGATGAAGATTCAGAGGACTAAGAGTTTTTCCCTGTAGCAAATTTCATACCTAAAGAAAGGACTCAAACATGAAAAAAGAAACATTCTCAGACAAGATGATCAAACGATTTTACGGCATTACTGGACCTTTGGACGAGCAAAAACGTCAACAGGCTGAGCATCTAGGAAATATAGGCTTTATCTGGCTTTTCTTTATTCTGATTTTTGGCAATGCCATCGCCTTTCCCCTAGCCTTTCGCTGGCCCAAAATTATCGCTGTTGCCTATCCTATCCTGCTGGAAATCCTTATCCTCGGCTTCTGTGTCTATATAGTCATTCAAGCACGGCGCAAAGGAATTGATGACCTAGAGCTAGGACTTCAGGATGAAAAAGAAGAAAAAGCTATGAAACATGCTGGTCTCAAAGCAGGTTTCTCCTATTGGCTACTCTTTTACCCTCTCTTCGGCATCATGATAGCTGTCATGGAAAAGAAAGATATCCTACAAGTTTTGCTTCAACCTAAACTTATTGTAACTGGATTAGCCGCAGGCCTTGGATTTGGACTGATTATGCATTTCATTGCCAAAGGAAAGATTCGTCAAGCACAAAAAAAGGAGGAAGAAGACCTATGAGACTCAATCTCAAAGAAAAAATGGATTTAGGGATTCTATCCCTCATTATTGCCATCGCTGCTTATTTCTTTTTCCGTATTACAGAGCCTTGGATTTTCTGGCTGGATGTAGCAATCATCGCTAGCTGCATCTATGTAGCTCTCCGTATTTTGAAAAAACGTAAACAAGAATAAAAGAACCCCTCGACAGGAACTTTCTAGCTTCCTAGCGAGGGATTTTTTTATATTTACTTAAGACTCTGGGTCATCTAGACTACGACCATGAAGACCTTTCTCGCGCTGAACTTGACGCAATTTTTCAGGTGTCACATCATTGCCATCCTCATCAACAATCTTGATGCCTTCGATGTGATGGCGAACAGAACGACGGTAGCCTTCGATGTACTCTTCACGAAGCTTGGCTTGTTCCACTTTTTCCTCAGCAGTTAGGCCTTCCGTTTTTTTCTTTTTAGCCAGTTCGTTGATGCGTTCAATTTTTTTAGGATCCATGATTCTACCTCTCTCTTACCTTTTATTTGGTATTAATCTGATTAAACTGCGCCAACTGGCCAGCCTTTGCTGTCAGAGATGCGAGGAGAGCTAGGCGATTGTTACGCACAGCCTCATCTTCTGCCATGACCATGGTATGGTCAAAGAAAGCGTCAATAATTGGACTAAGCGCAAAGAGTTGGTCCAGATTGGTAGCTAAGTCAGATGTCAGCTCCACTGCTTCAATGGCAGCTGCCAAGTCTTTTTCCTCTTGATTTTCAAAGAGAGCTGGATTGACAGCTGTCTGCCCTTGGGCTTTCTCAGCTAGATTGAAGACCCGAGACAGGCTTTCGACTGCTGACTTGAAGTTGGCTTCCTGAGCTTTTTCTGCTAGAAGCGCAGCTGTTTCTACCAAATCGCGTACAACGAAGTGAGTGCTTTGAAGAACAGCCGTCACGATGTCTTTCGGAATGCTGCGATCCATCATCTTCTCAACACGGGCACGGAAGAAGTCCAGCACCGCCTCTTGATTGTCATAGCTTAGGCTATCAAACTTGAGTTCGTAAAGTCGACCAAGAAGCTGAGCCAAGTCAATATTCCAACCAAACTTATCCAAGATACGCACGACACCCTGAGTCGAACGGCGCAGTGCATACGGGTCATTAGAACCACTTGGAATCAGCCCAACTGAGAAGAAGGACAGAATGGTATCCAGCTTATCAGCCAGAGCCAAGACTGCTCCGACCTTGGTATCAGGTAATTCGCCATCGGCTGAAGTCGGCATATAGTGCTCCCGAATGGCAGCTGCCACCGCAGCATTCTCACCAGCCAGAAGAGCATACTTCTCACCCATGATACCTTGCAGCTCATCAAACTCACCAACCATGCCAGTCAGCAAATCAAACTTATAAATAGACGCTGCACGAGCCAAGTCAGCTGTCTCATCAGCATCCAATCCTGCTTCTTGCGCCAAGAGAGCAGCAATCTTGCCAGTCCGCTCCATGTGCTCTGCCAGAGAGCCAATCTTTTCATGGAAGGTCACATTGCCCAGCTTTTCAACCAAGTCAGCAATAGCCAGTTTTTGGTCTTCCCGCCAGAAGAATTCCCCATCTTCCAGACGAGCCACCAAGACTTTCTCATTTCCCTTGATGACATTTTCCAAGTGCTCTGCATTTCCGTTGCGGACAGAGATGAAGTGCGGCAAAAGTTTGCCTTCAGCATCGCGCACAACAAAATAACGCTGGTGCTCTTTCATGGAAGTTACCAAGACTTCCTCAGGCACCTCTAAATATTTGGCATCAAAATTACCCAAGAAAGCAGTTGGATATTCTACCAGATTCAACACTTCATTGAGCAAGTCTTCGTCAATCTCAATTGAAACTCCGTGCTCCTCTTCCAGTGCTCGAATCTGCTCAACAATCATATCACCCCGCTCAAGAGGGCTGGCAATGACAAACTGAGACCGTAGATCATCTTCATAGGAATCTGCTGAAGTAATCTCCGTCTCTTTCCCCAAGAAACGGTGTCCACGGCTGGTACGACCGCTCTTGATGTCCAAGAATCCCAAATCAAAGGCCTGCTCATCTAAGAGCACAGTCAAGGTGTGGACCGGGCGGATGTATTCAAAGGTATTGTTGGCCCAGTGCATGCTGACAGGGAAGGTCAGAGCTTGCAGAACTTCGGTCACTGCTGGGATGATTTCCTCTACAGGGCGGCCGATTTCTTCCTTGGTCACATAGACGTATTCTTCCCCCTTGATTTCACGGAAAGTAATGTCATCAACCGTTAAGCCCTTGCCACGAACAAAGCCTTCAGCAGCCTTGGTAAAGTTGCCATCAGCATCCAGAGCAATTTTCTTAGAAGGGCCTTTGAAATCTTCGGTCAAATCAGACTGCTTGTCCGCCAAGCCAACCACGCGAACCGCCAAACGACGAGGCGTTGAGAACATTTCAATTTTCTCAAAAGTCAGACGATGGTCTGTCAGGAAGGCTCCCATCTTGTCGCGCAACTGCTTCATGCTCGGTGTCACGACATAGGCTGGCATTTCCTCCAAGCCTAATTCAACTAATAAATTTTTTACCATGATTATTCTCCCTCCTCTGCCAAGAGTTTCTCGCGAGTCTCTGCATCCAAAAGTGGGTAGCCTAGACGCTTGCGCTCAGCCACAAAGGTCTTAGCCACAACACGGGCCAGATTACGAATACGAGCGATATAACCAGCCCGCTCTGTCACAGATACGGCGCCACGCGCATCCAAGAGGTTAAATGTATGCGAGCACTTGAGAACATAGTCATAGGCCGGGTGCACCAGATGCTCGTCTAGACAGCGCTTAGCTTCTGCTTCAAACTTCTCAAAATTCCCCAAGAGCAAGTCTTGGTCGCTGACCTCAAAGCTGTACTTGGAATGCTCATACTNAGGATGAGTGAAAATTTCGCCGTACTTAACGCCATCAGCCCACTCAATGTCGTAGACTGAGTCCACTTCTTGGATATAAGAAGCCAGACGCTCCAGACCATAAGTCACCTCAGCAGTCACCGGGTGAGTTGGCAAACCTCCGACCTGCTGGAAGTAAGTGAACTGCGTGATTTCCATTCCATCCAGCCAAACTTCCCAGCCCAGACCAGCAGAGCCAGTTGATGGATTTTCCCAGTTATCCTCGACAAAGCGGATGTCGTGCTCCAGCGGATTGATGCCCAAGAGTTCCAAAGACTGCAAATAAAGTTCTTGGATATTGCTTGGAGAAGGCTTCATAACCACTTGAAATTGATGGTGCTGATAAAGACGGTTAGGATTTTCCCCATAACGGCCATCTGCTGGCCGGCGAGACGGCTCTACATAGGCCGCATTCCACGGCTCTGGTCCAATAGCCCGCAGGAAGGTATAGGGACTCATCGTTCCTGCCCCCTTCTCATTATCATAAGCCTGCATGAGCATACAGCCCTGGTCATTCCAGAACTGCTGTAAAGTTAGGATAATTTCCTGAAATGTTAATTTTTTAGACATTATTTACTCCTTAAGTTTCTTGAGATTCTTGCGAAGCGTTCAAAAGGGAACGATTATTTCCCTTTTGAAAAGCTAGTACATCGCCTAGACAAACCGCCCCATAGCGGTTGTCGTCAGTCAATCGAACCTTTAGGTTCGCAATTGACTTTGGCGAGGTGAAAAGTCAATTTTTTAGACATTTGTTACTCCTTTTGTTTGTTTATATCTCTTTGTCTATTATTTTCTGCTGTATGAACCAATCCAACAAGGGAAGTGTTTTATCCGTGTTTGCCCACCGATGATAAGAATCAAAGACCGCTTGCACGCTGCCTAGATTTTCTACTAGCTTGTCAACTGTCAAAAAACTGCGCCAGTATTCGTAAAAAATACTAGCATAATTCCCTTGATAAGTCGAAGTGCCGAAATCATTCAATGAGTGCCAATCGTGCTTTTTCTGAAAAAGCTCAACGAGAGACTGATTACAAGCTTTTTCTGCTCGAAATTCCTCAGCTGTAAAGAAATACTTGCGGCTAATATACTCAGCCATACCTTCTTCAAACCAGATATAGGCACCGTATCCATCAAAATCATCTGAAAAATGCTCCGACCAATGAGCTAACTCATGGCCCACAATCTGNAAGAGAGAATTTTCAGACAAAGACTGATAGTGGTTGGCTATTGCTTGAGTTTGGTGAGAGGACTCGTAATTCTCCAACTGAAAGAGATACAAATCTTTCCAAACCGCCAATTCGGGAGTCATAACCATCCGCCTATCATTTGTATAGGCTGGTACAGGAATTTCCCGAATGATCTGCGTAGCAGAATCAAAATCGGACCAAATGATGGCTTGCGGTAAATCATAAACCGCAAACTCGTCTTTTAAAAAAGCCAGATAATCCTGCAACTTTGCGGCATTCTTTGCGACGAAATCTCGAAAAGCTGCTAATTGGTTCTCGTCTTTTACAAGATAAAGGTTCTCCACGAATCTCCTTTCTTTCGAACAATAGACTCAGTACGCAAAAGAACCACATCCGACACTCCTAGGCTATTTCACCTAGGGGCGTCAAGACGCGGTTCCACCCTAATTTATTACTTCATTACTTTAAAAATTATAACCGAAAGCGCCATCTGCACTGCTTCCCTATCCGGCTCACACTATCCCGAACTCGCTAAAAAGTAGACAATGAGAATTCTTTCTAAAAAAGATTATAGCAGAAAATAGGGCCAATGTAAAATACTTATCGAAAAATCCCTCAAGTTTCAACTTAAGGGATTTTTAACTGACTTGAACACCAATTAGACTTGTTTAGGTTTTTTCGGTTTAACTACTCTTGGCTTTCTGCCATCAAGTTTTCTCTTGGCTGCTCTGAGATTGGCAATGGCTTCTTTGACATCTTCCTGGCTGGCACCTGGATTAGCCAAAATTTCCTTAGCCTGTGCATAAGCTTCTAGATAAGCCGACTTCACCGCGTCAGTCGCATAGATAAACTTATTGCTGATGGCTTGGTAATGCACTTCATCATCAACTAGCTTCTTGAGATTGGTAAAGTTAGTCGCCTTACCATCCAGCTTCTTCTCTGCTGTAGTCAGCTGAGCTAGAGCTGTATCAATTTGCTCCTGGGTCACCTTGTCCTGCACCAAGAGCAGAGCGACTGCTTGGAAGGCCTTGTCATAAGCGCGACGAGTCTTATCCTTAGCATTGGCATAAGCTCCTGTCTTAGTAGTAGCTGCATAAGCTTCCACAGCTGCTTTAACCGCAGTAATATCAGAGTCCTTGCCGTCTAGATCAGCAGATGCTGTTTCTAGTTTTGCTCTTACGGCATCGACTTGCGTTTGGGTCAGTTTGCTTGTCAAAGCTTCCTTGGCTGCCTGATAGGCTTGGTCGTAGGCTGTGCGCTTCGCTGCAGAAGCATTGTAATACTGAGCAGTGCCGACCAGACTAGACTGCTGATTGACAGCTGCCAGCAAGCCTGACTTGACGATAACTCCTAACTTAAGCAGGTTATTCTGGCCTTCTTTGACCTCGACAGTCGGCTCACTCTCCCAGAGCTCGTAGCCAGTCGGCAGGTTGACAAAGACAGAGTAGAATCCAGCTGCTACGGATCTTCCAAAGGCATGTTTGCCAAACAGTTCTGCTGGAAGCGTATAGGCATCGCCATTATTATTCTTGAGAACCACTTGGGTATTCTTCGGAACAGCTTGATCAAAGGCAACGCTGACCGGTGCAAAGACCAGCTTCTTGACCAGAAACTCAATCGTCTTAAAACTATCCTGGGCTGTCAGCTCAAACTCCTGAGTCAGAGCGCTGTAGAAACGAAGCCCATCCTTATCATAAGTAAAGATCTCTGCTGTATAGCGACCAAATGGCAGAGCGTTGATTTGCTTGCCCTTGTCCAGTTCGACATACTTGCCCTTGCTGTCCTTGATTCGATAGACAAAGGTCGACGATATATCTTGATGCGTATTAGCATCGACCAGAGCGACACGGATACGACCATCATTTTCAGCACTGACTAGGTCTGACAGAGCTATGGCATCACGGTTACCCGCATAGTCCTCTACCACATAGAAAATCTTAGACTTGTCCACTCCTTTTGGCAAGGTGTAGCTACCATCCGCATTGGCTGAGATGTAAACTCGACGCTCGTAATCACGCTCAATGCCAAAATCATCCACGGCTTTATAGGTCTCTTTCCCTTTTTCATCTGCCTGCAGATAGAAGACTTGTTCTCTCAAAATACCGCCGTTGCCGACATCTTTTGGCTTACGAGCCGTAAAGGTTTCCGCACCATCCTTGGTACTGATATAGCCTGAGCTAATCAAAGGCTTCTGATTATCAATCTGCAGGTTAAAGCTAATCTGCTGCTCTTTAGCACCTGGTACATCTGGCGTATAGCGAACCACATAGGTATAGAGGCCATCTTCCAGCTTCTCACCCTTGCTATCACGACCATCCCAGTATGTATCCTCTAGTAGGTAGGACTTAGGATTGTCTGACTGACCACTATAATAGTTCTTGCGGCCTTCTCTAATCGTGCTGCTCTGCCAGATTGGGAAGCGATAGTCCTTATCATCTGCCGTATAGACACTAGCTGTCAGATTATTGATATTTCGATAGAGAACTGTCCGATACTGGATGCTGTCCTGATTGCCATCTCCATTAGGGGAGAAGGCCAGACGAATCTTGCCATCCGCTCCCAGCTGCAGCACATGCTTACCATCAGCATTTTCTGCAGTTCCCAGTACAATTGAGCTGCGAGCAGCTGTTCGACCGGTCGAATAGAGCTTGTCATTGGATTCCGTCACAAGCGAAGAGACATTGTCATCAGACAGGATACTCTTGTCCTCTGGCACTGGGTAATAGAATCCTGACTTGCCTTCTTGGACCAGATCATAGATTGGTCTTTCTACAGCTGGAAGATCTTGGAATTGCCCACGGAAGCCCATAAATGGCAGACTAACAACATCGCCGTCATCTGATGGATCGACAAAGCGGACAAAGCCTTCTAGGAAATAGCCATTCGGCATCTGCTTGAGCAGCTCTTCCGCAAACTTAGCAGTATTTACCTTGACCGTCACTTTTTGGCTGCTGTGAGCCTTGACCGTAACTTCTGGCCAGACCGTTTCAGTTAGTTTGCGAGGTGTCAGGGTAAAGTAGCCATCCTTGACCGCATCCGTGTTGGTATTGACAATCATCTTCAGTGTCCGATCCTTATCCGTGATATTATGAACCGTAACATCAAAGGTGAAGCTGTCTTGGACATTGCCCAAGGAAACGCTAGGATATTGGTTATCTCCTGTCACATAGAGACCGGTAGAAATAGCCGCTGCCGTATCTACGATACCAGCACCCTGCTGACGCGGAGAGGTATGGACACCTGTTTCCTTATTGACGTGCAGCTTGGCTGTGGACATGATGAGCGCTTTGACCAAATCGGCATTCTGGGCAGGTGTCAGGTCTGGATAGTGCTGAAGGAGATATTCCTTGACCAGAGCCGCTACACCAGCCACATGAGGGGTAGCCATACTGGTTCCCTGCATATTGCCATAGGTATTGTCGTTAAGTGAAGAGTAAATATCGCCACCTGGCGCTGTCACATCTGGCTTGAGCAAGCCATCTGTCGTTACACCCCAACTAGAGAAGTCAGACAGACTACCTGCTCCTGGATGCGGCCGATTGACCTCAAGACCATTAAAGACTACCTTGTAATTACCAGCTGCCAAAGCCTCTCCATATTCCTTACTGATAAAGGCTGACGGAACCTTTTTAGATTCACTGTCCAGGCTCATCGTTAGGTTAGCTCCGTCAACATTATTGTAGATCAGAGCACCAACAGCACCATGGCTGATGGCATTTCTAACCTTTTCAGCAAAGGTAAAGGAACCTCGCTGGATAAGGGCCAGCTTCCCTGTCAAATCCTTACCAGCAAAGTCCTCTTCACGACCAAGACCAACATGGACATACTCATATTCCTTGCCCTTTTCAAAGGTTGCATTTGTCTCACCCATGGAGTAGCTGAAATGACCGTTCAAAAGCTTATCGTTCTTTTCCAGACCACGAACTTCCATGACTTCCTCTGTCAGAACTGTGTTATTGACAGAAGCGACTGAGATAGAGCTTTCTGCTGTTGAAGGACTGCCAACTAGACCATAGTCTGGATTTTCAACCAGCGGTTTAGAGTATTCACTTCCGAAGGTATTGTCATTACCCGCTGCAATGACAACGCTCACCCCCTTGGCCCGAGCACGCTCAATAGCGGCCTGCAGACTAGGACTGACATCAACCGTTGAACCTGTTGCTGAACCTAGACTCATATTGATGGTATCAGCCCCTAAAGCCACCGCATCATCAATGGCTTTGATATAGATAGCGTCACTAGTTGTGCGTTGACGGTCAGAGAAGACCCGCATAAACATAACCTGTGCTTCTGGTGCAACACCATAGACATACTCATTATTAGGCGCTTTCTTGTTGGGATTTCCCGCTGTAATCCCTGTTACGTGCATACCATGTGAGTAACTGTTCTTTTCCTTGATATTGTCATCACCGTCGATATAGTTATAGGCATAGACAACCTTGCTATTGTACCACTTCCCGTAGTCAATGCCGGCCTTTTTCTTGGCTTCTTCCAGAGCTGCCTCTGTCTGATACTTGGCCTTTGATGGATCAGAAATCTTCAGAACCTCATGATGGACATCCAGACCTGAGTCGATAATCGCTACCAGCCGGCCTTGACCTTTATAGCCCTGAGACCAGGTCTGAGGAACCTTGATAATCTCATTGGTACTGATGCTGCTTGGTTTAGCATCCCGAGAAGTTGGTGAATCTGCTACTGCATCAGGATTAGCAGCAGACTTGTCTGAGTTTGCGGCTGCCGGAGACTCTGCTGTCGGACTAGCTGGAGCTGTCGGATTGGTCTCTGTGGCAGATGGTTGAGTTATCTTCTCAGCACTTGAAGAAGCCTCTTCTGATGAAGAAGTCGCTCCTTTCTCTACAGGAGCTGCAGATGCTTCCTTAGCCTCTGTCGTAGAAGGCTGGCTAGCATGCTCTGTACTTGAAGTAGCCGATTCAGAAGAAGCTAGCGTTGCTTTCTCCACAGTAGCTGAACTTGCCGGCTGACTCTCAGGTGTAGCTGCTTGAGAAGCGGACTCAGTCGCTGATACCACAGCAGTAGATGTCTGACCTTGCCCTGACGAACTAGCTGTCGCCTGCTCATCCGCCTGAGCCTGTCCCGCACCAAAAACCAGAGCAGTTCCCAACAGAACAGAAGCCAGACCGAACTTGTATTTACGGAGTGAAAAACGTTGTCTTTGCATAGAAGTCTCCTTACTTTATTTATAAACCATATTATAATAAAAATTTTCTGACAATTCATACACTCCTAACAAATGTAACAAAAACGTAATAATGACGAACGTTATAGTCAAGAAAAGCTATATGATAAAGTTTCAAGCATCTATTTATTTGAAACATAGAATAAATACAGTTTAAAATCCGGAAATAAGAAAAAACCAATCAGAACTAGCGCAGAATGGACCAGTTTGATTGGTTTGTTATAGGAACTTTATGAAATATTATTTCTCAAACTCATCAAAAAACTTCTCTAGTTCTTCCTGAGCTTCAGGCGTTGTGACTCTGAGCTGGCCCAGCAAATCTATAAGGTCAGCTGTTTTATTATCAATCTCGCTGTTGGTGCGATTAATATTGGCGACAATCTTTGTTAGTGGAGCGACTTCTATGCTTCTAACCACTAGTCTATCATCCTTTTTTGGAACTCAACAAAAATCGTCCATGTTTGCTCCAGAATCTATTGAGTTCTTACATGTTACTTGCAGATGCTCTACTTGAAAATACTTAGGTGAATCATAAGTTCCATATTGGACCTCTTTCACTGATTGTAACAATATTTTATCTCAATTCTTTGAAACGTTACCAAAAGATTTTATGGTTAATCATTTCTTCTGCTCATTAATTCTCGTTTTTTATCTTCAATTAACTTTAAGTAATTTGGAAATTTTCTATTCTTTTCTATCATTTGAATTGCTGATATCTTCCCTAAAAACCGTTTCAACAATAAAGATAATTCTGTTTCTGATAGATTTCCATTTTTTATTTTTAAAAATAAATCATGAGTTTCTTTCTGTAATTTATTTGGCGCTTTTAATTCGTTACCAACTATTACACAACCTGTAATTTTTGTATAATTTAATTTACTTACTTTCGACTTAATTAAATTAATTTCCAGAGAATTTGATTCTATTATACTAACAATTTCCCTCAAGCAACGCTTTAAAATTCTTTTTCTGGAAGAAAAAGTTAAATCATCATAAT
>NZ_RJMM01000018.1 GCF_003943655.1 Streptococcus sanguinis
GAATTAAGAACAATATAAAAATGATTTATGAATTAAGAACAATATAAAAATGATTTATTACTTAAAAATTGATAATTCGTATAAAGTTTGAATATCTATTTAGAAATAAACAAGGAGCACACATGCGTTATGCACTTTTACTCCGCGGCATCAATGTCGGCGGGAAAAACAAGGTTGTTATGGCTGATTTGAAGAAAGATTTAGCAGGGTTGGGTTTTGAAAATCCGGTTTCCTACATCAATAGTGGCAATCTTTTCTTTGACAGCGAGGAGCGGGAGGAGAGGATTCGGGAGATTTTGACGGCTTATTTCAGTCGATCTTATGATTTTCCCCTGCCTTTCGTCCTTGTCAGCTCTGCCATGCTTGAAAAAGAAAGAGCCAATCTGCCTACTTGGTGGCAGGATGAAACAGCCTTTCGGCGTGATGTTCTCTTTTATCTGCCGGAGACAGACAGGGAGAGCGTTCAAGAGCTGGCAGGCATCTGGGCGAATGACAAGGAGCAACTGCATTTTGGGCAGACGGCTTTCTTTTATAGCAATGCTGACCAAGCGGACTATCTCAAGTCAAACTACCATAAGAAACTGCTTAAGTCTAGTTTTTACAAGCAGCTGACTATCCGAAACGGCAAGACTTTCCAGAAGATTGTGGAGTTGGTCGGAAATGAGTGAGCAAACTTTGGAAAATGAAAGGTGAGAAAATAGTGAAGCAATGGAAATTTTCAAGTAAAGTTATTTGGTTAGCACTCTATATTTTGTTATTTATCTTTGTCTTACTACATTTTATATTGAGTTTCTTTGGCTTGTCCTTTACTCCGCTCTTGTGGAACAAATGGCTTTTTCTTCTGGCAGCTGTTATATTTTGCCACTTATGGTTTCTCTTCTTGAAAAATAGAGAGTTCCGCTGGTTCCATCTTGTCTGGGCAATTCTGAGTGTATTTCCTGCTCTTTTTGCATGGTTCTTTGTTTTCTTTCATTTCTCCATCATCGGATCAGAAAATTCTGTCCCGATTAATATGGACTATGTTACTAATGACAATGAAATTATTTTGCGAAAGGGCTTTTTATTAGGTGAATACGATGAACACCATGATTTAGTAAATCCCTATATCATGAAAATCAAGGTTAATCGCGTTCGGTATATTGATTAATAATTTGCAAAGGTTCTCTACTCAACAAACTTGCTATGAGCTATTACAATGTCACTGTAAAATTCTCCATTTGTGTCGAAAGGAAAAAATCCATGTCACGTTCCCAAAAAACAATCCTAACAAACATCTGCCTTGTTGAAGATGTGTCGCGCGGTAAAGTCCTAATGCAGTATCGCTCTCCTGAGCGCTATCCTTGGTCTGGATATGCTTTTCCGGGTGGTCATATTGAAAAGGGAGAATCTCTCCATGATTCAGTTGTCCGTGAGATTTTAGAGGAAACGGGGTTAAATATTTCTCATCCGAAATTGGTTGGGGTTAAGAACTGGCATACGGATGAGGGGATTCGCTACATTGTCTTTTGTTACAAAGCGACTGAATATTCTGGTCAGATTCATTCGACAGAAGAGGGCGAGATCTCTTGGGTAGACAAGGAAACCCTGCCACAGCTGGACTTGGCCTACGATATGTTAGAACTTCTGCGTATGATGGAAGATGAGGAACTGTCAGAATATTACTATCACGAGCGCATCAAAGGCGGCTGGCGCAAGAGTATGTATTAAAAAATGTTTCCTTTTGTGTCTGAAGTGCAAAGATAGAAAGGTGGATGACTGTCATGATTTCATTATGGATTGCTATTGTTGCATTTTTTCTTTTGGGCTTAAACCATTTTTTTCCTTCTAGAAATGCTGGATTCGGTTTGAGATTTCCATTTGCTTTTCATACTTTAAAAGGATGGAAGCAGAGCCAATCTAGGTTTTATAGATCAGTGATTTTGCTTAATTTGCTCATTTTTCTTTATTCTTTGTACACAGATTTAAACGAGAATAGGGTCTTGGTCTTGTCAATTATTAGTATTGTATTTTCTGGAATATTAATTTTTTTAATTTCTTTTAAAGAATAGTTTGATTGTTTTATCAGTGATTTTTATAGCGACTATCTATCATTTGAAAGCCGGTTGGCGCAAGAGTATGTACTAAAAAGACTGACTAGGTTGGGACCTAATCAGTCTTTTTCTTGCTTGTTATTTATCCTGTAAAAATCCTAGGTCTCTCAAGGCGGCTTCTACATAGTCCAAATCCTGCTGGGAGTCGGCTTGTACTAGGTGATAGTGGACTCCATCTGTCAGCTCAGATAAGGGGCGAAAGGCACAGGATGCGACTTGCTGGAGAAAATGCTGGACATCGCGGCGGCAGGTCAGCTTCAGGTAAGTCTGGATTTCGCCATAAACTGGATGCTCAATCAAAATAGTCTGTACGCGTCCACCATTGTCCACGATAGCCAGCAACTCAGCTTCCATATCCTCAGCCCCATGCTGAACCTTGAAGAGCTGATGGACAGCAGCATTTTCTTGGCGGTCTTTATAAAGATAGCCACGATTGGTTGAGAGGATGGGGGCACCATCAGCCCGCAAGAGGGCGATATCTTGAACTATAATCTGTCTGGTCACATGGAAATGCTCCGCCAGTGACTGGCCATTGAGGGCAGCAGATGATGTTTTCAAAAGGTCTAATAGTTCTTCTCGTCTTTGCTTGGTCATAGCTTCATTGTAAACCAAAAGTCAGGAATCTTCAAGCTCTAGCGAATCTTTTTCAGCGCTTGATAGATGAACTTAGCAATGACAAAGTCGACCATGCTATGGATGACCGTACCAAGTCCAACCAGACCAAATAAGATATAGAAAGCATTAGCTGGATAGGCAGAAGTCGTGTAAAAGAAAATGCAGACGACCACTTCACCAAAGGCATGAATCAAGGCTAGTAGGAAATTAAATATCCAAGTCTTCTTCTGGCTGTCCAGTGTGTCCGGGTGCTTTTGCAGATAAAGAGCGCCGATGCTAGCAAAGAGCAAGTGGGATAGGGCTCTGAGCGTGATGATAAAAGGAAGTCCGGACATAAAAAATCCAATAGTGGAGCCAATCACGACAATCACCGTCATGAGAGGGGAGATAAACATAGCCAAAAAGATAGCGACATGACTGGCTAAGGTGAAGGAAGCGGGCGGAATGACAATTTTAATCGGCATAACTAGCGGGATAACAATAGCTAGTGCAGTCAAAAAAGCGGTCAGCGTCATAAACTGATTTTTAGATCTTGGTTTCATAGTGACTCCTTTTTATCTGTATATACACTAGTATAGTACACTGTTTTTGCAGAAAGGTCAAGACCTGTAAAAATCCTAAAAGAGATTTGTCAAAATGCTTAAAATAGCTTATACTAGAAAGGTATGGAAATAGGAGTAAACTAGATTTTTAGAATTTAGTTGACCTTCACATCGATTAGTGTTCTGCTGGACTTGAAAAATGAAAGAAGAGCTTAATCATATATAGAAGGCTGGTATGGGAATTTAGCAGCCTTGACTAGAAATGGAGAAGAAAATGAACAACTTACCAAACTGCCCCAAATGTAATTCAGAGTATGTCTACGAAGATGGAACGCTCTTGGTCTGCCCAGAGTGCGCCTATGAGTGGAATCCAGCTGAGGTCCAAGAAGCAGAAGAAGGACCAGTAGCGATCGATGCTAATGGCAATAAGCTGACTGATGGCGACACAGTTACCTTGATTAAGGACCTGAAGGTCAAAGGAGCACCTAAGGATCTCAAGCAGGGAACGCGCGTGAAAAATATCCGCATCGTAGAAGGCGACCATAATATCGACTGTAAGATTGACGGCTTCGGTGCGATGAAGCTCAAGTCAGAGTTTGTTAAGAAAATTTGAGGTCTCTATGAATCGTCGTTTTATCTTAATTTATCGAATTATTCTTTTTATCCTGGCCTTTTTGGGTGTGTATCTGGAAATCACTAAGTATGGCGTGGGCATGCTCATGTACTATACGGTTTTGTCCAATCTCTTGGTCCTGCTCTTTACGGGCTATCTTGTCTATCTGATGACGAGACCGGACGATGCTTGGAAGGCTCCGAAAATCTTGCGAATCAAGGGCGGGGTGACCATGTCCATCATGATTACTTGTGTCGTTTATCACCTCTTGCTAGCCCCAATTGCGACAGATTTTTACCGCCTGGAGAATTTTTTATGTCATTATATAGTACCCTTGGCCTTTCTTCTGGATACAGTAATCTTTGACAAATCGCGTCAGTACCGCTGGTTTGATCCGATTTCTTGGACAAGTGTGCCTTTGGTCTACATGGCCTTTGCTCTCTTTAATGGCTTTTTCTTGAAAATAGATATTCCAAGATCCAAGGACAATCCATTTCCTTACTTTTTCCTCAATGTCTTTAAGAAAGGCTGGCCTTATGTCATCCAGATGTGTCTGATTATCTTTGCAGCCTATCTTGTTTTTGGTTTTGTCTTTTACGGGATAAAATCCATCTCATTCTCAAAAAAGAAGACTTCTTAGAGACATGTACTTGTAGATGAAAAACAGATTTGCTCTGTTTTTTTTATATTGCTTCGATTTTTTCTTGCCAATATCAGATTTGTATGATATAGTTAACTAGTTAATTATTAACTGGTTAAATAAACAGGAGGAAAAAATGAAACACAATCAGAAACTGTTAAGTCTAGCAGGAATCATTCTTGCTTGTAATCTTTGCTTGGCGGCTTGTCAGTCTCAGCCGTCTCAACAGGAAAGCAGTCAAGAAAAGGTGAAGACCAAGCAAGAAGTGAAGAAGAAAAGCAAGGCGACCAAAAAAGGACAAGTTCCTGGTGTTGATAAGCCGACGGATGATGGTTTTCTCTTCAAAAGCGAGTCTCAAATTAAAGCTAGAACTAGTGAAGGTTTGATTTTAGAGCATGATGGCCATACGCACTTTATTTTTTATTCTGACCTAAAGAATAGTAAATGGGCCTATCTGATACCAAAAGATGGGCAAGTGCCTGCAGACTCCCCTCAGCTGGCAAATCAAATGAGCATTGCTGATGATGGCTATGTCTTTAATCCTAGAGACATTGTGTCAGAAGACCAATATGGCTATGTTGTGCGTCACGGGGATCATTTTCATTATATTTTGAAGCAGTCAGTGGGTAATCTTGCACAAGCACCGAGTTATCGTCCAACGCCGTCTAGCAATCCTACGGGGCATGTTTATCAGCCAACGCTTAGACCATCTATTCCCCAGCAGCAAGGGACAACTAAACGTCAGTTTGCTGGGATTGATTATCCTACAAGTGATGGATTCTTATTTAAAGGTACCGGAGTAACTGGCAAGTTGGCTACTGGTTTGCTGGCAGATCATAACGGTCATACTCATTTCATTCCCTATGAGCAGCTGATTGCTTCACCTTGGGAGTCATTGATTCCCGCAGAACATAAGAAAGCTGCTGAAGATGCCTACAATGGCCGACAAGGGCAAACACAGCCTTCGCCAGAACCGTCGCCAGCACCAGCTCCTACACCTGAGCCTTCACCAAATCCATCAGACGAGAAAGAAATTGCTAAGAAAAAGGCCTATTTGGCTCAGCAATTAGGAATCGATGAAAGCCTGATTCAAGTGAGCGATACAGATAAAGGAAAGGTATTTATCTATCCGCATGGCGATCATAGCCATTCGACCTTGGTCAGTGAGATTGATACGACTAAGGCTTTTGATCCTCATGGAAATCCACACGCTCATGACGCAGTTGGTATGGCAACCTTGAAAACTCTAGGATTTGATGATGAAATCATTGAAGATATTTTACATGCTACGGCGGACAGCCCATTCCCATCAGATGAGAAGGATACGGAAAAGATGAAAGCCTGGCTTGCAACTGTGAAATACTTAAATATCGGCCAGCGCAAAGATCCGCTAGAAAGAAAAGGTTTAGAACTGATGCCAAATATTGAAGTTCTGGGAATAGGCTTTACTCCGATAAAGGACATCAGACCAGTGCTGCAATTTAAGCATTTGAAACAGCTATGGATGACAAAGACAGGCGTTACCAACTATGATTTCTTAAAAGAGATTCCGACCTTGGAAGGTTTAGATATTTCCCAGAATGGCATCACCGATTTAACTTTCTTAAAGGATTACCCAAACCTCAAGACAGTCGCAGCAGCGGGAAATGACCTTACCGATATTTCACCGCTGGCGGAGTTGAAAAATCTGGAGTCATTGAACCTTGACTACAATAATATCTCTGATATTTCTGCTTTGACCAAGCTTTCAAAATTAAAAGCGGTAAGTTTAGAGCATAATCAACTACAAGATGTTTCTGCTCTGAGCCAAAAAGAAGATTTAACAAGACTTTTCTTATCCAATAATCCAAACTTAAATCTCAATACCCTCAAAGCTTCCAAACTTGAAGAATTAACATCTGATAATTCCAATGTTGAGAGCTTGAACTTCCTGAAGGATAATCCAAATCTGACAACTCTAAGCCTAAATGGCAATCGTCTGACTTCGCTGGCAGGAGTTGAAGCTGCTAAGAATTTAGTAACTTTGTCCGCAAGTCAAAACAAGATTACATCTTTGGACATTCCAGCCGCTCAGTCTTCCTTGAAGAATTTAAACTTGGCTGAGAATGAGCTGAAAAACTTGGAAGGAATTAATCAGTTTAGGTCTTTAGACAATCTGGCTGTCAACAAGAATAAAATCACAACCTTAGCGCTGCAGGAACCAAATAAGACGGTGACTTATATCAATGTCAGCGACAATCACATCCCTAAAGCAGAGCTTGAATTGAATGAAAATAAAATTCCGAAAGCCTTGGCGCAGCATTTCCCAGATGTTCAGGGTGGCAGCATTGACAATAATAAGCCGGCTGATCCAAAAGAAGAAAACAAGGAAGCGCCTAAGGAAAGTGAGCCTATGAAGACAGATGTCCAAGGGAAGTCAGCCTCAACTGAAGCAAGCAGTCAAGAAGCTTCAAACGATAGCGAGCATCCAGCTGGATCTGCTGAAGCAGAGTTAAACAATCAAGATGAGAATCTAGAAAACTCTTCTAAGCCATCACCAGAAGAAGTGCCAACTGCTGAAAATCCTGAATTAAAAGACGAGCCAGCTCAAGCAGAAGACAAAGAAAATCCAAAGAATTCAAAAGATAAGGAAAAGGCTGAGAAAGAGGCTAGCCACTAATCCTTACCCAGTCAAGCAGAAAAAATACAATTTTTTCTTGAAATAGTTTTGAATTTGTGATATAGTATAAAAAATTAAATAATCCTTTAATTCTATCCAGAGAGATAGACAAGGAGCAAGTAAAAAGATGGGTGGAGTGTAAGCAAGTGCGTCTTGTTTTAGCTTGCCTGACTAGATTTTTCTGAAGTCTCCTTGTAATAAGGAGACTTTTTCTATTGTTTGAGGAGGAAAGAATGAAAACAAAAGAAGTTGTCGATGACATCACCATGAATCGCGCGATTACGCGGATTACCTATGAAATCATCGAGCGCAACAAGGACTTGAACCAAGTGGTCTTGGCTGGCATTAAGACCCGTGGGGTTCACTTGGCTCACCGGATTCAGAAGCGGTTGGTTCAGTTGGAGAATATCGATATTCCAGTCGCAGAAGTAGATACCAAGCCTTTTCGAGATGATATCAAGGTTGAGGAAGATACGACAGTGATTCCAGTAGATATTACCGACCGTCAAGTAATCCTGATTGACGATGTCCTCTACACAGGACGGACCATCCGAGCAGCTATCGACAATCTGGTCAGTCATGGACGTCCCTCTCGGGTTGGTCTGGCTGTCTTGGTAGACCGTGGCCACCGCGAGCTGCCGATACGGGCAGACTATGTCGGCAAGAATATTCCGACTAGCCAAACTGAGGAGATTATCGTTGAGATGACCGAAACTGACGGTCAAGATCGCGTTTTGATTATGGGGGAGTAATTAGCTAAATGAGTCAAGATGTTAAGTATGATGTGCATGATATGCCAAAGCCAGGTTTGCTTTTAGGACTATCCTTTCAGCACTTGTTCGCCATGTTTGGGGCGACAGTCTTGGTACCGATTCTGGTGGGAATTGACCCAGCGGTAGCCCTCTTTTCCAGCGGTCTGGGAACACTGGCCCATCTGACTGTTACCAAGTACAAAATTCCAGCCTACATGGGATCCAGCTTTGCTTATATCGCAGCCATGCAGATGCTGATGAAGACAGATGGTATCGGAGCGGTTGCTCAGGGAGCCATCACTGGTGGTTTGGTTTACTTTATCGTAGCACTGATTGTCAAGTTTGCTGGTAATGCTTGGATTGACAAGGTGCTGCCTCCAGTAGTGGTAGGGCCTATCATCATGGTCATCGGTCTGAGCTTGGCTGGAACAGCTGTTAGCGATGTGATGAACAAGACTCTAGCTAATGGCGAAAAGGTTTATGATTTGACCCACTTCATTATTGGTATGGTCACTCTCTTAGCAGTCATTCTCTTTAATATCTATGGTAAGAAGATTGTGGGAATCATCCCAGTCTTGCTAGGTCTGATAGTCGGCTACATCTTTAGCTTGATTCTAGGAATCGTGACTGGGCAGGAAATCGTTTCTTTTGCCAAGGTAGGAGAAGCTTCTTGGTTCCACCTTCCGCCCATGAGTCTGCCTTTCTTGGACTATGATGTGAAATTTTATCCTAGTGCGATTTTAACTATGGCGCCTATCGCCTTTGTAACCATGACGGAACACTTCGGGCATGTCATGGTACTGAATAGCTTGACAGGTAAGGACTTCTTCAAGGATCCAGGACTGGACAAGACCTTGACTGGTGATGGTCTGGCTCAGATTATTGCAGGGCTTTTCGGAGCACCGCCAGTTACTAGCTACGGAGAGAATATCGGAGTTATGGCGCTCAATAAAATCTACAGCGTCTATGTCATTGCAGGTGCAGCGGTACTGGCTATTGTCATGAGCTTTGTAGGCAAGGTCTCAGCCCTGCTCCAATCCATTCCGAGTCCTGTACTGGGAGGTATTTCTATCGCCCTCTTTGGGGTAATTGCTTCGAGCGGTCTCAAGATTCTGATCGAAGCACAGACCAATTTTGACAATAAAAAGAATCTCTTGATTGCCAGTGTCATCTTGGTATCTGGTATCGGCGGTCTGACCTTGCAGCTGTCGGGTCTGCAAATCTCAGGAGTTGCCTTGTCAACTATTCTGGGAATTGTACTCTATCTTGTCCTGCCTGAGCCCAAGGATTGAGCTAGGTGCTAAATCATTAACTTTCGTTCAAAATAGCTTGCTCTCAGAGCGACTTTACTTGCAGCACTCTGGAAGCCCTCATTCTTTCATAAAGGAGAATTACATCATGTCATCCAATCAAATCGCTCTTAAGAACCTTGTTTCTATGGAAACTCTGTCAAATGAAGAAGTTATGGCCTTGATTAAACGCGGAATCGAATTTAAAAATGGCGCTAAAGTCCATTATGATGAGCAGCATATCGTGTCTAACCTCTTCTTTGAACCTTCGACTCGTACCCACAAGGCCTTTGAGGTAGCGGAGTTGAAGT
This sequence comes from Streptococcus sanguinis, assembly GCF_003943655.1. Classification (GTDB taxonomy): domain Bacteria; phylum Bacillota; class Bacilli; order Lactobacillales; family Streptococcaceae; genus Streptococcus; species Streptococcus sanguinis_F. The sequence continues at coordinate 9,512 of NZ_RJMM01000018.1, forward strand.
TAGGCTGCGATCTTCTGGACTTTGATGTCAAGACCAGCTCGGTCAATAAAGGAGAAACCTTGTATGACACTATCCTGACCATGTCTGCCCTTGGCGTTGATGTTTGTGTCATTCGCCACCCGGAAGTGGATTATTACAAAGAGCTAGTGGAAAGCCCAACCATTACGACTTCTATTGTTAACGGAGGAGACGGTTCTGGTCAGCATCCTAGCCAAAGCTTGCTGGATCTGATGACCATTTATCAAGAGTTTGGTCGCTTTGAAGGCCTCAAGGTTGCGATTGCTGGTGACTTGGACCATTCGCGCGTGGCTAAGTCAAATATGCAGATTCTCAAGCGCTTGGGTGCAGAGCTCTACTTTGCAGGTCCGGAAGAATGGCGGAGCCAGGAGTTTGCGGACTATGGTAAGTTTGTCACTATTGATGAGGTGATTGAAGAAGTGGATGTCATGATGTTCCTGCGCGTGCAGCATGAGCGCCATGACTACGAGTCCATCTTTTCTAAAGAAAATTACCACAGACTGCATGGGCTGACTCAAGAGCGGTATGACCGCATGAAAGATACGGCGATTCTGATGCATCCAGCTCCAGTTAACCGCGATGTAGAAATTGCGGATCATTTGGTCGAAGCACCAAAATCGCGTATCGTTGAACAAATGACCAACGGCGTCTTTGTTAGAATGGCTATTATCGAAGCAGTTCTGAAAGGCCGTCAATAATCTCGGACAGTAGGCCGGGAGTGGGTGAAGCTGTGTGAAGCAATCCCACTCCCTATTATTATATATCTTATGTGGATGGTCGTGGGCGGTCTGCATCTTGGACAGGAGGGAACAATGGCAAAGAGACTTTTAATATTAGAAAATGGCATGATCTTCGAAGGGGAAGCTTTTGGAGCGGATCTTTTTGTGACAGGCGAAATCGTCTTTAACACAGGCATGACAGGTTATCAGGAATCAATTACGGATCAGTCTTATAACGGCCAGATTTTGACCTTTACCTATCCCTTGGTTGGAAATTATGGTGTCAATCGGGACGACTATGAATCCATTCTGCCGACCTGCAAGGGAGTGGTGGTCTATGAGTATGCACGTCGTGCCAGCAATTGGCGCCAGCAATTGTCTTTGGATGAGTTCCTCAAAATCAAAAAGATACCAGGCATTTCGGGAATTGATACAAGGGCACTAACCAAGATTATCCGCCAGCATGGAACCATGCGGGCAACCATTGCCAATGCAGAGGATAGCATTGAGCATTTGCAAGACCAGCTGCAGGCGACAGTTCTGCCGACTGATAACATCAAGCAGGTGTCTACCAAGCAGTCCTATCCAGCTCCGGGAACGGGTCGCAGTGTTGTATTGGTTGACTTTGGTCTCAAACATTCTATCCTGCGGGAGTTAGCTAAGCGCAACTGCAGCGTGACAGTAGTGCCTTATGATACCAGAGCTGAGGAAATTCTCCAGCTCAATCCTGACGGCGTCATGCTGTCCAATGGACCGGGAAATCCGGAAGATGTGCCGGAGGCTCTGGACATGATTCGTGGTGTTCAGGGCAAGATTCCAATTTTTGGGATCTGTATGGGACATCAGCTCTTCTCCATGGCTAACGGTGCCAAGACGCATAAGATGAAGTTCGGCCACCGTGGCTTCAACCATGCGGTACGCGAGATTGCGACAGGCCGAGTTGACTTTACCAGTCAAAATCACGGCTATGCAGTCAGTCGTGAGGATTTGCCAGAATGCCTGATTGTGACTCATGAAGAAATCAATGATAAGTCTGTCGAAGGTGTGCGCCATCGGGACTATCCAGCTTTTTCTGTGCAGTTCCACCCGGATGCTGCGCCGGGACCGCATGATGCAGACTATCTCTTTGATGAGTTTATGGAAATGATGGATGCCCATCAGGCTTACTAGGAAGCAAGATTGAGAGGTGCACTATGCCAAAACGTAAAGATATTCAGAAAATTATGGTCATTGGTTCTGGTCCTATCGTTATTGGTCAGGCTGCAGAGTTTGACTATGCTGGGACTCAGGCTTGCCTGTCCTTGAAAGAAGAGGGCTACAGTGTTGTCTTGGTTAATTCTAACCCAGCGACCATCATGACGGACAAGGAAATTGCGGACCGAGTTTATATCGAGCCTATAACGCTGGAGTTTGTTGCGCGGATTTTGCGTAAGGAGCGGCCAGATGCTCTGCTGCCTACTTTGGGCGGCCAGACCGGACTCAATATGGCCATGGAACTATCCAAGTCAGGACTTTTAGAAGAGCTGGGAGTGGAACTCTTGGGGACAAAGCTGTCAGCCATTGACCAAGCGGAAGACCGGGATCTCTTCAAGCAGCTGATGGAAGAGCTAGGTCAGCCCATCCCTGAGTCAGAAATTGTCAATACAGTGGATGAAGCACTGGAATTTGCGGCTGGCATCGGCTATCCAGTCATTGTCCGCCCGGCATTTACACTGGGAGGAACTGGCGGCGGTATCTGTAGCAATGAAGAAGAGCTGCAGGAAATCGCAGAAAACGGCCTCAAACTCTCTCCAGTGACTCAGTGTCTGATCGAGCGCTCCATAGCAGGCTTTAAGGAAATCGAATACGAAGTCATGCGGGATGGCGCCGACAATGCGCTGGTCGTATGTAATATGGAAAACTTTGATCCAGTCGGCATCCACACAGGTGATTCTATCGTTTTTGCACCTAGTCAGACCATCTCAGACTATGAATACCAGATGCTGCGGGACGCTAGTCTTAAGATTATCCGTGCGCTGAAGATTGAGGGGGGCTGTAATGTGCAGCTGGCTCTGGACCCGCATAGTTTCAAATACTATGTTATCGAGGTCAATCCACGGGTTTCCCGCTCATCAGCCCTTGCCTCTAAGGCGACCGGCTATCCGATTGCCAAGTTGGCAGCGAAAATCGCGGTCGGGCTTACATTGGATGAAATCATCAATCCAGTGACAGGCTCTACCTATGCCATGTTTGAGCCGGCTCTGGACTATGTGGTCGCTAAGATTCCACGCTTTCCATTTGATAAATTTGAGCAGGGTGAGCGCCGTCTGGGAACCCAGATGAAGGCGACAGGGGAAGTCATGGCTATCGGGCGCAATATTGAGGAGAGTCTGCTCAAGGCCTGCCGTTCTTTGGAAGTTGGTGTGAACCACAACGAGCTGCCTGCTCTCAGTCAAGTAAGCGATGATGAGCTGATGAGGAAGATTGTCAAGGCGCAAGATGACCGACTTTTCTATATCTCAGAGGCTATCCGCCGTGGTTACAGTCCGGATGAAATTGCTGAGCTGACCAAGATTGATGTCTTTTTCCTGGATAAGCTGCTTCATATTTACGAAATCGAGCAGGAGCTGGCCAGTCATATCGGAGATAGTTATGTGCTTAAGAAAGCCAAACAAAATGGCTTTGCGGATACTAAGATTGCAGCCTTGTGGGACATGACAGCTGAGCAGGTACGTCGCATCCGACAGGAGCAGAAGATTGTGCCGGTTTACAAGATGGTGGATACCTGTGCTGCTGAGTTCGAGTCTGCGACACCATATTTGTACTCCACCTATGGCTTTGAAAATGAATCTGTCAAATCCAGCAAGGAATCTGTTCTGGTGCTGGGCTCAGGTCCTATCCGAATCGGGCAGGGAGTCGAGTTTGACTATGCGACTGTTCATTCTGTAAAGGCTATTCAGGCAGCAGGCTATGAAGCGATTATCATGAACAGCAATCCGGAGACTGTATCGACTGACTTTTCTGTCTCTGATAAGCTCTACTTTGAGCCGCTGACCTTTGAAGATGTCATGAATGTCATTGAGCTGGAGCAGCCTAAAGGTGTTATCGTTCAGTTTGGCGGACAGACAGCCATTAATCTGGCAGAGCCTCTATCCAAGGCTGGTGTGAAGATTTTAGGCACCCAAGTAGCGGACTTGGATCGAGCTGAGGATCGGGATCTCTTTGAGCAAGCTCTGAAGGAGCTGGATATTCCGCAGCCGCTAGGTCAGACTGCCACTAATGAAGAGGAGGCAGTAGAGGCTGCTCGTAAGATTGGCTTCCCTGTTCTAGTGCGACCTTCCTATGTCTTGGGTGGCCGTGCTATGGAAATCGTAGAAAACGAAGCGGATCTACGCTCTTATATGCGGACAGCGGTTAAGGCCAGTCCAGACCATCCGGTTTTGGTGGATTCTTACATTGTTGGGGATGAGTGTGAAGTGGATGCCATTTCTGATGGTCGTCAGGTCTTGATTCCTGGGATTATGGAGCATATCGAGCGGGCAGGGGTTCACTCAGGGGATTCCATGGCGGCTTATCCGCCGCAAACCCTATCGCAGAAAGTCAAGGATACCATTGCAGACTATACCAAACGTTTGGCTCTGGGACTCAACTGTATCGGCATGATGAATATTCAGTTCGTCATCAAAGATGAGCAGGTCTATGTCATTGAGGTCAATCCGCGTGCCAGCCGGACTGTTCCTTTCTTGTCCAAGGTGACTGATATTCCGATGGCGCAAGTAGCGACTCGTTTGATCCTTGGAGAAAGTCTGGCAGAGCTGGGTTATGAAGACGGTCTTCATCCAGAAAGTTCCATGGTTCATATCAAGGCGCCAGTCTTCTCCTTTACCAAGCTAGCGAAGGTTGACAGTCTTTTGGGACCTGAGATGAAGTCTACCGGCGAAGTCATGGGCAGTGATCGCACGCTCGAAAAAGCACTCTACAAGGCTTTTGAGGCTTCCTATCTCCATTTGCCAAACTTTGGTAATGTCGTCTTTACTATTGCAGATGACAGCAAGGAAGAAGCCCTGCAGCTGGCTCAGCGTTTTGCCAATATTGGCTATGGAATCTGGGCAACCAAGGGAACAGCCTCTTATTTTGAAAATCATGGTCTCCATGTTCGTCTGGTGGAAAAAATCGGCAGTGATGATAACAAGGACATCCCAGCCTATATCCGCAAGGGCAAGGTTCAGGCTATTATCAACACGGTCGGAACCAAGCGGACAGCTGACAAGCATGGTCAAATTATCCGTAGCTCAGCTATTGAGCATGGAGTGCCACTCTTCACAGCCTTGGACACAGCTGATGCCATGCTGAAGGTACTGGAAAGCCGCAGTTTCACTACAGAAGCGATATAGAGCTGGAGTTTTCAGTTCCAGATTGTCATTTGATAGTCTGTAGGTCGGAAAAGTAATCTCATACAGTTAAGCTTGAAAATGCATCTGTCCCAGCTTATTCTGTCCTTTATATTGGAATTAAAATCAAAGAGGAAGTGGGAAAGAATCCTACTTCCTTTTTGCTTTTTTTTCTTAAAAAACTTGACAAAGAAGTTGACAAAGTGTATGATATTAACCAGTTAATAAACCAGTTAATAATGAGTTAAGGAGATGTTATGAAACGAGCTTTAAAAATCTCAGTATGCCTTAGCCTGCTGGCCCTGGCCTTGTGTCTCTGGGCTTGTCAGTCTCAAAAGGAATCCAGTCCATCCAGTACGTCGCAAGGATTGAAGATCGTAACCAGCTTTTATCCTATTTACTCCATGGTTAAGTCTATATCTGGCGATCTGAATGACGTGCGCATGATTCAGTCTAGCAGCGGTATTCATGATTTTGAGCCTTCAGCCAATGATGTAGCAGCCATCTATGATGCAGATGTCTTTGTCTATCATTCACGAACCTTGGAGTCCTGGGCTGGAGAGCTGAATCCCAGTCTCAAGAATTCCAAGGTTCAAGTCCTTGAGGCTTCTCAGGGAATGGAGCTGGATCGAGTCGCTGGCTTAGAAGATGTCCAAGCGGGAGAGGGAGTGGATGAGAAGACGCTCTATGACCCCCATACCTGGTTGGATCCTCAGAAGGCTTCTGAGGAAGCTCAGATTATCGCCGACAGATTGTCGGAGTTGGATAGCGACCATCGGGATACTTATCAGGCCAATGCCCGAAAATTTCAAGAAGAGGCCAAGGAGTTGACGGAGCGCTATCAGAAGATTTTTGATAAAGTGCCCAACAAAACCTTTGTCACCCAGCATACTGCCTTTTCTTATCTAGCCAAGCGATTCGGGCTGGCCCAGCTGGGTATTGCTGGTATTTCACCGGAGCAGGAGCCTAGTCCGCGCCAGCTGACAGAGATAGAAGACTTTGTCAAGGAGCACAAGGTGAAGACTATTTTTGTGGAAAGCAATGCTTCTTCCAAAGTGGCTCAAACCTTAGTCAAGGCGACCGGTGTACAAATCAAGGAGCTGAATCCTATGGAAGCAGACCCGGCCAACAAACTATCTTATTTAGAAAATTTAGAAAAGAATCTAGCTGTTTTAGCTAAAGATTTGAAAGGATAAAGGAAAACCATGAAAAAGAAATATTTCCTTGCTTCAGCAGCTGTATTAGCTCTTGGTCTCGGAACTTACGGGCTTATCCAATGGCAAGTTCAACCTCGAACTCAGACCAAAGATAACAAAGTAGCCTATATTGAGGACAAGACTTCGGGTGACAAGACGGATAAAAATTTGACACCTGACCAAATCAATGATGAGGAAGGTATTGAAGCAGAGCAGATTGTCGTGAAAATCACAGATCAGGGCTATGTCACTTCCCATGGAGACCATTATCATTACTTTGATGGAAAGGTGCCTTTTGATGCCATTATCAGCGAAGAGTTGATTATCCGAGATCCTAACTACACGCTGCAGCAAGCAGATATTGTCAATGAGGTCAAGGATGGTTATATAATTAAGGTGGAGGGGAAGTATTATCTCTATCTCAAGGATGCCAAGCATACCAGCAATGTCCGCTCGGTGGATGAAATTGCTCGGCAGAAGAAGCTGCATAAGACCAAGGAAGAAGGCGATAGTGGCAAATCTTCCACAACAAAATCAAGCAAGACTCGAGATTTCAGCCAGCCCAGCAAGTCCTTAGCTGCAGGAAAGACAGCCGCAGACCTTGCAGGAGTTTCTTATCAAGGCAAAGGGGGATATAGGACGGATGACGGTTATACGTTCAGTCCCTCTGACGTCATCGAGGATACTGGCGATGGTTTTATCGTGCCGCATGGCGGACATTTTCACTACATTCCCAAGAGCGAACTGTCGCCAGCAGAATTGGCTGCGGCTCAGAGCTACTGGAATAGCAGACAAGCTGGCGGACGGGTGAATCCGCCTAACTACGGCAGGACGATTGCTTCTTCCGATACTTGGAATCAGAATAGTGCTATTAATCAGGGTGGACCAGTCTCAAATCCGACTCCACAGCTGCCAAATCATTCAAAGATTGAGCAGCCAAGTCCTGGCTTAGCGGTTACTCAGCCGAGTCCGTCCAATCTGCTCCAGCCGTCTCAACCATCTCAGCCATCCTTGCCAAGTTTGCTGCAGCAACTCTATGCCTTGCCTCAGTCTCAGCGCTATCACGAAGGGGACGGTGTGGTTTTTGACCCACTGAAAATCAGCCGTCGGACAGAAAATGGGATCGTTATCCCCCACGGAGACCACCATCATTTCATTCCTTATGACAAGCTATCAGACTTGGAAGCGAAGATTGCCCGCTTGATTCCTATTGGATATACTTACCAGCCGCTGGGCGATCCTCTGCAAGCTTTGAAGCCTCAGCTACCATCACAGCCTGATCACGACCATGGTTTTCATGCGGAGGCTGTCATTGGCAAGGACGACCAAGGCTATATGGTATCGCATGGAGACCATGCTCATTACTTTTACAGGAAAGACTTGACCTCTGAACAGATTCAAGCAGCTGAGCAGGTCTTGGCCAAGCAGCAGCCAGCAAAACCTTCTGCAGCAGTCAATGATGCTGAACGATATTCTCGCGATGCCAGTGATGAGGAAAAGATTGCTTATATCTGCCAAACCTATGGCGTTCCCAAGGAGGCGGTTCGCATCTCAAATGGTTTCTTTGTCTTTAATAACCCTGACCAAGCCTATGATCCGACTCATATCCACCCCTATGCTGTCCGCAAGGAGCATGTCCGCATTCCTCTGGTAACGGGTAATGCAGAGCTGGACTTCATGAATGAGCTCTACACAACAGCCTTGCGCTCAGGTCTTTCGCCTTACAGTCTGCAGGTAGAAGATGGTCAGTTTGTCATTCCTCATGGCGACCACAATCACTATATCAAGATCCAGTCCAAGGGCGCAGCAGAAGCCTTGAAAAATCGTCTGCCTCAGATTCAATCTAAGTATGAGCAGGGCGATTATGATGAGGCCGCTATTTTACAAAAGGTAGAAAGCCTGAAAGCGGATAGTCAGCGTCTTTATGCCGATAATCCCGTCATGCAGCGGCGGATTGAGCTTGCTTTGGGGCAGTTTGTAGAAACCATGAAGAAGCTGCCTAGCAACTCAACAGCTGGCTACCTGAGCAGTCTGGATAACTTTGATAAGCAGTTTATCCATGTGGATCAGACGGTCAAGCCAATCCAAGAGACCGAGCTAGACAAGACCTATCAAGGGCTTTTGGAGAGAATGAACCGGCTTGATACGGATAGCTATGGGCTGAAGAAAGCTGACTTGCTGCAGCGTCTGCAAAATGCTTATGCTGGCCAGAATCAAGCTGAAATGGCAGAGCTTGGACAATTACTATCCGCTTTAGAAGATTATCATGATCGGACAGGTGTCACAGCGGTTGATTATATGCGTTATTTCTACCAAGCTTTGGAAGATGGACGTTTGAGCCCTGAGCTGCGCAGAAAAGCGGCTGGGCTGACCTTGACACTCTATAAGTCCCAAGCCTTTATAGAAGCGACCAATCTTCAGCAGCTTTTCCCTGCGCTCTATCAGACTAAGAAAGAGATTGCAGCTGCCCTTGCTAGCGGTCAGCTTTCTCCGTCCTCTGAAAAGACAGAGCTGGATCAGGGAGAGCCAGATCAGCCAACCTATAAGGCCATGATTTATGGCTTTTTGAAGGGGATTTATGATGATTTTGGAACCTCGGATGATAGTGAGAAGAGTGCTCAAGCCCTTGTCTTCCTTGGAAAAGCGCAGGAACTGCTTGGAGAAGTAAAGAACCAAAACAGCCGAGCAGACTATGCAGCTAGAATCTTAGAACTAGGCAAGGAATTAAAGAGCAGCAGCTCAGACAAGCAAGCTCTGCTGACAGCAAGTCAGAAGCTTTTAGATCAGATGAGCCGGACTATTGCTGGACAAAAGGAAGAGCTGGCTAATACGGAAAATCAGGAAGTTTATCAACAGCTTTATAATCTACTCATGTCTATCCATCAGTATTTGGAAAAGAATCAAGGAAGTGAGCAGCAATACCAGCAGCTGGACCAGCTTTTTGATAAGCTTGGACAGAGAGCTACTGACAAGAAAGAGCTGCTCAAGGAAATCTTGGCCTTCCAGCAGTCACTCGTCCATCCTGAGGGGTCAAGCGACTCTGATTCTCAGCATAGGGACGATGATGGCTATCATTTTAATCTTCAGGATATGGTTGGAGCGGACGAGCAAGGCTATCGGGTAGCCCATCTGGATCACGAGCACTATATTTACAAGAAGGACTTGTCAGAAGCCGAGCGTCAAGCAGCAGATGCCTATGCGGTGCAAAAAGGCTTCCTGAAAGCACTGGCTGAACAACCTGCTTCTGGTCAGGTATCAAGCAGCAGTGCTCCAGAAACTGCGCAAAATGGCAATCTACCTTCCGAATCTACCACTAGAGAAGCAGCTCAAAACCAATCTGACAAACCAGCAGAAGCTTTGACAGCAACAAACCCAATTGGTCAATCAAGTTTAGCAGCGAGTTTTGGCATGACAGAGGAAGCATTCAACCAGAAATTGCAGGAGCTTTCTCAGCTCTACGGTGTCAGCCCAGATACTTTCAGCTATAATGTAGCAAGCAGAAGCATCAGCTTTACAGGAGCTGACGGCCAACTGAAAACTGTTCAGATTAGCTAAGCTTACATTTTGATGTAAAACAAGAATAAAACGAATGATGAAGATCAAGCCAAGTCTAAGACCATCATTCGTTTTTGATTTTGACACCCCTATACTTATTTGCATNATATTGTGTTAAAATAAACAGAGAACAGTAGTATGCTAAAGCAAGTTCAGAAGGAATTTCTTGAGGACCTTCATAAACAACGTGAGGAAGAAAATCAGAATAATAATCAATAAGGCTGGGAATAAGTTGAAATTTCATTAACTTAAAAGAAGACGCTATATGGCAATAAGAGGAAAAATGATGAAAAGAGATAATATATTCATAGAAGAAAAAATTAATGAATTAATTAAAATTAACAACTCATCAATTGATGAGTTGGTTGAAGAATTGGAAAAATTAAAGCAAGGTATAAATCCCTACAAGCGTCCGATAGAAAAAGTTATCAGATCAGTACAACTTGATAATTCTGTTTGCCAAAAAGAGAATATGATAGCCACCTACACTGCAGGCTACTCTATTGAGAAATTCAAAGAAGAGTACCTTAAATTTGTTGATAGCCTTCTCCCTGTTTGGTTTAGTAATTCAGGATATGATGAAATGATCTATGCCCTTTCCATTGGGATTCTTTTAGAGATTGACGAAGTGACTTTTGATAAATTGGTGGATTTAGTCAAAAAGGATGATCCAGAGGACTATTTGATTGATTATCTAATCCAGTATCGTCATCCAGATTGGAAGATTCGGATAAACTATAATTTCCCAAGACCCTATGGCTTTACTCGAAAGATCATCGAGGAAGAAAATTCTGAAAATGCCGTAGCTCTTCTGAAAGAATATCTGGAGAAAAAATGGTATCAGGGAAGCAGAGATGAAGGCTGGTATGATTTGCATAAGCGGAATATTGATAATTATTATGGCTATTGGTCCTTTGAATCAGGCGCTATTTGCAAAATCAAGGGCTTGGATTACAAGGAATTGGAAGGTGTCCCGTATTTCCCTTATGATTTGGTTGCTGAAGGAGCGAAAGACTAGTGTGTGCTAAGAGATATTTAAGTGATAGAATTAGTGGCTTACAGAAGTAATGGCCGTACCCTTTATAAAAACGAACAAACAAAATTAAAATCAACAGAGGAATGAGAAAGGTAATAAAAAATGAAAACGATTTATTTAAGTCAAAAAGACATGTTGGAAATCTGTCAAGATGGTGATAAGTATTTCTTGCGTTATCCAACTTTTAATATTACCTGCCCAGAAGTGATTAGAGAAATTCCCAAAGAAGCTGCAGATAGTTACATGTCGGGAGAACATACTGGCAAAGAGTTGATGACTTATGCGCAATATGGTTTTTGGAAATCTAAAAAACAGTATACACGAGAAGAATCTGGTAAGCTCTTCATCGAAGATCATCCTTCCTTTATTTTGAAAAATCCTGAAAATAGCCGTCCTCTTTTTACAGCAGAAGAATTTAGACAAATCGCCACTCAAGCCATCTCTTCAGAACTAAAGCCAACTGAACTTGATGCTATTGGTACAGTTGATAATCATTTGGAGCTTCTTCTAGTGGATCCAGTTGACTGGCAGGAAGAAATAGAGGCAGTCCATCTGGAAATTCTGCAGGAAAAAATTAACAACTATATCTACTTCCTCGAAAGTAAGCAGTATGTGGCACGATACGGTGATAACTTTGATAAAAAAGTCATCAATATCACCTTTCAATACTCCCCTTCTGACAACGGATTAGCTTTTCTAGCTGCTGCTCAGAAGACATTGCAGAATACGGATATGAGTTTGAAGATAGAATTGCCGGAGTGAGAAAAAACCACAGAAATTCCTCGTGAAGTTCTGTGGTTTCGTTTTTACTCTTGATAGGAAACAATGCCGATGATGGTATCGACAGCGCGTTCCATGGTTTCTAGGCTGACATATTCGAAGCGGCCGTGCATGTTCTCGCCGCCGGCAAAGAGGTTGGGAGTCGGGATACCCATAAAGGAAATTTTAGAGCCGTCAGTTCCGCCACGGATAGGCTCGATGGCAGGTTGGATGTCTAGGCTTTCCATGACTGCTTTGGCGATATGGATAGGTGTCATGTCCTTTTCAATGACCTGCTTCATGTTGTAATACTGGTCTTTGAGGGTCAGGATAACACGCTCGCTTCCCAGCTCTTGGTTCATCTTATCAGCAATGGCCTGCATAGAAGCTTTGCGATTTTCAAAAGCCTCTGTCTCAAAGTCGCGGACAATGTAGCTAGCTTGAGCTTCTTCGACAGTACCGATCAGGTTCATCAGGTGGTAGAAGCCTTGGTAGCCCTCAGTCTTCTCTGGCCGGTCGGCTTCTGGCAGCTGGTTGTGGAAGTCAATAGCCAGCTGGAGAGCATTGACCATCTGGTCTTTAGCAGTTCCTGGATGGACATTGAGGCCTTGGAAGGTCAGCTCTGCTCCAGCAGCGCTAAAGGTTTCGTACTGGAGCTCACCTAGAGGTCCGCCATCCACTGTGTAGGCAAAGTCCACATCGAAGTCTTCAGCGTCAAACTTATCAGCCCCGATACCGATTTCCTCATCCGGTCCAAAGCCAACTCGAATTTCTCCATGCTTGATTTCTGGATGGGCAGACAGGTATTCGATAGCAGTCATGATTTCAGCAATACCTGACTTGTCGTCTGCTCCCAAAAGAGTGGTTCCATCAGTTGTAATTAAGGTTTGGCCCTTGTATTTATGGAGACTGGAAAAGTCCGCAGGATCTAAGTTAAAGCCAGATTGCCCCAGCGGAATCACTCCACCGTCATAATTCTCAATGACCTGCGGCTGGATGTTTTCCGCGTTGAAATCCGCCGTATCCATGTGGGAAATAAAGCCAATCTTGCGGGTAAAGCTAGGGTCGTTGGCTGGCAGAGTTCCAATCGCAAAGCCGTTAGGCAGGTAGTAGACATTTTCCAAGCCAACCCTCTTCATTTCAGGAATGAGGACCTTGTTGGCAAAGTCCACTTGACTCTGGGTGCTGGGTGTAGTAGTAGATGTCTCGTCTGAGCGCGTGTTGACCTTGACATAGGTCAGGAAACGCTCTAAAAGATTAGGATATTTCATAAATGCTCCTTTTTCATTTCATTTAAATCTATTTTAGCATATTCAGGAGAGAGTGAGAAATGTTTTTCGTTTCTTGGGTATAAAGGCAAAATCTAGCAATTAGTTTTATATCTTGTCAAAATCTGGTAAACTATATCTATGCAAATGGAAAAAATAATCAGCAAAGCTGTGATTTTGGGGGCTTCGGGAGGTATAGGTCGTCAGCTGGCTATAGAACTGGCTCAAAGGACAGACCAGCTGGTCTTGGTTGGCAGAGATGAAGCTAAACTCACTCAGTTGCAAGAGGACTTGTCTGGGGTTCAGGCCAAGCTTTCCTGCAGAGTTTTGGATTTGCTGGATGCAGCTGCGGTAGATGATTTTGCTCAGCAGCTAGATGCGGATCTACTGATTAATTGCTGCGGTCTGGCTAATTTTGGTCCAGCGCTATCTCTTTCGGAAGCTGATGAAAAGGCTCTCTGGCGGGTCAATTACCAAGCGCCGATTCGACTGATCAAGCAAGTTGCGGAGCGCAATCGCAAGATAAGGCTTGTCCAGCTTTCCTCTCTGGCAGCCCTTTGTCCCCATCCTTATCTGGCAGCATACAGCGCCAGTAAGGCCGCTTTGCAGACTTACTGTCTAGCCTTGCAAGAAGAGCTGCGCCTCAAAGGCTCTGAAGTGACAGTTTGTTGTTACATTTTAGGACCGGTTCAGACTGCTATCTTTCCTCCAGAGCTGCAGGATGCTTTGGGTGGAAGTCAGTTGCAAATGAGCCCGGAGATAGCAGCACGACGCATCATCAGACTCCTTCAGCAAGGCTGTTCCTATGCTATAGTGGGCAAGAGATATCGACTACTGGCTTGGCTCATGAAGTTACTTCCACAAAGATGGATTATCCGTTTGATTGGCGCTTATCTACGAAAGGGGCTTTGATCATGAAACTTATTTTTTTCTTGCTGGCTGCTGCCTATTTGCTTCTCTTTATCTTGCGTTGGCTCTTATCTTTGGCTTATTTGAAAAAAGGGCAGAGCTCTTCATCGGACTTTCAAGAGGAGCTTTATACGGTGGTCCAGCCCATCCTATCTGGTGACCCTCGTTTGGAAAATGACTTACTAGCCAATCTCCGGCAGACAGAAGCAGTGGAGTTTTACTGGCTGATTGATCAGTCTGATCCAGAGGCGCAGCGAGTGGCTGATAAGATTTGTCAAAATCCTTCCTATGCCCAGCGTATTCGCGTTTTTCTCATGGGGGATGTCCCCCAGGGGATTAATCCTAAGAGTTATAAAATTGAGCAGATTATAGATGGGCTGACCCGGCCATATCTGATTGTTCTCGATGACGACAGTGTCATTGATTTTTCAAAAATGGGAGAGTTGACAGATTATCTAGGTGAGAGTGTTATTTTGACCGGCATTCCCTATAATCAAGAGCGAAGCAATTTCTGGTCCAAGCTAGTAGCAGCTTTTGTCAATGGAAATTCTTTCATTACCTATTTTACCATGGCAGAAGTTAAAGCTAATCACTCGATTAATGGAATGTTCTACATCCTGCCACTTGAACTGGCTAGGGAGCAGAAGCTCTTCAGTGCTATAAAAGACTATCTTTGTGATGATTTGGCTGTAGCGGATTTTCTGCGCAGCAAGGGAGTGGAGATTATCCAGACGCGGGTGACTTGTAATGTTCGGACTACGATCAAGGATGCCAAGCAATATCTGCTGCAGATGAAGCGTTGGCTGCTTTTTAGCTCTATCTATTTGAAGGAGCACTTGGACTGGAAGGTTATTATTTTAATTGTTCTGCCTAGTTTTCTGCCCTTTCCTGCCTTGCTCATTGCTTTCTTTCTTGGCTGGCCTTTTGTACTTCTGTCTTTGCTTTTTCTCTTTGTCAAAGCGGTTTGGATGCTGGCTTATCGCCGCCTTATCCTAACTGCTCGGCCGCATCCTGATGAGGTGTTTTACGAGGTACTGAATGACTTACTCTTGCCTTGGCTTTTCCTCTATGTCTTGCTCAGTCCGCGGGTGATTAACTGGCGGGGAAGAAAGATTCGAGTGACGGATGGGAAAATCCGCTATGAGTAAGATGAAGCAGTACTTGGATAAGTTGGATGCTTTGTCGCCAGACAAAACCTTGCTAAAATCTAGCAAAGTCTTGCTTTTTCTCAGTGGCAGCAGTCATTTGGAATGCGCTAGTCTGACTGCAGGCCAGCTTGAGTTTCTTGACCAGATTTGTCCACCAGATTTCTCAGTGGTTGCTAGCAATTTTCCCTTTAATCAGAGATTTGAGCATGAGAGACAATCCCCAGTTTCCTTGCTGACAGCTTCCATTTCCAATATTCGTTACTATTGGCAAACTCTCTACAATTCTCGCTTTCAGGAGGCTTTGCAGCGTCACTTTTCTCCTTTACTGGATGTTGAGGATGCTGTCATTATCTGCAAAAGCTCGGGGCTCAATATGCTAACCCAGTGGCTGGAGGATTTGGGTGAGGAAAATCTGCCGATCAGACTGAGAGTGATTGCGCTGGGGCCTGTTTCACGGAGGCTCCTAAATCACAAGGATATTGACTTGCTGGTCATCAAGGGCAGGAAGGATATTTACAGCAGATTTTTAGATGGCCATCCAGCTGATGTGATGGTGGATAGCAACCATTTTGATTATGAATACAGGGAAGATGTGAAAGGATTAGTTTATGACTGGATTAGAAAAAGTGATAAAGATTGATGTGATTAGTGTGCCTTTTAGTGGACATTTGCTGCCTACTTTGACCGTAGTCAAGCCTCTGCTAGCGGATCCGCGTTTTCAGATTCGGGTTATCACTGGCTGTCAAAAGAAAGAGTTAGTAGAGGAAATCGGTTTTGACTGTCTGGCACTCTTTCCAGAAAGACCGACAGTGATGGAGGACATCGCCAATACACCGCAGCAAAGCACTCCTTTGATTACCTATCAGCAGTTTCGAGCCAATTCTAGACTAATTCCAGAAGTTATAGACGAATTAAATCGAATTTGGCAAGAGGGCAGCAAACCGGATTTGGTCATAGCAGATTTTGTTGCTTCGCCAGCGGGAATGATTTCTGATCGCTTTGGCATTCCCTGGATAACTACGATTCCGAGTCCCGTTGCGATTGAGTGCCGGACGACAACTCCGACTTATTTGGGAGGTTGGAAACCTCATCAGGGTGTCTTGTACAAGTTCAGAGATGCCTTAGGCAGGCAAGCTATTCGTTGTGGAAAGAAAATGGCCTTTGCTTTAGTCCGGAAGAGTTTGGGAGACTATCAAGATTTTAAACTCTATCGGGAAGACGGTACAGAAGCCATTTATTCGCCTTACTCTATCTTAGCTTTGGGCATGAAAGAATTAGAATTTCGAGAGGATTTTCCTAAGCAGCTTCGCTGGGTTGGTTACAAATGCCTGTCCTTTGATCGCCTGCCTGCAGCCCATGAGTCTTATTTTGAGACCGAAAAGAAGCGGGTTTTAGTGACTTGCGGCACGCATTTGAAATGGGAGAAGGAGCGCATGGTGGAGCGAGCGAAAAAGCTAAGCCAACTCTACCCAGATTATCTCTTTTATGTCACCTTAGGTGAAGCTAGTGGCTTGGGAAATTCTCCGAAGAGACTTGCTGAAAACCTGCTGCTCTTTGACTATCTGCCCTATACCGATATTTTGGACAAGATAGATTTTGCCATTCATCACGCAGGGACGGGTATCATGATGGCTTGTATCGAGCATCAGATTCCCAGTCTCATTTTGCCACAGGATTATGACCAGTTTGACAATGCCGTTCGTGCTGAGCTGGCCCAAGTGGGACTGGTTTCTCGCAGAAAGAATGATGCAGAAGTGCTGCGCCTTTTTAAAGAATTGACAAATCGCACGGACTGGTCTCAGTTGAAAACTCTTGCCCAGCAAAGCAAAGAATATCAGTCTACAGAGATTCTCTATCAAGAGCTGGGGTGCCTGCTTAATATTGATTTATAACTGGAGAATTCAACAAACTATTAAAGTATGTCTCCAACATTAAAATATCTGAATTATTAAATTTCCCTATTCTTTTCAAGGAATAGGTTTTTTGGTCTATTCAAGTCTTTTTTAAGATGTTAAAATGAAAGTGATTACAAGAAAGTCGTTGGAAAGTCAACTTGGCTTTCTCTGAGTGACAGAAGAGGAAAGATGATGAAGAAAGCAATTCTAATGATGACTTTTGGCTCGCCAGNGGAGATTAGCTTTGAGGGAGTGGCTGAATTTTTCACCAATATTCGCCGCGGTGTCAGGCCGCAAGACCATGAGATTCAGACCCTCTATGATAACTATGTCCTCATCGGTGGAACGCCTCTGCAGCGTATTAGTCTAGAAGAGGTGGAAAAGGTCCGTCAGGGTTTGTCTGGTGAGTATGCGGTTTATTTTGCCAATAAATTCTCACGTCCTTTTATCCCAGACGTGATCGAGCAGATGGAAGAGGATGGTATTGAGGAATGTATCTGTTTAATCCTAGAGCCTCATTTTTCTTACTATTCTGTCATGGGTTATGAGAAGTTTATCCAGAGTGACTCCATCCGCTTTAATATCATTAAGGAATGGTATCAGGAAGAAGCTATTCTTGGTTATTGGGCAGAGGAACTGAGAAAGATTCTTACAGAAGAGGTTGGAGAAGAGACCTTCAAGATTTTCTTTTCAGCCCACAGTGTGCCTATTCTGGCCTTGGATTTCGGAGATCCTTACATTGATCAGATTTATGACAATGCCCGTTTGATTGCTGACAGGTTGGGTTTGACAGAGGAGGATTATCTCAATGTTTGGCAGAGCGAGAGTGACATTGGGCTCCCTTGGATCAAACCTGATGTACTGGACTACATGCGCCAGCAAGAAACACATCCGCAGCATTATATTTTTGTGCCGATTAGCTTTATCAGTGAGCATATAGAGGTTCTTTTTGACAATGACGTGGAGTGCAAGGAACTTTGCGAAGATTTGGGTGTTGCCTATCATAGACCGCCTATGCCCAATGCAGATGACCGTCTAATTGATGCCCTGATTCAAAGTATCCGCCGCCATGAGCATGAACCCTTCAAAGAATGTTTTCCAGAAGAAGAAACCTTCGATGAATTACAGCCATCGGAGGAGAGCAGCCAAATTCTTGCAGAGGATGCAGAGCTGAAAATGCCAGATTTCGTCAAGAAGCTAATTGAGAAAAAGGGGCGTGAGAATGTTAAGATGCCGTATTTTGTCAAGAAAATGCTGGAGAAAGCAGGAAAGCTGCCCAAGAGTTGATTGTTCATATTCGTTGATGACTTTATAAGATTATTCTAGAAGGAGAAAACCGTGAGACTTTGGCACCAAGATTTAATTGAAAAACTTCCGCGCCAGCAGCTTTTAGGTCAGCACCGAGAGTGTGCAGCCTTACGTGGTCGAGGGTGGGGCAAGCCGCATGCGACGGTCAACTATGTTTTTGAGCACAGTCCTTATTGCCTCTATTCTTATCACCTGCTGATTATGGAGGAGATGCAACGACGGGGCTATCAGCCGGACACCCTTTGGCTGGATAAGGACTACCGTGGCAAGACTTGTCCACCTTACCAGCAGTTGCCAGCTGAGGAGCTCGAACATCCCATTTATCCTGAGCATGACGCAGCCTATCTGCAAGAATGCTTGGAAAATCTTAAGGAGAAAGGAATAGATATTGCCTGATTTCCAAGTGCCAAGACGGCATAGTATTAAAAATATAGAACAAAAAGAGGAAGAGACAGTGCTCTTCCTTTTTGACTTTTATGAGTTCAAAATAAATTTCTCAATAGCTGTAGCGACCCCATTTTCGTCACAGCTGTCTGTGACGGCATCGGCTAGGCTTTTGACATAGTCTGAAGCATTGCCCATGGCTACACCGAGACCTGCATATTCCAGCATCTCGATGTCATTGTTGGCATCGCCGATTGCCATGATTTCCTGAGGCTTGACGTCCAATTGTTTAGCCAATCGCTCTAGGGCAAAGGCTTTGGTCACACCGGCTGGCATGGCCTCGTAAATGACTGGCTGAGAACGAACGCCGCTGAAACGCTGGCAGATTTCTTGGCCAAAGTCGGCTTCAAAAGCATCTACCTGCTCTTGGCTGCCTAAAAACATAGCTTGAAACATTCTGTATTGACCGCTGCATGCCTCTTCCAGACTAATCTCGGTTGGACTAGTAAAGACTAAGCTAGCGTCATTCACAACATAGGAACTGGCTTTTTCTCCGACGACGAAATAATGCTCTTCATCAAAGAGAGTCAGCTGTACAGGGCTATTTTCAGACAGGCTGTAAAGATAGCGAATATCCTGACCGCTCAGCTCTTGCCAGTCCACCAAACTCCAGTCGCTGGTCTGATGTGTAGCGCAGCCATTGTCCACGATGACATATTCGTTTTCTTGTGCAAGGCCCAGCTTGTTGTAATAAGGCTTGACGCCGACCAAGGGGCGACCTGTACAAAGAACCAATTTGACTCCTTTTTCAATAGCTTGGTGCAGAGCTTCGATGTGAGCCTGGGGAATTTCTTTTTTGCTGTTGAGCAAGGTGCCGTCCATATCAAGTGCAAGAATTTTAATCATAAAGTGTCTCCAAAATTATTCTGTGATAAGTATAGCATAATTTACAGAGAAAGTCCGAGTCTATAGGAAAAATCACTGGTCTTGTGTTATAATAAATAGAATACCCTAAAAGGATGAGAAAAATGAATTTAGAAGATTTGAAAAAACGTCAGGAGAAGATCCGCAATTTCTCCATCATTGCCCACATTGACCACGGAAAATCAACCTTGGCCGACCGGATTTTGGAGGCGACGGAGACGGTTTCCAGCCGGGAAATGCAGGCCCAACTTTTAGACAGCATGGACTTGGAGCGGGAGCGCGGCATCACCATTAAGCTCAATGCTATCGAGCTCAATTATACCGCCAAGGACGGCGAAACCTATATCTTTCACTTGATTGACACACCGGGACACGTGGACTTTACCTATGAAGTATCGCGGTCATTAGCGGCCTGCGAAGGGGCTATTTTGGTCGTGGATGCGGCTCAGGGGATTGAAGCTCAGACCTTGGCTAATGTCTATCTAGCGTTGGATAATGACTTGGAAATCTTGCCAGTCATCAATAAGATTGACCTGCCAGCTGCGGATCCAGAGCGGGTGCGGGCAGAGATTGAAGACGTGATTGGACTGGATGCTAGCGAAGCCGTATTGGCTTCTGCAAAGGCTGGCATCGGAATTGAGGAAATTTTAGAGCAGATTGTGGAAAAAGTTCCAGCTCCGACTGGAAATGTAGAAGCACCGCTCAAGGCCTTGATTTTTGACTCGGTCTATGACGCCTATCGTGGGGTAATTCTGCAAGTGCGGGTTATGGACGGTGTGGTTAAGCCGGGGGATACCATTCAGCTCATGAGCAATGGCAAGACCTTTGATGTAACAGAGGTCGGTATCTTTACGCCCAAGGCTATTGGACGTGATTTCTTAGCGACAGGGGATGTTGGCTATATCGCAGCCTCTATCAAGACGGTACAGGATACTCGGGTCGGAGATACAGTGACCTTGGCGGATAATCCAGCTGCAGAGCCACTAGCCGGCTACAAGCAGATGAACCCGATGGTCTTCGCCGGTCTCTATCCGATTGAGTCCAATAAATACAACGATCTGCGTGAGGCGCTTGAAAAGCTCCAGCTAAACGATGCCAGTCTGCAGTTTGAGCCAGAAACATCTCAGGCATTAGGATTTGGTTTCCGTTGTGGCTTCCTGGGCTTGCTGCACATGGACGTCATTCAGGAGCGTTTGGAGCGTGAGTTTAATATTGATTTGATCATGACGGCGCCATCCGTTATCTATAAGGTCAATATGACGGATGGTGCTTCAATTGATGTGTCCAATCCGAGCGAGTTTCCGGATCCGACCAAGATTGATTCCATTGAGGAGCCTTATGTCAAGGCGCAGATTATGGTACCGCAGGAATTTGTCGGAGCGGTGATGGAGTTGGCTCAGCGTAAGCGCGGTGACTTTGTGACCATGGATTACATCGATGATAATCGGGTCAATGTCATTTATCAAATCCCACTTGCTGAAATCGTCTTTGACTTCTTTGACAAGCTCAAGTCCTCTACTCGTGGCTATGCTAGCTTTGACTATGAAATTTCTGAGTATCGCTCGTCCAAGCTGGTGAAGATGGATATTCTCCTCAATGGCGACAAGGTTGATGCTCTCAGCTTCATTGTTCACAAGGAATTTGCCTATGAGCGTGGTAAGCTGATTGTAGACAAGCTTAAGAAAATCATTCCTCGTCAGCAGTTTGAAGTACCCATCCAGGCAGCCATCGGACAGAAAATCGTGGCTCGGACAGACATCAAGGCCCTGCGTAAAAATGTCTTGGCCAAGTGTTATGGTGGTGATGTTTCTCGGAAGCGCAAACTCCTAGAAAAACAAAAAGCCGGTAAAAAACGGATGAAAGCTATCGGTTCTGTCGAAGTCCCACAAGAAGCCTTCCTCAGTGTCCTGAGTATGGATGAGGAATAAAGTCCGGTGGACTTTATTCGCCTAAGCCCTGGATTATAAATGCGAAGGAAAAACCAGTTAATGTTTTTCACCCGAGCTAGGAAATAGGAGTGTGAGTCAAATCTTGGATAAAACGATTATCATGATAGTAGCCATAAGTTTCTTTATTGGGCCTTACAAATTTAGTTTTATACCTATTCTATCGACGGGAGAAGAATATTCAGAAAAAATGTACTTCTAAAATTTCAGGTATAGTGGTTGATTATGATAACCGTAATGAAATGGTTATTCCTTTGCCTGTTGTAGAATATATCGTGAATGGGACAACATACAGAAAAAAATTTGAATATGCTTATTATGTAGAAACTCCTAGGAAGAAAGAGCAAAAAGATGTCTTTGACAGGAAATATATTCTTAGCGCTGGAAAGAATTTACAGTTAAGAGAAATATTCCCAAAAGGCTTGGCCATGACGGTTTATTATAATCCTGAGAAGCCTGAAAAAGCCTTTGTAGAACGTTATGCAGGCCTTGATAGAATCTTTAGGTTGCTAGTAATAATCTTTTCCATAATTGGTTTTGTTCTTATCGCAATAGTTCTAGTAATTTCCTGTTAGAGTTGCTACTTATTTGAAACTAGTTTGCTCATTATTCTGCATTTTCAGCTATGAAATGCCCTAGTCTCAAAAATGTCTTCTAGCTTTCCTGATAGTCTTGGTAGCTTTATCTCTTGTTACTTATAGTCTAATGAAAATTATAGCAATCATAAATCGTCAAATTTTAATTTTGCTTCACAAAAATATAGTAACAAATCAGAAAAAACGTTCGACTGCTATCAAATCTAAGTAAAAAGACTTACAAAAATTTGTAGGTCTTTTCTTGAAATCCGAACGTTAGGAAATCTTTTTTTGATTTTACTTGACATTTTCTGAAATAGGAATATGATAAAATGTGAACACTGCATAAGACAAACCTTGTGCGTGTTCGAAAATAATAGAGCGTTGCATCCGTAAGTCAATTTGACACGGCTCTTAAAAAACAAAAGGAGAAAGAATGAATACTTATATCCAAAAGAAAATCGCAAACATGAAGCTGACGCTTTCTGAAATGTCTGGTGGCTACAAACGAATGGTGACTAGCATGAAGAAGCTCGGCTTTTCTGGTACCTTGAAACTTATCTGGGACGATTTGTTTGCTCATCGCAGCCTAGGTCAATGGGTTTATCTCTTGATTCTAGGGAGTTTTCCGCTCTGGCTGGAGCTGATATATGAACATCGCATCGTGGATTGGACGGGGATGATTTGCAGTCTGACTGGGATTATCTGTGTGATCTTCGTTTCTGAAGGACGGGCTAGCAATTACCTCTTTGGTTTGATCAATTCTGTGATTTACTTGATTTTGGCTTTGCAGAAAGGCTTCTATGGCGAGGTCCTGACGACTCTTTACTTTACCATCATGCAGCCGATTGGACTCTTAGTGTGGATTTATCAAGGTCAGTTTAAGAAAGAAAAGCAAGAGTTTGTTGCTCGTAAGCTAGATGCCAA
The DNA here is from genome assembly GCF_003943655.1 of Streptococcus sanguinis. Lineage (GTDB taxonomy): Bacteria > Bacillota > Bacilli > Lactobacillales > Streptococcaceae > Streptococcus > Streptococcus sanguinis_F. The sequence continues at coordinate 32,449 of NZ_RJMM01000018.1, forward strand.
AGGATGGACAAAGTATCTATCGCTTAGTGTGCTTTGGTGGTTGGTCTTTGGCTTGATTTATCAGTCTGTGGGTGCCAATCGTCCTTATCGTGATTCAATCACAGATGCGACAAATGGAGTAGGGCAAATCTTGATGACGGCTGTTTATCGCGAACAGTGGATTTTCTGGGCAGCGACCAATATTTTTTCTATTTACCTCTGGTGGGGTGAAAGTCTTCAGATTCAAGGGAAATATCTGATCTATTTAATCAACAGCTTGGTCGGATGGTACCAGTGGAATAAGGCTGCTAAAAAAGCATAGTCCTATAAACAGAAAAGAAATTGGATGCGACAATGTCTCTCTTTCCTTTCGTCCTAAAAATATGGTAAACTAGTATTAGTAAAATTTATTAGATTTAGGAAGGAATGACCATGAAAAAGAAGTACTTTCTGCTCTCCCTGATAATCTTAGCCGGCCTCTCCCTGTCCTCTTGTAGCCTTATTAAGAGCTATAGCAGTCGGAAAGCATCTGATTCTTCCAGTCGGGTTTCCCTGAGAGATGACAGCGATACAAGTAGTAGCAGTCGTAAAGAAAAAGATTCGTCAAAGACAACTGGTACGCAGCGGGTTGGTTCTGATGATTATGGCTATATTAGTATTCCTGATAATTGGATTAAGTTTACAGATGTAGATGGTGGCGACAGCGTCCAGTATACGGATGGAAGTGGCTATAATATTGTCACGATGAACGCTTATACGAAAGAAAAAGCCAATATCGGAGAAGGTGAAGAATTCAACGCCGAAACCATTGCCCAACGCATTGCTTATCACTGGAAGGATAATAAGGAAGTCGATGATTTTTGGGGAGCAAAGAGTACCGTAGCTGGAAATGAAGCCTTTCAGATTAATGTTGTTTTAAAATCCACTCAAAATCTAACGGTTTGGGTCTTCAAACAAGGCGATAAGGTCTATATGATGTCCTTTGAGGGCGATGAAGATACTCTGTATGAGTTTATCCCCTATATCGAAGAAACTTGGAGCACTAGCAAAGACGGCGGGACAAGCATTTGATGATAACTCTCTAAGTTAATAAAAAGCAAATCTGAGACTCGTTCTCAGATTTTTTTGTGAGGTGGAGTATGTCATATTTTTGGGGTTTGATAACATTTAAGAGGGCCCATTTTATGATATAATAAAAACAATTTGAATACAGAAAGAAAAATATATGACTCAAGAAATCGACCTTGAAAAGTACCATCAGTTAGCTCTGCAGAAGCAGAAAGAGCACCGAAAATTTTTAGCCAGTCTCAAGAAAAAGCCACCAAAAAACCTCGATAAGCTTGCCCAGCAGATCCATGATGAGGTCTTTGAGGAGATTGACTGTACAGCCTGCGCCAACTGCTGTAAAACTCTGGGACCAGACTTTAAGGAAGCCGACATTGTCCGTATTGCCAAGTATTTCAAGATGAAGCTGCCGGCTTTTGAAGAGGAATTTCTGCAGGTGGACGAAGACGGTGACAAGGTTTTCAAGGCCATGCCTTGTCCTTTTTTAGGTGGAGACAATCTCTGCTCAATCTACGATGTCCGTCCCAAGGCCTGCCGTGAGTTCCCTCACACAGACCGCAAGAAGATTCACCAGATTAATCATCTGACAATCAAAAATACCCTGACCTGTCCAGCGGCTTATCTTTTTGTGGAGAAGTTGCGGGATAGGTTGTAGAATCCCCCTCTAAATCTTGTACAAAAATTCTAGGGCGGAAGTATCTTATATCTGTTAGACTATAGTTAGAATTGAACACGGCCTAAAAGCTGTGTGAAAAAGATAAAATTTTCTCGGAGCAGGAGCACCTCCGTTAATTTTCCTATTTTCACTTTGCTTTTAACGGTCTTAGTATCTTTTATGAGGTGAAAAANAATATGATGCATCAATTCAATCGAACCATGGAATATCTGGAAAGTAAGTTGGACGAAGAAATGGATTTGCAGAAATTCCAGCAGCTGTCAGGCTATTCATATGCTCTCTTTAGCAGGCTCTTTTCCATCCTGGCGGATATGACTTTAGCAGAATACTTGCGCAATCGTAGGCTGTCAGAAGCTGTGACGGACTTGCGGGAAAGCTCTGAGAAAGTCATTGATATAGCACTGAAATACGGCTATGAGTCTTCGGATGCCTTCAGCGCAGCCTTCAAGAAATTCCATGGTGCGACCCCCTCAGAAGTTCGAAATGGAAAACCTTATAGGGTCTTTCCTAGACTTCAATTATCCTTAAAGATTACAGGAGGAAAGAACATGGATATCAAGATTCAAAAGAAACCTGCTTTTACCGTGGCAGGTGTCCTATTGGAAGCTATTGACAATAGCCAGTGCCCGTCTGCATGGGAGCAGCTCTATGCAAATCACAGCTTTGAAAGCCTAGAAAGTCTGGGCAGTGGCCAATCCTTTGGTGTCTGCTCGGATGTCAAAGAAGGCGAAATCATCAACTATATGGCTACCTATGATGTGAAGAATAAAGCGAAAGCAGAAGAACTAGGTCTGTCAATCAAAGAAATCTCAGAAGCAGAATATGCCATCGTACCAGTCAAAGGCGCTATTCCAGCAAGCATCCACCATGCTTGGAAATATGTCTTGGAAGTCTTTTTCCCAGAAACTGGCTATCGCCACTCAGGAGCACCAGATTTTGAAGTTTACTCCGAGGGTGACATGTCCTCGCCAGACTATCAAATGGAACTCTGGATTCCTGTTGTGAAATAAAATGGTGATTGCAAGTCATTTTTTAGGTGTCGATTACAGAGGAGGATGATGCTATGCAGATATATTTTGGGGACGTTTCTCTTTGTTATACATATTCACTTGCGATGGCGTTGCATTCGTATGGTTATGATGTTCGCCCTGAGTTTTTGGAAGCCATTATGGTGATGGGAAATGGTTCTAGTATTATAAAGGAAGATGAAAAACACCCCTTAGTCTTCTTTGATAATGGGATGCCAGATAGTTCTATCAGCCATTCTTTAAACATTCTGGGTTTTACATATGATGAATACTATATAAAGGATTCAAATGCGGTGGATCTTCTCTCTATCAGAGAGATTTTCAGTAAGTTCTTGCTCAGCGGGCCAGTTGTTCTTGGCCCTTTGGACATGGGTTATCTCACTTATAATCCCAATCACATTCATTTGTATGGGGTGGACCATTTTGTTTCAGTTTATGATCTAGATGATGAGTTCATCTATTTCCATGATCCAGCAGGTTTTGCTTGTATGAGAATGACTTTCTCAGAATTTTCGAAAGCCTGGGAAGCTAAAAATATCGACTATAAAAGAGGTTCTTTCTCCATGTGGGGAAACTTTAAAAAAATCAAATCTCCAACTTCCAAAGAGATTTATCAGAAAACATCTATGCTGATGAAGCAACGATATGAGCACGGCGAGGAGAATGTGATAACAAGATATGCTAAGTCGGTAGCGGACAATGGTTTGAATGAAGAACAAAAACATCTTCATCAATACTTTAGTTTCAAATTAGCTTCTATCAGAAATCTATACATGAGTAACTTCTTAAAAGACCACGATACGGTCAGATCTGAACTAAAAGAAAATTTAGCAAAGTTGTTCGGCCAAGCTCATCTATTTTGTATCAAGGAGGATTATCAGAAACTGTCAGAAGTCTTGTATGATATTGCAGCGCTAGATAATAAGTTTAGAGATTTGTGTATTCACTATAAAGAAGAGTAGAAGAAGTGAGAAAAACGAAGATGCTGTTTGGTAATGCAGCAGGATTGAAAGAAGGGATAGCAGACTATCAAATGGAACTCTGGATACCTGTGGTGAAATAGATTAGAAATCAGCCGTTTATTTTTGAGCGGCTGATATTTTTGTAGCTTGTGGTATAATGAAGCTACTACAGTTATAGAAAGGATTTATACCTTGTCATACAAATTTCTACTATTCGACCTTGATCATACGTTGCTGGATTTTGATACGGCAGAAGATATTGCTTTGACTCAGTTTTTGGAGGAGCAGGGCGTAGCGGAGATTCAGGCCTACAAAGACTATTATATTCCCATGAACAAGGGGCTTTGGCAGGATCTGGAGCGGGGGAAAATCACCAAGCCGGAGCTTGTCAACACTCGCTTTTCTCGTCTTTTTGCCCATTTTGGCATTGAGAAGGATGGCGCCGAGTTGGCCCTTCTCTATCAGCAGTATATTGCTCAGCAAGGACAAACATATGCTGGTGCTAGCGAGCTTTTGGACAGTCTGACAGAAGCTGATTATGAGATTTACGGAGCGACCAATGGCATCACGGCTATTCAGACCGGCCGCATGGCCCATTCCGATATTTCTCCTTATTTTAATCACATTTTCATCTCAGAAAAGATGGGGACTCAGAAGCCCGAAGCTTTGTTTTATGAAAAAATAGCAGAGCAAATACCAGATTTTGACCTGTCTCAGACTTTGATGATTGGAGACTCTTTGACAGCTGATATTGCTGGCGCTAATAATGCTGGATTGGACTCTATCTGGTACAATCCCAAGCAGCTAGAAAATGAAAGTCTTTTTCAACCGACCTATACCGCTTATTCTTATGACGACATTATCAGACTATTGGTTCCATAAGGAGACTGCAAATGAAAAACTATTGTCCGTTTTAACAAGAAAGACTAATCTAAAAAATTTTTAACTCTGTCAAGAAAAAAACTTGACAGCTGTTTTTAATCTGCTATAATAGAACATGTGCTTAATAGCTTTGCTATTTCACCAAAAGAAAAAAATAAAGAAAAGAGACCTTAATAATGGCAGTAAAAATCCGTTTGACTCGTATGGGTTCTAAGAAAAAACCTTTCTACCGTATCAATGTTGCAGACTCACGTTCACCTCGTGACGGTCGTTTCATCGAAACAGTTGGTACGTACAACCCACTTGTAGCTGAAAACCAAGTGACTTTGAAGGAAGACCGTATCCTTGAGTGGTTGGGTAATGGTGCACAACCTTCTGATACTGTACGCAACATCCTTTCAAAAGAAGGCGTATTGAAGAAATTCCACGATTCAAAATACTCTAAATAATAGAAGCGTAGGTTGACATATGGACACGATTGAAAATCTAATTATTGCGATAGTGAAACCCTTGATTTCACAGCCAGATGCCTTAACTATCAAGATTGAGGATACACCTGAATTTTTAGAATATCACCTGGATCTTGCTCAGAGTGATGTTGGACGTGTAATCGGTCGTAAAGGTCGTACTATCTCCGCTATAAGGACGATTGTTTACTCTGTCCCAACTGAAGACAAAAAAGTTCGCATCGTCATTGATGAGAAATAAGAAGCAGCGGGGCTATGTGTCCCGTTTTTTTCTATTTCTCTTAGCGAACTGAGTGCGCAGCTCTCAAGTGAGCTTAGGGAAATTGATGCCCAGCAAAGCGTGGGTACAAAGCCATTAATGAAACAAGCCGTTAGGTGTAGTTGCATTTAGGACCATTGATGCAGTTCGACCTTCGTGAGAACTAGACACTTCGTTTAAGAGAAGAACGAAATGCAGGGGCGAGTTTAGAAAAATTCGAAACTGGAGGGCATATGAAGTCAGAAGATTATGCTTGGAACGCTCATGAGCGCAAGTCTTATGAGAATGATCAAGTGATTTTACCGAGCCCTTATAAGCTAAAAATTCTGGATGATAGTGAGAAGAGATTGGAATTGGAGCTTGTTTTGGAGGAACTTCCTCAGGAGCAACTGGCTCGATGGGCTATGAAAATGGCGTCAAGCTTTATAGCTCTGATAGATGCGGAAGATGAGTCTGAAAAGCAGAAGATTTTGACTCAGGTAAGAGAGGTTTTTCAGGCTCGACTTGATGGGAGGGCATCTGCCTATGAATTAAGGCAGGCTGGTTTCTTGGCTAACAAACTGTCGCAGCAAGCCCAATCACAAATCGGTAAATATGCTGCGCGTGTTTTTGCTCAAGCAGTCGCAACAGGCCACATGCGGGGCCATGCTATTGTCGCAGCGGATTATGCCATCAAAGTCAGAAATTTGCAGAGTCCAGATGATATGCAGCGGGCTGGCAAGGAAAGAGAAGGGCAGATAGAGCTAGCCTCTGCTTTTATTAGATCAGGAAAGGAAACTTTATGAAGCATTTATTTTCACGCTTGTCACCAGCGCAAAAGATTATCTTGTCTTTTCTTCTGGTGATATTCTGTGGCTCCTTGCTACTCAGTCTGCCTTGGGTGCAGACGGCTAGTTCCCAAGCGGGCTATCTGGATCATCTTTTTACAGCTGTCTCGATGGTCTGTGTGACAGGGCTTTTTACTCGATCGGTTGTGGATACATACAATGTCTGGGGGCAGCTCCTTTGCATGTTACTGATTCAGATTGGTGGCTTGGGCATCCTGACCTTTATCGGTTTTTTCACCATGGAAAGTCGGAAAAAGCTCAGCCTCAAGGATCGCCGTATTCTGCGGGATAGTTTTAGTTATGGTAACAATCGTACCTTAGGTCAATTTGTCCGTTCGATTTTTATCACGACTTTTAGTATCGAAGGACTGGGTGCGCTCCTTCTCATGATTCGCTTCATTCCCAAGTTTGGTCTGAGAAAAGGGATTTTTAATTCTATCTTTTTAGCCGTTTCTGCATTTTGTAATGCGGGCTTTGATAATTTTGGCAATGATAGCCTACTAGGCTTGCAGACAGATGTTTTGGTCAATATCACCTTGGCTCTCCTCATCATTACTGGAGGACTGGGCTTTATGGTCTGGTTTGACTTGGCGACTAAATTGGGAGGAAAACAGAAGGGGCTGCACTTTCATACTAAGGTAGTCTTGCTGCTGACTGCTGGTCTCCTCGTTTTTGGGACGGTCACGAGTCTCTGGACGGAGTACAATAATCCTGGAACGATTGGCAATCTTTCCTTTGGCGATAAGCTACTGGTCAGCTTTTTTCAGACAGTCAGTATGAGGACAGCTGGCTTTGCTTCCATTGATTATACAGCTGCTCGTCCAGTAACCCTGTTTATCTATCTGCTCCAGATGTTTCTGGGAGGGGCTCCGGGTGGTACAGCGGGCGGTCTGAAAATTACGACCTTCCTAGTTCTTTTGCTTTTTGCTCGAAAGGAAATCCTGGGCTTGCCTCATACCAATATGGGACGGAGAACGCTGTCTCCTCAGCTAGTGCAGAAGGCTTTTGGTGTGACAGTGATTTTTCAGCTGACATTTCTGCTTGGTCTTTTGGCTCTTGGGCTAGTGACCGATAGCAGTCATCGTTTTATTTACCTGATATTTGAGACTGTGTCGGCATTGGCTACAGTTGGTGTCACGGCCAATATCACTACCAGCCTCAATACAGCTGGTATGATTGTGATTATGTTGCTAATGTTTATTGGACGGGTGGGGCCGCTGACTCTTATGGTCAGTCTCAACCATTATCAACCGAAGAAGGCTGCAACCTTGCATTACAGCAAGGCGGACATTATGATTGGATAGGAGAAAAGAAATGGCAAATCAAACAGTTGGAATCCTCGGTTTGGGGATTTTTGGACAGAGTATCATTGAGGCCTTGATTTCTCAAGATGTAGAAATCATTGCGATTGATAATCACGAAGAGACAATCAATCAGTATGAAGACATGATTGCCGTTGGTGTGATCGGGGACATTACTGATATGGAGCTTTTAGAGGCGGCAGACGTTGGGTCCTGTGATACGGTCATCGTAGCGACGGGAGAAAGTCTGGAATCCAGCGTCCTAGCGGTCATGCACTGCAAGGCATTGGGCGTTAAAAATGTCATTGCCAAGGTCAAAGATGAAGTAACTCAGCAGGTGCTGGAAAAGGTGGGAGCTGATCTGGTTATTCTGCCTGAAGTGGAGGCTGGTATTTCATTGGCCAAGACTATTCTCTTGAACCATTCGATTGAGGTCTTCCAGCTGGATGACGATGTAGTAGTGGCTGAGTTTGAACTGCCTGCTAGCTGGGTCGGGAAAACGGTCCGTGAAGTAGATGCTCGCAGGCTTTATCATCTTAATATTATCGGCTACCGTCTGACAAAAAATCAGCCTTTGGAAAGCAAGTTTACTCCAGACTTTGTTTGGCCAGAAGGCGTCAGCATTATGGCTGTGACTGATAACCAGCATTTGGATAATTTACGTGAAATAGTGAGTAGCAGCTAGGATAATTCCTCTTCGGTGGGGGCCAACCGATTCTATCTAGGCATTCGGCACCTTTCTATTATATGAAGAAAAAATGGATACATAGGAGCTCTTTCAGGGCTCTTTTTTGAAACCAGTTGCAAAATTTATTATACTATCACTAGAAAAGGAGTGATTTTATGAGCTTAACCAGCCAGATCATTACAGCAGATTTTCCAGATTTGGATAAGGTAGAAGCCTTGAATAATGAAGGTTTCCCAGAAGAGGAAAGGATACCGCTCAGTGAATTTTTACGATATGAGGAACAGGAGGATGCTAATTTTTTCGCCTTTTATCATGAAAAGGAATTTGTTGGTTTTGCCTTTGCAATCTCCAACGCGCAAGCCTTTTATGTTAGTTTCTTTGCTATTATGCCCCACTTGCGCAGCAATGGCTATGGCGGTGAAATCATCGAAAAGCTGGTCAATTTCTATCAGCGAACCATGCTTTTAGAAATCGAGCGCCTAGATGAGCCGTGTGATAATCTTGAACAGCGTCAGGCTCGCTGGGAATTTTATAAAAGCAAGGGTTTCCGCTCGTCGAATGCATTTCTGGAATATGAGGATCTTAGCTTTGAAATTCTTTATCGAGGGGATTCTTTTGACGAAGAATCTTTTTCGATACAAAGTCCTTGCCAGCCTTCCTCGCACTCATCCCAGTAGAAAAAACGCTCCAGATTTTTAGGTCTGCCAAATAGTTTAGCTATGATTTTGGCTATTACAGGAATGCCCGTATTTTCCAGTAGCTCAATATAGGGGCCTTGACTAAAGTATATTAAGGCATTGTTGGGTTTTTTCCTTCTGCCGTATTCGACGACAAAACCCTTTTCTTCCCATTCCTTGACCGCCTGCCGTAAGCCTTTTACCTTGTAAATCAGATGGCCGCTTCTTATCATAGTAGCCCCTCCTTTTCGTATTCTGCCTTTACCTTAGCATAGATTTTTAGGAAAAACAAGCCTTGAGATTAGCCTTCATTCACAGTGCAAGCGACTGCCTCTTCTAGCACGAATCTTGGTTGAATATGAAAAAATTTTGGTATATAATTTTGGGTATTGGGGTGTCCTTATTCTGATAGTAAAATAGCTAACTCTCAGATAGTAGTGTGTGCCCAGATAATATTTGTAAGAATTGATTGGAAACATTNTGAAAGAAAAAATCATCAAAACGAAAGTAGGACAGCTATTTGTGTCCTATCAACCTGCGGAAAAGATTGCTGTGTTTTTAAGCGGTGCAGGGAGTCTGCCGACCTATGAAAATTTTTTGCCAGTTATTCGGAAGTTACCTAAAAATTGGGGCTATTTAACGATAGATTACCCTAATGCTGGCCAAAGTCCACTCGAAAATCAAGAAAATTTTGCTTTGGACGATTTGGTTCAGTCTATTTTGGAGGTTTTATCACATTTTAAAGTCCTCCAGTATGCTGTTTGCGCGCACAGTATTAGTGGTCTTGTAGCAGTTAAAGTTGCTGAGTCAGAGCCGTTTTGTCAGGGACTAATCTTAATTGAGCCGACCACTTATTCTGTTCTATATGGCGAATTAGCTCAGAATCCTTATCCCGAATTTTTATCCTTACAGGAGAAAGTTCAGACGCTCGGTGGAGGATATGAATATCTGAAAAAAATAGGACAAGAGAGTTTTTTAGTAGCTGATTTTAAAATCTTATGGGCGAAGGAAGAAAGGAGTTCAGATAGATTAAAATCTGTACAAGAAGGATTTCAACATTATTGCAGTATCGCAAAAAGTGATTTTCAAAACTTAGATCTCTCTTTTCAATTTCCGATTTTTATCCTGAGTCAGGCCTATCGAGAACAAGAATATAAAGATTCCGAATTTGCTTCACAAAATACTCGGATTATTTTAGGAGGCAACCATCACTATTTACATTGGAGTCAGTCAGAAAAGATAGCTGAGCTTCTTTTAGAAATGTGATTGTGAAGCCAGCTTTTAAAAGAAAGATAATGATGTGTAGGGAAGCTCTAAAGTAATATAAACTCTTCTTTACTAATGAGCGATATTATCCTGTATTGTTTTGTAATAGATTTGCAATGATATTATAATAAAAATGCTACAGACAAAGGCTAGTATGTATAATAAAGGAGAAAAAAATGACTAAAATTAAAAGTAATATATCAGATGCTCAGAACTATGCAACAAAAATCAAACAAGGGAGTTCCAATTTATCAGGAATCGGACAGGCTCAACAGGATGATAAAACGACTGTTTCGGGGAATTCAAATGCTCATGAGGTTATGAAGGCATCCCAAGATGCCAGACAAGGCATTTCTAATGCTCTCTCTGAAATGGTGACGAATATCCATAGTGTTGCTGGAGAATTTGAAGCAGTGGATCAGCAGATAACTGAGTCTGTAAATGGCTAGATAAAATACTCTGACTATTCTGGAAATCAAGGAGGACAGACTGCTCATGGAAGAAGAAAATAAAGAGAAGCCAGTTAAGTTTGTATATGATCCTGATATGACTCTGGCAGAACGATTGCAAGCGCAACGAGAACAGATGCAGAATCTGCGGGAGCAGGAAGAGTTGAAGCGAATGCTGGCTAACCAAGATAAGGTCATGTATAAGATAAGCCGGCACTTCCAGGAAGATCAAAAAGTTAAGGAAAAGATCAAATCTCCGGAGGAGCAGATTGAAGACCTTCGCTACAAAGAATCAGAATTATTGGAAAAGGAATATCAGATAGACGGTGATTTAAAAAAAGTAACAGAATACTATGAATCTGTGGAGTCTGACGCACATAAAATGCATGCTTTATTAGATGAACTAGCCTATCGCTACAGTCCTCAAAACGGCTTTGAGCATATGCGTGATGAATTTTTGCAGAACTGGCAGAGTTTTCGAGCAAACTTTGAAGAAGATAGCGAAGTATTGAAAAAGCAAAAAAGAAAGGTCTCTGAAGAATATGATAAGGCCTACCATGAGCGTATTCGGATAGTAAACAGTTTAGAAGATAAGAGGAACTACCAATGAGTATAGACATGTATTTGGAAGATTCGCAGTCCCAAGCGGCCAGTACCCAGAAGATGATGCAAGAGGAAATTAAAGCTTACGAAGAACTGGAAAGAAGTTTGATAGATTTTGAAGCCAGCACAGAATCGCTAAAGGGAAAAGCCTATGATTCAGCACGAAGTTATTCTGAACGGGTTCTTCGTCCTTTGGCACATGGCGGAAAGCTACTGTCGGAAGCAGTGGGTAAGACAGTTAAACAGTTTCCAGAATCATATATTGCGCAGGTTGCTAATGAAAGCCTAAAGGAGTCTGACATAGAAGCTAATATTCAAGGATTAACCAATATTATCACTATTCAGGAAACTAGCGTATTTGGGGTAAAAGCAGTTGGACTATCGGAGTTAGTGAAGAATCAGCAGAAAATGATTGATACATTGACTGATGCAAGACAAGTACTTCAAGAGAAATTAGATAAACTTAGAGAATTCAATAATTCATCGCCTCAAATTTTCTCAGAGATTGAAAATTTGAAAAATATGATTACTACAGGACTTAACCATTTGAATAATGCATGGGATGCAAAGAAAGGAGTTTATGTTTTGCCAGCTAATCTGGATTGGGCAACACAAATAATGAATTATACTCCACCTTCAAATTTGCAAGACTCACAATCTAGGGATAAAGACTTTATAAATAATCTCATCGAACAATACGGTTATGATGAAGATACTGCTAAAAAAATATTGAAACTTAAAGAGGGGATTGATAAAAAATATCCTAGAATGTCTCAGAAGAAAAAAGATTATCTGCTCAATCGTTCTTTAGGAGCTCCGGTATATGATGGTTATAAATGGGATCAGACAGCTGGTGATCTAGACGGGGACTCAGCTCAAGAGTTTTATATAAGAATGGGCTTGACTGATGCTGAATCCAAAAGTTTATATTATGAAATAGAAAAGCAGCATTTTTTTTCTAACTTTACTACAGGTACAATAGTAGATCCTGCTGCAGAAGGAGATGCAAAATACACTGATCGTTTAAAATTGTATAAGGAAACTCACAATATTTCAGGTATGTCTGATTCTGAAATAAAAGCAGCTTTTTTAAATAATTGGAAGGAGCAAAATAAACGCTATGCTAATAAAACAGATTTTGCTCATCAGTTCATCACGACTGCAACTCACCTCAACCTTTCTTTGCCACCAGGCTATATGATGCTAATGTTTGGAGGAAGAAATGGAATTGAAGCAGTTTCGGGCTGGCGTGGTGATGCTACAACGGATGCAGAAACAAAACCATCTATGGGGAATGATGATTTTAGAGCAGATTTAGATGCCGTAAATATCACGAGCATCATGAATGAAAAGAAACTTTCTTTTTTGGAAGCTTCTAACTATTATTACCGACAGTTAGAAGATAAAACAGATTCCAAAACGGATAAGATGACACGTTCAGAATTCTTTCTCAAATATACTGATATTAATGATGTAAAAAAAGAGATTTTCAAGATGGTTCCTAAAAAGTTTTATGAAGGTGCCAAAGATACGTATACTGAGCCAACTGAGGAAGAAAAACGTGCCTATATCAAAAAACATTATCCTGATTCTTATAATTTCCTTAGAAGTTTGGAGGAACGAGATAATCAATTGGGAACTTATGCGGAAAGGGAATGATTATTATGAAAAAGGTTCTAATTTTTATATTAGCGCTTGCCTTGCTTTTGATAATTGGTTTTCTAACCTTCTACAATCAACAGGGCAGTCAGTCTAGCAGTATTTTTGATGAAATTTACAAGGATGAAATCCAATATGCAGGTGCTGGAGATAAGAGTCAGATGAAGCTCTTGAAAATAAAAGGAGCTGACCTTGTTACGGAAAAGGACAGTTCGGATTTTCAGGCAGGCACAGTGATGGTGGTATTCCAATCAAAGGATTTCCCGGAAAACAGCAATCTCAATATTATCGCAAATAAAGATCAGATGCTTATTTTTGACTATGAGGAGAAATGGGATGAGAACGTTCAGCTTTCCTTGACAGCTAGTTATGACATAAAGACGAAGTCTCTCACACAGGAAGCTAAACTGCTAGACTATGAAAGCAAAGATGTTGTCATTCCTAGAGATAAATTTGAAAGTTATGGCTTGACTCAAGCTAAGACTGAAGAAAAGTTTTCTTTGTTTGAGAAAGTTTTCCTCAAAGAATGGGAAGCTGTTTCAAGCGGCCGCTTTTCTCCCAGTGATAAAGGCAATGTAAAGGTTGTAAAAAAATGGAAGTGAGAGAGGAATAGCTGTGATAATATGAATTATCTATCTAACAAAGAGATAGTGGAAAAATCTTCAATAGTCAAAACGCATAAAATTAATGCTTCTGTAAACATTGATTTTATGCGTTTTTTTATGTAAACTATTATCATATTTGACTTTGAAATTGACTCTCTTTGAAATAAGTAAAACTTTCGTCGAGCTTGCCGTTTAATTTTTACTGACTTCGTTTGTTTTAGCTGGTAATTTTAATATTAAGATGTGTCTACCCTAGTATCTCAGCAATAGCATCTCGAATTTCCCGAACGGTTGCGGATTTGCTATGGTCACTGGTATCAAACTCGATGTATTGACCATCAGCATCAACAGTTCCACCGACAGGCCCTTCGGATCCATCGACTGATGTTCCAATGGCAGGGGGTTGGCTTGTATCTGCATAGTCTATCTCAATAACGATGATGCGCGTATTGGACTCCAAATCATCTATCATTGGAAGAGACGATGCAGAGGTCATGTTCTGACTAGCATAGTATTCTAGGAAAGCCTTGATGGTTGGGTTATCAATTTGAGCAATTTTTTCGTCTAGGGCTGAGAGATTTCTAGTTTCTCTCGTTTCGCTTTCCATTGCTTGGCCTTTTTTGACCTGTGTCAAAGCAGTCAGACTGGCAGCTGTGGTGGCTAGAAGAGCAGTAGAGAGCAGGAGTTTGCTTAACTTTTTTCCCATAGGTATCACCAACTTCTTTCTGGTTTTGCGTAAATACACTTGGGTATTTATAG
>NZ_RJMM01000019.1 GCF_003943655.1 Streptococcus sanguinis
CCTTTTTATCTTTGCTTGTGGCCTCTATGCTTGGTATTATCTCCCAAAGAATCAAGGAAAAGTCTGGACTTTTAATCAAGTAAAAGAGGGAAATAGAAAGAAAACATGGTGGAATAATTTTGCTGTAGCTTTTGCGGGTGCAACAATCATTCCCTCTCTCCTAACAGGCTATATTCAGATTGCTTTTGGTGTTTTATTGGGAATTTTGTTGACCTTGACTTTGCCAGCTGTCATAGTAGATGCGGTTTATGCAGCTATTTATATAAGGAAGCATCCGAAAAGTGATGAACTAATTTGAGGTGTTTTTAGTAACTGACAAAAAGTTGAGTGGTGTACCGAATATACCCAATATAGTTAAACAATGATAAAAAATATACTTTAAAAGGAAAATGAATGAAGAAATATTCTAATTTAGTAAACTTAGGCTGGTATCAGGGTAAGGCCCTTTATTATGATTTAGAGAAGGAACAATTAAAACTATCTAACGTTTTACAAAATACTGAGAAAATTCAGACCTATACCCCTGCCTTTATACTGATAGTTGGTCCATTGTTAAAGATGATAGCAAAGAAACTTGTAGTAGATTCTTTTAACATTCGATTAATAATACTAATTTTAACCATCTTTCTTACTGGGATTATTACTAGAATGGCAATGGTTTCTATGAAAAAGAAAACCACTTTTTCTATAGTAAATTTAGAAAGTTCTGAGGGAAAGGAGTTTATAGAAAAAGCAAAAAAACATTATAAAGTAATTAGAATAACACAATTACTTGGTACCCCATGTGTGGTACTACTTTCCATATTGTATTTAAAAGATGGTGAGATGATGATGATGATACTCGGTAGTATTTTAAGTTATGCGCTTATTATGATTCATTTTGACTACCAAATGTCTAAACGTAAGAAAATCTTGCAACATTTAGAAGAAAACTTTGCTAAGGTAGAGAAATAATTTTTCTCTGCCTTTATTTTTTTACAAATCTGAAAGCGCTTCATTGACAAAGTCTGTCAGATAGTTTATAATATAATAACAGTATAGAAAATGGCAAGGAAGCCTGATTTGATCGCAATGAAGCGAGTGTTTCAGAATCAAAGGGGTTTTCTATGCCATTTTTTTGCGCACTATTATTTTTTATGGAGGATTGTTTCTATGCGGACAAAAGGAATTGTGCTGCTTTGTAGTTTGGCTTTGCTTCTGGGAGCTTGTCAAGCGGGGAATAACAAGACGACGACGGAGTCATCCTCGGCTAAGACAGAGACAACGGATAAGGACAAGGCTAAGACTTTGGATAAGGGCGTTTGGGAAGACAAGCTTTATGCCCGTCTGACCAAGCTCATCAAGGAAAATGGGAACACCAGCTCTAGCTATGATAAAAATAAAAAACCTTATGCCGTCTTTGACTGGGACAATACGACAGTCATTAACGATATTGGCGAAGCAACCTTTACCTATCAAATTGAAAATCTGGCCTTTAAGATGACGCCGGAAGAATTTGACCAAGCAGTGCGGACCAATATACCGAGCGACGATTTTGTTGAAGATTTCCATAACAAAGATGGTGAACCAGTGAACATTGACAAGATTGCGGCTGACCTGCTTTCTGACTACACGGTTATTTACAATAGCTATAAGGGAATGCAAGGAGACAAGTCTCTGGAAGAAGTCAAAAAGACCGATGAATACCAAGACTTTGCTGCTAAACTCCGCTATCTTTACGAAGCGATTGGTGATACCTTCAGCTCTGACATCAGTTATCCATGGGTGACCTACCTCTATGCAGGTATGACTTCTGAAGAAGTTCAAGCTCTATCTGAAAAGTCTATTGACCAAGCTCTCCAAGACAAGCTAACTTCTGAAACTTGGGAAAGTCCAGAAGGCTTGAAAGGTGAGTCAGGCCAAATCACTGTGACCTTCAAGCGCGGTGTTCGCTCAGTCAAGGAAATGCAAAATCTCTATAAGACTCTGATGGCTAACGGCATTGATGTCTATATCTGCTCAGCGTCTTATATTGATGTGATTATCCCTTATGCTAGCAATTCTAAGTATGGCTACAATATTCCTAAAGAAAATGTTACTGGTATGCGCCTGAAAAAGGATGATAAGGGTGTGATTCAGCCAGAATATGATACCAACTATGCTCAGACTCAGGGTGAGGGCAAGACAGAGACTATTAAGAAACTGATTGCTGTCAATCATGATAATCAAGAACCAATCCTGATTGCCGGTGACAGTAATGGCGACTATGCTATGCTCAAGGACTTCCCTAAACTGCAAATGGGTATTATCTTCAATCTTTTGAGAGATCCTAGCAAGGGAATCGGTCTTCTGCAAACCAAGGCAATTGAAACTTACGGCCAGGAAGATGCCCTTTACTACCTGCAAGGCCGCGATGAAAATAAAGGTGTACTGCTCAACGGCAGGGAAACTATCAAACTAGATAGTAAGGAAGCCCAGCTAAGCAGATAGCAGGCAGTTCCCTGTCATAGAGAGGAATGGATGCAAAATATGAAAAAAATCATGTTTGTCGGTCCAGTCGGAGTGGGTAAGACTACTCTGACCCAGCGACTGAAAGGCTTGGAGCTAAGCTACTTTAAGACTCAGGCTATTGAGTTCTATGATGCCATCATTGACACGCCTGGAGAATTTCTCCAGCATCGTAAGTATTATAATGCTCTGAACGTGACGGCAACGGAGGCTGATGTGATTGGTCTCTTGGTGGCGGCTTCCAATCAGATGCAGACCTTTCCTCAGGGCTTTTCTTCCCTCTTCAATAAAGAAGTGATTGGCATTGTCACCAAGATTGATATGGCTAAACAGCCAGAGCAAATCGAAAAAGCACGGCGGCAGCTGAAAGCGGCTGGAGCCAAGGAAATTTTTGAAATATCTGCGACGGAAAACGAAGGGATTGATAGTCTTCAGGCTTATCTGGAGGCAGACTAAGGACGAAAAAGCCGAATATGGTATACTAGATTCTAACAAGGAATCGAGGAAGGAATGTCTATTTATGAAAGTAGAGCACGGTGGGAATGCGGCAGCTTTGGCTGAGGAATTTGGTTTTTCTCTAGAAGACTGTCTGGATTTCAGTGCCAATATCAACCCTTTGGGGATTTCTCCGCGGCTGAGGGCTTGTCTGACCGAGTCCATTGATTGGCTGGTTCATTATCCAGACATCAGCTACAGTCGCTCCAGAGAGCTTTTGGCACATCATCATGGACTAGAAAAGGACAAGGTCCTGTTGGCAAATGGTGCGGTAGAAGTCTTTTATGAGCTGGCCCGCTTCCTGCGTCCAAAAACGGTCCTGACTCTGAGTCCTACTTTCATGGAATATGAAAAAGCCTTTTCGCAAGTGCAGGCCAAGGTGGAGCGCTTTAGCCTTCCTTCTCCATCCTATGAGTGGAATCTAGCTGACATGTTGCCAGCCTTGGATTCACTGACTGCAGGAGACGCTGTACTCATCTGCAATCCCAATAATCCGACGGGTACCTTGATTCAGCGTACTGAGTTAGAAAAGCTAGCTGAGGATCTGCAGGAGCGGCAAATCTTTTTGATACTGGATGAGGCTTTTATGGACTTTCTGGACGATGAGGAGGACTATAGCTTCGTCTCACGTCTGGCCACCTATCCAAATGCAGTAGTGGTGCGGTCTCTGACTAAGTTTTATGCCATTCCTGGTCTGAGATTGGGCTATGCTCTCAGCTGTCATCCAACTTGCTTTGATGAGATAGAGGGGAGCCGCGCTCCTTGGTCGGTCAATGCTATGGCGGATCACGCCCTACCTGTCCTTTTGGAAGACCAGACCTATCAGCAAGCTACCAAGCAGTGGCTTCGAGTAGAAAGAGACTTCCTTTTTCAAAGACTGACTGCATTTTCACAGATTCGGCCGGTCACGCCTAGTGTCAACTATATCTTCTTTGAGTATTTGGGGCAGCAGGACCTGCGTCAGGAGCTTCGGCAGAGAAAGATTTTTATCCGTTCCTGTCAAAATTATCATAATCTGACAGACCGGCATTACCGCATAGCCATCCGCAGCCATCAGGAGAATGAACAGCTTCTGGCTTGCCTGACAGAGGTCTTGGCGAAAGAGGCTCCTTATGACTAAGGGGATCGTGTCTTGTCCGGGTTCCTGCGGTGAATTATTTCAAGGTCTAGTAGGAGAGCAAGAGGTCCTGCTCTCCTATGGGATTGAGAAGCGTAGTCGGGTTAGATTGGACGGAACTTCGTCTCTCGCAAGGCAAGCTCAAGGTGAAAAGGTAAGGCGAGCTTTGGAGCTCCTGCCTGAGTCCAATGATTTCTCTTTTGTTCAGGAGTCAGACCTGCCTATCAGCAAGGGCTATTCTAGCAGCACAGCAGATATGGTTAGCTGCCTGCAGGCAGCTGCTCTGGGGCAGAAGCAGCCTCTAAAGGCATCAGATTTGACTTATCTCTGTGCCAAGATTGAGCCTACTGACTCGGTTGCTTTTGCGGACTGGACGGTCATTAATCCCCTGACTGGTCAAGTGGTCTGGCAGACAGACTGGCGACCGGAGCTCTATGTTTATATCTTGGAGCCTGTGGAGATGGTGACAACTCTTGACTTGGTTCGGATGAAGGACAGTCCTAGCTATCCGCTTGAGGAGTCAAAGCGCTTGCTTCCTCTCTTTCAGGCGGCTTGTCAGGAGAAGAGTTTGGAAAAACTTGGCCATTTAGCGACCTATAGTGCTTTGTTGAACAACCAACGGCTGCCCAAGCCCTATCTGGAAGAATTACTGAATTTGGTAAAAAAATACCAATGCTTAGGGATCAATGTTGCCCATAGTGGCACATTAGTTGGTCTGCTGCTGAGCAGGGAACAGCTAGAAGTCTTGCCCAAGCTAGAGGCTGAACTAGCTCGCTCAGCCAGCGGGGCTTATTATCAGACTCGGACCTTGAGCAGGATTATTTTTGAAGGGGTGCAGCCGGTCAGGGAGGAGATAGACTAGTTTGAAAGACTTAGAAAAAATTATTGAGCAGATTCTTCCGATAGACAGAGACAAACTTCAAGAAGGCCAGCGCTACTGTGATCAGCTAGGAAAGCCGCCAGGTTCCTTGGGAAAGCTCGAGACTATCTATGCTCGCTTGCATGCCATGTTTTCTGGTCCCATTGATTTGGAGAAGAAGATTGTCCTCGTCTACGTAGCGGATAATGGCATCGTGGCTGAAGGCGTTTCAGCCAATCCTCAGGAAACGACCTATACTGTTGCTCGTAATATTCTAGCAGGGAAATCAGGCCTGTGCGCTATTTCCAAACATGCAGGTTCAGACATCTGCCTAGTAGACATTGGCTGCAAGAAGGATATTTTTGAGGAAAATAAGGACAAGGTCTGTCATGGGACGCGTAACATGCTCAAGGAGCCGGCCATGGCCCGCGAGCAGGCTATAGCGGCAATTCTAGTCGGCTACAAAAAGACAGAGGCCTTGATTAAAGACGGCTATCGTCTCTTTGGAACAGGAGAAATGGGGATTGGCAACACCACCACTTCGGCTGCTGTCATTGCAGCGGTTCTCGGTCTTAAAGCAGAAGACGTCACAGGCTATGGAGCTGGTCTGACCCAGGATATGAAGGCTCATAAAACAGCCATTATCCAGCGGTGTCTTGATCGTCACGCTCCTTATGGAGATATTCTGGATCTGACCGCTAAGCTTGGTGGGCTGGATATGCTGGCTATGGCAGGCACTCATCTTGCCTGTGCCCGCTATCAGCTGCCTTGTGTAGTGGATGGCCTTATCTCTCTAACGGGGCTTCTGATTGCCCATCAGCTGACTCCTCATGTCTTGGACTATACCTTTGCTTCCCATGCTTCGACGGAGCCTGCTTACAGACTGGTCAGTGACTTTCTAGGACTGGAGCCCATGCTTTTGCTGGACATGCGGCTAGGTGAAGGTTCAGGCTGTCCTTTGGCTTTCTTTCTGCTGGAAAATGCTGTTTATACCATGGAGCACATGCCAACCTTTGCTGAAGGCAGCTTGAAAGAAGAAGATTATGTTGATATTCGCAAAAATGTGACTTAAAGGAGGAAAAATATGCAACTCTATACAAAAACAGGTGACAAGGGCTTGACTAAGCTAGTTGGCGGTCAAAGTGTTGCCAAGGATGCAGAACGAGTTAATGCTTACGGAACCATTGATGAGCTGAACTCTTGGATTGGTTATACCATTACCAAGCTGGACAAGGATGATAAGCTGAGAGATGAGCTGCTCCAGCTGCAGCATTATCTCTTTGACTGTGGTTCAGACCTCTCTACTCCTAAGGGAGTTTACCCTTATAAGGTCGATCAGCAGCTGATTGACTGGATTGAGGAGAGGATTGATACCTACTCAGAAATTCCACCGGCTCTGGAAAGGTTTATCCTGCCAGGCGGTGACGAGATTGCTTCCATGATTCATGTGGCTCGGACCATTGCAAGACGGGCAGAGCGCCATATCGTAGGGGCTATGTGGACTACAGAAATTAACAATAATGTCCTGATTTTTGTCAATCGTCTATCAGATTATTTCTTTGCCTTGGCTCGAGTAATCAACTTTACTAAAAACCAAGAAGACATCGCCTATGAAAGAGGTGCTAAGGTCTTCCACAATATCACCAAGGCAGATGTTGAGCGTTGGGCAAGCAAACGCCAGTGACAAAAAGAAACAGAAAAAGTTCTGTCTTTCCAAATTGACTCCTACTGAGTCTTGGAAGGACAGAACTTATTTTAATCTTCTAAAAAAGAAAGCCGCCTATACATCATTGTATCTTCATGCTAAGCTTCGTTGATTAGCACTAGCTTTCCAATTATTGACTCTGCTCCTTTGCAGAAAGACAAGTGAAACCTCATCTTTAGAAAATTAACGTACTTAAACGTAGAGTCAATAATGGAAACTAAGCTAAAATGTTTGTTCCAAACTGACATCACTACCTTACATCGAGGCATGAAATCTACTAAAATTTAAGAATAAAGACCTGACTTAAAGCTGAAAAGCTTATCACAGTGGCGGGACCGCGCTGGATTTTCACCAGACTTCCATATCCTTAAAAGTACTAAAATCAATTTCCTAGTAACTAGATTGTAACACCTTTCACAGGTAATTACAAGGAAAACGAATCAAATTTTAATAAAAATTTAATCCTTCAAACAAGCTTGTTTTTGAAAAGAGAAGCAGCACTAAAAACTTCTTATATTAATGACTTTTTTATTGCCATGAAAGCGCTTTTGTGTTATAATTCAATATAGTACAAAGGGGTACTGAAGATAAATAAGCAATGAAGCTATATGAAAATGCTGTGACGTGTGTAGGGGAGCAGTCTTATTTTCATATAGTTTCTTTTTGTTTAAAAATAGATACAACAGAAAGGAGAAAAAATGTATAAGATTTCCTATAAGACTGAATTGCATGTGGGCAAGGGCGCTCTGCAGCAATTAAGCCATTATAAAAACGAGCATATCTTAGTCGTTGCCGATCCTTTTTTGAAGACATCTGGCACGCTGGATGCTATTTTAGCCAACTTTGATGACAGCAATGATATTGTTGTTTTTACAGATATTGTGCCTGATCCGCCAATCGAAACGGTTGTGGCTGGTATCAAGAGTGCAGGAGACAAGCCGATCAGCATTGTGCTTTCTATTGGCGGAGGCTCTGCCATTGATGCTTCCAAGGCTATGTATTATTTTGCCAAGAAGCAGGGCGCCTTCTCAGAGGCCATTCTCATTGCTATTCCGACGACAAGCGGAACTGGATCTGAAGTGACCGACTTTTCTGTTATCACAGATGCAGACAAAGGCACCAAGTATCCGTTGGTGACTAGTGAAATTCTGCCGGATGTTGCTATCTTGGATGCGGATTTGGTTATGTCTCTTCCTAGCAACATCACAGCAGATACAGGAATGGATGTGCTGACACATGCTATTGAAGCCTATGTATCCACTGAGGCGACCGACTTCTCCGATGCCTTGGCTGAAAAGGCAATTAAGCTGGTCTTTGAATATCTGCCTAAAGCCTACAAAAATGGTCAGGATGTAGAAGCGCGTGAAAAGATGCACGCGGCATCCACTCTGGCAGGGATGGCCTTCAATACGGCTTACTTGGGTATCAACCACAGTCTGGCTCATGCGGCAGGTGCCAAGTTCCATGTTCCTCATGGTCGTTTAAACAGTATTTTAATGCCCCATGTCATTCAGTATAATGCTGGTATCGATCTTAATAATAGGGGCCGGCAGGCAGCGGACAAGACTGTAGCCAGCCGTTATCAAGATATTGCCAAACTACTGGGATGCAGTGCTTCAAGCCCTGTGTCAGGAGTAAGACAGCTGGTTGAAGCTATCAAGAAGCTGCAGAGAAAGCTGGAGATGCCAACTTCTCTAAGAGAATATGGTGTGAAAGCAGATGCTTTTGCTCAGTACAAGGTAGAAATTTCAGAAGCTGCTCTGCATGATGGCTGTACTCCGACGAACCCTCGTGTCCCTACGGCAGAAGAACTGCTTAAAGTATTAGAGAAAGCGTTTTAATCCTCTGAATTGCTGTTATGCCAAAATTATTGTATAATGATTAAGAGCATGCAGTACACTTCTGAAGGTTTAAAATCATGAAGAAGGTTTACTAAATTGGAAGAAAAACAAAGAATGATACAGGAATACGTTCCTGGGAAACAAGTGACCTTGGCGCACCTTATCGCTAATCCTGATGAAGTCATTTTTGAAAAATTGGGATTGCAGGCAGAAATCAAGGATGCGATTGGAATCTTGACGATCACTCCGAGTGAAGCGGCTATCATTGCGGTTGATATTGCGACCAAGGCTGCGGATGTTCAAGTTGGTTTTGTGGATCGTTTCAGCGGCTCTGTCGTGATGACAGGTGATGTTTCTTCTGTTGAGGCAGCTCTCATTGCCGTTTTACAAGGTCTGGAAGAGATTTTGGGCTTCTCCAGTACTGTCGTAACGCGGACATAAAAAATCAAACTGTCGAGGGGAAGTATGAAGGGCAGAATACTAATTGTTGATGATGATCCAATTGTAAGATTAGATATCCGAAATATATTAGAAGCAGCTGATTATGAAGTGGTGGCTGAGGCATCCGATGGCTTTGAGGCTATTGATTTGTGTCAGAAATATCGTTGTGACTTGGTCATGATGGACATCAAGCTTCCGCTTTTGGATGGCCTGACAGCGGGTAAGAAGATACTCGAAGATGCTTTAGCCTACAGTGTGATTCTACTGTCAGCCTACAGTGAAGAACACTATGTTCAAAAAGCTAAAACCAATGGGATTAGTGCTTACTTGGTTAAACCTTTGGATGCCAAGTCCTTGATTCCTATGGTAGAGGTCTGCATTGAGAAAGGCCGCCAGCTTCAGCAGATGTCCAATGAAATGGTCAAGCTGTCAAAAAAGATAGACGATCGGATTGTGATTGAAAAGGCCAAAGGCTTACTGATGGCTCGTGATCATTTGTCAGAGCCAGAAGCTTTCAAACGCATTCGGACAATTAGTATGCAAAAGAGAGTGCCAATGATTGAGATTGCTAAATTGCTGGTGCTCCAAGATGATGTGTAATGATGTATAAAGATAAGATAAAGCAGCTTTGTCAGGAACAGACAAATTTGGATGAGGCTGATATCGAGCATCTTGTCCAACAGGCTGACGAATTATTGAAAAACTCAGCTTATGCCAATGAAGATGTCTTCATTGACGTAAAGAATATCTTTTCGGAACATGCCATTGTCATCTTTCACAAAAAACCGGAAAGCAAGCTCAGCTTGTACGAAAACTCGGTCGTAGGTGCTATGGCCTATCTGGAAAATGAGCCAGGTGTTATCCGGACCTTGGAGACGGGCGCTCCCTCGATTGGGCTTTCGGCCAGATCGCAGGAGGGCTTAGCCATCCACCAGACGGTCTTTCCGATAGTGAGAGAAGAGCGCGTCATCGGAACGCTGATTATCGAAAGAAATGCTCCTCAGACTTTACCGGACCACTTTTCTTTAGATAAAGAGAACGACGGTTTTGAGTTACGGAGCACTCCTGAGATTTCAGCTCAAGAGCAGTTTGTTTTATTTGATCATATTGACGAAGCTTGTCTGGTCTTTGACCAGCAGGGTTATCTCAAGTATTTCAATCAAGCAGCTGCCGACTCTTATCGTCATAAGCTGGGCTATATGGACTCGATTGAGGGAATGCATTATAGCAATCTGGTCTTAGACAGTCTGACTTTTGAAGAAATCCAGCAACTGGGACCGCAAGCCCCTCAAGAAAAACCTCACCAAGTTGAGG
This sequence comes from Streptococcus sanguinis, assembly GCF_003943655.1. Classification (GTDB taxonomy): domain Bacteria; phylum Bacillota; class Bacilli; order Lactobacillales; family Streptococcaceae; genus Streptococcus; species Streptococcus sanguinis_F. Next base: position 10,260 of record NZ_RJMM01000019.1, read on the forward strand.
TACATTATGGCACATATTGCTTTTTGGTCAAACGCTATTTGCTGGCTGAGAGTGAAAATGTGGTCATGATCTGTAAGGATATTACAGACATCAAGGAAAAGGAAGCGCAGCTCTTAACCCATACAACTACCATTCGTGAAATGAACCATCGGGTAAAGAATCACTTGCAAACCGTTGTTTCCTTGCTGCGACTACAGGCTCAGCAAAGTCCAGGAGCAGACACCAAAAAAGCTCTTAATGACAGTATGAATCGTGTGCTCTCCATAGCTGCGACTCACGAGCTCCTGTCTTCTCAGCAGGATGACAGCATTCAGATTGAGCATCTGCTGAAGAAAGTTATCGAAAATGTTCAGCGCTGTTTTTCTGGGCATAGGGAAATAGCCCTGACCTACAGCTTGGAACCGGAACTCTGTCTTGACAGCAGCCGGGCTACTTCACTGGCGCTAATCGTCAATGAATTACTGCAGAACAGCTATGAACATGCTTTTAAGGACAAAAAATATCCAGAAAAACAGCAAATCCATTTGCAGGTTGGATTTAAAAATGATATAATAACTTTAAAAGTACTGGATAATGGTAGCGGTTACAATCAAGAGCATTCCTTTGAGAATCATTTGGGTCTACTCTTGGTGGAGCGCTTTGTCCAAGGAAAATTGTTTGGAACCTTGTCTATCCACTCAGACCATGAGGGGACGATAACGACCATTCGTTTTAAAAAATAAATACTACCAGACTAACAATGATGTCAGTCGAAAAAAGCAATGACGCTTGAAGAATGTAAATGAACTCTGTTTGTTTGCATTGCTTTGAGCGTCTTTTTTTGGAGGTTTTTAGTATGTCAGATAAAATTTTGAGTGTGGGGCTTGATATCGGGACAGCCACTACACAGCTGATCCTTTCAGAGCTTACCATCGAGAATATTGCTTCTGTGTTTACTATTCCTCGTGTCTATATTACAGATAAAAAAGTTCTTTATAAAAGTGAAATTATCTTCACACCAATTTCGGATCAACTTTTGATCGAGGTAGATAAGATCAAAAACTTTGTTCTGAATGAGTATGCGAAAGCAGGCATTCAGAAAAAAGATATTCAGATGGGGGCAGTCATCATTACTGGTGAGACAGCTCGAAAGGAAAATGCCAGTCAGGTGCTGCAAGCCCTGAGTGGCTATGCTGGTGACTTTGTCGTTGCGACGGCCGGCCCAGACCTTGAGAGTATCATCGCTGGTAAAGGGGCCTGCAGTCATCAGTATTCCCAAGAGCATCATACATCAGTGGTCAATATTGATATTGGTGGGGGGACTTCCAATCTGGCAGTTTTCCGAGAAGGAGATGTGATTGATACAGGGTGTTTTGATATCGGAGGTCGGCTGATAAAGATGGATCCGCAGACCCAGCGGATTAGCTATATTGCTCCAAAACTGCAGACTATCATTGCAGAGCAGGGACTTCAGTTGGCAGTCGGTGAAACGGTCCATCGGGCTGATTTGGATCGGCTGATTCAAGAAATGGTCTCCGTATTAGAACAGTCTGTAGGAATTGACAATCACAGTCCTTACTATGAGCTCCTACAGACCAACCACGGTCTCAAGTTGAACTATGATCTCCACTGTGTATCTTTCTCAGGTGGTGTAGCTGATGGAGTATACTTGGAAACGACCTCGGCGGATGATTTCCGCTATGGGGATATTGGTATCCTGCTAGGCAGGGCGCTGAGAAAATCCAAGATTTTTGATCAAAAGAAGGTCATCCAGTCAGCTGAGACCATCCGGGCAACCGTTGTCGGAGCCGGCAGCCATACGACCGATGTCAGCGGCAGTACCATCACCTACATCTCCGATATCCTCCCTATTAAGAACATTCCAGTTCTCAAACTGGCTGCTTCTGATGAGCATGAGGACAAGGAGGGGCTGCAGCAGATTATCAAGGACAAGGTAGCCTGGTTCACACTGGAAAATGAAGTCCAGCAGGTGGCTTTGGCAATCAATGGAGAAAAAAGCCCAAGCTTCGCCCGAGTTTTGGAATATGCAGAGGCTATTGTCAAGGGAATGAGCGAAAGCATTGAAAAGAAAATTCCGTTGCTAGTGGTGGTCAGAGAAGATATGGCCAAGGTTCTAGGCCAATGTCTCTTTGCTCAATTGCCTAAGGATTATCCATTTGTCTGCATTGACTCAGTGGATGTTCAAAATGGCGACTATATCGATATTGGTAATCCAGTCATTGAAGGATCGGTCTTACCAATTGTCGTGAAAACATTGGTGTTTAATTAAACTTTTATTTACACAAAGGAGGAAGTAATCCATGATTTTGAAAACAAAATTGTTTGGTCGGCTTTACGAATTTAAATCCGTAAAAGAAGTGCTGGCCAAATCCAATGAGTACAAATCCGGGGATCAGCTAGCCGGAGTAGCAGCAGAATCTGCCGAAGAGCGTGTCGCTGCTAAGGTTGTACTAGCTCAGCTGAAACTGTCTGATTTGTTCAATAATCCAGTAGTGCCTTATGAAGAAGATGAAGTAACACGGATTATCATTGACGACGTCAATCTTCGTACTTACGAAAAGATTAAGAATTGGACAGTAGAAGAATTGCGTGAATGGATCTTGGATAACAAGACTAAGAACGTAGATATTCAGTGGCTGTCTCGTGGGTTGACTTCTGAAATGGTAGCAGCGGTTGCTAAGTTGATGACCAACTTGGACTTGATTGTAGCTGCCAATAAGATTGTCATTACCAAACATGCCAATACAACGATTGGTATGCCGGGAACATTCTCTTCTCGTCTTCAACCAAACCATACCACAGACGATCCAGACGGTATCATGGCTTCTACTATGGAAGGTTTTGCTTATGGATGTGGGGATGCTCTTTTGGGATTGAACCCAGTAGACGACTCTGTGGAAAGTACCAAACGGGTCTTGCATAAGTTTAACGACTTCATCGAAGAGTACAAGATTCCAACTCAGCACTGTGTGCTAGCTCACGTTACTACTCAGATTGAAGCTATGAATCAAGGTGCTCCGACAGGATTGGTCTTCCAGTCTATCGCTGGTTCTGAAAAAGGAAATGAAGCCTTTGGTTTTGATGCTAAAATCATTCAAGAAGCTTGGGATACAGCTCTGAAAGTGGGAACAGCTGCTGGACCGAATGTCATGTACTTTGAAACAGGTCAAGGTTCTGAACTTTCATCTGACGCTCACCATGGAGCAGACCAAGTGACTATGGAAGCTCGTTGTTATGGTTTCGCTAAACGCTTCGATCCATTCTTGGTAAATACCGTTGTTGGATTTATCGGACCTGAATATCTCTATGATTCTAAGCAAGTTATCCGTGCTGGTTTGGAAGACCACTTCATGGGCAAACTGACTGGTATCTCAATGGGTTGTGATATCTGTTACACTAACCACATGAAGGCTGACCAAAACGACGCTGAAAATCTCTTGGTTCTTCTCGGAGCAGCTAACGTTAACTACATCATGGCGATTCCTCATGGTGACGATATTATGCTTAACTATCAAACAACTGGTTACCATGAAACAGCAACCATGCGTTCACTTCTCAACAAACGTCCGATTAAGGAATTTGAAGAGTGGATGGAAAAAATGGGCTTGATGGAAGATGGCCACCTGACAGAAATCGGCGGAGACGGCTCCATCTTTATGAAATCAAATTAGCAAGGAGGAAATCATTGTGGATGAATTGCAATTAAAAGAAATGATTCGCTCATTGTTAAATGAGATGGGCGGTGACTCAGCTGTTAAAGAAACAGCAGCGACTGACCAGAACAAAGCTGAAAAACCTGCAGTTTCTCTGCAGGAAGAAGTCAAACAAGACACTTCAGTGATTGAAGATGGCATTATTCCGGATATAACAGAAGTAGATATCCAGGAACAGTTCTTAGTTCCGAATGCCATCAATGAAGAAGCTTACCGGAAAATTAAGAAATTTACTCCGGCACGTCTGGGCTTATGGCGGGCAGGCGATCGCTACAAGACACAAAGTGTTTTGCGTTTCCGTGCAGACCATGCGGCAGCTCAGGATGCGGTCTTCTCCTATGTTTCAGATGACTTTATCAAGGAAATGGGCTTCATCCCTGTACAGACCAAGGCGACTACTAAAGATGAATATTTGACACGTCCAGATTTTGGCCGGGTCTTCCCTGAAGATCAGCAGGCGATTATCAAGGAAAAATGCAAACCTAATGCCAAAGTTCAGATTGTCGTTGGTGATGGTCTTAGCTCATCAGCTATCGAGGCTAACGTCAAAGACTTCCTGCCAGCTCTGAAGCAAGGTCTGAAAATGTTCGGGCTGGACTTTGGCGAAGTACTCTTTATCAAGCATGCTCGGGTTGCAGCTATGGACCAAATCGCAGAGCTGACTGGTGCAGAAGTTATTTGTATGCTGGTTGGTGAGCGTCCAGGTCTGGTAACAGCTGAGTCCATGAGTGCTTATCTGGCTTACAAGCCAACAGTTGGTATGCCGGAAGCGAAACGGACCGTTGTTTCCAATATTCATAAAGGCGGAACACCAGCCGTTGAAGCTGGAGCCTATGTAGCAGAAATCATTAAGAAGATTCTTGATAATAAGAAATCAGGAATTGATTTGAAATAATAGGAGGTAGTGGCTTTGAAAAATGATCGATTAGGTGCAAATGTATTAAGTGCCCTTCTGATTTCGAACGTGGATGCAGGTTTGGCAGCTTCTTTGGAGCTTAAACCACATCACAGAAGCCTGGGAATTATCACTTCTGACTGTGATGATGTCACTTATGTAGCCTTGGATGAAGCAACCAAGGCAGCAGATGTCGAAGTTGTCTATGCTCGCAGTATGTACGCTGGTGCAGGCAACGCTTCAACTAAGCTGGCTGGTGAAGTCATCGGTATCTTGGCTGGTCCAAACCCAGAAGAAGTTCGCAGCGGTCTGGATGTAGCAGTCTATGAAATCGAAAATGGGGCTAGCTTCTACAGTGCCAATGATGATGACAGCATTCCTTATTTTGCACATTGTATCTCTCGTGCGGGCTCTTACCTGTCAGAGGGAGCTAATGCAGAAGAGGGAACAGCGATTGCTTACTTGATTGCTCCACCGGGTGAAGCTATGGTGGCACTGGATGCAGCTTTGAAAGCGGCAGATGTGCAGGTTGGAGCCTTCTATGGACCACCAAGTGAAACCAACTTTGCCGGCGGACTTCTGGTCGGATCACAGTCAGCCTGCCGAGCTGCCTGCGACGCATTTGCGAATGCAGTTATCGCAGTAGCAAATGATCCTAAAAGTTATTGATTAGGAGTTGATTAAATGGCAGATAGAGCACTAGGTTTAATTGAAGTAAAAGGTTATCTAGGTGCTGTAGTTGCGGCAGATGCGGCTTTGAAGGCTGCCAATGTATCATTGCTTAATATTGAAACGGTCAAAGCTGGTTTGAATACGGTTCAATTAATAGGCGATGTCAGTGCAGTCCGCTCAGCGGTTGATGCGGCAGTTGAGTTGGTACAGGATAAACCTTACTATCTGGCCAGCCATGTAATTTCTAGGTTGGATAACCAGACAGACCTTCTCTTTGTACCAAAGAGAAACAGTAAAACAGCTAAAAAAGAGATTGCTTCTACGGCGGAAACAATCCCTTCAGAAAAAATCAAAGAAAAGCCTCAGCCTGTAAAGGAAACTAAGGCTAAACCAGCAGAGAAGCTTGAAGGAGAGACAAGGACCTACACCAGAGAAGAACTGGAAAAACTAAAAGTCGTCGAACTACGCAGCCTTGCCTATCATCAAGAAGGTATCCGTCTCAGCAAGAAAGAAATCAAATTTGCCAACAAGAAACTTCTCGTTGAGACTTTGATGGAAACAATAGGAGAGGAGTAATTGCGGATGTTTTTAGAAGATAAAGATTTGGTATCGATTCAGGAAGTAAGGAATTTGATTCGGGATGCAAAGAAAGCCCAAGCAGAACTTGCTAAAATGAGCCAAGAACAAATTGATACCATTGTAAAAGTAGTAGCGAAAGCTTGTTATGATGAGCGTGAACGTCTAGCGAAGATGGCAGCTCAGGAAACAGGCTTTGGCCGCTGGGAAGACAAGGTATTGAAAAATGCTCTTGCTTCCAAAGGTATTCTTGAAGAAATCAAGGATATGAAAACGGTTGGGGTTCTCAACGAAGACAAGGAAAAGAAAGTCTTGGAAGTTGGAGTTCCAGTTGGTGTCATTGCTGGCTTGATTCCATCAACCAACCCGACCTCAACGGTTATGTATAAGGCTTTGATCGCTTTGAAGGCAGGAAACAGTATCGTCTTCTCTCCTCACCCAAATGCTCTTAAGTGTATTGAGGAAACAGTGGAAATCATCAAGAAAGCTGCTAAATCAGCTGGCTGTCCGGATGGAGCTATCAGTGCGATTCATCGTGTATCCATCGCAGCTACAAATGAGTTGATGCGACACAAGGATACAAATCTCATTTTGGCGACTGGTGGAAATGCCATGGTCAAAGCGGCTTACTCATCTGGTACACCAGCAATCGGTGTAGGTCCTGGTAATGGTCCAGCCTTCATCGAAAGAACAGCAGATGTGCCAAAAGCAGTTCGTCAGATTTTGGATTCTAAAACCTTTGACAATGGTGTGATTTGTGCATCTGAGCAGTCTATCATCGTCGAAGAAGATATGAAGGAAAAGGTTGTAGCAGAGTTCAAGAAACAAGGTGCTTACTTTGTTCCAGCAGAAGATGCTAAGAAACTGGGCTCCTTCATTATCCAGCCGAGTGGTGCGATGAATCCGAAGATGGTTGGTAAAACACCTCAGGTGATTGCTGAGTTAGCTGGTATTTCAGTTCCAGCTGATGCTCGGGTCTTGATTGCAGAAGAAACAGGCGTCGGCAAGCAGTATCCATATTCTATGGAAAAACTGGCTCCAGTCTTAGGCTTCTATACTGTCAAGGACTGGTTGGAAGCTTGTGAGCTGAGCATTAAGATCTTGCATCACGAAGGTGCAGGCCACACTCTTGCTATTCACAGTCAAAACGAAGAAATTATTCGTGAATTTGCACTGAAAAAACCAGTATCTCGTCTGCTGATCAATACGCCAGCAGCTCTGGGTGGTGTCGGTGCAACGACTGGTCTCTTCCCAGCCTTTACTTTGGGTTGTGGAGCTGTGGGTGGCAGCGCGACATCTGATAATGTCAGCCCGCTCAATCTCTTCAATATCCGTCGTGTAGCTTACGGAACAGCTGAACTGTCAGACCTGCGACAAGCAGAAAATATGGCAGTGGAAGAACCAAAAGCAGTAGCAGTTGACGGATCAAACGAAGAAGAACTGGTAACCTTGTTGGTTCAACGCGTATTGGAAAAACTAAAATAGTCAATATTAAACATTAAAATTGGAGGATACAATCATGGCAATCACAAATGCATTAGGAATGGTAGAAACAAAAGGACTCGTCGGCGCAATCGAAGCAGCTGATGCAATGGTTAAAGCCGCTAACGTAACTTTGATTGGTAAAGAACAAGTCGGNGCTGGATTGGTAACNGTNNTNGTTCGTGGTGATGTCGGCGCAGTNAAAGCAGCGACAGATGCTGGAGCAGCTGCAGCTGAAAACGTTGGTGAATTGATTTCAGTTCACGTAATTCCACGTCCACATGCTGAAGTGGAAGTGATTCTGCCCAAATAATCTGGGACAGATAAATATTTGCTGAAAGGGCCTGTATTGTAGCGTTTAGGCTTGATGCAGGCCCCTGAGGCAAATAGAATACTCAGTGAAAATGAAGCTTATGGGCAGTAGCTCTATACGTAAACGAAAATGTTGATTTTCGAAGAGTATCAGATTGATTTTCACAGAGTATCAACGGAGTAGAAGGATGTGAATACATGTCAGTTTTTACAGAAGCTAAGATCAGAAAGCTTTATAGAGAATCCGTTCTCGCTGATAACGGTGTCTTTGAATTAAACAAAGATGAAAAACTGACGCCAGCAGCCAGAGGTTTTCTCAATGATCACCATATTCGAATTGTCTGTTCAGGTCAGACCAAAGGGAAAACAGACTCAGCTGCTGATGCTATCAGGGTGCCGATTACAAACCTTGAGGACTCTGCTGTGTATCCACGACTATTTAGACTGACTAAACTTTATACTTGCTTTTTGAAGAACCAGAGAGAATTGCATCAGGCTTTTCAGGATGAAAAGTGTGAGCAAGTTGGCCAACTATTGAATATAGTAGAACAAATCGTTGGCCATCATATTCTGGATGATATTTCTGATTACCAGACAGACCTGCCTAGCAATGCAGAATTGCAGGCCATTCGGGTCAGTCGACAGCTCGATCAAGAGACGGTTATGATGAGTTACCAAGAACCGACTTGGCAGCTGAATTGCTATGAAACATATATCGAAACGACCCTCCTGCGCAAAGAATTGGAGCAGGCTGCTGATGGTGACAGAGATCAATTTGCTTGTAAGGTTTCTCAATTATTAAAATCAATTGAAGTCTTGCTCTGGTTGATAGCAAGCTAATAACAAGAGAAAGAAGAACAGCAATGACTTTAGAAAATTTGGTAAATAAAGTAATTGATAAAGTTCAGGAAGAATTGCAGGGGTCATTTGAGGTAGAAGCGAGCGGACGTCATGTCCATTTGAGTCAGGAAGATTTGGAAGCCTTGTTTGGTCCCAACTATCAATTAACAAAAGCAAAAGACCTATCACAGCCAGGCCAGTTCGCTAGTCAAGAAAGGCTGACAGTTGTCGGTCCAAAAGGCGCTTTTCACAATGTGGTTATTCTGGGACCTGTTCGCAAACATTCTCAGGTAGAAGTTTCTCTGACCGACTGTTTGCAGCTGGGCACCAAGGCTCCCATTCGCGAAAGCGGCGATATCGAAGGAACACCGGGCGTCATTTTGGCTCATGGAGACAAGGCAGTTTGTCTGGATAAGGGCCTGATTGTAGCTAAGCGTCATGTTCATATGACACCGGAAGATGCTGAACGTCTGAATGTAAAAAATCATGAGATTGTACAAGTCAGAGTAGAAGGTGCTCGTCCGCTGATATTTGATGATGTAGTCATCCGTGTTAGTCCTAAATTTGCGACTTATATGCATATTGACTACGATGAAGCTAATGCCTGTGGTTTCAAAAAAGGAACACGCGGACGGATTATTAAAAAATAAGTCGTATGAGCAAATAAAAGGTAGGTAAAGAATGGAAAATCTAGATCATTTGGTAGATTTGATTACAGACCGCCTGATGGAAAAGTTGAAGAAAAAGCCTCAGAACCCCTCAGTATACGTCATTGGAGGCGATAAGATTCCTGACTTATTAGAAGGGGAAGGCTTTCAAGTCGTAAAAGATTCTTGCACAGCAGAGATTGTTGTTGTTGAGTCGCTTGGTTTTGATGCTTTTCTAAGACTCTCATCCCTTTGCCCTTTAGCGGTGGAGGAAGCAGTCATTTTAAAGAGTCTTTTGAAAGGCAAAAAAGTCCTAGTGTCAGACAGCGCCTTTGCTATTCAGCAGTACAAGCAATCTTCTAAAATGCACTTGTATCAGGAACTGCAGGGACAGCGCGAAAAGCTGATCCGCTACGGTCTGCAATTTTATAAAGAAGGCCAACTCTTAGCACTCCTAGAAAGCAATCATGCTGAAGAGCCTCGTCCGGCTGAAAAGCGGGCGGTGACAGAAGAAGTCAGCCAGAAGGCTAAGGCTCCGATTAAGACGGTTTTGCTGACAGAGAAAAAGCTGAGAGAAATGGGCTTACCTGAAAATGGAAGCTTTAAAATAGAAAAAGGAATGATTGTGACAGCCTTGGCGAGAGATTATCTAAAACGTAAAAAAATAGAAATCATAGAATAAAGGAGTGGGTAGAGATGTTTGTTGGTAAAGTAAAAGGAAGCCTTTGGGCGACTAGAAAAGACGAAAATTTAAATGGTTTGAAATTTTTAGTGGTCGAACGGCAGCTAAATGAACATCAAAGTGACCCAGCTCTGCTTATTGTGGCCGACTGCATCGGTGCAGGCGAAGGAGACCAAGTAATGGTAACCACTGGCAGTTCTGCCCGTATGAGCCTGAATAAGGTAAATATACCTGTGGATATGGTTGTTGTGGCTATCATTGACAAGGTTGACTATCACAGTGATGAAGAATATTAGAAACTAAGGTAATGTTATGAGTATCAATGAAATTATCATTTATATCATGGTTCTATTCATGCTGATCGGTGCAGTGGATAAATGTATCGGTGGCAAACTAGGACTAAGTGAAAAATTTGAAGAAGGTATCATGGCTATGGGAGCTTTGGCTCTGTCTATGGCTGGGATTATGGTAATCGCTCCCCTCTTGGCGGATGTCTTGAAACCGATTGTCGTGCCTTTGTATGGCTTGGTGGGCGCTGACCCGTCTATCTTTGCGACAACCTTCATTGCCAATGATATGGGAGGAGCTCCTCTGGCTCTCAGTCTGGCTCAGGATCCAGCAGTAGGAAATTTTGCTGCCTTTGTACTGGGCTCTATGATGGGGCCAACCATCGTCTTTACGATTCCAGTTGCCTTGGGTATTATCGAAAAAGATGACCGTCCGCTTTTGGCTCGCGGAATCTTATACGGTTTGGTAACTGTTCCGATTGGCTGTCTCCTCGGAGGACTTTTCGTACCAGGTCTGCCTTTTGGAACCTTGATTGTCAATCTTATTCCGATTATCATTGTATCTGCTCTGATTTTCGTAGGATTGCTTTTGGCACCTAATGCCATGATCAAAGGTTTTGAAGTGTTTGGTCAGATTATTGTTATCTTGGCAACGCTTGGTTTGGCCTTTGGTGCAGCTCAACTCCTGACTGGAAATGAGTGGCTCATCAGCATTTATCCAAAAGGTGCTGAAACACTGAAGGAAGCCTTTGAAGTTGTCGGAACGATTGCCGTAACCTTGGCTGGAGCCTTTGGTCTGGTAGCTGTCTTTACCAAGGTAGCCAACAAACCACTTTCTGCTATCGGAAAATCCCTAGGAATGAACGAAGTTGGTGCAGCTGGTTTGGTAGCTTCTCTGGCTAATAACATTGCCATGTTCCAGATGATGAAGGATATGGACAAACGCGGTAAGATTATCAACGTAGCCTTTGCCGTATCTGCTTCCTTTGTTATCGGAGATCACCTAGGCTTCACAGCTGGTCAAAAACCGGAAATGATTGTGCCGATGATGATTGGTAAATTTGTCGGCGGTATCACAGCGGTATTACTGGCTTTCTTCTTAACGAAGAAGGAAGCTTAGACTTGGAGGTATGAAGTATGGCAGATATTAATCGTTCTGACCTAGAAACATTGGTTCGTAAGATTTTATTGGAAGAATTAGCCACTAAAGATGGTGGGAAGAAAGTCAGCAAGGCAGGCGTAGCTTCTATCGCCCTGCCAGGTCTAGATGTTCGTCCAGAAGATCGCTTGGATACAGGTGATTCCAGCCATCAGGTTTATACACGAGACTTGCTGACCTTAGATGAGAGTCCAAGATTGGGCTTGGGTCTGATGACCATGGAAAAGACAACTTTCCCTTGGCATCTGGACTATGATGAAGTGGACTATGTTATTGAAGGGCGTCTTGATATTATCGTTGGTGACGAAGTCATGACAGCTGGCCCTGGCGAAGTACTCTTTATCCCTAAAGGCAGCGACATTCAGTTCTCTGTCAGAGATAAGGCCCGCTTTATCTATGTGACCTATCCGGCTGACTGGCAAGGCTAGTTTGTTGGAGAATTGAACTATCAGATTTACTAGAATGGCAGGACAGCGGCCTGCTGTCCTGCCATTCTGTAATGATGGAAAATAAAAAAACAGATAAAAGATGAGCAACCCTGCGAAAAGTTTATCATCTGTTATCTGCCTCTGCGATTGTTATTTCTGAAGGGAAAGGCCTGTCAAGTATATTTCTTGTAGGCTTAGCTTGGCATTCCTAAAAAAGTTGGTTAGGCTTTTTTGGAGAACGCGGAAAAATCTTCCTTTTTAAAAAACAACCATACTCATTTTAACAGAAAACCTTAGAATAATCTATTCTTTTGACCCAAAAAAAGTTAAAAAAAGGAATCAGAAAGAGGCGAATAGCTATGGTGTTTCTCTTATCTGATTTTCCTATTCCTTAAAATTGTAAGCGCTTCAAAAAATATGTCAGCGAAAGGAGCTGTCTTATGGAAAACAAATGCAATATTACAGAATTTGTCGGTGTTAATCCGATAGGCGATACAATTGGACTTGTCATTGCCAATGTGGATCAGCAGGTGCTGGATGCTATGAAGCTAGAAAAGAGCTATCGCTCAATTGGTGTAGTCGGTGCTCGTACCGGTGCGGGTCCTCATATCATGGCCGCAGATGAAGCGGTCAAAGCAACCAATACAGAAATTGTTAAAATCGAACTGCCTCGTGATACTAAGGGTGGTGCTGGGCACGGAAGTTTGATTATCTTCGGTGGTGAGGATGTATCAGATGTCAGACGAGCTGTGGAAGTAACCTTGAAGGAAGTGGATCGAACCTTCGGTGATGTTTATGCTAATGATGCAGGGCATATTGAACTCCAATATACTGCGCGTGCTAGCTATGCTTGTCAGACTGCCTTTGGTGCTGAATACGGCCGTGCTTTTGGCTTGATTGTCGGAGCACCTGCAGCTATTGGTGTTGTTATGGCGGATACAGCTGTTAAGGCTGCAAACGTTACTGTTGTCGGCTATGCTTCTCCAGGAAATGGTGGCACCAGCCACTCAAACGAAGCTATCCTCTTTATCAGTGGGGATTCTGGAGCAGTTAGACAATCAGTTATCTCAGCGCGTGAAGTTGGACTGGCACTTTTAGGCAGTATGGGTGACGAGCCAACCAACTCACAGCCATCTTACATTTAAGAGTGAGAGGGAGGAAACGGTATGAGATCCAAACGTTTTGAAGTATTAAGCGAACGCCCTATCAACCAAGATGGATTTGTAAAAGAATGGGTCGAAGAAGGTTTAGTGGCTATGGAAAGCCCCAATGATCCTAAACCCAGTATCAAAATTCAAAATGGAAAAGTGGTTGAGTTAGACGGCAAACCAAAAGAAGAATTTGACCTGATTGACCAGTTCATTGCTAACTACGGGATTGACCTGAGCCGAGCTGAAGAAGTTATTCAGATGGACTCAAGAGAGATTGCCAATAAAATATTGACACCGAATGTGCCTCGGACAGAAATCATCAAGCTGACCAAGGCCATGACTCCGGCTAAAATCATTGAAGTGGTCAATCAGATGAATATCGTGGAAATCATGATGTGTCTGCAAAAGATGCGGACCCGTAAGCAAACAGCTACACAAGCCCACGTTACCAATGTCAATGATAATCCAGTGCAGATTGCAGCAGATGCGGCTGAAGGAGCTCTGCGTGGTTTTGCAGAGCAAGAAACAACGGTTGCCGTAGTGCGTTACGCTCCTTTCAATGCCCTGTCTCTGATGATTGGCTCACAAGTAGGCCGTCCTGGGGTACTGACTCAGTGCTCTTTGGAAGAAGCGACAGAACTAGAATTTGGTATGCGTGGCTTTACAGCCTATGCTGAGACCATCTCTGTTTATGGTACAGAAGATGTCTTCACTGATGGAGATGATACACCTTGGTCCAAGGCCTTTCTGGCTTCCGCCTATGCCTCTCGTGGACTCAAGATGCGCTTTACTTCCGGTACAGGGTCTGAAGTGCAGATGGGACAAGCCGAAGGCAAGTCCATGCTCTATCTGGAAGCTCGCTGTCTCTATGTCACGAAAGCGGCTGGAGTTCAAGGAACTCAGAATGGATCAGTTAGCTGTATCGGTATTCCAGCAGCTGTTCCGAGTGGTATTCGGGCAGTCGTTGCTGAAAACTTGATTGCCAGCATGCTGGACTTGGAATGTGCTTCATCAAATGACCAAACCTTTACTCACTCAGACTTACGTCGCTCTGTTCGGACTTTGATGCAGTTTGCGCCAGGTACAGACTTTATCAACTCTGGCTACTCTGCTACACCAAACTATGACAATATGTTTGCCGGATCTAACTGGGATGCGGAAGACTTTGACGACTACAATGTCTTGCAACGTGACCTGCGGGTAGACGGTGGTCTTCGTCCTGTACGTGAAGAGGAAGTTGTGAAGGTTCGGAACAAGGCAGCACGCGTTATGCAAGCTCTTTTCAAAGGCTTGGGCCTGCCGCCGATTACCGACGAAGAAGTCGAAGCAGCGACCTATGCTCATGGCTCTAAAGATATGCCAGAACGGGATAAGGTTGAAGATATCAAGGCTGCTCAAGGTATTCTGGAACGCGGCGTTCAAGGGGCTGATTTGATCAAAGCCTTGGCTAATAATGGCTTCCCAGAAGTTGCCAATGAGCTGCTCAATTTGTTCAAGCAACGTGTAGCAGGGGATTTCCTGCAAACATCTGCTATCTTTGACCGAGATTGGAATGTTATTTCAGCGGTGAATTCACCGAATGACTATGTTGGTGTCGGTACAGGCCATCGTCTGGTCGGCGAAGAATGGGAAAAAGTCAAAGATATTCCTAAAGCGATTGACCCGCGTGATGTATAGGAGGAGCTAAGATGACAGAGATAAATGAAACTTTACTGCGCTCCATTATTGCAGAAGTGATGAAAGAGATGAGCGCCAATACCAACGAAACAGTTGCTAAAACAAGCGAAAAGCCTGCCACAAAGCCTGTGTCCAATGAAAAAGCTGTCATCCGTACAGTTGGTGTGGCTAAGCCTAGCCAGTCAACGGATGAAGTCGTTATTGCAGTTGGACCTGCCTTTGGGGAACAGCAGGTGAAGACAATGGTGGACATTCCTCATACGGAAGTGCTGCGGCAGCTGGTAGCCGGTATCGAAGAAGAAGGGCTTAAGGCTCGCATTGTCAAGGTCTATCGTTCTTCTGACGTTGCCTTTGTAGCGGTAGAAGGAGACCACTTGTCTGGTTCTGGCATTTCTATCGGTGTTCAGTCTAAGGGAACAACGGTTATTCACCAACGTGATTTGCCACCGCTCAGTAATCTGGAACTCTTCCCGCAGGCACCTTTGTTAACTCCTGAAACCTATCGTTTGATTGGTAAAAATGCTGCTAAGTATGCCAAGGGTGAAACACCAAATCCGGTGCCAACCCTTAACGACCAAATGGCTCGTCCTAAGTACCAGGCATACTCAGCCTTGCTGCATATTAAGGAAACGAAACTGGTTAAAAGAGGAAAACCAGCTGATGAATGTCAGGTGATTTAATGCATATGATGTCTACAAGGAGAAATCAGAATGAGTGAATCAGTAGAAACATTAGTAAAACAAATATTAGCCGAGCTAAGCGATAGCGGCTCAGCTAGTCAAGGAGCAGCCAATCGTCCTATCAGTTCTGATGAAGCGACAGCGGCTGATTATCCTATTTCTAAAAAACACCCAGACTGGATAAAGGTTGGTCAGGATAAGAAATTCGAAGATATTACACTGGAAAATATCTTGTCTGGCTATGTAAAAGCAGAGGATTTGCGGATTAAGCCGGAGATTTTGATCAAGCAAGGTGAAATTGCTAAGAATGCCGGCCGTGAAGCAATCCAGTATAACTTTTCTCGGGCTGCCGAACTGACCAAGGTTCCGGATGCGCGTGTGCTGGAAATCTACAATGCCCTGCGCCCTTACCGGTCTTCCAAACAGGAATTATTGGACATTGCCAATGAATTGGAAAACCAATATGGAGCTGTTATCTGTGCGGGCTTTGTCAGAGAAGCCGCTGAAAATTATGAGCGCCGCAAGAAGTTGAAAGGCGACAACTAATCCGGTTTTATCAAGGCTATTTTGGGGTTGAAAAAAGATTATTGTCAAATGCTACTCAAAATAGCCTAATCTTGGTGGAGGTGAAAATGTGAAACGAATCATTGGAGTAGACATAGGAAATTCTTCGACCGAGTCTGCCTTAGCTGAAGTGCAAGATGATGGAAGCATTCACTTTCTTGCCTCAGCCATTGCGGATACAACAGGTATCAAAGGAACCAAGGAAAATGTCCACGGGATTTATCAATCTTTGAGAAAATTGATGGAGCAAACATCCTTTGAACTGGGACAAGTTGATTTGATTCGGATCAATGAAGCGACGCCTGTTATCGGTGATGTTGCCATGGAAACCATCACAGAGACAGTCATTACAGAGTCTACCATGATTGGTCATAATCCGCATACTCCAGGCGGTCTGGGTCTGGGGATTGGACTGACAGTGGATATTCTCGATTTGGTTCATCATCCGATTGATGGGAAATACATCGTGGTAGTACCGAAAGTCATTGATTTTGACTTGGTTGCCCAGCTGATCAATGCCTATCTAGCCAAGGGCTATCAGATTACTGCTGCCATTCTGCAGGCGGATGATGGGGTTTTGGTCAACAACCGCATTAGCCAGAAGATTCCAATCGTGGATGAGATTCTCTTTATTGACAAGGTTCCTTTGGGCATGCAAGCTGCTGTTGAAGTGGTAGAGCAGGGGAAGGTGATTTCTCAATTATCCAATCCCTATGGCATTGCGACGGTCTTCGGCTTGAGTGCAGAAGAGACGAAAAGCATCGTTCCCATTGCCCGTGCCCTCATTGGCAACCGCTCAGCTGTCGTGATTAAGACACCAGCAGGCGACGTTCAGGCTCGGACGATTCCAGCAGGTAGTATCCAAATTATCGGCAAGGAGCATACCTTAAAGGTGGATATTTCCAAGGGTGCCGATGAGATTATGGAGAAAATCGTCTATGCTGGCGAGATTAGCAATGTTGTCGGAGAAGCGGGAACCAATGTTGGAGGCATGCTTGAGAAAGTGCGCCAAACCATGGCTGACTTGACCGAGAAAGAGCCTTCCGACATTTATATCCGTGACTTACTGGCCGTCAATACTTTTGCTCCGATTTCTGTGCGCGGTGGTGTGGCTGGAGAATTTTCTATGGAGCAGGCTGTCGGCATTGCCTCTATGGTAAATTCTGACAAGCTGCAAATGTCCATCATTGCCCAAGAAGTCGAACGTGAGCTGGGGATTAGCGTGGAAATCGGTGGAGCAGAAGCTGAATCAGCTATCCTCGGAGCCCTGACTACACCAGGGACGGATCGCCCCTTGGCTATTTTGGACTTAGGAGCAGGCTCGACAGATGCTTCCATTATTGATAGTAGGGGTCAAATCTTAGCTGTCCATCTAGCCGGTGCCGGTGATATGGTAACCATGCTGATCAATTCGGAGTTGGGACTGGAAAATCATCATCTGGCAGAGGACATCAAACGATATCCTCTGGCCAAGGTAGAAAGTCTTTTCCATATCCGGCATGAAGACGGCACTGTTCAATTTTTTGACAAGCCGCTGTCTGGAGATTTGTTTGCCAGAGTCGTCATCGTCAAGGAAAATGATGAATTTGTTCCTATTGATGATGGAGACTACTCTATCGAAAAAATCAAACTCGTTCGACAGTCTGCCAAGGAAAGAGTCTTTGTTACCAATGCAGTTCGGGCTCTCAAGCGTGTCAGTCCTACTCAGAATATTCGAGACATTCCTTTCGTTGTCATCGTAGGTGGCTCAGCTTTGGACTTCGAAATACCTCAGCTAGTGACCGAAGCTCTCTCTCAGCATGCCATTGTAGCTGGTCGAGGCAATGTGCGTGGATTGGTGGGACCTCGAAATGCAGTAGCGACCGGACTGATTTTGACCTATGTCAGAGAGAAATGGGGGGCCGGCTATGGAATTAGCTTATACTAGAAAGCCTACCATTAGGCTGATAGCTACGGACAATGCTCCTGCGGATAAGGTGGCACAAATCGGCTACGGTATCGAAGAGGAAGGTATCCCTTTTAGTCTGGTCAGTCCAGATGAAGTTAGCGATTCTGTATCACTAGCGCATGTGGCTGCAACTCAATCCCAGCTTTTAGTAGGGATTGCCTGTGACGGGCGAGACGCAGTCCTCCATTATCGTAACTTGCCACTTGAAAAATTTATCTATCGTATCAAAGATTATTCCGCTATACCGAACCACGTCTTGCGCCTATTTGGCTCAAATGCAGCACGCTTGGTTAAGGGTGTCCCGTTTAAAAAATCTGACCTGTTAGAAGCATCTTTTTGACTTGTTCCGATCAATTCAAAAAGATGTCCGTATCAACTACTGAAAAGAGGTGAAATGGATGGCTAGAGATAGAGAGAAAGACGAGCTCAGCAGTCCAGAACTATCAAGCTGGGGAGGAAACTCAGAATTGCAGGACAGCATTATCCAAAAAGTCCTTGCCAGATGCCAAACCTTACTGGATAAAGAGCCTCTTCTTTTCACAAATATCTATCAGGATGCCTGGGAATTGGTAACAAGGGCCAGACGCAAGGCTGAAGAGCTGGGACTAGCTGTCGTGATAACGGTGGTTGATCCAGCAGCACAAGTCGTGATGACCTATCGTATGGAAAATGCCTTGTTAGTGAGTAACGATATGGCTTATAAGAAAGCTTACACAGCTGTTGGCATGAGGATGCAGTCCAAGGATTTAGCACCTTTAACTCAGCCTGGCCAGTGGCTCTACCAGCTGGAAACGATGACTGACAATAAGGTCGTTAGTTTAGCTGGTGGCATTCCTGTTTATTGCCAGTCAGAGATGATTGGCGGTATCGGCGTCAGCGGAGGAAGTTCTGAAGAAGACCAGTCCATTGCTGAGTATGCTGTGGGACTTTAGAGCAGCAAGCTGGCTAATTAAATAATATCAGAGGAGAGAATACCACTTGCAATCCATGCTTTGGAGCTAGGGATTTTCTCCTATTTTACGAGCACATTTCTCTTATGCTTTCTTATCATCTATATTGCCCTGTAGAAGCAATATAGATGAGAGAGTATAAAGTATTTCGAAATGAAGGAGTATGGAGTATGGAAAAATATTTAGGTGAATTTTTGGGCACCATGGTTCTGATGGTTTTTGGGAATGGAATCGGAGCGTCTATCAGTCTTAATAAGAGTATCGCAAAAGGTTTCTCTCCCAATTGGTTTACCGTTGTATTTGGCTGGGGCTTAGCAGTGACCTTGGGTGTCTATACGGCTGGATTTTACAATACTGGCGGTCACCTTAACCCAGCTGTCACTATTGCCTTTGCGGTGGGTGGCATCTTCCCTTGGGAGCAAGTGGTGGGCTATATCATCGCTCAGATTCTAGGTGCCTTTGTCGGAGCGGCTATTGTAGTGCTCTTCTATTATCCCCATTTCAAAGAAACCAAGGCAGAAGAAGGCAACTCAGTTGGCGTATTTGCTACTGGACCAGCCATCCAGAATCCAGCATTTAATCTGATCAGCGAAATCGTTGCGACTTTCTTCTTCATCTTTGCACTTTTGATGATAACGCACGGCGAAATCACGCCCGGACTCACTCCACTCTTAGTTGGCTTCCTCATTATGGCGGTCGGCTTGTCTTTGGGTTCGACGACAGGTTTTGCCCTCAACCCAGCTCGGGACTTCGGTCCGCGCCTTGCTTATGCCCTCTTGCCAGTTCCGAATAAAGGAGATGCAAACTGGGCTTATGCTTGGGTGCCAATTGTAGGGCCGACTATCGGTGCTGTCTTGGCTGTCTTAGCAGTCAATGCTATGTAATATATAAAATAGTAAATAAGCTAGCCGACCATTTGAAGCTAGCTTATTTATCTAACAAGCAGCAATGAAAAGTTTCAGTTTTCAAAAAAACGTTATTTAAAAAATCACTGTTTTCATTGCTCAGGAGAAAAATATGTCTAAAAAAATTTTTGCGATTAATGCGGGCAGTTCGTCATTAAAATTTCAACTGCTCAGTATGCCTGATGAAAGCCTTTTGGTGAAAGGAATTTTTGAAAAAATTGGCTTAAAGGAAGGTATTTTTAAGATTGAATTTGAAGGTCAAAAAGAAAAGGAACTGCTGGCTATTCCTTCGCATCAATTTGCTGTGGATTACCTGCTGAACTTTCTTTTGGAGCGGAAGCTGATTGCTTCTCTGGACGAGATAGATGGAGTCGGTCATCGCGTAGCCCATGGCGGCGAGTCCTTTGATGATTCTGCTTTGATAGATGAGCGAGTGCTATCCATCATTGAGAAGCTGTCCTTCTTGGCTCCTAGCCATAACCCTGTCAACTTGGTAGGGATTCGAGCTTTCCAAAAGGCCTTGCCAGAGACAGGACAAGTGGCTGTGTTTGATACAGCCTTTCATCAAAGCCTTTCAGAAGCCTATTATCTCTATCCTCTTTCCTGGGATTACTATCATAAATACAGTCTGAGAAAGTATGGTTTCCATGGAACGAGTCACAAGTATATTGCTCAAAAGGTAAAGGAGATTTGGGAGGGGCAAGGAGAAGCTGCGGAGCATTTGAAGATTATCAACTGCCATTTGGGCAATGGTGCTAGTATCTGCGCCATTAAAAATGGTCAGTCTGTCAATACTTCAATGGGATTCACCCCCTTGGCTGGCCTGATGATGGGCTCCCGCTCCGGTGACATAGATCCCATGATTCTTCTTTTTTTGCTAGAACAAGAAAAATTATCAGCTCAGCAATTAAGCGATGTCCTCAATAAAGAATCCGGTCTGCTGGCTATCTCCCAGCTCAGCAATGATTTAAGAGATGTTCTGGAAGCTTGTGACAGAGGCGATGAAAAAGCTAGTCTAGCAGTCAATATGTTTGTCAACCGTATCGCTCAGACCATTGCAAGCTACATCACAGATTTAGATGGTCTGGATGCCTTGGTTTTCACTGCTGGAATCGGTGAGAATTCAGCCTTGATCCGCAGCTTAGTTGTTCAAAAGCTCAATTGCTTAGGACTTTCTTTAAATCAGGCAGCTAACGAGCAAGGTCAGCTCTTTATTCAAAATTCTCAGTCTCAGGCTAAAATTCTTATTCTTCCAACCAACGAAGAACTGATGATTGCCCAAGACACCATGCGTTTGCTGGAATTTAAGTAGCCGAAAGAATAGTAGAATGTTCAAGGAGCGCAGGAATAACTTTCTATATTAACAAGAAAAAACCAGTTTATCCTTGTGTTGTTTAGACTCGAAAAGACAGAGTAAGGCCTCTGTCTTTTCTTTTTTAGCTTAGATATCCTGCCATCTTCCAGTTCTGTAAGCACAGTCTGCTGGAGCTTTTTTGCTTTTTTCATTCTTGAAAGATATAGGAAAACATGCTATAATGAAAAGAACATTCTAAAAATCAGAAAGATTATTATATAGTAAGGAAAAAAATGGCGAATATTTTAAAGACTATCATTGAAAATGATAAAGGTGAATTAAGAAAATTAGAAAAAATGGCTGATAAGGTCTTGGCTTATGAAGACGAAATGGCGGCCTTATCTGATGAAGAACTTCAGGCAAAAACAGAAGAATTCAAGAAACGCTATGCTGATGGCGAAACTTTAGATCAGCTCTTATTTGAAGCTTTTGCGGTTGTCCGTGAAGGAGCTAAGCGAGTGTTGGGACTCTTCCCTTATAAGGTTCAGGTTATGGGAGGAATCGTTCTCCATCATGGTGACGTTCCAGAGATGCGTACCGGTGAAGGAAAAACCTTGACAGCGACAATGCCAGTTTACTTAAACGCCCTTGCAGGCAAAGGTGTGCACGTTGTCACAGTCAATGAATACCTGACTGAGCGTGACGCGACCGAAATGGGTGAACTCTACTCTTGGCTGGGCCTTTCTGTCGGTATCAATCTGGCGGCTAAGTCTCCATCTGAGAAGAAAGAAGCATACGCTTGCGACATTACCTATTCAACCAATGCTGAGATTGGCTTTGACTACCTGCGTGATAACATGGTAGTCCGCGCTGAAAACATGGTACAGCGCCCACTCAACTATGCCTTGGTCGATGAGGTGGACTCAATCCTGATTGACGAAGCTCGGACACCATTGATTGTATCTGGACCGGTTTCTTCAGACACCAACCAGCTTTATCATATGGCTGACCACTATGTCAAATCTCTGGATAAGGACGACTACATCATCGATGTTCAGTCTAAGACGATTGGTCTGTCTGACTCAGGTATTGACAAGGCAGAAAGCTACTTCAAGCTGGACAATCTCTACGATATTGAAAATGTTGCCCTGACTCACTTTATCGACAATGCTCTGCGAGCTAACTACATCATGCTCCTTGACATTGACTATGTGGTCAGTGAAGATCAGGAAATTCTGATTGTCGATCAGTTTACCGGTCGGACTATGGAAGGGCGTCGTTACTCTGACGGTCTCCACCAAGCGATTGAAGCCAAAGAAGGTGTGCCGATTCAGGAAGAAACAAAGACTTCTGCTTCTATTACTTATCAGAACCTCTTCCGTATGTATAAGAAGCTGTCCGGCATGACAGGTACAGCCAAGACAGAGGAAGAAGAGTTCCGCGAAACATATAACATTCGTGTTATTCCGATTCCAACCAACCGTCCGGTAGCACGTATTGACCATTCTGACCTGCTCTACCCAAGTATTGATTCTAAGTTCAAGGCAGTTGTTCAGGATGTTAAAGAGCGTCATGAAAAAGGCCAGCCTGTTCTGGTCGGTACTGTTGCGGTTGAAACCAGTGACTATATTTCTAAGAAATTGGTAGAAGCTGGGGTGCCTCACGAAGTTCTTAATGCGAAAAACCACTATAAAGAAGCACAAATTATCATGAACGCCGGCCAACGTGGTGCGGTTACTATTGCGACCAATATGGCCGGACGGGGAACCGACATCAAGTTGGGTGAAGGTGTTCGCGAACTGGGCGGTCTCTGTGTTATCGGTACAGAGCGCCATGAAAGCCGCCGGATTGACAATCAGCTGCGCGGACGTTCAGGCCGTCAGGGTGATCCAGGTGAGTCACAATTCTACCTGTCACTGGAAGATGAGCTTATGCGCCGCTTTGGCTCAGAGCGCATTAAAGCCCTGTTGGATCGAATGAATCTTAGTGACGAAGATTCTGTTATCAAGTCTGGCATGCTGACCCGTCAGGTAGAGGCAGCTCAGAAGCGTGTCGAAGGAAATAACTACGATACGCGGAAACAAGTCTTGCAGTATGATGACGTGATGCGTGAGCAACGGGAAATTATTTATGCTGAGCGCCACGATGTCATTACTGCTGATCGCGACCTCAGTCCTGAAATCCATGCTATGATTAAACGGACTATCAATCGCATCGTTGATGGTAGCAGCCACTCTGATCAGGATGATAAGATTGAAGCAATTTTAAACTTTGCTAAGTATAACTTGGTTTCAGAAGATTCTATTTCAGACAGCGATTTGGAAGGCAAGTCTGACCAAGAAATCAAAGATTATCTGTTTGAACGCGCATTGGAAGTCTATGACAGTCAGATTGCTAAGCTAAGAGACGAAGAAGCAGTACGTGAATTCCAGAAGGTCTTGATTCTGCGCGTGGTGGACAGCAAGTGGACTGATCATATCGATGCCCTTGATCAGCTGCGCAATGCTGTTGGATTGCGTGGTTATGCACAAAATAACCCAGTTGTCGAATACCAAGCAGAGAGCTTCCGTATGTTCAACGACATGATTGGATCCATCGAGTTTGATGTGACTCGTCTGATGATGAAAGCGCAGATTCATGAGCAAGAGCGCCCTCGGACAGAGCGGGCTATCAGTACCACAGCTACCCGCAATATCTCTGCCAAGGCGCCAAATATACCTGATAATATAGACCTGTCTAACGTAAAGAGAAACGACCCTTGTCCATGTGGCTCTGGCAAGAAGTTCAAGAACTGTCACGGCCGTAAAAAGTAAGCGTAAAAGAAGGAGAATAGATGACCTTTAAAGCAACCAGTCAACCCATTGATGTGGCAGAAGTTCGCCAACTTGCTAAGCTAGAAGGCGACATGCTCGCTCGCAAGGAAAAGCGTGACCGAGAGTTAGAAGCAATTCTGCGTGGTCAGGATGACCGCATTCTCTTGGTCATTGGTCCCTGCTCTTCAGATAATGAAGAAGCGGTGCTGGAGTATGCCAAGCGTCTATCTGCTCTCCAAGAAGAAGTAAAAGACCGCATTTTCATGGTCATGCGTGTTTATACTGCCAAGCCTCGGACGAATGGAGATGGCTACAAAGGGCTTATTCATCAGCCTAATGCGACCGCAGCTCCAAGTCTGATTAACGGCATCAAGGCAGTCCGCAATCTGCACTATCGGGTTATTTCCGAGACAGGCATGACCACGGCTGATGAGATGCTCTATCCAGAAAATCTGCCTCTAGTAGATGATTTGATTTCTTACATGGCTGTAGGAGCTCGCTCGGTCGAAGACCAGCAGCACCGTTTTGTAGCTAGTGGAGCGGATCTACCGACTGGCTTGAAAAATCCGACTTCTGGCAATCTCAATGTCATGTTTAACGGCATCTATGCAGCTCAGAACAAGCAGAGTTTCCTCTTTTCAGGTAAGGAAGTCGAAACATCTGGCAATCCTTTGGCGCATGCCATCTTGCGCGGTGCCCTCAATGAATACGGCAAGAATATTCCTAACTACTATTATGATAACCTGCTGGACACCATTGCCCAGTATGAAAAAATGGGCTTAGAAAATCCCTTTATCATCATTGATACCAATCATGATAACTCTGGTAAGCAGTATCTGGAACAGGTTCGTATCGTTCGCCAGACGCTGATTAACCGGGACTGGAATGAAAAGATTAAGGCTACAGTACGTGGCTTTATGATCGAGTCTTATCTGGAAGACGGTCGTCAGGACGAACCAGAAGTCTTTGGCAAGTCCATTACTGATCCTTGTCTGGGCTGGGCCAATACGGAACAGCTGGTTCGTGAAATTTATGATACATTAGGAAAATAGTATGGCATTTATCGAAAAAGGTCAGAAGATTGACATTGAGCAGATTAAGTCCAGAACCAGACTGACTGGTCAGGACTTGGTTCATAAAAACAAGCGAGACCAAGAACTAGCTGAGATTCTCAGTGGGGAAGACGAGCGTATTCTCTTGGTTATCGGTCCTTGTTCATCGGACAATGAAGAGGCTGTGCTGGAGTATGCCCGCCGTTTGTCAGAGCTGCAGAAGAAGGTCGCGGATAAGATTTTTATCGTCATGCGGGTCTATACTGCTAAGCCGCGGACCAATGGGGATGGCTATAAGGGCTTGGTTCATCAGCCGGATACTTCTAAAGCACCTAGCCTTATCAATGGTTTGCAGGCAGTTCGTCAGCTGCACTACCGCGTCATTACAGAGACTGGTCTGACGACGGCTGATGAGATGCTCTATCCGTCCAATCTTGTGCTGGTAGATGACTTGGTTAGCTATCATGCTGTGGGTGCCCGCTCAGTTGAAGACCAGGAGCACCGTTTTGTGGCGTCAGGTATTGACGCTCCAGTCGGCATGAAAAATCCAACTTCTGGCAATCTAGGGGTTATGTTTAACGCTGTCTATGCTGCACAAAATAAGCAGACTTTCCTGTTTCATGGCCAGGAAGTAGAAACCTCTGGGAATCCTTTGGCTCACGTTATTCTGCGTGGGGCTACCAATGAATACGGTAAAAATATCCCAAATTTCTACTATGAGAATATGCTGGATGCCATTTCCTACTATGAAAAGATGAGCTTGGAGAATCCTTTCATCGTCATCGATACCAATCACGATAACTCTGGCAAGCAGTATCTGGATCAGATTAGGATTGTGCGTCAGACCTTGCTTAATCGGGATTGGAACGAAAAGATTAAGAGAGCGGTTCGTGGTTTTATGATTGAGTCTTATCTTGAAGATGGCCGGCAAAATGAGCCGGAAGTCTTTGGTAAATCCATTACAGACCCTTGTCTAGGCTGGGACAATACTGTTCAGCTCATTGAAGAAATTTACAACACTTTAGATAAATAAGGAAAATTGAAAGGGACAGTCTTGACCTGTAAAGAGGACTAACTGTCGGGTGAAGACGAACTCAGCTGGCGGTCCAGCTGAGTTTTGTCGCCTTTCCAGAGAATGATATGATAAAAGGACACGGAATTGACATAGAAGAACTGGCTGCCATTGAGCGAGCCTATCTGAAAAATGCCCGCTTTGCAAAGAAGGTGCTGACCGAGGCGGAGCTTTCTCGTTTTGAGGAATTATCCGGCAAGCGGAAAATCGAATTTCTAGCTGGCCGTTGGGCTGCCAAGGAGGCTTTTTCTAAAGCTTGGGGAACTGGTATCGGTAAGCTCAGGTTTCAGGACTTGGAGATTTTAAACGACCGTCAGGGAGCACCTTTTTTCAGCCGTTCACCTTTTGCTGGCAAGGTTTGGATTTCGATCAGCCATGCTGCTGGCCTAGTTACAGCCAGCGTTATTTTGGAGGAAAATGATGAAAGCTAGTCTGCATAGACCCAGCAAGGCAGTGATTGATTTAGCTGCTATTGCTTTTAATATTAGACAATTGAGTACCCATCTGCCTCAGACGACAGAGAAGTGGGCTGTCGCCAAGGCAAATGCTTATGGCCACGGAGCTATTGAGGTTTCTAGGCACATTGAGCCCCTTGTAGATGGCTTTTGTGTGTCTAATATCGATGAAGCTTTGGAGCTGCGCTCAGCTGGCATTGGCAAAAAAATTCTGGTGCTAGGAGTATCAAATCTGTCTGCGCTCCCGCTGGCTAGAAAGGGAAAGGTCTCTCTGACTGTAGCCAGTCTGGAGTGGTTGGATTTAGCTTTAGCTGCGGAAAAAGACTTAACAGGATTGAAGTTTCATATCAAGATTGACTCTGGTATGGGGCGGATTGGTTTTCGAGATAGTCAGGAAGCTCAGGAGGCAATCCATCGCTTGCAGGCTGCTGGGGCTGTCGCGGAGGGAATTTTTACCCACTTTGCAACGGCAGATGAAGCGGAGCACCATAAGTTTGAAGCCCAGCTGACTCGTTTTCATCAGATCTTATCTGAGCTGGACAGTGTTCCTCCTCTCGTTCACGCTAGTAATTCTGCTACCTCTCTCTGGCACAGTGAGACTGTTCTAAATGCCGTCCGGCTGGGTGACATCATTTATGGCCTCAACCCTAGCGGAACTGTTTTAGAACTTCCTTATGAATTCAAGCCAGCTCTGTCGCTGGTCTCAGAATTGGTGCATGTCAAGGAAGTTGAGGCTGGAGCAGATGTTGGCTATGGAGCCACCTACACCAGTAAGTCTCAAGAGTGGATTGGCACTATTCCTTTGGGTTATGCAGATGGCTGGACGCGCGATATGCAGGGCTTTGATATCTTGATTGATGGTCAGCGTTGTCCGATTGTCGGCCGCGTTTCCATGGACCAAATTACAGTGCGCCTGCCTCAGGCTTATCCCCTTGGCACGCCGGTTGTGTTGATTGGAAATAGCGGAGCGGAGACCATTACGGTGACAGATGTGGCAGAAAAGCGTGGCACCATTAACTATGAGGTAGTTTGCTTGATTAGCGACCGTGTACCGAGGGTATATAAAGACTAAGAAGATTAATGCAGGGAACCGCTTGAAGTATTTGATAATGCTCTAGCTTGGTCACCCTGTCTGTGATGCCAGCATCGCAGCAGTATCAGAACTGAAAGAGGAATTATGAATTTACACCAACCTTTGACGGTTCTGCCTGGTGTGGGACCGAAATCAGCAGAAAAATTTGCTAAGCTGGGTCTAGAGACCTTGCAGGATTTACTGCTTTATTTTCCTTTTCGTTATGAGGATTTTAAGAGTAAGAATGTCCTAGACTTGGAGGATGGAGAAAAGGCGGTTGTTTCTGGTCAGGTCGTAACCCCGGCCAATGTCCAGTATTACGGCTACAAACGCAACCGCCTGCGCTTTACCATCAAGCAGGGAGAAGTCGCTCTGGCAGTTAATTTCTTTAACCAGCCTTATCTGGCGGACAAGATTGAAGTAGGAGCGAATATAGCCGTCTTTGGCAAGTGGGACAAAGCCAAGGCCAGTCTGACTGGCATGAAACTGCTGGCTCAGGTAGAGGACGACTTGCAGCCTGTCTATCGGCTGGCTCAGGGAATTAGTCAGGCCAGTCTGGTCAAGCTGATTAAGACTGCCTTTGACCAAGGACTGGACTTGCTCTTAGAGGAAAATCTGCCCCAGCCCCTGTTGGAACGCTACCAGCTAGTGAGCAGAGTTGAGGCTGTGCGGGCTATGCATTTTCCAAAGGATTTGGCGGACTACAAGCAGGCTTTGAGGCGGGTCAAATTTGAAGAACTCTTTTATTTCCAAATGCAGCTGCAGGTCTTAAAGAGAGAAACCAAGGCTGTCAGCAATGGATTGAAGATTGATTGGCAGTTGGATGCTGTGGCCGAGAAAAAGAAGAGCTTACCTTTTGAACTGACTTCAGCTCAGGAGCGCAGTCTGACAGAGATTTTGCAGGATTTGCGATCGCCTGGCCACATGAATCGCCTGCTGCAGGGCGATGTGGGAAGCGGAAAGACAGTAGTCGCTGGTCTGGCTATGTATGCTGTTTATACAGCTGGCTTTCAGTCAGCTCTGATGGTTCCAACAGAAATTTTGGCTGAGCAGCATTTTGACAGCCTAGCTCAGCTATTTCCAGAATTGAATCTGGCCCTGCTAACTGGTGGGATGAAAGCAACAGAACGCAGAGAAACCTTGGCAGCGATTGAAAACGGTCAGGTGGACATGATTGTCGGAACCCATGCCCTGATTCAGGAAGGAGTCCGTTACCATGCATTGGGCTTGGTCATTATTGACGAGCAGCATCGCTTTGGGGTGGAGCAGCGCCGGATTTTACGGGAAAAGGGAGACAATCCTGATGTCCTCATGATGACGGCGACGCCTATTCCCAGAACCCTTGCAATTACAGCATTTGGTGATATGGATGTATCTATTATTGACCAGATGCCTGCGGGACGCAAGCCTATTATCACCCGCTGGGTCAAGCATGAGCAGCTGGAAGTCGTCCTGGACTGGCTGAAAAAAGAGCTCCACAAGGGCGCTCAGGTCTACTTTATTTCTCCTTTGATTGAGGAATCAGAAGCGCTGGATCTTAAGAATGCCATTGCCTTAGAAGAAGAACTGACAGCCTATTTTGAACAGCAGGCCAAAGTGGCTCTGCTTCATGGCAAGATGAAGAGTGAGGAAAAAGAGGCGATTATGCAGGACTTCAAGGAAGGACAGACTGATATTCTGGTCTCTACCACGGTCATTGAGGTCGGAGTCAACGTCCCTAATGCTACGGTGATGGTCATCATGGATGCGGACCGCTTTGGACTCAGCCAGCTTCATCAGCTAAGAGGCCGTGTTGGCCGAGGGAGCAAGCAGTCTTATGCCGTCCTTGTTGCCAATCCCAAGACGGAGTCGGGCAAGCGCCGCATGAAAATCATGACTGAGACGACCGACGGTTTCCTGCTGGCTGAGGAGGATCTGAAAATGCGAGGCTCTGGAGAAATCTTTGGCACTCGGCAGTCTGGTATTCCTGAGTTTCAAGTGGCAGACATCGTAGAAGATTATCCGATTTTAGAAGAAGCCAGAAAGGTTGCCAGCCAGATTACAGCTGATCCGAACTGGCGGACAGATCCTAATTGGCACTTGATTGCTCTTCATTTGGACAAGAAAGATTACCTAGATTAAGAGTTCTTTGGATTAAGTTTCCTGCAAGTTATTTATAAGTAGGCTTTAAGTTTGAGGGATTATACTATTGTCATATCAAAGAAGGAGGTAGGACCAATGACAATGTAAACATCCCTTAAAATCCTGTAACCAAAGCTTGAAGATTAGAAGACCTGCGAGGTATGAGCCACTCAAAGAATAAGAATAATTTAGAATTTTTTCATCATAAATCTCCTAACAAATCACAAGCTTCACCCAATCGGTGAAGTTTTTTTTGTATTTGGTTGAAAAGACTTGTTCGTTTCAAATAGTAGATAGGGATTGCTGCCGGATTTCTTTGACTATAAGCTTTCCCTAAGAAATCTATAAGAGATTCTTAAGTTTAGGGCTGTATCCTTATATCCAAGTAAGAACAAAAAGATTAGGGACCAAACTTGAGGTCAAACACTCCAAGAGATTCGTTTTTGCTCTTAAAGAATGAATGATAAGCGAGGTAAAAGTTATGAAAGTTACAATCAAAGTCCACTATCCGAAGACATTTAAGCAAGCTCAGAAAATGGAGGTGACCTATGGTAAGTGATTATATTTTTGAAATTCTAGAGTCTCTGTTTGAGGTTATCTTCTAAGTCCAGCGATTCAATGAAGTTTGCCCAGCTTTAGAATACGAAAGAGTCAAAAAAGTGCTAAGCAGTCTTAGCACTTTTTGATTTAAAAAACATAAATAGGAACTTTTTCTCTCAGCCTTCCATATAATCTCGGAGTTCTTGACCTTTGAGTCCAGCATTCAGGGCGATGAGCAGTTTGATTCTGGCTTTTTGGGCATTGAGCTCCTTGACGAAGAAGATACCAGCCTGGTGCAGTTGAACGCCACCTCCTTCATAAGCATAGACTGGCTCAGCAATCCCGTTGAAGCAGCGAGAGACCAGAGCGATTGGCAGTCCGGCTGCTATCATATCAGCCAGCTTGTCAGCTACTTCCTTGGGGAGGTTGCCAGCACCGAATGCTTCTATGATGAGGCCGTCTATCTTGTCTAAATCCAGCATGTCCAGAAGATCTGTCTTCATACCGGCATAAGCTGGAATGATGGGCACCAGACCAGAAATGCTGTTCAAGTCAAAGCGGACCCGAGGCTCTGCTGTTTTAAAGTAGAGAATTTCCTGCTTCATAATCAAGCCAAGCGGTCCGTGAGTCGGCGTTTGGAAGGTGCTGACATTGGTCGTGTGGGTTTTGGTTACATACTTGGCAGCATGTGCCTCATCATTCATAACGACAAGCACGCCTTTATCACTGGCTTTTTCATCACTAGCTACCCGCAGGGCTGTCAGGTAGTTATAGACTCCGTCACTCCCCAGCTCATTGGAACTGCGCATAGCTCCTGTCAGAACGACCGGAATCTTTGGCAGCTGCATAGTATCCAGAAAGTAAGCCGTCTCTTCTAAAGTGTCTGTCCCATGAGTAATGACTACTCCGTCAAATTGGTCAGCACTGGCTTTGATTTTCTGGTAAAGTTTGAGCATGTGCTGGGGCGTGATATGAGGACTGGGAATATTAAAAAAGTCAACGGCTTCCGTCTCAATCCCCTCAAGCGGAACAGTCACATGGTTCATAGGGTTATCAGCATTGGTAACGACAGCCCCAGAGCCGTCAGCCTGCATGGAAATGGTTCCTCCTGTGTGCAGGACCAAGATTTTCTTTGTCATAAATCCTTTTTCTCCTTGTAGTCATGATGCAGATTCGAAAACTTACATTCTGTTTTCATAGAGTTTTCAATCCTGTTGCATAGGTATTACTCCAGCTTTTCTTTTCTGCAATTCATGTGATTGTATGTCATTTTTGTGTTATAATTTATTGTATCATAAAAGGAAAGAATGAGAAAATCAATGGAAGTAAAGGCCGTCTTTTTTGATATTGATGGGACACTGGTCAATGACAGTCGAACGGTTTTGAAATCTACAGAAAAGGCTATTCAGAGTTTAAAGGAGCAAGGAATATTAGTCGGTTTGGCAACCGGCCGCGGTCCTTTCTTTGTCAAACCTTTTATGGAGCAATTGGACTTAGACTTTGCTGTGACCTATAATGGCCAATACATTTTTTCAAGAGACAGGGTAATTTCTGCCAGTCCTATTGACAAGCAGAGTTTGCGGAATTTAATCGCCTATGCTAAGAAGCATCGGAAAGAAATTTCCTTGGGGACGGCTGAGGCTATGCTGGGCTCCAAGATTATGTCCTTCGGCATGAGCCCTTTCTCCCAGTGGACTAGCCGCTTCATCCCTAAGCGAATGGCGCGAACAGTCAGTCATGGATTTAATAAGGTCATCAGCAAGGCCTTGCCCCAGCATGAAAAGGATCTTCTACAGCTGATACAAGAGCCGATTTACCAAGCATTGATTTTGGCCAGCCCGGAAGAAAGCCGTAAGATTGAAGCAGACTTTCCTGATTTGAAATTTACCCGCAGTAGCCCCTATGCGGTCGATATTATCAATAAAGACACGTCTAAGCTAGAGGGGATTCGCCGAGTAGGCAAGGAATATGGCTTTGACATTCATCAGGTCATGGCCTTCGGTGACTCTGACAATGACTTGGAAATGTTATCAGGAGTTGGTCTCTCCATTGCTATGGGAAATGGCACCAGCTCGGTCAAGGAAGTGGCCAAGCATACAACTAGCAGCAATAGTCAGGATGGGATTCACAGGGCTTTGGAGCATTTTGGTATCCTAGCGAGGGAAAAGGTCTTTACCAGCAGTGACCATCACTTTAATAAGGTTAAAGAGTTCCATAGTGTCATGGATGAAAGCACTCAGGAAGAGCCGATTGCTTGGTCGCCTCAGGACGCTCGCTATCGGGCAGGTTTTAAGCTAGAAGAGTTGGTTGAGTTTCTGCGAGCAGCTAGTAACTCAGAGGAAGACTTTAACAGTTCTGTAGCCTATCTCCATCAAGCGCTTGACAAGGCTGCTGACAAGGTTCGCTCCAAGAGTCAGGCTGAGGTTTCTCTAGTCGGTCAGGTAGATGCCTTGATTGATACTCTTTATTTTACTTATGGCAGTTTTGTACTGATGGGAGTAGATCCAGAGCAACTATTCGATATTGTCCATCGGGCTAATATGGGCAAGATTTTCCCAGATGGGAAGGCTCACTTTGACCCCGTCACCCATAAAATTCTCAAACCAGATGATTGGGAAGAAAAATACGCTCCTGAAGGAGCTATCAAAGAAGAACTGGAACGACAGATTCAGGCCTACCAGCGTACCATAGAGCAGAAAGAAGAAAACAAAGAATAAATGTTTGGAGAGCAGAAATTTTTTGCTCTTTTTTTATTTTATGGTACAATAAGAAAAAAATGTAGAGGAGAGGACGGATGGATCAATACCAAGTTAAGAGCGACCTATCAACAGCAGCCCGTCATGCAACAGCAATCGGAGATGCAAATTTCCTGCAGATGATGGCTATTACTCGAGATTCGCAGACAACCGTTGCTGGAAATTCTAATGCAAATGCAGGGATTTCAAATGTTGAGAACCTACAAGGGCAGCTCGGGGCACACATTACAAGTATTATTCAGAATGTTCATAGTGTAGCAGCAGAGTTTGAGGATAAGGATGCTATGATTCGTCAAAGTCTGACTACTAACTATTTACCGCCTAAAAAGGAACCGACAGTCACTAAAAAAGATTTAGGTCTGAATACCTTGACTGCTTTGGAGGAATAATCAATGCAGGAAGATAAGCGATGGACTGCCTTGTTGGCCAAGGAGCGGAGGCTTGCTGATCATGAATGGGAACTCTATCAAAAGTTGGGACAGGCAAAAACTCAAGAAGAAGATGTATTGTGTCAGTTGGATTCTATGGGGACGTGGTTTCATGATTTGTCTTATGATTTCGAAGGAAGTCGATATTACAGTAAGATAACAGATTATCAGCTAGATTTTTCTCATCGAAGTAGACGGCTAAAGCTTGATATAGAGGATCAGATACAAAAACTGCGGAAAGTTCATCAAAACGCAGAAAATCAACTAGAAGAAGTCTACAAAGAGAAGCGTGCCTTAGCTGGCGAGGAGTAAGGATGAGTATTGATATGTATTTAGAAGCTGCTCGAACGCAGGCAGAAAGCCTTGGAAGAGCGGTTGAACAATGTTTGGGGCAGAATCTTAAATTAATAAGCGTTTTATCAGCTTTTCATAATGAGGATGAACTAAAAGGTAAAGCGTATGATTCTGCCAAAAATCATGTTGTCGGAACGGTCATCCCGATTGTTCAGGGAGTCATTCTCTATCAGGAAGCGATAGCCTTAGCTTGTCAAAATTTTGTTAGTAACTACACGGCAGAAGTAGACGGTAAGAGCTGGCGCCAATCAGAACTGGAAGAGAAAATTCGTTTTGCAGAACAGCAACTGGCAGAGTTGGAACGCAAATCGCAACTCTATTCAAATAATAAGGGTATGTCTATTGTGGATTTCAGTGCTTCCATCGCTGTTGCAGAAAGTGCTAGGCAAGTCTTCCAAGAAATTCTGGATAATTTGCTTACTTTTAATGAGAGTTCGCCAACTATTTTCGCGGAAGCAGAGACTTATTTAGTAGCCGCATCTACTGGCCTGTCTCAGGCAGCACAGAGCTGGGATGCATCTACTCAGACTTATCTTCCTCCTCGCCGAGATGCTGATCTCAGCTGGAAAGGTACCATCAATACTGGATGGACTAAGCGGCAGGAGAGAATAGAGGAGACGAAGAGTCAACAGTCTTTCGTGAAATATATTGACGAATTGTCATTTTCCAAGATGGAAGAGCGATATGGTAAACTTATCAGTGAGTACGAAAGCTATCTCAATACTGGTTATAACTTTCCTCAAAGAGCCGATTTGACTGCAGAACAAATTAATTATATTTATTCTCGATATCAGTATTTGAGAGAAGGGGGAGGTGCGATATATATTGAAAGTGAAAGTTCAAAAAAAATGAAGGCAAATCTTCTAGCATCTGATAAAGAAGAAGTAGATGGTATGTCGTTAGTTGAGCTAGCGGATAAGTATCCAGAATTTTTACGTGGAAGAATAAGTATCGAATTTGACTATATCTTCATGTCAGATGAGGAAAAAGCAAAGAAAGATTATAGTTATGTTCGCTTCAACCAATTAATGAACGCTGAACCGATTGATTGGCGTGATCCAGATTACGCTGCAAAGCGGAATAAATATATTCTTGAAACAGGAAAAAATCCAAGTACTAATGAACCGGCTACAGAAGCTGAAATCATCACAGCAAAAAACTACGGATGGGTCAAAGCTATTCCAGATACGGTTGCTTGGACAGATATGATGGTTGGATCTTATGTGGGGCATCAAGTCTACAATGGGAAGCCTGTTTATGGAATTGATACAAATTTTGCAGGTGAGTTAAGGAATCCAATCGTAAGTAGTCAGACAGTTTTTGGTCCTCAACTTCCATCAAAGAATTGGACACTAGAATTGCCGAAAGTTGAAACTAAGACAATTATGGGAAGTCAGTCGATGGTGTCGGAGATTAATCCAGGAGGGAATACTGATGCTCCTGCTATAAACACTGGAGGCGTAGAAGTTTCCAATAATTTGAAGTTTAATTTGAATGATATAGATAGCTTTGATAACGCGAATATTAAAAGTGTTGAAGCTTTTTTAGACAATGAACTTCAAGGTTATAGGAAAGCGCCTTTGAAAAGGGGCGATGGAGTGAGATATTATGACGGTAAAGGAAATTCATGGCAATTAAATTATGGATATGAGAATGCGACAGATAATATACATGGAAAGCCATATTTGAAGACTACCTATAATGGGGAAATTGTTAGAATTCCATTACAAAAATAAAGGAAATTAAGATGGATAAAATAGATTTAATTGAATTACTACAATCATTTTTAGAAGAAGATGCAATAGTGAGTAGAATATTTTCATACTTTTGCCTAAAGAAAAATTATAACATTGCTTTATTGAATGATATTATCTCAATTGGATTGAGAGAGAATATACTTATTATTATTAATTCTAGCGATGAGCAAATTGAATACGACCGTATTGAATGGAAAAAAGATAATACTTATCAGGAAGTGGTTTTTAGAAATCCAGAAAAATATGTTCCAGTTTTGTTTTCAGAAGCTATTTTAATTCCTGAGCCTTTCTCACAATTTTTAAAGTCTTGTTGAGTGAATTGTATTTATGAAAGATAAGGGTGTCTTAGATACTTACTAATAAAGAGGTAAATTATGAACAAAACAGAATTCAAAAAAATTGTTGGCGAAATTTTGAAATCACATAGTTTTGCTTATGAAAATAAATATTATACATTTGAAAATACTGATTTAAAGGTATTTATTGGCTTTCAAAAATCTAACTTTGAGAACTCTTTCTATATCAATTACGGCTTTTTAATCAAAGGCATTTATGATGGGAAATTACCTCTATATAAACAAGGTTTGGAAGACTTTGGTGGTAGATTTGTTTATCAGAACCTAGATAGCTATAATCTAGAGAAGATAACCTCAGAAAGTTTAGTGGCTTCTATTAATAGTAATATCAAAATGTTGATTCATCCTGCCTTTGATGATGGACTAGCAAACTATTTTGAGTTGTACCCTCACTTCAAGTTTCTTTGTAAAAAACGTGTGAAAGAATATCTGGGCTTCTAATTTTTAATGAATAATACAGAATTCAAAAAAATTGTTGGCGAAACTTTGAAATCACAAAATTT
>NZ_RJMM01000020.1 GCF_003943655.1 Streptococcus sanguinis
AGAGGACCAGAAGAGGACCAGAGTGGACTTACCGCTGGTGTACCAGTTGTTCTGCCAAGAGCATCGCTGGGTAGCTATGTAGGGAAGGGATAAACGCTGAAAGCATCTAAGTGTGAAACCCACCTCAAGATGAGATTTCCCATAACGCAAGTTAGTAAGAGCCCTGAGAGAAGATCAGGTTGATAGGTTAGAAGTGGAAGTGTGGTGACACATGGAGCGGACTAATACTAATCGCTCGAGGACTTATCCTAGAATAAGAGATTCATCAGAGTGCAGCGAATGGTTTAGAGAAATGTGAGATTTGATATTGTATTCAATTTTGAGTTGACAAGTCTTGTCTGAGAGGACAGGGAAGTTAATTCAATAGTTAAGTGACGATAGCCTAGGAGATACACCTGTACCCATGCCGAACACAGCAGTTAAGCCCTAGAACGCCGGAAGTAGTTGGGGGTTGCCCCCTGTGAGATATGGAAGTCGCTTGGCACTTATCCGCCATAGCTCAGTTGGTAGTAGCGCATGACTGTTAATCATGATGTCGTAGGTTCGAGTCCTACTGGCGGAGTTTCAAAGAGGTTTTTACCTCTTTTTATTTTTAGTGATAGAATATACTGGAGACAAGGTATTCTATAGTCTTATTGATGAGCTATGAAACTTCTATTAGTTCTTAGTGTATTCTAAAGTTTGACTTTGTATTCTTTATAGTTGAATGAAAAAAGCAGAAGTTAGTCAGTGACTAGTTTCTGCTTTTTTGATCAGAGTTTGTTTGATAAAAATGGTTTCTAAATCTGGACTTACTTTAGAGTTTGGGGTTCAAAGAAAGCTCGGTAAAGTGCACGAATAGCAGCTTTTTCTTGATTTTTTTCAACAACAAACATGATGGATACTTCGCTTGAGCCTTGGGACATCATTTGAATGTTGATGTTATTTTCTGAAAGAGCTTTAGTTGCAGTGGCAGTAACCCCGATATGGCTTTTCATTTTTTCGCCGACAATCATGATAATGGAAAGGTTGTGTTCGATTTCTGCATGATCAACCTCTGCTTTTTGAACAAGCTGGCGAAGGATTTCTTCCTCTTTGATAGGAGTTAATTCGCGCTCGCGCAAGATAATGGAAAGGTCATCAATTCCTGTAGGCATGTGCTCCCAACCAATATTCAAATCTTCTAGAATTTGAAGGACACGTCTACCAAAGCCGATTTCTCTGTTCATCAGGTACTTGGACATGTTAATGCTGACAAAGCCTGCATCTCCAGCAATCCCAACGACCGGGAGGTGATCCTTGCTATGTTTATGAACAATTTGTGTTCCAGGATGTTCTGGATTGTTGGTATTTTTAATAACCAGCGGGATTTTGCCGCGGTAAGCTGGAAGCAGAGCTTCATCATGGAGAACTGTAAAGCCAGCGTAGGCCAATTCACGCATTTCCCGATAGGTTAGCTCAGGAATGGAATGTGGTTTGTGAACGATGCCGGGATGGGCAGCAAAGATTCCGTCAACATCAGTAAAGTTTTCATAGACATCTGCTTTGACTCCCGCAGCAATGATAGAGCCCGTAATATCAGAACCTCCGCGAGAGAAAGTACAGATTTGTCCATCTTGAGTTACACCAAAGAAACCAGGAATAACTAGAACTTCATCAGAATTGTTGAGTTCTTCAATCTTATCATAGCTGGAAGGAAGAATTCTTGCATTGCCAGGCTCACTGGAAACGACGAGTCCTGCTTCTCTCGGATGCACGTAGCTAGCTGGAACGCCATTTTGACTGAAATATGCTGCAATTAATTTAGCGTTGTTGTTTTCTCCTGCTGCAAGGAAAGTATCATAAAGAAATGCATTATCTTCAATTGGCAAAGTTGCAAGGCTTGTGATGCTTTTGGAAATTTTCTCCAGAACTTTTGGTTTCAAACCTAGTTCTGCCACCATATCTGCATAGCGATTGATAATCCACTGTTGGTTTGGTGTGACATCATTTCCTGCTATGTACTCTCGGTAATATTTAATCAGAGCATCGGTTACTTTGATATCGTCATCATGGCGTTTTCCTGGCGCTGATACTACAACAAATCGACGTTCAGGATCAGATTTGACGATATTCAAAACTTTTTCTAATTGAGTCGCAGAAGCCAGTGAACTTCCGCCAAATTTTACAACTTTCATAGGTTCTCCTATCTTATTTTAAAAATTATAACAAAATTCTGAAAATTATTCAAACGCGGTTTTTATACTATTTTTATCCAAATTACTACTTTTACACTTCAAATTTGAAGACCATCTAATTTTTCCCATTTTTTATTTCCTTTCTTTTATATTTTATGATAAAATATAAGTTGTTTATAATTTGAATATCAAATTATTTAAGAATAAAACAAAACGGCTGATTTGAGATCGGGTCGGGAATGGAGCTGAAATGACATTTAATGGAATTCTCTATCATGTAGCAGATGAGGTGGCAACGATTACTTTCAATCGTCCTGAAGTTTCAAATGGCTTTAATATTCCTATGTGTGAGGAAATTTTAGAGGCTATTGAACTTGCTGCTAAGGATGAGTCCGTCAAATTTTTAGTTATCAATGCAAATGGTAAGGTTTTTTCAGTGGGCGGGGATTTGGCTGAGATGCAGAGAGCTGTCAGTGATGATGATGTCCAATCCTTGGTGAAAATCGCAGAACTGGTGAACGATATTTCTTTTGCTATGAAACGTCTTCCTAAGCCTGTCATAATGAGTGTTGATGGCCCAGTTGCTGGTGCGGCTGCTAATATGGTCGTTGCAGCAGATTTCTGTATTGCCACTGAAAAATCCCGTTTCATTCAGGCCTTTGTCGGTGTTGGTCTGGCGCCAGATGCTGGCGGTCTTTACTTACTGACTCGTGCTATCGGGGTGACTCGGGCGACCCATCTGGTTATGACTGGGGAAGCTCTGACTGCAGAGAAAGCTCTGGATTACGGCTTGCTTTATAAAGTCTGTGAAGCAGAAAAGTTGGAAAAAACAACGGAACAGTTGCTGAAGAAGCTGAAACGCGGTTCTCTTAATTCTTACAGAGCCATGAAAGAAATGGTCTGGAAGAGTTTGTTTGGCGGCTGGTCTGAGTATGCTGAGCTAGAATTGGAGCTTCAGAAATCGCTGGCTTTCACAGAAGATTTCAAAGAGGGAGTTCGGGCATACTCTGAGAAGCGTCGTCCAAACTTCACAGGTAAATAATGTATTGGTTCAAGGTTGCTTATTTTGCAAGTTGTTTACAAAAATATTTGAAAATCAAATTAATTTTCAAAAAAGCTTGCAAATTGTTTTTCCATCTGATAAAATTTGATTGTCAAAGTATTTTCTTAAGGAGGGTTGGTTTTGAATTTTCAGTTAGTAAATGATTACTTAACGTCTATTTTCAATAATGTCTTGGTTATTGAAGAATCGAGCCTAAGAAGCAGTCGCTTCAACGACGTCTCTATTAAGGAAATGCATACGATAGATGTCATCGGTACAACCCCAAATGCTACTCCAAGTGATATATCACGAGAATTGATGGTTACCTTGGGAACTGTTACGACCAGTTTGAATAATCTGGAGCGTAAGGGTTATATTGAGCGGCGTCGGTCGGAAGTTGACCGTCGCGTGGTGCATCTGAATTTGACAAAGAATGGACGGCTTTTGTATCGTCTTCACAAGCGATTCCACAACCGCATGGTCATGCAGGTAGTTGATGGGATGAGTCCAGAAGAGAGACAAGTGATGCAAAAGGGCCTGCAAAATTTATATAGTTTCCTAGAGGATTTGAAATAATGAACTATGCTAAGATTAGCCAGGTGGCTCATTATGCTCCCCGTCAGGTTGTCAGCAATGATGATCTGGCCGAGATTATGGATACCAGTGATGAGTGGATTTCAAGTCGAACTGGGATTAAAAACCGCCATTTATCGTCAGATGAAACGACCAGTGATTTAGCGACAAAAGTTGCAGAGAATTTGCTGCAAAAGTCAGGGACTTCTGCTCAAGACCTGGACTTTATCATTGTTGCCACCATTACGCCGGATTCTTTAATGCCTTCAACTGCTGCGAGAGTACAGGCCAATATTGGGGCCAAGAATGCATTTGCCTTTGATCTGACGGCGGCCTGCAGTGGCTTTATCTTCGCCTTATCAACTGGGGAAAAATTAATTTCTTCTGGCCGTTATCAAAAAGGTCTGATCATAGGTAGTGAGACCCTTTCTAAGACGGTAGATTGGTCGGATCGTTCAACGGCTGTTCTCTTCGGAGATGGTGCTGGCGGTGTCCTGTTGGAAAGTGCTTCAGAACAGCATTTTTTGGCAGAAAGTCAGTTTACGGACGGATCACGCGGAGATAGTCTGACCTGCGGAAAAATCGGTTTGTCTTCACCTTTTTCTGAAAAAGGTGAGAATCAGCCTTATCTGACAATGGACGGTAGAGCTATTTTCGACTTTGCTATTCGTGATGTTGCTCGTTCTATCAAAGAAACCATCGAAAGCAGTCAGCTTTCAGTGGAAGATTTGGATTTTCTGTTGCTGCATCAGGCCAATATCCGTATTTTGGATAAAATGGCTAAGAAGCTTGGTGTTGCTCGGGAGAAACTTCCGGCTAACATGATGGAATATGGCAATACTAGTGCAGCTAGCATCCCGATTTTATTATCTGAGTGTGTCGAGCAAGGGCTGATCAAACTGAACGGAAATCAGACAATTTTGATGTCAGGTTTCGGTGGAGGTTTGACATGGGGCACGCTTATTGTTACAATTTAGTTAATCAAGTGGAAACACATGATAAAAAATATTTTATTTTTAAAGGAGTCTATCCATGGCAGTATTTGAAAAAGTACAAGAAATTATCGTTGAAGAACTTGGCAAAGAGCCATCAGAAGTTACTCTTGAGTCAACTTTCGATGATCTTGAAGCAGATTCATTGGACTTATTCCAAGTGATTTCAGAAATTGAAGATGCATTTGACATCCAAATCGAAACTGAAGAAGGTTTGAACACGGTTGGTGATTTGGTTGCTTATGTAGAAGAAAAAACTAAATAAGCAAGTAACTGAGAGTATCGAAAGATATTCTCTCTTGTTTAGGTAATAGTTTGACTGTCAAAGTAAAGAAAATACATCGAGTATGTGATAGTTTGAGATCAAGCTATTACTTAAGCAATGATAAAAGGAAGGTATTATGCAAACACGTATTACAGAATTATTGAATATTGATTATCCTATTTTCCAAGGCGGGATGGCCTGGGTTGCTGATGGTGACTTGGCTGGCGCGGTTTCAAAAGCTGGCGGTCTTGGTATCATCGGTGGCGGAAATGCACCTAAAGAAGTGGTAAAGGCTAATATTGATAAGATTAAGTCTTTAACAGACCGTCCTTTCGGGGTTAATATCATGCTTCTTTCTCCTTTTGCAGACGATATTGTGGATCTCGTCATTGAAGAGGGAGTAAAAGTAGTAACGACTGGTGCGGGTAATCCAAGCAAGCACATGGCTCGTTTCCATGAAGCAGGGATTACAGTTATCCCTGTAGTGCCAAGTGTAGCCTTGGCTAAGCGGATGGAAAAAATCGGTGCGGATGCAGTCATTGCAGAAGGAATGGAAGCCGGTGGGCACATCGGGAAATTGACAACCATGTCCTTGGTTCGTCAGGTTGCAGAAGCAGTTAGCATTCCGGTTATCGCTGCAGGTGGTATTGCGGATGGTTCTGGGGCTGCGGCTGGATTTATGCTAGGAGCGGAGGCCGTTCAGGTCGGAACACGCTTTGTCGTTGCTAAGGAATCCAATGCCCATCAAAACTATAAGAACATGATTTTGAAGGCTCGCGATATTGATACAACTATCTCTGCC
This sequence comes from Streptococcus sanguinis, assembly GCF_003943655.1. Lineage (GTDB taxonomy): Bacteria > Bacillota > Bacilli > Lactobacillales > Streptococcaceae > Streptococcus > Streptococcus sanguinis_F. The sequence goes on from NZ_RJMM01000020.1 coordinate 5,831, forward strand.
CAGCATTTCGGCCATGCGGTTCGTGCTATTAAGAATAAGCTGACGCGTGATTTCGAAAAGGCAGAAAAAGAAGCCTTCAAGCAAGAAAATCCAGATTTGACTGTTTTTGAAAATCTTGGAGCTGGTGCTTTGGCTAATGCGGTTGTTCGCGGAGATGTGGAAAATGGTTCCGTCATGTCTGGTCAAATTGCTGGTTTAATCAGTAAGGAAGAGACAGTCGAAGAAATCCTCAAAGATATCTACTATGGTGCTGCTGAGAAGATTCAGCAGGAAGCAAAACGTTGGGCAGGAGTAACTAGAAATGACTAAAAGAGCCTTTCTCTTTGCCGGTCAAGGAGCGCAGTACCTTGGAATGGGGCGCGAGCTTTATGATCAGTATGAGCTTGTTCGGTCAACTTTTGATGAGGCTAGCCAAGTTCTAGGCTATGATGTCCGAGCTTTGATCGATCAGGATGAGGAAAAGCTCAATCAAACTCGCTACACGCAACCGGCTATTTTAACGACTTCAGTAGCTATTTATCGCCTCTTGGCTGATAAGGGAATCGAGCCTGATATGGTAGCAGGTCTCTCACTTGGAGAATATTCTGCCTTGGTAGCTGCTGGTGCTCTTGATTTTAAGACAGCAGTGGCCTTGGTCGCTAAGCGGGGTAGCTTCATGGAAGAGGCAGCTCCAGCAGGTTCTGGGAAAATGGTCGCAGTTTTAAATTCAGAAGTTTCTCTCATCGAAGAGGTCTGTCAGGAAGCAAGCGCTATTGGTGTAGTCTCACCAGCTAACTATAATACGCCTAGTCAAATCGTTATCGGTGGAGAAGTGGCGGCAGTAGATAAGGCGGTGGAGCTTTTGAAAGATGCCGGTGTCAAGCGCTTAATCCCGCTCAATGTATCCGGACCTTTCCATACAGCGCTTTTAAAGCCAGCCAGCCAACGATTGGCAGAAGTCTTGGAAACAGTTGAGTTTTCAGATTTTGTACGGCCATTAGTCGGAAATACAGAAGCAACTGTGATGGAAAAAGAGAGAGTCAAAGAGCTTTTGACTCGTCAGGTAATGGAGCCAGTGCGTTTCTATGACAGCATTGCTAAAATGCAGGAAGCTGGTGTGACTGAGTTTGTCGAAATTGGTCCTGGCAAAGTTCTATCTGGTTTTATTAAGAAAATTGATAAATCTGCGGATGTACGCCAAGTTGAAGATGTAGAAAGTTTGAATTCTCTTCTAGAAAAATAATGAGGAATCATCATGGAATTACAAAACAAGAATGTGTTAATTACAGGGTCTGCTCGTGGGATTGGGCTGGCAATTGCGCATAAATTTGCCAGTGTTGGAGCCAATGTTATCTTAAACGGACTAAGTGGGATTTCTGATGATATTTTGGCTGAATTTGCAGGATATTCTGGTAAAGTCGTAGCTGTTATTGGGGATGTGTCTAAAGCTGAAGATGCCCAGCGGATAGTGGAAGAAGCTGTTGTGGCTCTGGGGTCTGTGGATGTATTGGTCAATAACGCTGGTATTACACGTGATAAGCTGATGCTGAAAATGACGGAAGAAGATTTTGAGCAGGTGCTGAAAGTGAACTTGACTGGAACATTCAATATGACACAATCAGTCCTGAAACCGATGACAAAAGCTCGTCAGGGTGCTATTATCAACCTATCGAGTGTCGTTGGTTTGGCTGGAAATATCGGTCAGGCAAACTATGCAGCTTCCAAGGCCGGTCTGATTGGTTTTTCTAAGTCAGTAGCCCGTGAAGTGGAAGCGCGTAATATCCGTGTCAACTGCATTGCCCCTGGCTTTATCGCATCTGATATGACAGATGTGCTCCCAGAAAAAATTAAGGAAGCGTCTCTGGCACTCATTCCAATGAAGCGTTTTGGTACTCCAGAAGAAGTAGCAGATGTTGCTCTCTTCTTGGCGGGTCAAGAATATCTGACGGGTCAAGTCATCACGATTGATGGCGGCTTTACTATGCAGTAAGTCACAGTTTTTGAATATTAACGAGTAGAAAATCAGTTGATTCATCTAAATAAAGGAGCTCAATATGAAACTTAATCGAGTTGTTGTAACAGGATACGGTTTAACTTCACCTATCGGGAATACTCCAGAAGAATTCTGGAATAATTTAAAAGAAGGCAATATTGGAATCGGTCCAATTACTAAATTTGATCATAGTGAATACAGTGTTCACAATGCGGCGGAAATTCAGGATTTTCCATTTGATAAATATTTTGTCAAAAAGGATACCAACCGTTATGATAATTACACTCTTTATGCGCTTTATGCCTCTCAAGAAGCGGTGAATAATGCTCACTTAGATGTAGATACGCTGGATAAGGATCGCTTTGGTGTCATTGTGGCCTCAGGTATCGGCGGGATTCAGGAAATTGAAGAGCAGGTTGTTCGCTTGCATGAAAAAGGTCCTAAACGTATCAAACCTTTGACCTTGCCAAAAGCCCTGCCAAATATGGGGGCAGGAAATGTGGCTATGCGCTTTGGAGCCAATGGTATCTGTAAGTCGGTCAATACAGCCTGTGCCTCAGCAAACGATGCGATTGGTGAAGCTTTCCGCTCAATTAAATTTGGCTATCAAGATGTAATGCTGGTCGGTGGTTCAGAAGCTTCTATTACACCATTTGCGATTGCTGGTTTCCAAGCCCTGACTGCTCTTTCTACCACAGAAGATCCTAAGCGCGCTTCTATTCCTTTTGATAAGGACCGCAATGGCTTTGTCATGGGTGAAGGTTCTGGTATGCTGGTTCTGGAAAGTTTGGAACATGCTGAGAAACGCGGAGCTACTATCTTGGCTGAGGTGGTAGGATACGGTCATACTTGTGACGCTTACCATATGACTTCTCCGCATCCAGAAGGTTTGGGAGCTATCAAGGCGATCAAACAAGCGGTTGAAGAAGCTGAAATTGAGCCAAAAGATGTGGCTTATGTCAATGCTCACGGTACATCGACCCCTGCTAACGAAAAAGGTGAAAGCGGAGCCATTGTTTCTGTCTTTGGTAAAGATGTAGCGGTGTCTTCAACCAAATCCTTTACAGGACACCTGCTCGGAGCGGCGGGCGCAGTTGAGGCTATTGCAACGATTGAAGCAATGCGTCATAGCTATGTGCCGAAAACAGCTGGTACAACAGAGTTGCCAGACTATATTGAAGCCAACGTTATTTACGGTCAAGGTAAGGAACAGGAAATCCCTTATGCGATTTCCAATACATTTGGCTTTGGCGGGCACAATGCCGTTCTTGCCTTTAAACGCTGGGAGGCTTAAAAACCTATGAATATCAACGAAATTAAAGATTTAATGGCGCAGTTTGACCAGTCTAGTCTGCGTGAGTTTTCTTACAAAAATCAGAGCGATGAACTGACTTTTAGTAAGAATGAAGGTCAGGCTCCAGTTCCAACAGCCAGTGCAGCTCCAATTGCTGCACCTTTGCAGGCTGCGAGTGTGCCTGTGATTGAGCCAACTCCTCAAGCAGCTCCGCCTGCAGAGCCAGAAGCAGTTTCAGAAGCTCCGGCACCTGCTGCTGAAGGTGATGTTGTGGAAAGTCCTTTGGTTGGTGTGGCTTACTTAGCAGCTGGTCCAGACAAGCCGCCGTTTGTATCTGTTGGAGACCAAGTTAAAAAAGGTCAAACCCTGATGATTATTGAAGCGATGAAGGTCATGAATGAAGTTCCAGCACCTAAAGATGGTCTGGTTACAGAAATTCTGGTTCAGAATGAAGAAATGGTTGAATTTGGGAAAGGGCTGGTACGCATCAAATGATTGATATCAATGCAATAAAAGAAGCACTTCCGCACCGCTATCCGATGCTTTTGGTAGACCGCGTTTTGGAAGTTAGTGAAGATGAGATTGTCGCTCTGAAAAATGTGACAGTCAATGAGCCTTTCTTTAACGGCCATTTTCCTCAATATCCTGTTATGCCAGGTGTTTTGATTATGGAAGCTCTGGCTCAAACTGCCGGTGTGCTGGAATTGTCCAAAGAAGAAAATAAGGGCAAACTGGTCTTCTATGCTGGCATGGACAAGGTTAAGTTCAAGAAGCAAGTTGTACCAGGTGATCAACTGATTATGACAGCTAAGTTTGTCAAGCGCCGCGGAACGATTGCGGTTGTAGAGGCGAAAGCAGAAGTTGATGGAAAACTTGCAGCCAGCGGTACCTTGACCTTTGCGATTGGCCAGTAGATAAAAGGAGCTTTCACCATGTTTCGTAAAATTTTAATTGCTAACCGTGGGGAAATTGCGGTCAGAATTATTCGTGCAGCCCGCGAGTTGGGAATTGATACGGTAGCCGTCCATTCAACGGCTGACAAGGAAGCACTCCATACCTTACTGGCGGATGAGGCTGTCTGTATCGGTCCAGCCAAATCCACTGATTCTTATCTGAATATGAACGCTGTCCTGTCTGCTGCTGTTCTGACAGGTGCGGAAGCCATACATCCTGGTTTTGGTTTTTTGAGCGAAAACTCTAAATTTGCGACCATGTGCGAAGAAGTCGGCATTAAGTTTATTGGGCCTTCAGGTGCTGTCATGGACTTGATGGGGGACAAGATTAATGCTCGGGCTCAGATGATTAAGGCGAAAGTGCCGGTTATCCCAGGTTCTGATGGAGAAGTTCATACCTCTGAAGAAGCTTTGGAAGTTGCCGAAAAGATTGGTTATCCAGTCATGCTTAAAGCTTCTGCTGGTGGCGGCGGCAAGGGCATTCGTAAGGTTGAAAAGGCTGAGGATTTAGTAGCGGCCTTTGAGTCTGCTTCTAGCGAAGCAAAAGCAGCCTTTGGTAATGGTGCCATGTATATGGAGCGAGTCATCTATCCAGCGCGCCATATTGAAGTGCAGATTTTGGCAGATCAGCAGGGGCATGTGGTCCACTTGGGCGAGCGGGATTGCTCTTTGCAGCGTAATAATCAGAAGGTGCTGGAAGAAAGTCCATCTGTGGCGATTGGGAAAACCCTGCGTCAGCAGATTGGTGAAGCAGCTGTTCGGGCTGCTCAGTCTGTCGGCTATGAAAATGCCGGAACGATTGAGTTTCTGCTTGATGAAGCCAAGGGTGAATTCTACTTTATGGAGATGAACACTCGGGTGCAGGTTGAGCATCCAGTCACCGAGTTTGTTACCGGTGTGGATATTGTAAAAGAGCAGATTAAGATTGCAAACGGTCAAGAGCTGTCCTTCAGTCAGGATGATGTTGAAATCCGAGGGCATGCGATTGAGTGTCGGATCAATGCTGAAAATCCAGCCTTTAACTTTGCACCGAGTCCAGGTAAGATTTCAAATGTTTATCTGCCAAGCGGTGGAGTGGGTCTGCGCGTGGATTCAGCCGTCTATCCTGGCTATACCATCCCGCCTTACTACGATAGCATGATTGCGAAGATAATTGTTCACGGGGAAAACCGATTTGATGCTCTGATGAAGATGCAACGTGCACTCTATGAACTAGAAATTGACGGTGTTGTGACCAATAGTGGCTTCCAACTGGACTTAATCTCAGATTCTAATGTAATTGCTGGTGATTATGACACAGCCTTTCTCATGGAGAAGTTCCTTCCGGCTTATCAAGAGAAACAATAGATACGACATGTAAGAGCTGCTCTGTAAACTCGAAAGACAGTGGCTATTGCAGTTTGATGTGCCTGAGTATAAAATCTTGAAAAGGAGAAGACGTAAACGATGGCTTTGTTTTCAAAGAAGGATAAATATATCCGTATCAATCCTAATCGAGCGAGTCGGGAAAAGCCTCAAGCAAAGCCTGAGGTACCAGACGAACTCTTTTCGAAATGCCCAGGTTGTAAGCATACCATTTACCAAAAAGATCTTGGAAATGACAGTGTGTGTCCTAACTGTGGCTATAATTTCCGTATTTCTGCTCATGAGCGCTTAAACCTAACCGTAGATGAGAATAGTTTTGAGGAGATGTTCACTGGAATTGAAACCAAGGATCCTCTGAACTTCCCTAATTATCAAGAAAAATTGGCTCTTACCCGTGAGAAGACGGGACTTGATGAGGCGGTTCTGACTGGAACAGCTAGCATCAAGGGGCATAAAACGGCTCTTGGAATCATGGATTCAAACTTTATCATGGCTTCTATGGGGACAGTTGTGGGTGAAAAGATTACCCGTCTCTTTGAGTATGCGACAGAGCATAAATTGCCAGTAGTGCTGTTTACGGCTTCTGGCGGTGCCCGCATGCAGGAGGGAATTATGAGCTTGATGCAGATGGCTAAGGTCTCTGCGGCTGTTCAGCGTCACTCTGCAGCAGGACTCTTCTATCTGACTGTCTTGACAGATCCGACAACTGGTGGTGTTACAGCCTCTTTCGCTATGGAAGGCGATATTATTCTGGCTGAAACACAGGCTCTAGTTGGATTTGCGGGGCGTCGGGTCATTGAATCCACAGTCCGTGAGAAGCTACCAGATGATTTTCAAAAGGCTGAATTTCTCATGGAGCATGGTTTTGTAGATGCCATCGTCAAGCGTGGTGACATGAGAGATACACTTGCTACCTTATTAGCATTCCATGGAGGTCAAGCATGACAAAAATCACTCGGATTATTAAAGAAGCGCGTGATCAGGCTCGTTTGACTGCGCTGGATTTTGCACAAGGAATTTTTGATAACTTCGTCGAGTTGCATGGGGATCGCTCTTTTCGAGATGACGGTGCGGTGATTGGCGGTATTGGGACGCTAAACGGTCAGCCTGTAACGGTGGTCGGTATTCAAAAGGGACGCAATTTGCAGGATAATTTGCGCCGAAACTTTGGTCAGCCGCATCCAGAAGGCTACCGCAAGGCTCTGCGCCTCATGAAGCAGGCGGAAAAATTTGGCCGTCCTGTGGTAACTTTTATTAATACGGCAGGTGCTTATCCTGGTGTCGGTGCTGAGGAACGTGGCCAAGGGGAAGCTATTGCCCGTAACTTGATGGAAATGAGCAATCTCAAAGTACCGATTATTGCCATCATCATTGGTGAAGGTGGCTCAGGTGGTGCCTTGGCTTTGGCTGTAGCAGACAAGGTCTGGATGCTGGAAAACTCTATGTATGCAGTTCTAAGTCCAGAAGGCTTTGCTTCTATCCTCTGGAAAGACGGCAGCCGCGCTATGGAAGCAGCAGAGCTTATGAAAATTACTTCACACGAGCTCTTGCAGATGGAAGTGGTGGATAAGGTCATTCCTGAAAGAGGCTTTAACAACCATGAATTACTGGCTGCAGTGAAAGAAGAAATTGTTGCTGAGTTGAATAGTCTGTCTCAGCTACCCTTGGAGCAATTACTGGAAAATCGCTATCAGAGATTCAGGAAATATTAAAAAATCGAAGCCAAAAGGCTTCTTTTTCTCGTTTCGGATTCTTGTTTGGAATTGATGTGGAGCTACCTCACGAGGGAAATATATTTTAGTTTGAAAAATCGCATTATATTCTCTTTATAGGACTTATATAAAATATATATTATACAAGCTATTGGTCCTATGTTAAGATAGTTTCTAATTAAAAGAAATGAGGTTTCATATGTCAGAATTTACTATCCACACGATTGAGTCCGCACCAGCTGAGGTAAAAGAAGTCCTGGAAACTGTTCAAAAAGATAACGGTGGCTACATTCCCAATCTTATAGGTCTTTTAGCCAATGCGCCAACGGCTTTGGAAACATATCGGACGGTTGGAGCTATCAATCGCCGTAACAGCCTAACACCAACTGAGCGTGAAGTAGTGCAGATTACGGCTGCAGTTACCAATGGCTGTGCTTTCTGTGTAGCGGGCCATACAGCCTTTTCAATCAAGCAGATTCAAATGAATGATGATCTTTTGGAGGCTCTGCGCAATCGTACTCCGATTGATACAGATCCGAAGCTAGATACGCTTGCTAAATTTACCATTGCTGTCATTAATACTAAGGGACGGGTCGGAGATGAGGCTTTGGCAGATTTCTTAGAAGCGGGCTATACACATGAGAATGCTCTGGATGTAGTTCTAGGTGTCAGCCTTGCGACCCTTTGCAATTATGCCAATAATCTGGCCAACACACCAATTAATCCGGAATTGCAGCCTTATGCCTAGTCTTTGAGGAGGTGGCAAATGACATTTTTTTCAGAAGAGTTTATCAACTGGTTGGATGACCATGCTGACCAAATTGACAAAGAATCCTGTGCAGCGGGTAACCAACTGATTGAGCGTATCGCCGCTGAAGGGTCCTTTCGGGTTGGCGTTCCAGAAGAGCTGGGAGGCCGAGGTGGCAATGATACGGATGTGATTGAAGTGCTCAAGGAGCTGGCTCACCATTCTTTGACCGCTTCCTTTATCTCTTGGGGGCAAAGGACCTTTATTGATAACATTTTAAAATCTCCTAATCCCTACTTTAGAGACCACTATTTGGAAGGGCTCCTGTCAGGGGAATATGCAGGTGCGACAGCCCTGTCCAATGCTGTCAAATTCCTGTCGGACTTAGAAGAGTTAAATGTCTCTATTGTGGAAGAAGATGGGCAGCTTTATCTCAAGGGGCGTCTGCCTTGGGTAACCAATGCTCGTGCGGATCGCTTCCTCAGCATATTTGTTGCTGGTTTCGAAGATGGGAGCCACCAGCCGCTGGTTCTGGCTGTGCCATCTGACGCAAAGAATTTTTCCCGTTCAGCGGATTTAGAGTTTGTATCCTTGCAAGGGGGAAATACAGCTGCCCTGACCTTTAATCATGTGCCTTTGCAAAAGGAATGGATTCTCGCTCAAGATGCACAGGCCTTTTTGGCAGAAAATCGCCCAGCTTTTCTAGGTTATCAGTTTGGTCTGGCTCTTGGCCTAGCAGAGAAGTCTTTGGAGGAGGTTGAAGCTAATCTGTCAGTCCGCTCTATTTTGAGAGAGGAGTGGGAGGAGCAAGTGGCTGCTCTGACTGCGATCCAGGAACAGCTCTATAGAGGTCTTCTCCAGCCTGGTTATTTTGTTGAACGTCCTAAGGAGCTCTTCCAGCTGCGAATTGATATAGTTGATGTGGTAGCTCAAAGTCTGCTCTTGGAGCTGCAGGCTAGTGGAGGCAGAGGATATTTGAGTAATTCGACTTCTGGCTTTATCCGTCGTTGGAACGAAGGAGCATTTCTTCCCATTGTCTCACCGAGTGCAGTCCAGCTGCGGCATATTTTAGAAGTTTCATAGAAATGATGGCAAATAAATGTTTGACTGTCATTGAAAAGGAACTTCAAAACATTACTATAAAGGAGTTGCTTCGTGAACAGCAAACGACCGCCCATTCTTTTATCTGGGTTGATTCTTGGCCTATTTGGCCTAGGTAATCTGTTACTGAACTACCATTCTATCTTTTTCCACTTCTTGAATGGTCTAGCTTTGATACTTTGGCTTTATCTGACACTGGCTTTAGTGCTGTCATTTTCGGACTATCGGCAAGATTTGCAAAAGGCCCCTTTCTTATCGAGCTTTGCGACTTATCCTATGGCTAGTATGCTCTTAGCTGCTTACCTAAGCAAGCTTGGCTTATTTTTGGTGAGCCAGTTTCTTTGGTATATAGCCTTGCTGCTGCATGTTTTTCTAATAGCTATCTTTACTTGGAAGTATGTGTTTAAGGCCGAGGGATTATCTTTGAGCCCGAGCTGGACGGTCCTATATGTTGGATTGGCCATGGCAAGCTTGACTCAGGGTTTGGTTCATCAGCCGCTTTTAGGCTATGTAGCTTGGTTTTTTGCTCTGCTACTGAGTTTGATTCTCTATCCCTTATTTTACAGAGCTAGGCGGTCACAAAGGCTGCCTGATACTTTAAAGCCGCAGTGGGCCATTTATTGTGCACCTTTCTCGCTCCTGCTGGGAAGTTATATCCGTCTGGCTAGTTCTGCTGCAGAAGGCTGGTTTGTTGCCTTGCTGCTCCTCTTATCGCAGGCCTTTTATCTCTTGGTCCTATGCCTTTTACCTCGCATTTTCCGACTGGGACCTCAGCTTAGCTGGTCAGCCTTGACCTTTCCTCTTGTCAATACAGCTTTTGCTCTGAAACTGGGACTTGATTATCTAGGTTGGACATGGCTTGTTTGGCTAAGTCATGCAGAAGCTCTGCTAGCTTTCGTAATCGTCCTCTATGTTTGTTTTTACTATACAGTCTCATTGCGAGCCAGAAAGATAACAAAAAATCCGAGATGATACTCTTTGAAAATCTGTTTTTGATTTTCTCTGAGTTGAACTCGGATTTTTTTAATTTTAGCAAAATAAGTCTGCATTCAGACCTAGTGATACAGGCAAAGTATCAGGATAATCTGCTTTTTATTTTGGCGCTATAACTTCTAATCCACCCATGTAAGGACGCAGAACCTCTGGGATAGTTACAGAACCATCTTCGTTTTGGTAATTCTCTAAGATAGCTGCCACCGTACGTCCGACAGCCAGTCCAGAACCGTTGAGAGTATGAAGGAGTTTGACCTTACCATCTGCTTCGTCACGGTAGCGGATTTGAGCTCGACGAGCTTGGAAATCTTCTGTGTTAGAGCAACTAGAGATTTCACGGTAGGTGTTCTGAGCCGGAATCCAAACTTCCAAGTCGTAAGTCTTAGCTGCTGAGAAGCCCATATCTCCAGTACAGAGTGCTACAACTCGGTAAGGCAGATTAAGCTTTTGCAGGATGTTTTCAGCGTTGGCAGTCATCTTTTCTAGCTCTTCATATGATTCTTCTGGTTTGGCAAATTTAACCATTTCAACCTTGTGGAATTGGTGCAGACGGATGAGACCGCGCGTGTCACGGCCAGCAGAGCCCGCTTCAGAGCGGAATGATGGGCTCATAGCTGTGAAGTAGATTGGCAATTCTTTTCCGTCCAAAATTTCATCTCGATAATAGTTGGTCAGTGGAACTTCAGCAGTCGGAATCAGAACGAAGTTGGTATCGCTTAGCTCAAAGGTATCTTCTTTGAACTTAGGATATTGCCCAGTCCCAAACATAGAATCGTGGTTGACCATGTAAGGAGTGATGACTTCGGTGTAGCCTTCTTTGCCATGCTCGTCCAGCATGAAGTTGTAGATAGCACGCTCTAATCGAGCTCCCAGCCCCTTATAGAAGAGGAAACGAGCACCAGTAACTTTTGCTCCACGCTCCCAGTCTAAGATATCCAGTTCTTCACCCAAATCCCAGTGAGCTTTAGCTTCAAAGTCAAATTGTCGCGGTGTACCCCAGCGACGAACTTCGACGTTTTCGTCTTCATCCGCTCCGACAGGAACACTTTCATGCGGGATATTAGGCAGGGTAGTAGTGAATTCAGTCAACTTAGCGTCCAGCTCAGCCAAGGTTGCGTCTAAGTTCTTGACTTCAGCAGAGAGTTTTTGCATGGCAGCAATCTTATCATCTGCATTTTCTTTGTTGCGTTTAGCTTGAGCAATTTCAGCAGAAACAGTATTGCGCTCAGCCTTGAGTTCTTCGACCTTGACTAACAAATCCCGACGTTCTTTGTCAATGCTTTTCATTTGGTTAAGGGTAGCAGCGTCAACACCTCGTGTAGCTAATTTTTCAGCGACAGAATCAAAATCTGTACGGATGCGTTTTAAATCTAACATAGGTACCTCCAAAAATAAAAAGCACTTTATGAAACTGTTGGAGCGGCATAGCCGCGGTTCCATCCAACTTCACAAAAGTGCACTTGCTTAATTATTCATTTTTAAACTAACGGTAGAATTTCCTATTTTCTCCTTATCTGCTCACAGCCACCGCAGACTTTCTGAAAAGTGCCCAATAGTACTTATCCGTTTCGACTATTATACAGGATTTTATGGAAAATGTAAATCCCAGGATAGGAAAAATCTTGACAGAAAAAGATAACTATGTTATCTTTAAATAAAGGTAACGAAGTTATCTAAAGGAGTTCTTATGGTAAAACAAACAACGCGCGACCGTATGATTGAGAAGGCAAGCCAGCTTATCAGAGAGTATGGCTATCAGAATATCCCCTTGAGGAAACTGGCATCTCTGCTGGGGGTTACGACTGGCGCTTTTTACAAGGCTTTTGAGAATAAGGAGGAACTTTACTATCAGGTCTGTCTTTTGGAAAACCAGAAGCAGCTTAAGCGTTTAGAGGAGCAGTATCTAGATGGAGTCTCTGATCCTCTGGGTTGCATTTGGCAGATAGGACTCTTTCTTTTATCGGAATATGAAACTAACAGTCAGATGATGGATTTTCTCTTTTTCAGCCCTGTAGCGACAGAGGCTTACCGGAAAGGTGAGCTTCTGGAAATCGGGAATAAGACAGTGGTTTATCTGGATCGGCTGCCTATTGAGAGTCAAAAAGAGAAAAAGATTCTTTTGCTCAAGCTGGACACCTTCATCACAGGCTATGGGCATTTTATTGCTAAAGGCTTGGAGCCTTTTGATGAGGAAGTTTATCGCTCAATGTTCAATGATTTACTAGGAGGTTACAAATATGAGTAAAAATCTCATTGTTTATGCACATCCCTATGATAAAAGCTTTAACCATGCTATTTTAGAGCAGGTTCAGGACTTGTTGGAGAAGAAAGGTCAGACCTATGAACTGGTCGATCTCTATGAGGATGGTTTTAATCCTGTCTATACCAAGGAAGAGCTAGCGCTTTTTAATAAGGGGCAGGCACTAGACCCACTAGTTTTAAAATATCAGGAAGCTCTTGCGTCCTGTGACCGCCTTATCATGATTTTTCCTATCTGGTGGGCGGATATGCCAGCTATTGTCAAGGGATTTGAAGATAAGGTCTTTTTGAAAAATAAGATTTACGAGGAGAGCAAAACTCGCCAGTTAGTTGGTCGTCTGACCAATATTAAAGAGGTATTGGCTATTACTACCTCTGCAGCACCGACCTTCTATCTTAAGTATTTCTGTGGTGACGTCGTCAAGAAAGCTATGTTGGGACATACCTTTAAGTCTATCGGTGCTAGACAGCGCCGTTGGTTGAATTTCGGGAATATTTCTCAGTCTACAGCTGAAAAACGTCAAGCTTTTTTAGAAAAACTATCAGAAAAGATTTGAAGAGGTAGTTATCATGATTCGTTTTAGAAGAGCAGATGAAAGGGATCTTGCTGCAGCAGTCTCGGTTTTAACTGCTGCTTTTGCTGAGCATGAAATCTACAGAGAAAAATTCCGTCCTCTCTTTGGCAGCAGTCAGTCTTATATTGATTTTCTAAATAGATTGCATGCAGTTATGGTTAAGGCAGCGATGCGTCATCATATTTGCCTACTTGCTGAAGTGGACGGACGTCTTATGGCAGTCGCTACTATTCATAAGATCGGTAACCATCCTGTCGGTATACTTTCCTTTTTGCGGGCAGGAGCATGGAGGATGTGGCAATATATTCCCCAGCTTTTAGCCTTTCAAAAAGTCTTTGGGGAGGGCAGTAAAGAAGCTAAGAAAAGGAGTGTTTCAACTCTTTATCTTGAACTACTGGGTGTGCTGCCTGATTATCAAGGGCAGGGAGTTGGTGGTCTTTTTATCTCAAAAGGACTTGAGTTGCTTGCCAAAGAAGAGAAATGCCAGCGGCTTACTTTGATTACTCATACAGAAAGCAACTGTCGTTTTTACAAAAAGAACGGATTTAAACAACTAGATGTCCGTGATGTTGAAGGTGTCAAGACATGGACTTTCGAGAAAAATTTAGCTGATGTTTATCCTTTTTGAAAATCTAATGATGCGGTCTTGCATTGATAATATCAGCTTACTTCATCCCATTATTTCAAGGGGGCTGAAATAGTGCATTCTCAGACTGATTCACTTTCCAATTTTTTGTGCTAGCTCCATTTTGGTGGTACAAGCTGGTTTTGTCTTAGTCGGAAATATAAAAAATAGGGCAGAAACTTTTTCAACCCTATTTTTTCTTCTTAAAGATTCCAGCAATTTTTTGTAACAGAGTCGGCAATCTAACGACCTTATCATTGCCGATATGTTCTCGCGCAATTTTGAGAATCTTACCAGAGTCTTTGGAGGCAAAGAGAAACTTTCCTTTGTCAGTCCAGATTTCAAAATGGCGGCTGACTTTTTTGCCAGAAACATTAGCACCGATAGTAGTGATGCTAGTCCAAGGCAGCTGAATATAATCTTCTACATTGGCATCAGCATAAAACTCCAGAGCTGTCTCGCCGATTAGAAATTTCCCAACCTTTCCGCCTAATCCAAGATAGGATACGCCAGTGGTATTAAACTTAACTGTTTTGTTTTGTGACTGTGCCATAGAGTAACTCCCTTTTAAATAATATAGCTATTATACCACAATAAAAAGAAGGTCGAAACCTTCTTTTTGATTACATCAAACCAGCAACGTGAGCTAGTACACCAACTACGAAGAGGGCGATGATGATCGTGATAGGGGACACTTTCTTCTTAAGCAACCACATACAAGCGAAAGTTAGAAGCAGTCCCATCAAACCAGGAATCAAGGAATCCAAGTTTTGTTGGAAAGTTGTAACTTTTTCAGGGGTTTGAGATAGTCCTTGACCTACTTGAGCAAAGGCTTCTTGGATACCCTTATAGCCACTAGATAATTTGTCCCAATGGATATATGCTTTATCATCTAGCTTAACAGATGAAACATTAAAGACAAACTTAATAGATACCCAGCGCTCAACCAGAACAGCCAAGATAAACATACCTAGGATTGAAGCACCTTTGGTAATGTCTTGGAGGATACCACCAGACATGTCCTTAGTGATTTCAGAACCAGCCTTGTAGCCCAATTCTTGTGTGTACCAGAGGAAAGCCATCCGGATAGCATTCCAAGCTAAGAAGAAGATAAGTGGACCAATGATATTTCCAGTCAAAGCAAGAGATGCACCAAGTGCTCCAAGGATAGGACGAACTGTGAACCAGAAGACAGGGTCTCCGATACCAGCCAGAGGTCCCATCATACCGATTTTAACCCCTTGGATAGCCGCATCGTCAATTGCTGCACCATTTGCTTTTTCTTCTTCAAGCGCAAGTGTAACTCCGATGATTGGAGCTGCTACATATGGGTGAGTGTTGAAGAATTCCAAGTGACGCTCAAGAGCAGCAGCTTGATCTTCTTTTTTAGTATAAAGTTTCTTAATAGCTGGAATCAGTGAATAAGCCCAGCCCAAGTTTTGCATACGTTCGTAGTTCCAAGAACCTTGCAAGAAAGTAGAACGCCACCAAACTTTTTGACGGTCAGCCTTTGAAAGAGTCAATTTTCCTGACTCATCAGGTTTTACAGTATTTAATTCTGTCATGATAGTGTGTCTCCTTTCTTAGTAGTCTTCTAGGATATCGCCGATTGGATCGTTAGATGAAGCTGTTGCTCCACCGCCACCATTTCCGCCTTTTTTAGACAGGGCAAGGTAGATGAGAGCAATAGCGACACCAATTGCACCGAGGGCAATCAGAGTGAGTTCGCTTACAGCAGCCAAAGCGAAACCAATAGCGAAGAATGGCCATACTTCACGAGTTGCCATCATGTTGATAACCATGGCATAACCAACGGCTACGACCATACCACCACCGATTTGCATACCTTCTGATAGCCAAGCTGGCATAGCTTCAAGAGCAGATTTAACAGACTCAGCTGGAATCATCAAAAGAAGTGCTGCCGGGATAGCAATACGTGCTCCTTGCATGAAAAGAGCGATAAAGTGAGCGCGTTCAACTCCTTTAATGTCTCCTTTTTTCGCAGCAGCATCTGCACCGTGAACCAAACCAACTGACAAAGTACGGACAATCATAGTCAAGAAGAGACCAGCAACAGCAAGTGGAATTGCAACACCTTGTGCTACAGCGATTCCTTTGCTTGAGAAGTCTCCACCCAGTACCATAATGATGGCAGCGGCAACAGAAGCGAGGGCGGCATCAGGTGCTACAGCAGCTCCGATATTAGCCCAGCCAAGAGCGATCAGCTGGAGAGAGCCACCCAGCATAACACCGGCAGCCAAATTACCAGTTACCAGTCCAATCAAGGTACAAGCAACCAGCGGTTGGTGGAATTGGAATTGGTCTAAGATACCTTCTAGACCAGCTAAGAAGGCAACAAAGACTACTAAAACCATAGAAATAATAGACATGTTCTAAATCCTTTCGTAAATTAATAAAAGCAAAACGTTTGATTCTACTGCACGTTGGCTTTCTTAATCAAATCAAACAAATCTTTTTTAGAGTCATTTGGTACTTTACGTACGTCGAATTCAACGCCAAGGTCACGCAGCTTTTCATAAGTAGCAACGTCTTCCTTGTCCATTGACAGTACGTTGTTGACCATCGTTTTACCAGTTGAGTGGGCCATGGAACCAACATTAAGGGTCTTGATTGGCACACCGCCTTCAACAGCACGAAGGGCGTCTTGAGGAGTTTCAAACAGAATCAAGGCATGTGTGTTGCCAAAGCGAGGGTCTTTTGAAACAGCAATCAATTTGTCAATTGGGACTACATTGGCTTTGACATTACCTGGTGCAGCTTGCTTAATCAATTCTTTACGAAGTTCATCTTGAGCTACTGAGTCAGAAGCAACAATAATACGATCTGCTTTTGAATCTGGCGTCCAAGCTGTTGCTACCTGACCGTGCAGCAAACGTGTGTCGATCCGGGCAAGGTTGATTTTGAGCTTGCCATCACCGATTACAGTCCCTTCAGGGATTGCTGCTTGGGCAACTGGAGCAGCTGCAGCAGGAGCATTTGCTTCTTCAGCAGCAGGGTTCAGCTCTTCAGGCAGAGCTTTGACTCCTTCCTTGGCTTCTTTGATGATGTTAGCAACAACAGCTTCAACGCCAGCGTTGGCATCCATCATCCTTTCTGTATAAGCTTGAATCAGCATAGGCAGGTTCAAGCCTGTAATGATAGCGAACTTGCGGTCTGGATTTTCACCCATGACACGGCTAGCTTGGTTGAATGGAGAGCCACTCCAAAGGTCAGCCAAGACCAACACTTCATCGTCCGCATCAAACGAAGCCACAGCGTCATTGAACTTTGCATAGAGATCATCTGGTCCTTCATTGGGCATGAAAGTTACAACTTGTACNTTTTCCTGCTCACCGAAAATCATAGAACCTGATTGATGAATACCAGCAGCAAATTCACCGTGGCTAGCAATAATGATTCCGATACTCATTATTGACATTCCTCCTTATAAAATGTTTGACTTAAGTTTTAAGAAAACTTTAAGGCAAGTTTATTATAAAACGTTTTCATGAAAAATGCAAGCGTTTGTTCCTAAAAACAACTTTTTCTTTCAAAAATGTCAGTATTTGCTGAAAACCTGATAAATATAGGTATAAGCAAACCATAGCTATAGAAATGTTTTAATAAATTAGGAAAACAGAAAATACAATAGGTCAATATATGAAAAAATATTGAAATAATATGAAAGAGACTTTTGAAATGAAAGAAAAGAATCTTGTTTGAGAAAGTGTTTGTTTATCAAAAAAGAAAGAGGAGGACCAAAGACAAAAAATCGCATCTTATGTCTTTAGTCTCCCTCTATAATGGCAAAAGTTTCTAAATAATATCAAGTCTGCCCATCATACGTTTCCAAGAGTTAGGTAAATGTTGGGACTGACATGCTTTAAAACATTAGTGTGTGAAGTCAAGTACCATACGTCCCTGAATGGTACCCGCTTCCATTTCGTCAAAGACATCCACTGCATCTGAAACAGGACGTTTTTGAATGACGGGAGCCACTAATCCTTCAGCACCAAACTGGAAGGCTTCTTCCAAGTCCTTGCGAGTACCAACGAGGGAACCGATGACTTGGATACCATCTAAAACGGTTTTGACAATGCTGAGGTCCATCATTTCAGATGGCAATCCAACGGCAACTACCCGACCGCCAGCACGAACAGAGTCAACAGCTTGGTTGAAGGCAACTTTAGAAACGGCTGTTACTACGGCAGAATGCGCACCGCCAGTTTTTTCTTGGATAAGAGCAGCGACATCATCAACTTCATGACCGTTGATGACGATGTCAGCACCAACTTCTTTGGCCAGAGCGAGCTTGTCATTGTTGATATCAACAGCGACTACATGGGCATTAAAGACTTTCTTGGCATATTGAACCGCTAGGTTACCCAATCCACCTGCTCCAAAGATAACTGTCCATTGGCCTGGTTGCAGCTGAGCTTCTTTGATAGCCTTGTAGGTCGTTACACCGGCACAAGTGATAGAAGAAGCTTGTGCAGGATCCAGTCCTTCAGGGACTTTGACAGCGTAGTCAGCTGTTACGATACATTGCTCTGCCATCCCACCATCAACAGAATAGCCAGCATTTTTTACTGTACGGCAAAGGGTTTCGCGGCCAGTTGTACAGTATTCACAAGCGCCGCAGCCTTCAAAGAACCATGCAACACTGACGCGGTCTCCGATTTTGAGACTTTTTACATCTGGAGCGATTTCTTTGACAATACCAATACCTTCATGTCCGAGAACGCGGCCCGGTACCTTACCAAAGTCACCATGCGCGACGTGCAAATCCGTATGGCAGACACCGCAGTATTCGATGTCAACGAGAGCTTCCCCTGTTTCAAGAGGACGAAGTTCCTTATTTTCGATGAGTTGGACATTGGTTCCCTCTGGATTTACAACAACTGCTTTCATAAGTAGTTTCCTCCTGTTATTTAGTTTTTGATTATGTTAATTATATCACAAACTCGAACAAACGGCAAACGCTTACAAAACCAAGTGTGGATTTACCATAATATCATAGCGCAGCTAATAAGCTCTGATTTTTAAAGCTTTTAAGCATGATTGAGGTCGAGAGAAGACAAAAAATAAAAGACAAACTCTCGAACAGAGTTTGCCTAATTGTCTACTTTTATAAAAAGAGTTTGTTTAGCTCGTGGGCGACGCCATCTTGGTCGTTAGTCAAAGACAACTGCTGGTCTGCGTATGGAAGAAGGTCAGTATTGGCATTTTTCATGGCATAGCCAGTGCCAGCAAAGGACAGCATCTCAGTATCATTTTGCTCATCGCCAAAGGCAATCAGATTTTTACGATCCACATTGAGAACATTAAGCAGGTACTGAAGGGCGAAGGCTTTGTTGACCCCTTTGGGAGCACACTCGAGAATGTTGAGCGGTCCGCCCCAAGAGTTGATGGCAAGTTCATGCTGGTAAAAAGCATTCATTTCCTCTGCCAGAGCATATTTGTCAGCTGCTCGTGTCTGCAGGAGAATGGCGTTAGGATTCTCCGTTACTAGATTGGCTTGAAACTGATTTTCAGGCTTAAAAGCATCGATGCCAAAGAGCTTGGGATCAGCAATTTCTTCATTAGGATTGGTGATATAAAATTTATTGCGGTATTCGCCGGCAATGAAATCCGCTTCAATCTCATCCCTGCGCTTAACCATATCCAGCAGAAAGGACTTATCCAGCGTCAGCGATTTTTCAAAGTCCCATTTCTTTTCTGGAATGTGAGTCAGAGAGCCATTGAAGTTAATCATGGGCGTATTGAGCTCTAATTCTTTATAATATTTCAAAGCCATGCGGTAGGGCCGTCCTGTTGTGATGATGACCTTGTGGCCCTTTTGGGAAATTTTTTTGATGGTTTCTTTGGTGAAGTCAGACAGATTGCTGTTAGAATCCAGCAAGGTTCCGTCCAAATCCACAGCGATTACTTTTTTTGTCATGTGAGTCTCTTTTCAGTGATAATACAGACTATTATAACAGAATTCAGTGTAAATAACACGACTTATGTTATAATGGTGCTCTAATCAGTCACAATTATGACACAGCAAGGAGGAGCTTTTCGTATGCGTAAACCGTTCATGATTCATGCTCTTTTTCTAATGATTGCCTTTTTTATCCATATCCAATCTCTAAATGGGGGTCCAACCTATCTCATCTGGAATATGACCTTGGCCTTAATCAGCTATGATGCAGCTGTCTTGACGCTTTTATTCAAGAAGCAGAAGTGGGCTTATCCTCTTCTTTTCCTGTTGTGGTTGCTTTTCTTCCCCAACACTTTCTATATGATTACTGATTTGATTCATATGACTTGGGTGGCAGATGTTCTGAGTAAGCCAAGTGTTTTTCTGCTCTTTTTAGCTTTTGTTTCCAGTATTTTATTCGGGATTTTCTGTGGTATGGAGAGCTGGTATGTCATCAAGGAGCGTTGGAAGCTNAACTGGAATTTGGATCTATTGCTGACGGCAGTTCTGTCGGCTGTGTCCAGTCTGGCTATCTACATAGGACGTTATGATCGCCTCAATAGCTGGGATTTATTACTTCATCCACAGCTGGTTATACAGAAGCTTTTGCAAACTTTGCAGCCTGATCGACTGCCTTTCATTCTTGGTTTTACTTTTTTACAGTTTATGAGTTTGGTATTTCTGATGAAAGATAATAAAAAATAAGAATAGCGAGACATTCATCTTGAAAAAGTGAATGTTTTTTATTATAATTTAAAATATCGTTCGCAAATAAACAGATTTAAATCTGTTTTTCTTTGTTTTTGAACTAGATATTAGAAATTTTACTCAAAAGGAGATTTATTGAAAAATGGATAAATTTTTCAAACTGACCGAAAAAGGGACAGATGTCCGGACAGAAGTTTTGGCTGGTCTGACGACTTTCTTTGCCATGTCCTACATTTTATTTGTCAATCCGGCTATGCTGGCTCAGACAGGTATGCCTAAGCAAGGTGTTTTCCTAGCTACGATTATCGGAGCTGTTGCCGGCACCTTGATGATGGCCTTCTTTGCCAACTTGCCTTATGCGCAGGCACCGGGTATGGGTCTGAATGCCTTTTTCACTTTTACGGTCGTCTTTGCCTTGGGCTACACATGGCAGGAAGCCTTGGCTATGGTCTTTATCTGCGGGATTATTTCGCTCATTATCACTTTGACCAAGGTGCGTAAGATGATCATTGAGTCAATTCCAGGCTCCTTGCGAGCAGCTATCTCGGCAGGAATCGGAGTCTTTCTGGCTTATGTAGGTATTAAAAATGCTGGCTTGCTCAAGTTTTCAATCGATCCGGGAAACTATACAGTAGCTGGCAAGGGAGCAGATAAAGCTGCAGCGGCTATTACGGCTAATTCAGCAGCAACTCCAGGTCTGGTAGACTTTAACAATCCAGCGGTCCTAGTAGCCCTGGTTGGTTTGGCCATCACAATCTTCTTTATCGTGAAAAATATCAAGGGTGGTGTTATCCTATCCATCCTAGTAACGACAGTGGTAGCTATTCTGGTTGGCTTGGTTGATTTGTCATCTATTGATTTTGGGCAGAATAACATTGGTACTGCTGTTAATGAACTGGGGCAGATTTTTGGGGTGGCAGTAGGTCCGAAAGGTCTGGGTGCCCTTTTAGCAGATTCAGCTCGCTGGCCCCAGACATGTATGGCTATTCTGGCTTTCTCCTTGACAGATATTTTTGATACCATTGGTACCTTGATTGGTACAGGTGAAAAGGTCGGGATTGTGGCGACTTCTGGGGAAAACCATGAATCAGAAGGTTTGGATAAGGCGCTTTACTCGGACCTCATTGGAACCTCTATTGGCGCCATTGCTGGAACTTCTAATGTGACGACTTATGTGGAGTCTGCAGCTGGTATCGGAGCTGGAGGCCGAACAGGTCTGACCGCCTTGGTCGTAGCCATCTGCTTTGCAGTATCAAGCTTCTTTAGCCCACTCTTGGCTATTGTTCCTAATGCTGCAACAGCACCGATTCTCATTATCGTGGGGATTATGATGCTGGCTAGTCTGAAAAATATCCATTGGGATGATATGGCGGAGGCCATTCCAGCTTTCTTTACTTCTATTTTTATGGGATTTGCCTATTCTATCACTCACGGGATAGCAGCTGGGTTTATCACCTACACTTTGGTCAAAATCTTCAAAGGTCAAGCCAAGGATGTACATTCTATGATTTGGATTTTGGATCTTCTCTTTATTTTAAATTTCGTAAATCTGGCTTTAAATTAGGTCTAAACATTGCTGGATTTCCTTGTGTCTAGTGAAGTTTGGATAGCTTATATTTTCAGTATAAAAAATCGGCTTTTTGCGGCTGATTTTTCTTTTGCAAAATTAAGCAGAAAAAATTTTTTTCTGGTATAATAAGAGAATGTTTAGTCATAATGAGGAAGAATTAATCCAGTGGGGTCAGCGTCTGGGCAAATTGCTTCAGGCAGGGGACGTACTGGTTTTAACGGGGGATTTGGGAGCAGGGAAGACAACCTTTACTAAGGGTCTGGCTCTAGGTTTGGGCATCAGTCAGATGATTAAAAGCCCAACCTATACCATTGTTCGGGAATACGAGGGGCGTTTGCCGCTCTATCATCTGGATGTCTACCGCATCGGAGACGATCCAGATTCCATTGATTTGGATGACTTTCTCTTCGGGGAGGGTGTGACGGTCATTGAATGGGGGGAGCTGCTGGGAGAAAATCTACCTGAAGACTATCTCAAATTAAGCCTCTTGAAAAAGGAAGACGGGCGTGAATTGGTTTTTGAAGCCCAAGGAACACGAGCCCAAGAGCTGCTTGAGGGACTGCAGAATGACTGAATATGAATTATGCTTGCGTGAAGCGGAAAAAACAGATGCTGCTGAGCTGATTGCCTTCCTCAATCAGGTCGGGTCTGAGTCAGATTATATGACGCTGGATGAAGCTGGAATTTTGATGAATCAAGAGGAGATGTCTTCATTCGTTGAGCATCAGGCTGCTTCCAGTAATCAGCTTTACTTGTTGGCTCTTTTAAATGGTGAGATTGCCGGTCTTGTCAGCATCACAGCTGATTTCCATGAGCGAATTCGCCATATTGGTCAAGTCTTTGTCGTGGTGAAGAAAGCTTTCTGGAACCAAGGACTGGGACGCATATTGCTAGAAGAGGCACTGGCTTGGGCAGAAGATTCTCAGGATATTAGACGTTTAGAATTGAGCGTTCAGGTTAGAAATGAACGAGCGGTTCACCTCTATAAAGATTTAGGATTTGAAATTGAAGGCTTACAAAAAAGAGGAGCCTATTTAAAAGAAGGGATATTTCTTGATGTTTACCTGATGGGTAAACTGATAGACTAAAAAAGATATGTTTAAAAAGATTATAATGATGTTTCTCAGCCTCCTTGTCGTAACGACAGCTGGTATTGGTACTTATGCATGGACAATCTATGGTCAGTCAACAGATGAACTGTCCAAGACTTATAAGGGCTTGGGAAATGAGACAGATGTCATTTCTGCGACTAAGCCTATGACTATCTTGCTGATGGGAGTGGATACAGGGAGTGGCTCCCGCGAGGATACTTGGGTCGGGAACAGCGATACCATGATTCTCCTGAGTGTCAATCCAAAGACTAAGAAAACGGTCATGATGAGTTTGGAACGTGATATTCTGACTCAGATTGATGAGAACGGTCAGACAGTTGAAGCAAAGCTGAATGCAGCCTATGCGACTGGCGGAGCAGAGTTAGCCATTTCGACTATTGAGGGCTTGATGAATATCCACATTGACCGCTATGTGATGATCAATATGCAGGGCTTGGTTCAGCTAGTAGACGCAGTAGGTGGTATTGAGGTCAATAATACCTTTGACTTCCCAATTTCTATTGAGGATAATGAGCCTGAGTATACTGCTAAGGTTGAGCCAGGCAAGCAAACCATCAATGGTGATCAGGCGTTGGTCTATGCTCGCATGCGCTATCAGGATCCAGAGGGTGACTATGGCCGCCAGAAGCGTCAACGTGAAGTAATTAAGAAAGTGGTTGAAAAAGTTCTCAGTCTCAACAGTGTCAGCCATTATCAGGCTATTTTAAAAGCTGTCAGCAGCAATATGCAGACCAATATCGCGCTTGATTCAAAAAGCATTCCCCAACTGCTAGGCTATCAGGATGCCTTTAAGAACATTAAGTCTGAGCAGCTGCGTGGAGAAGATGCGACCTTGCCTGATGGTGGAAGCTATCAGCTGGTGACGTCAGAGCATCTGCTGAGCATGCAGAATCTAATCCGCAAGTCTCTGGGCTTGGACACAGTTAAGAGTCTGAAGACCAATGCTGTTCTCTATGAAGATATTATGGGTGGCAACAGTCTAAGAAGCAGCAATAGCAGTAGTACAGCTAGTAGCACAGAAAGCTATAGCAATTACCAGAATTCTTATAGTCAGCCTACTTATAATAATGGTTATGAGAATTACTCTTATCCGTCGACAGATACAACAGTTGGAACTACGAATACGACTCCAGTTGCTCCAGCAGCTTCCTCCGCCCCAGCGGCAGATGTCAGTGTCAGCGCCCCACAAAGTCAGCCAGTGGTCAATGCGACTACAGAGTAAAAAGTTAAATATAAAAAGAGGCCGGGACAAAATGTCTTGGTCTCTTTTGGTTATGACGGAAAGCTCTTGACGCAGTGGCTGATTGGAATTATTGTTCCCCTATCATACACCTTTTCTCTATCAAGACTCGTACTTTTCCCAGATGTCTTTGATTTGCTGGATCTGCACCTGAGCTTGGTTTTCAAGGACTTTATATTTATAAGTAAGATCTTGAGCCATGTCTTTGACTTGCTCTTTTTGCTCTTGAATGATGGCAATATTTCGTTGAATACTGGCTAGACTGTCCTTTACTTTGTCTAGGCTATCTGTTGTTTCAATGATTTCTTCTTGGATTTTTTGACGGTTTTCAACTAGCTTGTAGCTGGCTACTGCAGCACCAATAAATAGGAAAATATTTGACAGTTTCATATTCCCTCCTTAAGCTTGCGCAATCTTCTCAGCTAATTCGGCCAGAGCTAGAAAGTCTGGTTCGTGGGCTGCGAAAGTAATCTTAAGGTCATCTGCATCACTGTAGCGCGGTGCCAAATGCACGTGGGTATGAAAGACAGTCTGTCCAGCAATTTCTTCGTTGTTGTTGATGATATTCATACCAGCTGCACCTGTGGCTTTCATCACCTTTCGAGCAATGCCAGGTACGCGAGCGAAGAGCTGACTGGTGCTGTCTGCATCCATATCCAGCACATTTCGGAAATGCTCTTTAGGGACAACCAGGGTATGACCTGGTGTTACCTGGGAAATATCCAGAAAAGCAAGGACTTTCTCGTCTTCATAGACTTTAGAAGAAGGGATTTCTCCGGCAATAATTTTACAAAAAATACAATCAGCCATAAATGGTACCTCTATTCACTAGATTTTGTTATAATATAAGAACCATTATACCAGAATTCGGAGAAAATATGTTAGAAATCAAAGAGCTTACGGGCGGCTATGTTAATATCCCGGTTTTAAAGGATGTCAGCTTTGAAGTGGGCAATGGCCAGCTGGTTGGTCTGATTGGTCTCAACGGCGCGGGTAAGTCCACGACTATCAATGAGATTATTGGTCTTCTGACGCCTTATAAGGGGCAGATTCAAATTGATGGACTGGAGCTGCGGACCAACCCCAGCGGTTACCGCAAGAAGATCGGTTTTATTCCAGAAACTCCCAGTCTCTACGAAGAATTAACCCTGCGCGAGCACATTGAGACGGTAGCTATGGCTTACGATATTGAGCAGGAAACAGCTTTTAAGCGCGTGGATAAGCTATTGGAAATGTTCCGACTTAAGGAAAAACTGGATTGGTTCCCTGTTCACTTTTCAAAAGGGATGAAGCAAAAAGTGATGATTATCTGCGCTTTTGTAGTTGATCCCAGCCTTTTTATCGTAGATGAGCCTTTTCTGGGTTTGGATCCGGTAGCTATTGCAGACCTTATCCAACTCTTAGATGAGGAAAAGAAGAAGGGCAAGTCGATACTGATGAGCACCCATGTCCTGGACTCTGCCGAGAAGATGTGTGATAGTTTTGTAATCTTGCACAAGGGCCAAGTACGGGCCAAGGGCAGCTTGACTGAGTTGCGTGCTCAATTTCAAATGCCGGATGCTAGTCTGAATGACATCTATCTAGCCCTGACAGAAGAGGCGGCGCTATGAAAGAATTATTTGCCAAACGAAAGCAGGATTTTCGTCAGCAATGTTTGAAATACCTGCGTTATGTTTTTAATGATCATTTCGTGCTCTTTCTGCTGATTTTTATGGGATTTTTAGGTGTTCAGTACAGTCAGCTTTTGCGGCATTTTCCGACCAATCACCTACCTATTATTGCTAGTCTGGTTATTCTATCGGTCTTTATCTTGCCTTTTGGACGGATTGCGACCTATCTGGAAAAGCCGGATGCACTCTTTCTCTTGGTCAGAGAAGCAGAAGTCAGGGCTTTTATCAAGGTTCAGATTCTGAGTTCCTATCTCTTGTACGCAGTCTTACAGACTGGGCTATTGCTACTGTTAGCTCCGCTTTTTCTGGCTCTGGGATTGCCTGTTTGGGGTTTCGGGTTCTACTGCCTCCTTATGCTAGCCTTGAAATGGTTTTTGTTTCAGGCTAAGGCCAAGAAGTTCTTTACTGAAAATGGCCTAGATTGGCAGGCTCTGGTGGCTTATGAAGCAGCCCGAAAACAGACGATTCTGCGCTTCTTTGCTCTCTTTACCAATGTTAAAGGCATTTCAAACAGTGTCAAGCGCCGGGCCTATCTGGATGGTTTGACCAGACTTGTGGGCAAGCAGCATAGCAAGACCTGGCAGAATCTCTTTTTGCGCTCTTACTTGCGAAATGGAGACTTCTTTGCTCTGACCTTAAGACTGCTCTTTTTGGCTCTTTTGGCCTTGGTTTTTGTCAGTCAAGCTTGGATTGCTGCAGCTTTTGCGGTCTTGTTCAATTACCTCTTGCTCTTCCAGCTGACGGCTTTGTATGAAGCTTTTGACTATCAATTTTTGACCCAGCTTTTTCCGATAGAAAGAGGGGAAAAGCTGAAGGGAGCAAGACAAATTATCGCATCTATTGGCAGCAGTGTCCTTTTGGGTGAAGTGATGACTGCTTTGCTATTTCTTCAAGACAAGACAGCAGTGCTGGCCATGCTGGGAGCGACTGCCCTACTCTATCTGTTCTATCTGCCGTTTAAGTTACGGAGATTGGTTGACTAAAAGAGGTAAAATTAGTAAAATGATAAAGAAACTTTTTACGGAGGGGAAATATGGACTTGGTTGATAACGAGCTGACCCTGACACCGATAGCTGGTAAGAGCGGAAAGGCCTATATGGGGACTTATCCGGACGGGGAGCGAGTTTTCGTCAAGATGAATACAACCCCTATCTTAGCAGGCTTAGCTCGAGAACAAATCGCACCGCAGCTTTTGTGGAGCCGCCGGATGCCGGACGGAAACGTAATGAGCGGGCAGGAATGGCTTTCAGGCACTATTCTGACCCCAAATGATATGTCCAAAAAGCAAGTAATCAATATTTTGACACGGCTGCATCGCTCGCGCCCATTGATGACTCAGCTGACCAAGTTGGGCTATACACTGGAAACGCCAACTGATTTGCTGAATGCTTGGCTCAATCAAGTGCCGCTTGCTTTGAGGAATAATCAATATCTGCAATCAGTTATCCGCGACCTGCGCCAGACAGTGCCGGCCTTTCGTGAGGATTATGCGACTATTGTTCACGGAGATGTGCGCCACAGCAACTGGGTAGAGACCGACAGCGGGCTTATTTACTTAGTGGATTGGGATTCTGTGCGCCTGACAGACAGGATGATGGATGTGGCTCATATTTTGAGCCATTATGTGCCTGATTCAGGTTGGCAAGAGTGGCTGAGCGCCTATGGCTATAAGTATAATCAGACTGTTTTCAATAAGCTATACTGGTTTGGTCAGTATTCTTATCTGATGCAGATTGCCAAATACTATGAAAACAATGATTTAGAAAATGTGAACCGGGAGATTTACGCATTACGAAACTTCCGTTCTAAATACGGAAGAGGACAATGAGAGTAAGGAATCGTAAGGGAGCGACGGAACTGCTGGAGGCGCATCCCCAGTATGTTATTTTGAATCCGGCAGACGCCAAGGGCAGATGGCAGGAGATTTTTGGCAATGATCACCCCATTCATGTAGAGGTTGGCAGCGGCAAAGGAGCTTTTGTGTCCGGTATGGCCAAGGCCAATCCGGATATCAACTACATTGGGATTGATATTCAAAAATCGGTCCTCAGCTATGCCTTGGACAAGGTGCTGGCAACGGATGTGCCCAATATCAAGCTTCTCTGGGTGGACGGTTCGGATCTGACTGATTATTTTGAAGATGGCGAGATTGACCGCCTCTATCTGAACTTCTCGGATCCTTGGCCCAAGAAACGCCATGAAAAGCGCCGTCTGACCTATCAGTCCTTTCTGGCGACCTATCAGCAGATTCTGCCAGAAAATGGAGAAATCCACTTCAAAACGGACAATCGTGGTCTTTTTGAGTATAGCCTAGTAAGCTTTTCACAGTATGGTATGAAGTTAAAGGGCGTCTGGTTAGATTTGCATGCCAGCGACTTCGAGGATAATGTCCTGACTGAGTATGAGCAGAAATTTGCTAACAAAGGACAAGTCATCTACCGGGTGGAAGCAGCGTTTGAATAAGAAAGAGTCTTCGAGGAAATACTCCTTGAAGACTTTATTATTAGGAAAGAATTTTGCTTAAAAATAAGATCGTTTTAAGTGGGATTCCGTCTTTAAAAGCTTGTACAGCATATTTCCCTTGCATTCTGGGACTTGTCGTGCTATAATACTAGTAATGAATAAGGAAAGAGAGGCGAGGAAGTATCTTCGCCTCTTATCTGTGAGGAGGTGTCGTCATATCGCAACGATTGTTGAATTGGTGAGGGAGGTTATTGAACCAGCCATTTTGGCCCCCTATGAATTAGTCGATATTGAGTACGGAAAGATGGGCGGGGACTACGTTCTCAGTGTCTTTGTAGATAAGCCTGAGGGCATTACAGTCAATGATACAGCGGATTTGACGGATATTATCAGTCCGCTCTTGGATCAAATCAAACCAGATCCCTTCCCGGAACAGTATTTTCTGGAAGTGACCAGTCCAGGCTTGGAGCGTCCGCTCAAGACCAAGGAACAGCTAGCCGATGCAGTCGGCAGTTATATCCATGTCAGTCTCTATAAGGCTGTTGACAAGCAGAAAGTCTTTGAAGGCACCTTGCTGAGTTTTGAAGAGGATGTTCTGCACATGGAATATCTGGACAAGACTCGCAGAAAAGAAGTCGAAATTCCCTACAGTCTGGTTTCCAAAGCCAGATTAGCCGTTAAGTTTTAGCCGCAGAAGCAATATAGAAAAGAAAGGAACACTTTTGTTTCGGCAAAAGTCACATGAAAATGAGTAAAGAAATGCTAGAGGCCTTCCGCATTTTGGAAGAAGACAAAGGAATCAAGAAAGAAGATATCATTGACGCAGTGACCGAGTCACTCCGCTCTGCCTATCGTCGTCGCTATGGTCAGGCAGACAGCGCAGCCATTGAGTTTGACGAAAAGTCAGGAGATTTCCGTGTCTATACTGTTCGCGAAGTCGTGGACGAGGTCTTTGACAGCCGTTTGGAAATCAGTCTTAAAGATGCCTTGGCTATCAGTTCAGCCTATGAATTGGGAGATAAGATCAAGTTTGAAGAAGCGCCAGCTGAATTTGGCCGGGTCGCTGCTCAGTCTGCCAAGCAAACCATCATGGAAAAGATGCGCAAGCAGACCCGAGCAATCACCTACAACACCTATAAAGAGCATGAAAATGAAATCATGAGCGGGACGGTGGAGCGCTTTGACAATCGCTTTATCTATGTCAATCTTGGTAGCATTGAAGCACAATTATCGAAGCAAGATCAGATTCCTGGTGAGGTCTTTGCCTCTCATGACCGCATCGAAGTCTTTGTCTACAAGGTAGAAGATAACCCTCGCGGTGTCAATGTCTTTGTCAGCCGCAGCCATCCAGAAATGATCAAGCGCTTGATGGAGCAGGAAATCCCTGAAGTCTATGACGGAACTGTGGAAATCATGAGCGTGTCACGGGAAGCAGGCGATCGGACCAAGGTAGCGGTTCGCAGCCACAACCCTAATGTGGATGCCATTGGAACAATCGTCGGACGCGGTGGAGCCAATATCAAGAAAATTACGAGCAAGTTCCATCCTGCCAAATACGATCCAAAGAGCGGCCGTATGGTGCCGACTGAAGAAAATATCGACGTCATCGAGTGGGTAGCAGATCCAGCTGAATTTATCTACAACGCTATTGCTCCTGCAGAGGTTGACCAAGTTATCTTTAACGAAGAAGATAACAAGCGGGCCTTGGTTGTCGTACCGGACAGCAAGCTTTCTCTGGCTATCGGCCGTCGCGGACAGAATGTACGCTTAGCAGCTCATTTGACAGGCTTTAGAATTGATATCAAGTCTGCCACTGAGTTTGAAGAAATGGAAGCAGCCAATGAACTGGGCGGATTTGCTCAGGAAGCAGAAGAAATTCTTGCGGATGCAGATGTTCTAGAGACAGAATTTTCAGCAACAGAAGCAACAGAATTTGACGCAGCTGCAGAGGAAACTGTACTGGAAACAGCTGGTTTAGAAAGCGAAGCTGAAGAACTAGATTAAGGGGGCTGGAATGGCAAAAACAAGAAAAATCCCTTTAAGAAAATCAGTGGTGTCCAACGAAGTGATTGACAAGCGCGATTTATTGCGGATTGTCAAGAACAAGGAAGGTCAAGTCTTTATCGATCCGACAGGCAAGGCCAACGGCCGTGGAGCCTATATCAAGCTGGATAATCAGGAAGCTCTTCAAGCCAAGAAGAAGCGGGTCTTTAACCGCAGCTTTAATATGGAAGTGGATGAGGCTTTCTATGATGAGTTAATCGCTTATGTCGATCATAAGGTCAAAAGAAGAGAGTTGGGTCTTGAATAAAGAGAAACTTGCAAATATGCTGGGACTGGCTCAGCGGGCTGGCCGCATCATTTCTGGTGAAGAGCTGACCGTCAAAGCTATACAGGAGGGAAAAGCAGATCTGGTCTTTTTAGCTCAGGATGCAGCTCCTAATCTCAGCAAGAAAATCACTGATAAAAGTCGTTACTACCAAGTAGAAGTATCAACCGTGTTTTCAACACTGGAATTAAGCTCTGCCATTGGCAAGGCCAGAAAAGTGCTCGCCGTGACAGATGCTGGTTTTACAAAGAAAATGAGGTCTCTTATGTAATAGAAGAGGAGGACAAGATTTGTCTAAAATAAGATTGTATGAAATCGCCAAAGAACTGGGAAAAGAAAGCAAGGAGGTAGTGGCTCGTGCTAAGGAGCTGGGATTGGATGTCAAAAGTCATTCATCCAGCGTAGAAGCTGACGCTGGTGAGCGAATCAAATCCAGCTTCAAGAAAGCAGCCGCACCTCAAGCTCCTGCAGAAAATCCTGCAGCAGCTCAGCCTTCATCGCAAAAAACTCCTGCCAAAGAGGCTGCGCCAGTCAAGGCAGAACAGACAGAAGCAAAAGCAGCTGCTAAGCTAGAAGCGAAAGCAGAAACGGCAGCACCAGTCAAGCGCCCGCAAAGCCGGAACTTTAAGGCAGAGCGTGAAGCGAGAGCCAAAGAAGAGGCAGAACGTCGTAAGCAGCAAGGCAACCGCAAACCACAAAACAAAGAGCAAGGCAAGCGTGAGGACCGCGATAATCGAAATAAGAATCGCGGAAACCTCAACGACCGAGATAGGGGCAATCGTCCAAATGACCGTCGCGATAATCGTGGTCAAGATGGCCGCCGCAATGGTCAGAGTCATCAAGGATTTAATGGTCAAAACCGCCAACAGCCTCAAGGACCGAAGATTGACTTTAAGGCTCGGGCAGCAGCTTTGAAAGCAGAGCAGAATGCTGAATACGCTCGCTCAAGCGAAGAACGCTTTAAGCAAGCACAGGAAGCAAAAGAAGTTATGGAACGGCAAAACCGCCGCAAGGAGCAGCCTAAGGCAGAAGCAAGTGCAACAGTTCAGCCTGCACCAGCTCCGTCTGCTCCAGCAGCGAATCCAAGCCCAGCGCCAGCCGCTGTGGATACGCGTCGTAAGAAGCAAGCTCGACCAGATAAGAAGCGCGATGATTTTGATCGCGAAGAAGAAGGTCCAAGAAAACAACAAAAGAATCGAAGCAGTCAAAATCAAGTGAGAAATCAAAGAAATAGTAATTGGAATAAAAACAAGAAAAATAAAAAAGGAAAGGGCAACAATAACCAGGCACCAAAACCTGTTACAGAACGTAAGTTCCATGAGTTGCCAACTGAATTTGAATATACAGACGGAATGACCGTTGCAGAAATTGCAAAACGGATCAAGCGCGAGCCAGCTGAAATTGTCAAGAAACTCTTTATGATGGGCGTAATGGCCACGCAAAACCAATCTCTTGACGGCGATACTATCGAGCTCCTCATGGTGGACTACGGTATCGAAGCTAAGAAGAAGGTGGAAGTTGACACAGCTGACATTGAGCGCTTCTTCGTAGAAGAAGGTTATATCAACCAAGATGCCTTGGTAGAGCGTCCGCCAGTTGTCACCATCATGGGACACGTTGACCATGGTAAAACAA
Source organism: Streptococcus sanguinis (assembly GCF_003943655.1). Classification (GTDB taxonomy): domain Bacteria; phylum Bacillota; class Bacilli; order Lactobacillales; family Streptococcaceae; genus Streptococcus; species Streptococcus sanguinis_F. Next base: position 38,117 of record NZ_RJMM01000020.1, read on the forward strand.
CCCTCTTGGATACCCTGCGTAACTCTCGTGTAGCAACAGGTGAAGCAGGTGGTATCACTCAGCACATCGGTGCTTACCAGATTGAGGAAAGTGGCAAGAAGATTACTTTCTTGGATACGCCTGGACACGCGGCCTTTACTTCTATGCGGGCCCGTGGTGCCTCTGTTACGGATATCACTATCTTGGTCGTAGCGGCTGATGACGGTGTTATGCCGCAAACGATTGAAGCTATCAACCATTCCAAAGCCGCTGATGTCCCAATCATCGTAGCCATCAACAAGATCGATAAGCCAGGAGCGAATCCTGAGCGCGTGATTGGTGAATTGGCTGAGCACGGTGTCATGTCAACAGCTTGGGGCGGAGATTCTGAATTTGTTGAAATCTCAGCGAAATTCAATCAAAATATTGACAGCTTGTTGGAAACAGTCCTCTTGGTGGCAGAAATCCAAGAACTCAAGGCAGATCCGACTGTTCGAGCGATTGGTACAGTTATCGAAGCCCGTTTGGATAAAGGAAAAGGTGCAGTTGCAACCTTGCTTGTTCAGCAGGGAACTCTGAATGTGCAGGATCCAATCGTTGTTGGAAATACCTTCGGTCGGGTTCGGGCTATGACCAATGACTTGGGCCGTCGTGTTAAGGTGGCAGGACCATCTACACCGGTTTCTATCACTGGTCTCAATGAAACTCCGATGGCTGGTGACCACTTTGCGGTTTATGAAGATGAAAAAGCTGCGCGTGCAGCTGGTGAAGAACGTGCCAAACGTGCTCTTCTCAAGCAGCGTCAAGCTACTCATCGCGTTAGTCTGGAAAATCTCTTTGATACCCTCAAAGCTGGTGAAGTTAAGTCTGTCAATGTTATCATCAAGGCTGATGTGCAAGGTTCTGTAGAAGCCCTGTCTGCTTCCCTGCAAAAAATTGAAGTGGAAGGCGTTAAGATTACCATTGTTCACTCAGCGGTTGGCGCTATCAATGAATCTGACGTGACACTGGCGGAAGCTTCAAATGCCTTCATCATCGGATTTAACGTTCGTCCTACATCTCAAGCTCGCCAGCAGGCAGAAGCTGATGATGTCGAAATCCGTCTCCACAGCATTATCTACAAGGTTATCGAGGAAATGGAAGATGCCATGAAGGGGATGCTGGACCCAGAATACGAAGAAAAAATCATCGGGGAAGCTCTTATCCGCGAGACCTTCAAGGTTTCCAAGGTTGGTACTATCGGTGGATTTATGGTTATCAACGGTAAGGTTACCCGTGATTCCAAGGTTCGTGTTATCCGTGACGGCGTCGTGATTTACGATGGTGAGCTTGCCAGCCTCAAACACTTCAAGGATGATGTTAAGGAAGTTACTAACGGCCGCGAAGGTGGACTCATGATTGATGGCTACAATGACATCCAAGTAGATGACACGATTGAAGCCTACATCATGGAAGAAATTAAGAAATAAAATAAGAAGTCCGTTAAAAACTCGCAGTGAAATCATTTTTGGTGGAAGTTGATACTTCTAATTCCACATCTTTTTCACAAAGAGTTTAGATGAAATTTTATTCACTAAAACTAAAATATAAGCTAGGCTAGGCCTAGCTTATATTGCAGAAGAGAAAAATTAGAAAGGAAATCTCATGGCAAACAATTTTCGTACAGACCGTGTCGGCATGGAAATCAAGCGCGAAGTCAATGAAATCTTGCAGAAGAAAGTTCGTGACCCGCGGGTGCAGGGAGTAACCATTACCGATGTCCAAATGCTGGGCGACCTATCTATGGCCAAGGTCTACTACACGATTATGAGCAATCTAGCCTCTGATAATCAAAAAGCTCAGACTGGTCTGGAAAAAGCGACCGGTACCATCAAGCGAGAGCTGGGTCACAATCTGAAGATGTACAAGATTCCAGATTTGACCTTTGTCAAGGACGAATCCATCGAGTATGGCAATAAAATCGACCAGATGCTGCGCGATTTAGATAAAAAGTAAAGCAGAAACTCAGCTGTCATGGCTGGGTTTTCTTTTTCATGAGATTAATATAATAATTTTTCGCAAAAATGGGTATATACCATTTACAAATAAAAAAGAAAGAGTTATAATATAGTCAAAAAAACTCAGAGATTCAAAAGCGGGGGTTAGAAAGTAGCTATAGAAAGATGCTAGCTCTATCACAGAATTCCGCTTTGAATGGCAGAGAATACAGAAGTCAAGAAAGAGGGAGGCAGTCTTATGCCTACATATATCAAAGCAGATCAATTTTTCTATCCTCAGGGAATTCGTCAGGGCGGTTATTTAGAGCTGATTGACGGCAAGTTTGGCAAGCTGGTGCAGTCTGTTCCGCAGGATGCAGAAGTAATAGACTACAGTGGCTACTCGATTGCACCAGGTCTAGTGGACACTCATATTCACGGCTTTGGCGGTGTTGATGTGATGGACAATAACATTGAAGGAACTCTTCATACCATGAGTGAGGGTCTCTTGACTACCGGTGTGACCAGCTTTTTACCAACAACCCTGACTTCATCCTATGAGCGGCTCTTAGCGGTTACTGAAAATATCGGTGCTCGCTATCAAGAAGCTAGCGGAGCCAAGATTCGCGGTCTCTATTTTGAAGGGCCTTATTTCACCGAAAAGTATAAAGGCGCTCAAAATCCTGCCTATATGAAAGATCCTAGCATGGATGAGTTTCGTGCTTGGCAAAAGGCCGCAAATGGCTTGCTCAATAAGATAGCTCTCGCGCCAGAGCGTGATGGTGTGGAGGAATTTGTCCGTACGCTGACTGATGAAGGCGTGACCGTTGCTCTGGGGCATTCTAACGCAACCTATGATGAAGCCAAAACTGCGGTCGAAGCAGGTGCCAGTGTCTGGGTGCATGCATACAATGGTATGCGGGGCTTGACCCACCGGGAGCTGGGCATGGTTGGTGCCATGTACGAGCTGCCCCACACCTATGCGGAACTGATTTGTGACGGCCACCATGTTGACCCTAAGGCCTGTGACATCTTGCTTAAGCAGAAGGGACATGAAAATATTGCCCTCATTACTGACTGTATGACCGCAGGAGGTCTTGAAGATGGTGACTACATGCTGGGAGAATTTCCAGTGGTTGTGGCGGAAGGAACTGCTCGGCTTAAGTCAACGGGCAATCTAGCGGGCTCCATTCTCAAGCTCAAGGACGGATTGAAAAATGTGGTCAAATGGGGCATTGCCAATCCTCATCAGGCGGTTATGATGGCTAGCCTGATTCCGGCAAAATCCGTCCATATTGATGATGTCTGCGGACAGATCAAGGAAGGCTACGATGCTGACTTTATCGTTTTAGATAAAGATTTAGAGCTGGTAGCTACTTATCTTGATGGTCAAGAACGATTCCATGTATGAGAACCGCAGGTATTTTAAATTAGTCTCCTTATATTTTTCAGAAAGAGCAGGGAAACCTGTTCTTTTTGGTTGGCAGACGCCTTGATAGTCTTCGCCTAGATTTGAATTGCTTTCTTAGGCGTGATATAATGAGACTATAATGTAAACAGGAGTAGGCTATGAAACGAATTGATGCGAAATTTTTGATAATGGGACTTGTATTGCTGCTGGCGGGACTGATCTTTGGACGAATCTTGATCCTTGTCGCAGGAGTTGCTTTCATTATCTATAGCTTTTTCAGTAAAGGTATGGAGCCGACCAAGGAAAATATCTTCAAACCCAAACCAATACTGAAGAAAAAGGAAAAGAAATGAGCAGTTCTGCTCTTGTAATCACTGTAGTAGCTGCCTTGCTGAAGGCAGTAGAAGGAATTTGTAAAGGAGACGTGAGATGAGAGAATATCTTTTGAACAATGGTGTAGGCATTCCGGTGCTGGGCTTCGGTACTTGGAAGGCTCAGGATGGCGAAGAAGCCTATCAAGCAACATTAGCCGCTCTCAAGGCAGGCTATCGGCATATTGATACGGCAGCTATCTATAAGAACGAAGAGAGTGTCGGACGGGCAATCAAGGACAGCGGAATTCCGCGGGAGGAGCTCTTCATCACGACCAAGCTTTGGAATGACATTCATACTTATGAGGAGGCTCAAGAGGCCTTTGCGGCCTCAATGGAGCGGTTGGGACTGGACTATCTGGACCTCTACCTCATCCACTGGCCGAATCCCAAACCCCTGAGGGAAAACGATGCTTGGAAAAAGCGCAATGCCGAAGTCTGGCGGGCTATGGAAGATCTTTATAATCTCGGTAAGATTCGAGCGATTGGCGTCAGCAATTTCCTGCCTCATCACTTAGAAGCTTTGCTTGAAACAGCGCGCATGACTCCTGCTGTCAATCAAATCCGCCTGGCTCCAGGTGTCTATCAGACAGAAGCGGTGAACTTCTGTCGTGAGCATGAGATTTTACTGGAAGCTTGGGGACCATTTGGTCAAGGTGAGCTCTTCCAAAATCCAGCCGTACAGGCTGTGGCAGATAAGTATAGCAAGACTATTGCCCAAGTCGCTCTAGCTTGGAGCTTGCAGGAAGGCTTCCTGCCCCTGCCTAAGTCGGTCACTCCGAGACGGATTGCCAGCAATTTGGACTGCTTTGGCATTGAGCTAGATGCTGCTGACTTGGAAGTGCTCAAAAATGTCAGCGGTTTGGCCGGTGGCGCACCAAATCCGGATGGGATGGATTTTTAGATGAAAATCCGATTCTATCGAAGTTCAGATAGAGAAGCCTTGCAGTCTTACCATTTAACCGACTTGAGATTTACCAATCATCCTAGTCAGGCTGTTGCTGACTTAGAAAATCGCTATGCTATCTTGGGCCTTGTAGAACATCAAATCGTAACCTTTCTGATCTTGGATGCTGGAGAAAAGAAGTTTACTTATGGCGGTCAGCCAGAGAGCCTGCTCCTTCGTAGCTTTTCAACGGATGAAGGCTTTCGGATGCGAGGATACGGTAGTCAGACGCTGAAGCTCTTGCCTGATTTCATAAGAGAGCATTTGCCCATGTATAAAAGTATTATACTAGGCGTCAATGAGAGAAATCAAGTCGCTTCCTACCTCTACCGAGAGACTGGTTTTAGCAAACAGCCCCAGCGGATATTAGGACCAGCTGGCTGGCAGGAAGTATATGAATTAAAAATATAAAGCTATCCCCAGTTTGAAAAGAGCTGGGGATTTTTATCTCTACCACCAGAAGAAACTATAAAACAAGGTGCTGCTCTGCTATAATAAGAGGTGTAAAATGAGACCAATATCCAACGAAATACTAAGATAGAGGAATTAGATGAAGAAGACCCAAGAATTGGAAATTACACCAAACTGATTGAAGAAAGTATCGAGCCCTTGAGAGTGGGAAGATAAAACTGAAAGGTAATTATCAAAACTTCGAAGAGTAAACTCTGGCTAAATATCCAATCAATCTAAAGGCCGAATACGAGTATTTACTAAAATATTTAGATAATCTAGGTTTCGAATAGTCCAGTTTGCTAAAAAATCCGTGCTTTCTATCTATCGAGTGATGTATTTTGGTATAATTTAAAGGTTTTCTAAGGTTCGAATACTAGCGTTTGTTAAAATTTCAAAGTATTCTAAACGTGAAATGCTCTGATAATACATTTTTAAAGAGAAATAATCCCCATCCGAAGTTAAAGAAATCATCGGGTGGGAATATTTTATGTCTTTGATTTTGAAAAAGTGTTATTTCAGGGATAAAAAATGACATTTCAGGGCAGTCTTGCAAAAGATTTATTGCCACGTGCTATACTTAGTTCATCAAATTATTGGAGAAGTTTTATTATGACTACTAACTACACCATTCGTCCCCTGACCTATAGCAACTTTACTCACCGTGAGTTTGAAAGTTTGATGACGGATTCTCGTCAAATCATCATGGACTTTGTCAAGGCCAATAAGAACGAAGATATGTATGGTACGCACTTGGAGCCCTTTGCGAGCAAGCTAGAAGAGTTCCAGAAACAGCTAGCCAGCGTGGAAAAGAAACAAACCACGAGTCTAGCAGAAGTAGATAAGGAGCGGGACAGCGCTCTGGTCGGACTTTTTACCCTGCATAGGGGATTTGCCAAGATAAAGGAAGCAAAGTTCAAAGAAGCCCATGAGACATTGGCTCCAGTCCTAACCAAGTACAAGGATATCACCAAGCATAATAACGATGTCGCCACTGCTGAGATCAAGAGCCTCCTCAAAACCCTCAAGGAAGAGCCCTACAGTGCGGCAGTAACTACGCTGGGACTCTCACCGGTGATTAGCGCAGTGACGACTGCTCAGGAAGACTATGATAAGGCCGAAGCCTTAGCGCGTGCAGCCAAGTCCAGCAAAGAAGTCGGTAAGACCAAGCAGCTGCGCACGGAAATCTCCCGCACTTATGACCTCTTTATGCGCTATACCGCAGCCTCCGCAGAAGCCTACCCAGAGAAAGCCCACTTTGCCAAACTCCTCAAGGATCTCAACACCATCCGAGACAGCAAGCGCCGCCTATCCAGTCCTAATAAGAAAACCAAACTGGAACAGACTCTGGAAGTAACAGGATAAAGAATACTCCCTTAGAATTGTAAGTTCTAGGGGATTTTTGTAAAAAAATTTAAGTTAGGCAATATTAAAACATTATCCCTAATATATTATCCTGTGCTAAGCGTTTTTCTATCTAAAACTACATGGTTAGCAACAAAAGTATATGAAG